>PLUL01000014.1 GCA_003164895.1 Bacteroidota bacterium | reverse complement strand
TATATTTCGTGCGCGAATAAAATATGGTAACTATATACAATTAGGGACTTAGGGCAAATTTACTCAAAAAACGCTGTTCATAACTAAATGAAATATTATATACTATGTTGGACTAATTATACTATCTTTATAGTGTAATTAAAAACACAGCACATGAAACCAACATTCAAAAACATTCAGCAGTTAGCAAACAATTTCAAAGATGAATCTGTTTGCAGAGAGTATTTAGCACAGCAACGATGGAACGGAAAACCAGTTTGCCCATATTGTGCAAATGAAAATATTTGGAACATTGAAAATGGTAAGCGTTACAAATGTGCAACGTGCAAAAAGAAATTCAGCGTTACAGTTGGTACGATTATGCAGGATAGTAACGTGCCATTAAGCAAATGGTTTATTGCAATTTATATTTGCACTTCACATAAAAAAGGTATCAGCAGTTTACAGCTTCACAGGGATTTAGGCATCACTCAAAAAAGTGCATGGCACATGATACATCGTATTCGTGAAATGGTACGTCAAAAAAATCCTTCTATCTTTGCGGGAACAGTACAAGCAGATGAAAGTTTTTTTGGCGGAAAAAATAAAAACAGGCATAACGATAAGAAGATAAAAGAATCACAAGGACGTAGCGTAAAAGACAAGACAGCAGTATTCGGATTGTTGAGCGATGGCAAAGTAAATACAGAGGTTGTACCCGACACAAAAGCAAAAACATTGAAACCGATTATTACTGCAATGGTAGAACAGGGCGCAATAATGGTTACAGACGAATGGGGAGCATACAACGGACTTTCTAAAAACTTTCAGCACGAAGTTATTAATCACAAGAAAGGCGAATATGTTCGTGATGGATTTTCCACAAACGGATTAGAAGGGTTTTGGAGTTTATTTAAACGTGGAGTTTATGGCATCTATCACTCTACAAGCAAACAACATCTTCACAGATATTGCGATGAGTTTTCTTTCCGTTACAATACTCGCAACATAGAAGAAAATGAACGCTTTAATCTTGCATTGACGAAATGTGAAACTACACTTCCATACAAACAACTTATTCAGAAAAATGCCAAATAAAAAATCTGATACGGATTTCATAAAAAGAAAATCAATACTTGAAGATATTGATTACCATAAAGACCGAAATTATTATTGTGAAAAAAAATTACTGACGAATGAAGCAACCGTTGAAATGTTTTTTGTCAATAGATTATTGACCGACTTAGGATATAAGGATAAAAACATAAAAGCAAAAGAAAGTATTGATAAGGTTACTATCGCCAAAGGTTCAAAGAAAATCTCCTACAAGCCCGATTATATAATTATTGAAAAGAAAAATCCATTGCTTGTTATTGATGCGAAATCTCCTTCTGAAAATATTGATGATTATGTAGAACAATGCGCCCACTACTGTTTGCTATTGAATAGGGATAAAAAAACAGTAAGGTATTTTTTGCTGACAAACGGATTAAAAACCGCTCTTTATAAATGGGATGAGGGTAAACCAATATTTGAATTAAACTTTGAAGATTTTTATATTGGCGGAACAAAATATGAACAATTCAGAACATTACTTTCTCTTAATGAGATGAAAAATGATGGTACTGTATCGGAAGAAGAAAAGGAACGATTCATTACTCTGAAAAAAATAAATAAAGAAGACGCACAGAAAATATTTAAAGGATGCCATAAATACATTTGGAATACTGAAAAGCGAGGAGCAAATTCAGCTTTTATAGAATTTGTAAAACTTATTTTCCTAAAACTTTGGAATGATAGAAAACTTCACGAACAATATATTCCTGATGAAGATGGAAATTTAAAAATCCCATCAACTGCAAATACATTTTCCGTAAAATGGCTTGAAAGCAGAGAAGGAGAAATGTTAAATCCGATGAATGATATTCAATTCAAGGATTTAATGAACCATATTCAAGATGACATTGATAAAAATAAAAAGAAACAAATCTTTGATACGGACGATAAAATTAATTTGAAGCCAACAACAATAAAGGGAGTTCTCAAAAAACTTGAAGGATTTGATTTATTCGGTATTGATGAAGATTTAAACGGAAGATTATTTGAAACTTTCTTGAACGCAACAATGCGCGGTGCTTCTCTCGGTCAATATTTCACACCGAGAAGTATAGTTTTACTGGGAACTTTACTTGCTGATTTGAAGGTTAGCGAAAATCATATTGATAAAGTTTTGGACGGAAGTTGTGGGACTGGAGGTTTTTTAATTGAGGCACTAACAATAATGCGAAACAAAGTAAGAGACAATAAAAGTTATAGCCGTGAAAAGAAAGATGAATTGATTGGAAGAATAAGTAATGAATGTATGTATGGAATTGATGCTGCAAAAGACCCGAACTTATCAAGGATTGCACGGATAAATATGTATTTACATGGTGATGGCGGTAGTCATATTTATTATGGTGATGGACTTGAAAAAAATATTGAAGTAGATAAATCTGAAAATAGGATTATACAAAGTGAAACCGAAGATATGAAAAAGTTTATGAAGCCAAACTCTTTCGATGTTGTTACTACTAATCCCCCGTTTTCAATGTGGTATGAACTTACAGATGAATCACAAAAAAAAGTTTTAAAAGAATACGAATTAATAAAATTAGATGGAACAACTAAAGAAAGAAATCGTCTTCGTGGAAGTGCGATGTTTATAGAAAGATATTGTGATTTATTAAGGGGGGAGGCAAATTAATTTCAATTATTGATGAAACAGTTTTATCCTCTGGCGATTATAGTTATGTGCGAAATTTTATTCGAGATAATTTTATAATTAGAGCGGTAATATCTTTACATGGCGATGCTTTTCAAATGGCATCTGCAAGAGTGAAAACGGCAATGATTTATTTAGAAAAGAAAAAAAATAAAAACGATGAACAACCAGCCGTGTTTATGTATTCCTCTATTTATTTGGGAGTAGATGATATGCCAGTAACTACTAAGCCATCAAAAGTTATCGAAGCGAGAAGATTAGCAATGAAGGAAATAGAAACAATACTTGATGAGTTTTCAAAATTTAATAAAGGAGAAAACGGAAAATGGTTAGTTGAGCCAGATAGGATAACGGACAGATTAGACGTAAAATATTGTATTCCCCTTCAAGGTCGTTTCATAAAAAAATGGAAGCGAAAAGGATATGAAGTAAAATCTTTAAACGAAATTTGTGAACCAAGAGAAGAAATAATTGAACCGAGTAAAAATTCCCCTGATGATTTTTTTAGAATATTAACCATAACTTATGCGGGGCGTTGTCTGACAGAAGAAATTCGTATAGGCAAAGAAATCAATTACAAAAAAATGAAAGTCGTTAGAACTGGAGATATTGTATTTAGCGAATACAATACTTTTCATGGTGCTATCGGATATATAACAAAAGATTTAGATGGTGCTTTAGCATCTGGCAGTTATACTGTTGTACGATGTATCAATGAAGAAGATAGTATGTATTTGTGGTCAATACTTAGAACAACTGAAATCAGAGCGGATTTTTTAACCTCTGCTATTGGGATGGGAAGGCAAACAATAGATTGGGATGATATAAAAAATGTTAAAGTTCCTTTTTTACCTCCAACTAAAAGAAAAGAGATAGGAAAACAAATTTTGGATGCTTGGATTGCTGAAAGAAATGCCCAAGTAATTATTGAAAATGTTAACGGCTTATTGCATACGGAATTTGATGTTGAAAGTGAAGATTCAAAGATTCGTTTTTTGTCTGCTAAACCACCAAAATAATTATGCGAAAAAAATCAAAACAAAAACCCGCCACGAAGCGACCTAAAAAACGCCCATCAAAGTACGAAGCGAAGTTGAAGTTAAACGCTTCCTTTGAGGATGTGATTAAGATGGTTGTGGAGGGAAACCCAAAGAGTACGAACGGATAAAAAACGAGCGGGTTTTTTTCAATGAAAATCAATAATTATTCAGTCCCTAATTGTATATAGTTACCTAAAATATAATCTATGATCTACTCATTCCAAGGATATAAACCGGTCGTTCACAAAACATCTTTTGTGCATCCGCTTGCGAGTGTAACGGGCAATGTAATCATCGGAAAAAATGTTTTTATCGGTTCGGGCGCTGCTATTCGCGGGGATTTCGGGCAGATCATTATTGAAGACGGCTGCAACGTGCAGGAGAACTGCATCATTCACATGTTCCCGGGAGTTACGGTGCGGTTAAAAGAAGGCGCGCACATTGGTCATGGCGCGATCATCCACAGCGCTGAGATCGGCAAAAATGTTTTGGTTGGAATGCACGCGGTCATTATGGATAACGCGGTGATCGGGGATAATTCCATCATCGGTGCGCTCACCCTGGTTCCTGAAGAAATGATAATTCCGCAAAGGAAAGTAGTGGTTGGCAATCCTGCAAGAATAATTAAAGACGTTACGGATAAAATGCTTGAGTGGAAAACCAAAGGAACTTCTATTTATCAAAATCTCCCTGCGGAATATTTTAAAACCATGAAGGAATGCAAACCGCTGAGGGAAATTCCGAAGAACAGAAAGATTCAAGAAAAATATTTTAAAACCTGGAAGAAAACAAACAAACCATGAATCAGAATAAAATATATTTTCTAAAAACAGAATTCACCAAACTACTTTCCACGCTTCAGCCCGAAGCCAAAGGCAAATGGGGAAAGATGAATGCCCAGCAAATGGCGGAACATATGAGCAATGCGTTTCGCTGGGCAAGCGGTGAAGTGAAACTGCAGGCGATGCTTACGCCTGAGCAAACGCAAAAGACCTACGCGTTCATGATGTCGGATAAGCCGTTCAAAGAAAATACTCCCAATCAATTATTGCCCGATGTTCCTGTGCCGTTCAAACATGTTTCTATGAAGGATGCAATTGCCGAACTGCAAAAAGAGATAGATCATTTCTTTTCTGTCTATGAAAATAATTCCGGATTAAGAAACATAAATCCTTTTTTCGGAAACTTGAATTTTGAAGAACAGGTTCAGCTTCTTCACAAACATGCCACGCATCATGCAAAGCAGTTTGGATTGGTGGAATAATTTTTTTGAAGTATGACGGAAGAATAATTCTGTTGAGAAAAAACTCCGTATTTTGCCGAATCAAAAGATAATTAACCAAAATATTTTATGGCAACATTTCCTTCTGACCTCGAGATCGCGCAAAGCGCAAAGATCAAACATATCAACGAGATCGCAACAAAACTCGGGATCAATATTGATGAACTTGAACATTACGGAAAGTACAAAGCAAAACTTCCGCTTCATTTAATTGATGATGCAAAAGTAAAGCAGCATAAATTAATTCTTGTTACAGCTATTTCTCCAACTCCTGCCGGAGAAGGAAAAACAACAACTTCCATCGGATTAACGGAAGGATTAAATAAGATCGGAAAAAAAGCAACGGTTGTTTTGCGCGAACCATCGCTGGGTCCGGTGTTTGGGATTAAAGGCGGAGCAGCGGGCGGTGGTTATTCTCAGGTGATCCCGATGGAAGATATCAATCTTCACTTCACGGGAGATTTTTCCGCAATTGAAAAAGCGAATAATCTGCTTTCAGCTTTGGTGGATAATAATATTCAGAACAAAGCGCGCAGTTTGAACATTGATCCGCGCACGATAGTCTGGAAACGTGTGATGGATATGAACGATCGATCGCTTCGAAAACTTGTGATCGGATTGGGTGGAACAGGGAACGGAGTTCCGCGTGAAGACGGATTCAATATCACGCCTGCTTCGGAAGTGATGGCGATCTTGGTGATGAGTCAGAATCTTGAAGAGCTGAAAACCAATCTTGGAAATATTTTTATCGGTTACACGTATGACAAGAAACCAATTTACGCAAGAGACCTGAAAGCGCAGGGAGCGATGGCGTTGCTGCTGAAAGATGCGATCAAACCAAATTTAGTTCAAACGCTGGAAGGAAATCCTGCCATCATTCATGGCGGACCGTTTGCAAACATTGCACAGGGAACGAATACCATCAACGCAACGAAAATGGGATTGACACTTTCTGATTATGCGGTTACAGAAGCAGGATTCGGTGCTGATCTCGGTGCAGAAAAATTTCTGGATATAAAATGTCGTCATGCAAAACTGAAACCCGATGCGGTTGTTCTTGTTGCAACGATTCGTGCGTTGCGTCATCACGGTGGAGCAAAGAAAGAAGAGTATAATACTGCATCGATGGAAAAAGTTCAGAAAGGTTTTGCAAATCTTGAAAAGCATATTGAGAACCTGAAAAAGTTTGGATTCAATCCGGTGGTCGCGTTGAATCATTTCCCTACGGATTCGGAAGAAGAATTAAAATTCATTCAAGAAAAATGTTCTGCGCTTGGCGTTAAAGCAATTGTTGCAAAAGGATTTGCGATGGGCGGAGAAGGAATGAAAGATCTGGCAACAGCCGTTGTGCAGGAAGTGGAATCCGGAAAATCGAATTTCAAATTTCTGTATGAGCTGAACTTGCCGATGGAAAAAAAAATTGAGATCATAGCGAAAGAAATTTACGGTGCAGATGCAGTTGAGTATTCTAGTGCGGCAAGAAGCGGTTTGAAAAAAATAAAAGACCTCGGACTTGACGGACTTCCGGTCTGCATGGCAAAGACACAGAAATCACTTTCGGATGATGAAACAAAAATTGGAAGACCAAAAGGTTTTGTCGTCACCGTTCGTGAATTTGAATTTGCTGCCGGTGCAGGTTTTGTAATTCCAATTCTTGGCGACATGATGCGCATGCCGGGCTTACCCGCAACTCCGGCTTCCGAAGGAATGGATATTGATAAGAACGGAAAAATTACAGGACTATCGTAAGAAGTAATTCCGATTCACTACCTTTATGCATGGCTACCGCAAAGTATCAGGGATTAAAATATAGTAAAGGGAGTTTCCGAAAGGTCGAAGACTTTCTTACGGTGGAAGAAGCGTTGCGCATTTCCATTAACGGACAGCCATTTACTGTTACCATGCGAACTCCCGGTAATGACAATGAATTAGTTCGCGGACTTTTATTTTCAGAAGACATTTATAAGAGCGATGCGAATAAATATTCATTGAAGATTATTCAGAAAAACAATCTGCAAGTTCCGACTTCTGTGGATGTAAAGATTAATCCTGCTTTGCTCAAGAAACAATTCTTGAATACCCGCAATCTTCTTTCGGTTTCTTCCTGCGGGATTTGCGGCAAGTTCGAGTTGGATGATATTCGCGACAGCGAATCAAAACTTACTTCTTCCGAAATGCTTGATCCTGCATTGTTGAATAAGATGTTCGTCAAGATGAGCGCGAAGCAAAAAACATTCAAGCGTTCTGGAGGTTCGCACGCAGCAGCAGCATTTTCATTGAAGGGAAATATGTTGTCCATTATGGAAGACATTGGCCGCCATAACGCAGTAGATAAAGTGATCGGCTCGCTGGTTCTGAAAAAGAAATTGAAAGAAGCGCGCTGCCTGCTCATCAGCGGAAGAGTTTCATACGAAATTCTTTCAAAAACATTTTTGGCGCAGATCCCCTTTCTCGCAGCGGTTTCCGCGCCTTCCACACTGGCAGTCGATTACGCAAAAGAATTAGGAATAACGTTGATGGGATTTTGCCGCGATGGAAATGTTACCGTCTATTCTAACGCGTCAAATGTGATTAGAAAAGAAAAGAAAAAAGTTTAGTACCTTCGTGTAGATTCCTTTTTAATAACCAATTTATTTTCCTTATGTCCGAAAATTTAAGCATACTCTCCGGAAAAAAAGGTTTGGATAAAAATCTTTTTGAGGAATTAGGAAAAGCCGCACAAAAGGAAGGAACTCCTTCGGTAAAAGACTTGGAGCGACTGGCAGACGAATTCCTTTTCGGAAAAGGAAACACATTCGGCACTGCTTCGTTCTATGATTTTATGAAGCCGGAGAATAAAGGAAAGAAAATATATGTGTGCAACGGCACGGCTTGTCTTTGTTCTGGAAAACAGGATGCGGTGACGAGCGAATTGAAAAAACATTTTAAAGCAGATGAGATCGGGCACATGACCTGTCTCGGTCGCTGTCACGAGAATGGAGCGTTTCATTTTGATGGAAAGAATTATTCTGCCAAGAACGCAAAAGAAATTTCAGCTGTCCTTGAAAGCAAAGGTTCGAATCAGGACAAATACAACGTGAAGGCAAGCGGCAAAGAAATCCTGATCGCTCCCTATGAAGGATTCGATGCGCATTATTCCGTGTTGAAAGATGCCTTGAAGAAAAACTCTGCAGATATTCTCAGTGAGATAAAAAAATCAAATATACGAGGTAGAGGGGGAGCAGGGTTTCCAATGGGATTAAAATTAGAATCCTGCCGTAATACTGTCAGCGAAACCAAATTTATCATCTGCAATGCCGATGAAGGCGATCCGGGTGCGTACTCAGATCGTTATTTGCTCGAGCAGCGCCCGCATTCCGTTCTGTTGGGAATGATGATCGCAGGTTTTGTTACGCACGCCAGTTACGGAGTGTTGTACATCCGTGCAGAATATCCCGAAGCAGTTCAGGTTGTTGAAGAAGCAATTGCCGAGTTGAGAGAAAAAAATTTTTTAGGAAAAAATATTTTCGGCAGCGGATTTAATTTTGATTTCAAAATTATAAAGGCGCAGGGCGCGTATATCTGCGGAGAGGAAACGGCATTGATCAATTCCATCGAAGGACAGCGTCCCGAAGTGAGAACGCGTCCTCCCTATCCTACGCAGCAGGGATTGTTCAACAAACCCACGGTGGTGAACAACGTGGAAACGCTGGCTGCGCTTCATTTCATTGTGAAGAATGGAGGAGAGGCGTACAAAAAACTCGGCACGGAAAAATCGAGCGGAACTAAATTGGTTTGCTTAGATAGTTTTTTCAAAAATCCCGGCATTTACGAAGTGGAAATGGGAACGCCACTTGCTACAATAGTAAATGAACTGGGCGGTGGATTCAAAGAGCCGGTGAAGGCAATGCAGATCGGCGGACCGTTGGGCGGTGTGGTTCCTGTTTCGAAAATAAAAGACCTCACGCTCGATTTCGAATCCTTTGCTCAGAACGGTTTTCTGATGGGACATGCTTCGGTGGTTTGCATTCCTGAAAAATTTCCGATGATAGATTTCATTGAGCATCTGTTGGAATTTGCATCCTACGAAAGCTGCGGAAAATGTTTTCCTTGCCGCCTGGGAACAAAACGAGGATATGAATTGGTGAACAAAGCAAAAACTTCGGATTATAAAATAGAAAAGGAATTATTCAGCGATCTGTTAAACACTCTGCAGGCAGGAAGTTTGTGTGCGCACGGTGGTGGGATTCCATTGCCGATAAAAAATGTTATGGAGTATTTCGAAGGGGAAGTGAAGGGGTATTTTGGTAGTTAATATAATTTTTTAGCTGAATGAACATAACTGGAAAAATTACAGGAATAAAATATAAAGTCTTTTTAGCAGATGACCTTCAAAAAGTTCAAGCTGCTTCTTTTGATATTAATGAAGTTCCGACAGCTTGTATCATTAATGATGGTAAACACTCTTTTGCAATTTCAAGATGGGTTTCACCCAAACGTACACGTTCTTATCCTTACGAAAGAGTTTACAACACACTTAACGCTTCAAAGAAGATTACTGTAATTCCAATCGTTAAAGACGAAGGAGCAACAGGCGATAGAGATTTTATTCAGTGGGATACTGTTTCACTTATGTCTTTGCTCGATGTGTTTGTGATTTTCGCTTACTACAACAAGGCAGAAAAAGCAGGAAATAAAATCACCAACCAGCAGTTTGACAACAAATATGTTCTGCAAAAAATAAAAGAGATTGAAGAATATCACAGTTCTGCTTTGCATTGGAACATTAACGAATTGAAAACAAACTTTCACACTATTTTGAAAAAAGTCGTTTTGTCTTACAAGAAAATTGAAACGAAAACAAAAGTCCCATTACACGGAATAAAAGGATTGCAAAATTTTCAAGATAAAATTGGGAAAGATGTTTCCTTGTTTATGGAGTTTTCAAGAGGCAAAGCTGCGCAAGCCCAATCAAGAGAATTTGTAACCAAACAACCAAAAGAAAATCTCTCCACATTAAGCAAGGCAAAAATCACGATTACTAATTATCTTGGTGGAAACTATTTTTTTACTGTAGATGAAATTGTAATTACAAAAGAAAAATTATTTTTGGTTGAAGGCAAACATAGTGTTAACTCACTTTTGCCAAGTAAAGGAGATATAAAAGATGGGTTGCTGAAAATGATTTTATATTCTAATTTGGTTGAAACGAAAGTTGATGGAAAAGAAATAGAATGTAGCCCAATTTTAGAATTGACATCTACACTATTGAAAGGACAAATCAATTCAAATTCATCGGCAAAAGAGATTGAGAGTTTTTTCACTGAGAACAATTTTTCCGATTCTCAAAAAAAGTTAGTAATACGTTTGTTTGAAGAAACAAAAAGTAATGACTTTACGGTAAATATTAAACAAGGGAGTTTAAACCGACCATGATTAAAAGCCCATTGAGATACCCTGGCGGAAAAAGCAGAGCAGTTGATTTAATTTCTACGCTCGTCCCTCAGTTTGAAGAGTTCAGAGAGCCATTTTTGGGAGGCGGTTCAATCTTTGTATATCTAAAACAGAAATTTCCAAACAAAAAATTTTGGGTGAATGATTTGTATTTAGAGCTATTTAAGTTTTGGGAAATGAGTCAGAAAGATGTAGATGCAGTAATTGAAAAGGTTTATGATTGGAAAAATAAATTTTCCGAAGGAAAACAGTTACATAAATTTTTGACGGAAAATATTTCAAAGTTTGGTGACTTGGAAAAAGCAGCTGCATTTTTCATTTTCAACAGAATTACTTTTTCTGGAACAAGTGAAAGCGGTGGTTATAGCGAGCAATCTTATCAGGGACGATTTACTGAAAGTAGTATTCACCGTTTAAAAAAATTAGGTGGCGTAATTAACGGAACAAAAATTACCAACCTTGACTTTCAAAAAGTAATTGAACAAGAGGGAAAAAATGTTTTCATATTTCTTGATCCACCTTATTATTCGGCAACTAAATCTGCTCTATATGGCAAGAATGGAAACCTGCACAAAGGTTTTGACCATGTTCGTTTTGCAGAAACAATGAAAACCTGCAAGCATAATTGGCTTATCACTTATGATGATAGTGAATATATTCGGAACTTATTTTCATTCGCAAACATTATTCCTTGGGACTTGACTTACGGTATGCGTAACCAGACAGATACTTCTGATCAGATAGGTAAAGAACTTTTTATTTCCAATTTCTTAAAAAAATTACCAAGACAACTTGCGCAAGAACGTCAGTATGCTTTATTTGAACCTAAAGTTAAATACAAAAAAATAAAAAAGAATTTTGAATAATAAAATCTCAAAGAAAACAACATGCAAAAACTCGCCTACATAGATAACAAACCCTTCGAAATACAAGAAGGTGAAACCATTTTATCTTTTGTAAGAAGGAACAACGGCAAAGATGCCGTTCCCACGCTTTGCGATGCGCCTAACCTGGATCCGTTCGGTTCCTGCCGCGTTTGCAGTGTGGATCTGGCGTTGGCAAAAGATGGAAAGACCAAAGCGGTTGCTTCCTGCCACACTCCGGTTTCGGAAGGACATTATATTTTTCCAAACTCAGCAAACGTTCAGAAGCTTAGAAAAAATATTATTGAATTGGTTCTCACCGATCATCCTCTTGATTGTCTTACCTGCGAAGTGAACGGCAATTGCGAATTGCAGGATGTTGCTGCGCGCGTGGGTATCCGCGAAGTGCGTTACCCGAAAGGCGCGAATCATCTCGACCGCAAGAAAGACCGATCCCATCCTTACATGACCTCCGATCTTTCAAAATGCATTAACTGTTACCGCTGCGTGCGTGCCTGCGATGAAGTGCAGGGACAATTTGTGCTCAGCATGGCAGGCAGAGGTTTCGACAGTCACATCATAAAAAGTTCCGATACCACTTTCATGGAATCGGATTGCGTGAGCTGCGGTGCTTGCTCTCAGGCATGCCCGACTTCCGCAATTTCGGATGTATTTCAGTCCAAAGCAATTCGTGCCGATAAAAAAACAAGAACGGTTTGTACCTACTGTGGTGTGGGATGTAATCTGGAAGTTTCCACCAAGAATGGAGAGATTATTTCCATTCAGGCGCCTTACGATGCGGAAGTGAACGGAGGACATACTTGTCTGAAAGGCCGCTACGCTTTTAAATTTTACAATCACCCCGACCGCCTGAGAAGCCCGATGATAAAACGTAACGGAAATTTTGAAAAAGTTTCATGGGATGAGGCGTACACATTCATCGTAGATAATTTTAAAAAGATAAGAACTGAAAATGGTCCCGATGCCATTGCCGGAATTTCTTCTGCGAGAACTCCTAACGAAGAAAATTACCTGATGCAAAAATTCATGCGTGCGGTCGTTGGAACAAATAATATTGACTGCTGCGCTCGGGTTTGTCATTCGCCCACGGCACTCGGCATGCAGCGCACGTTCGGAACCGGAGCTGCTACGAATTCCATTTCTGATCTTGAATTCACGGATTGTATTTTCCTCGTTGGCGCAAATCCTACCGATGCGCATCCTGTCACAGGTGCCAAGATCAAACAGAAGATCATGAAAGGCGCAACGTTAATTATTGTCGACCCGAGAAAAATTGAGCTTGCAAAATATACGCGCTTCCATCTTCAGTTGAGACCGGGAACCAACGTGGCATTGCTGAACATGATGTTGTTTTATATTATTTCGGAAGGACTGGAAGACAAGAAATTCATTGAAGGCCGCTGCGAAGGATATCCTGAGTTCAAAGAAAATATTCTAAAGCTCAACATGGATGAGCTGGAAAAAATTACGGGTGTGGATAAGAATTTGGTTCGCGAAGCTGCCATGGCATATGCAAACGCAAACGCTGCGATGGAATTTCACGGACTCGGAGTTACGGAACATACGCAGGGAACTTTCACCGTGATGCAGATCGCGGATCTTGCGATGATCACCGGAAATATCGGAAAGCCGGGAGCGGGAGTGAATCCATTGCGCGGACAAAATAATGTTCAGGGCGCAGCCGACATGGGAGCACAGCCGCATCAGGGTGCTGGATATTTGGATATTACCGATCCGGCAATCAACGAACAGTACAACGCATTTTACGGAGCAACTCTTCCGCTTCATGTTGGATTAAAAATCCCGCAGATGTTTGACGCGGCAATTGCAGGAAAATTAAAAGCGCTGTGGATCATAGGAGAAGATGTGGTGCAAACCGATCCGAATACGCATAAAGTGGTGAAGGCGCTGGAGAATTTAGATATGCTGATCGTGCAGGAATTATTCATGACTGAAACGGCAAAACTCGCGACTGTGATTTTACCTGCGGCATCTTTTCTTGAAAAAGACGGAACATTTACCAACGGAGAAAGAAGAATTCAACGCGTGAATAAAGTGGTAGAGCCGATCGCAGGAACAAAATCGGATGGACAAATAATCATTGATGTGATGAACCGCATGGGTTACAAGCAACCCGACTTCACTCCCGAAGGAATGCTGGAAGAAATTTCTGGCATCGTTCCTTTCTTCAAAGGCGCGACTTGGGAAAATCTCGGCACGAACGGCAAACAATGGCCGGTGCTGGCAGGCGGCGAGGATACAAAGATGCTGCACAAAAAAGATTTCACTCGCGGAAAGGGAAAGTTCTTCTATTTTGATTTCAAAGAATCGAACGAGATACAGAAGAACGGGAAAAAATATCCGTACATCATCACCACCAACCGCGAACTGGAACATTACAACTGCGGCGCCATGACGCGCAGAACTGGAAATGTGGAAATACTTTCCGAAGATGTACTGCTCATCAATCCTGCTGACGCAAAAAAGAAATCCATTTTTGAAGGAGACATCGTTTGTGTGGAATCTCCCCGTGGAATGGCAGAGATAAAAGCTAAGATCACCGATGAAGTGAAGCCGGGAATATTAAGTTCTACGTTTCACTTTCCTGAGATCATGCTCAACAACATTACATCCGATGAACATGATTCGGAAGCGTATTGTCCGGAATACAAAGTGGTGTCGGTGGATATTCGAAAAAAATAAATTTCAACCCTCCGCCCTAAAGGGAACTATTTATTGACCTTTGGTCGCAACCTTCGGTTGTCTTTAGGGTTGGGGTGGCTGTCAAATCAATACTTCCGTTTTTCTGTAATGAATATTTCTTTCCTTTAAATGAGTTAAGAAATAATTAAAACAAGTTTCGTGTTTTCCAACTAACTCAGGAGGGAAAACTCCTTTTTCGCTAAACAATCCTTCCAGAAATAAATTTACAGCTGCTGTAGCGGTGTATCCGGTTGTACGCGCCATGGATGATGTTTCTGTTTTTGCATCGTATTCATCGTACAGGTAATAAGTGATTTTTTTCTTCACTCCGTTTTCTGTACCGGTCACGCTTACTGTCATTACGGTAAATTCCGGTTCTGTTGCACCGAGTTTCCATTCTTTAAAAAGAATTTTAGAGCTGAATTCTAGAGGAGAAACTTCTGTGCCGTTTATTGAAATTGGTTTCGTATCGAAAAATCCTGACTCCTTCAACACCTTTACATATTCAATATGTCCGGGATAGCGGAGCGTTTTTTCTTTCATGTTCGGAATATGCGGCATTGTGTAAATGATAGATCGTAATCCGTCTGAATTAAAAGATTCCAGCGTCCCTACGTTTTCAAACTGTAAATATTCTGTATCCGACATCGCAGGTTTGATAACGATGTTTCCATTCTCCACATATCTCGCAGGGCGCGTGTATTCTTCAATCACATCGATGGGAGAGAAGGGTGCTTTGTAACAGAACGGCCACTTTTTTATTTTCGGCAATCCGCCAACAAGACATTCAAAATCGGTGAGCTTCATTTTTTCATTGTGGTAACCTAAAATAATATTGTCCATTCCCGGTGCAACTCCGCAATCCACGATTGCCGTTACATTGTGTTCCTTCGCCAATGCATTCAGGTCTAATGAATTTTCCGGAAAGAAAGAAATGTCGATAACGTTTTTCTTCGCACGGATAATGGTTTCCAGCGTTTTGTATCCGAGAAAACCGGGAACTGCGCTTAACACCACATCAAAAGAAGTAATAGCATTTTTTAGCTCATCTGATTTTCTAACATCCAGCACAAGCGTCTTGATCTTTGGATTTTTTGATTTAATAAGAATGAGCGCATCTGAACTGATGTCGGTAATGGTGACATCGTGTTTCTTGGCAAGGTCAAGAGCCATTGCTTTGCCAACCATGCCGCAACCAAGTACAATAATTTTTTTCATAAGAAATATTTTTAAAAGTGAATAAAGAAAAGTTGAAATACAGAGCGGAGAGTAACAGATGGAGTAACTACATGCCGGGAATAAATACCCAACTAAGAAATTTTATATTGAAGAAGCCTTTCATGACACAAATGTAAGTTAAAATGTCTATTCGGAAATGAAGTGCAATTATTTTTTTGCAAGATATTTTTTCCAAGGAGTCCAATAGAAATCATTCCATCCGCTTTTCACTCCGGCAGCTTGATGGTCGGGAACATTGGCGTGAACCATGTGAACCACTGCATCGTTTCCTTTTTTCTCAAATTGCAAAATAAATGTCGAATCAAGATCACTGGATTTAAAATCGGAAGAGCGCCACGACTGCAGGATCATTTTTCCTTTCACCAATTGAAAGGTTTTTCCGGTGATGTAACCATCCCATGCAGAATAGGAGCTACCTATCTTTGAAGATATTTTTGCTTTGCCACCTGTAGCTTCTGAATGTTTTTTTGCATCCATGTAAATTTCATAGAGCGTTTCAGGAGTTGTATTTTTGAAAACTACTGTTTGAAGGATTGTTTTTGCCATGGGGTTAAGTTTTGATTTATAAAGATAGTTTTTTTATAAGTGGTTTTGCAAGAAAACTTCCTGCGGTGGCGCCAATAGTATTTGCCAATGCATCTAATAATTCAAAGTGTCTGTCGGCAGTGAAAAGTTCCTGCATTACTTCAACTGAAAATCCGAAGATAGCAGCAAAGAGAATAATTTTTAATAGTGTCCGTTCGTGTAAAGTAAGGAAGGATTCTTGTTTTTTCCACCCATAATAAAGCAGTATTGAAAAACAAAAGTATAATCCGAAGTGCACGATTTTATCAAACTGCCAGATGGTAATATGCGGCAAATGTCTTCCGGGCATCAGGCATAGCACTAAAATTACAATTGCCCACAGAAAAGAAGCAATATTATATTTTAGAAAAGAATTCATTCGTATGAGAAAAATAAATTTTTGCTAAGTAAGTAAATATTATTCGATTTCAATCCTTGTATTTTTGTTATTTTTATTCAAATAAATTTCCCCATGACTACTTCAACAAAAACTTCTTTACGAAAATTAGAAAACTTCGCTCTCGGCAAATGGACATCCGGAGAAGGCGAAGGACAAACTCTTTATAATGCAATTACCGGAGATGCGTTTGCATCCGCCTCCAGCAAAGGATTGGATTTTGCGAAGATGTGCGATTATGCGCGCACCGTTGGCGGACCAAAACTTCGCAAGATGACTTTTCAGGAACGAGGAAGAATGTTAAAAGAGCTTGCGATCTATTTACAAAGCAAGAAAGATATTTTCTATAAAATTTCATGGGCAACAGGAGCAACCAAAGCAGACAGTTGGGTAGATATTGAAGGCGGGATCGGGAATTTATTTTCTTATGCAAGTTTGAGAAGACAATTTCCGAATGAAAGTTTTTGTGTGGAAGGAGAAGTTGCCAGACTTTCAAAGCAGAATACTTTTATCGGTCATCATATTTGTGTGCCGAAAGAAGGTGTTGCAATTCATATTAACGCATTTAATTTTCCGGTGTGGGGAATGCTGGAGAAAGTGGCGGTGAATTGGTTTGCAGGTGTTCCTGCGATAGTAAAACCTGCAACGATCACTTCATTTCTTACAGAAGCAGTCGTTAGAGAAATTATTACTTCAGGAATTTTACCTGAAGGTGCACTGCAGCTCATCTGCGGAAGCGCGAACGGAATTTTGGATCATGTGATCAACCAGGATATAGTAACATTCACCGGTTCGGCATCCACCGGAAAAATGCTGAAGGCGCATCCGCGTTTATTGGAAGAAGCAGTTCCATTTACTATGGAAGCCGATTCGTTGAACTGTTGCGTGCTTGGCAGCGATGTGACTCCTGATAAACCTGAGTTTGATATTTTTATAAAAGAAGTTGTAAGAGAAATCACCACCAAAGCCGGACAAAAATGTACAGCGGTAAGAAGAATAATCGTTCCTGAAAATAGAATTGAAGAAGTTAGAACCGCACTTGGAAAAAGATTAGCATCCAATATTATTGGAGATCCAAATGTAGAAGGTGTTCGCATGGGTTCGCTTGCAGGACAAGCTCAGCTGAAAGAAGTAAAAGAAAAAGTGGAGCAGCTTTCCAAATCGCAAAAAATAATCATCGGTGATTTCGAGAAGTTTGAAGTGAAAGGCGCTGACAAATACAAAGGCGCGTTCATGCCTCCGATCATTTTCCTGAATGAGAATCCATTTAAGAATACCGATTGTCATAACATCGAAGCGTTTGGCCCGGTTTCTACCATCATGCCGTATAAAAATATTGAGGAGGCAATACAACTGGCTAAAATGGGAAAAGGCTCTCTCGTGAGTTCGATCATCACTGCCGATGATAAGATTGCAAAGCAATATGTTCTGGGAGCGGCAAGCATGCACGGAAGAATTTTAATCCTGAACAGCGATTGCGCAAAAGAAAGTACCGGTCATGGTTCACCCATGCCGATGCTGGTGCATGGCGGTCCGGGTCGTGCGGGCGGAGGAGAGGAGATGGGCGGCAAGCGAGGAGTGTTTCATTATCTGCAGCGCACTGCGATTCAGGGTTCGCCAACAACTATTACAAATATTACCAATCAATATCAGATCGGTGCGAAATATCGCCTCGGGGCTACTCATCCGTTCAAACATTATTTTGAAGAACTGCAGGTGGGGGAAACGTTAATTACGAAAACACATACTGTTTCTGAAGACGACATCATCAACTTTGCGGAACTCAGCGGAGATAAATTCTATGCGCATCTGCAGCCGGATTCTCTGGAAGGAACCATTTTCAAGCGTACGGTTGCTCACGGATATTTTGTTCTCTCGCGTGCTGCGGGATTATTTGTTGATCCGCCAAAAGGACCGGTGCTTTTGAATTACGGACTGGATGAATGCCGTTTTACCAAACCAATTTATCCAGGAATGACGATCGGAGTTCGTTTCACCTGCAAAGAAAAAATCGAGAACGACAAACCGCTTGCTGCTGCCAATGGAACAGAAGTGAAAGTGGGAATTGTAAAATGGGTGGTGGATATTTACGATGCAAGCTCCGAAGAGATCAGAAAAAAATATGATGTGGATGTTTCTATGGGCGATACGGTTGGTATTGCAACCATTCTTACGATGGTGAAAAAGAAAAAGCAGGATTAATAGCCTCACCTTTTTTTAAATAAAAAAAGCGCGAAGAATTAACTCCGCGCTTAAATCAGGTTTTATCCTTTCTTACAGCGTTCTGAAAGTAACAGGGGCAGTAGGCGCACCAATTCCAGCCGCATTGATTCCGATGATGGTAAGGCAAAGCGATTGTCCGCTTGGCAGATTAGTGAAATCAATCTTGCGGTGCGTGTCGGTAATGAAACTTATCACCGCAGGATTCTTTTGCATGTTAAACTGATTGCCGTCCATCACAATGGCATTTGCTGTGGTGGAAACAAAATACATATACGCCCATATATTTTTATTCGGGTCGCTCTCCACATGAATAGCACCTTGCTGCTGACTGCTCGTAATTTTTATTCCTGTAACCGCATCGGGTGCAACCGAAGGCAGTGTTTGACTTGCCGTTGCTTTGAATCCTGAAAGTAAAATAGTGGGTACATCGCCATTTGAAATTCTGTCCACATAATCCGCTTCGGTTTCCAAAGCAGTTTCTAATTTTTTTTCGGCACTGTGCATGGCAACCACTTTTTGATGGTCACCGCTTTCGGCTTCCTGTGCTGCTTTTGACAATCCGGTTATTATACCGTTCAATGTGAGTATCGCCACATCGGGATTGTTAAATTTTGCTGAGTTAGTTGTCATTAATTGCGACACATTGTTTGCGAAAACAATCTTTGCCGGAATGGGTAGCTTCTTAAAATCGCGCGCTACACTTGATGTTCTTACCATTTTGTTTTAGTTTTTATTGGTTACTGTTTTTTTTTGCGCGACAATGGTAAAAAAAATATTATTTCCTTAAATAATTTAACTTAAATTTATTTCATAACAGTATAAAAACCAAGTAGTAAACATGATCTACATCATACTTTACACGATTGTACCCAAAGCGAGCTTGACTGATGCCTTTTCGAGCGCGCTTTTTACAAAAGCCATACTGACTTTGCCCAATGCAATACAGATATTTGCCAAAGGAAGCCCGACTGCCGATAAAGCAATACGGGTTCAACCCAATAGGTGCACGATTGGGATAAATGCAATACACAGTTGGCTTGGGTTAGTACAGATTGAGGTTAAAACGATACGGATTAATCTCTTTGCGAGCGCGATTATGCCAAAGCGAGCTTGCATTGACGCTGATCCTGCTCGCTTGCCCGAAAATCCATACCGCTTTGCTTGTGGTTTGTATTAACCATGCACCAGTGCTTATTGCCTTGCCCTCAAAGTTGCATGATTTGATTTAAGAGTGTATTACTCTTGCACGAAAGTGTATTGCATTGGGTTGGATTTAGTTTGCTTTGAGTTAAATCCTACTTGCATTGGAATAAAGAAAACAGATAAGCTGTATATTTGTTATGCAGTTATCCACCTAAAATATGGGGTAGGTACATGCTACTTGATAGCGACAATATGCAAGATAGCGGTAATTTTAGGACGACTGTACAACTTGGCAATTTTAACATAGAACAAATGACTACTTGGGAAAAACAAATATTTATTCTAAGACAATTGAGAGAATTGGAGACAATTATTCACCCGATTCTAACTAATGATTTTCATGAAAAATATTTATCAAAAACATTAACAGAAAAAGAAATAAGCTTATGTATAGAATTACTTAAAAAAAAGAATTTTATAAATATACCACAGCCAGATGCTAAATCAATGAGTTCCTACATATCAATTACCCATGAAGGTATGGAGGAAATAGAAAAGTGGGAAGATTCAGAAAAAGAAAAAAAGTGGCAAAGGGAAATTAAAGAACAGCAAACGACAACAAATAAAAACATATATTACTTGACAATTATTTTAGCAATAGGAGCGGGGATTGCTTCTGTTTATTATTTGATTGAGATAGCAAAGAATTTTTGTCATTGCCCTTAAATACAAACCAAACACATATAAAAATGAAAAAAATAATTTTAATTTTTTCTATCTGCATTTCGGTCTTTGTTGGATTTTCTCAATCTTTTAATATAAACAATGACGATAGTTGTAAAATATTTCTTTGCAAAAAAATATGGATTTCACACCACCTTGATATACCTAATCAGAAATTGTATGGCTCAGGAGATACTATTAGGTTCTACACAAACGGTACTTTTATTAAGGGGAAAGGAACAAAACCGGAACAAAAGGGTAAATGGAAATGGGACGGATTGCCACAAAGTAATTCAGGTACTTTATATTGTTATCGGAATATTTCAATAACCGTTACAACTAAAAAAGCAATTGAATCACTTGGGTTCGTCCTTGTAGATGGAAAAATTGCTTGCTCAGAGCAAAAAAAACTAACAGCATATTGCCCAACTAATATACCTTATCTTGATAATAGCAATAACAAGAACACAGGGACTGTTTATACCCAAGAGTACCCCGTTCCACCGCCCGCAGTTTCTAAACCTGTAACTCTCATTATATCCGACACAAGCAACTGCAAAATATTTCTTTGTAGTAAAGAATGGGTGATGGAATATTATTCTAAATTATATAGAAGAAATTTAGAATATGATAAAATTACATTTTACAAAAATGGTACATATATCAAACAGAAGCCAAGAGTAACAAATGAAGCGGACATGGCAGGAGAAGAAAAAGGAATATGGAAACTTGATACATTAGATTCTACTGGGCGAATTATTATAGTAACATCAAAAACAGTAAGTGGTATTGATTCTTATAAATTAAAATTAGAAGATGGGCAATTACCTCATATTATTTGCTTGGGATGTAAAGGAAATGAAGATTTCATACAGAAATAACCTGACAAAAATTACAAAATAATATATAAAAGAAACCACATGACAGACAACGACATTAAAAAACTATATGACACAACATTGCAAAAAGCTAACATAAGCGAATTGAGTCAAATACAATCCGTAAAATTTTTGGAAGCATGCAAGCGTATTTTTATTGACAATCCAGACAATGGTTTTAACGAACATATTGCTGCTGCTCGAATTTATCTAAATTACATTTTAAGTTTTCCTGACTTGACGCTTCCACCTGAACAAACTAAACTTCCATAGCGTGAGTAAAATATATGCAGAGCTTATTAGAAAATATAACACGAAGCAGGAGCTTCGCATTTATATAAGAAAAAGATTAATTTTTTTTTGTATTTGCGCGAAGGATTGAGCCAAATGTTTGAGCTCTTTTTGCGCCTCGCAAAAAAGCGAGTGGCGAAAGCCTGACAGCGCGCTTCGCGCGGGCACGCCCAATTATTTCAACGCTTTATAATAAGCGCACACTTTCTTCATCGGGCATTCATCGCACTTAGGTGTCGGTCGGCAAATTTCTCTTCCTAAAAAAGAAATATCCATTCCAACGCCCCAGTATTTCTGAGGAACGGCTTCCATAATTTGCTTTTCAATTTTCTTGGGATCGGTTCCGGTGGCAATTCCTAAGCGCGGAGCAACGCGCACCACATGCAGATCCACAATCACGCCTTCGGCTTCTTTTCCTGTTTCGCGCATGATCACGTTGGCGGATTTTCTTCCGATGCCTTTGAGCGCGGTGAGACCTTCCATCGTCAGCGGAATATTTTTATCCTCTTTCACCGTTTGGGCAAGTTCCATCAGCCACTTGGTTTTGTTCCCGAAGTTTCGCACGGTGCTGATGTATTTGAAAAGCATTTCGGCATCGGCTTTCGCCAGCGCGCTCATATCCGGAAACGCTTCGAAGAACGGAATAGCAACCTGATTGATGTGTTTGTCGGAATCCTGAGCAGACAGAACGACCATCACCAAAAGTTGATAGGTGCTTTTGTAGTCGAGCGGATGTTTTTTGCCTTTGTATTTTTGGATCAGCGGCTGAATTGCTTCTGTCCAGTTGATTGTTTGTGACATGGGGTTCTTTTTAGAATTGCTTCAAAGATAAAATTGATATTTTTACCTGAACAAAAATAATTTCAGGGATGAATTTTAACCGCAGAGAAGACGGAGAGAGCAGCCCGTTGAGAACCGCAGAGGTAAATAAGGAACTCTCCGAAAATGAGATCACAGAAATTATTATTGGTTGTGCGATCAAAGTTCATAAGGCACTGGGTCCTGGTTTGTTGGAATCGGCATACGAAGAGTGTTTATATTATGAGTTGTGTAAAACTCCTTTGGAGATCGAAAGGCAACGACCACTCCCATTAATTTATGAAGACGTAAAATTAGAATGTGGTTATAGGGCAGACCTGTCGGCTAATAAAAAAGTGATCGTAGAGATTAAATCAATAGAAGCATTGAATGATATTCATCTTGCGCAAATTTTAACGTATCTCAAATTAGCTAACTGCAAAGTTGGCTTATTGATTAATTTTAATGTTTTGAAATTGACAGACGGAATCAGAAGAGTAGTCAACAAATATTAACTCAGCGGTTCTCCGCGTAAACCTCCGCGTTCTCTGCGGTAAAATGTATTAATATGGAAAACGGAAAAGTAAGTTCAAAAATTGAAAACGGAATTGCAACTATTACATTCTTTCATCCTCAGAGCAACTCTTTGCCGGGAGCGATCCTAAGAAAACTGGCCGATGAAATTACTGCGGCAGGGAATAATCCTCTGGTGATGGTAATTGTGCTGAAAAGCGAAGGCGAAAAAGCATTTTGTGCAGGCGCATCCTTTGATGAACTTATCGCAATTAAAAACCTTGAAGAAGGAAAAAAATTCTTTTCAGGATTTTCTTTTGTAATTAATGCAATTCGAAAAGCTCCTCAATTTGTAATTGCACGTGTGCATGGTAAAGCAGTTGGTGGCGGAGTGGGACTTGCATCCGCTGCGGATTATACTTTGGCAGTACGCGATGCATCGGTTCGTTTGAGCGAATTGGCATTGGGCATCGGTCCTTTCGTAGTTGGTCCTGCGGTAGAAAGAAAAGTTGGCACCGCTGCATTCACTGCGCTCACCATCAATCCTGCTGAGTGGAAAAGCGCTGACTGGGCAAGAGAAAAAGGTTTGTATGCAGATATTTTTCCAACAGTACAGGAATTGGATAAAGCGGTGAGTGATCTTGCTCAAAAACTTTCTCAAAGCAGTCCTGAAGCGATGGCTTTACTTAAAAAAGTAATGTGGAAAGGAACTGAGAATTGGGATACGCTTCTTATTGAGAGAGCAGAAATGAGCGGACAATTGGTGCTATCTGATTTTACTAGAAATTATATTGAGAAGTTTAAGGCGAAAGAGAAAAAATAATTTTATTTCTTTTTCTTCTGCAGGTATTCGGCAGCGATCTCCAATTTTTTAAACCATCTTTTCCCGTACTTCCGTATCAGCGCAGATTTCACAAACTTATATACCGGTACGTCTAATTGTTCTCCGCATTTACAGGCAGGTTTGCAAACGTTCCATCTTTCGTAGGTGACGGTATCGAAATTATTTTTGTTGGTAACACGTATCGGATAGAGATGACAGGAAATAGGTTTTTGAAACGTAACCTTCTTGTCTTTCCACGCCTTTTCAATGGAGCATTTTGCAATTTCATTTTCAAAATAAGCAAAGGCACAATGCTTTCCATCTACTAACGTAGTGGTGTCATCACCGTCAGAATCTATTACAAACACACCGTACTTTTCAACCGATTTAATTCCTTCGGGAGTCATGTAGGGTTTTACGAACGGATAAGCATCGTTGAGTTCTTTTATCTCTTTCTTTTCCAGCGGAGCACCTGATTCCCCTGCCACGCAGCATTCGCCTTTGCATGCGTTCAAATCGCATATAAATTTTCTTTCTATAATATCTTCTGAAACGAGGGTGTTGTTAATAGCTAACATGTATGGGAGAGAATTTTAGAAAGGATAAAAAGAAAATGGCAGTCAGCAATGGATACTAACTGCCATTTCAAGATCAGATTGAAATTAATTTACTACAGGAAGAAGTGCATTGTTCTTTCCAAAGTCAAGCATCTGTTGAACAAAATCAGAAGGATATTCAACTTTCACATCCACGATTTTATCTCCATCCATTAGAGGAACTAATTTCGGTTGAATGAAACCTGCATACGGTGCAATTCCAACTTTGTTATAACGTGTAAGAATTTCTTTGTGAAGTTCAGTGTCAACTTTTACACCGTAATTTTCGATAAGGTTTTTACCGGCAGTATAATCGCCTTCCGATTTCACGCGTTGAACTTCTTTTAATAGTTGTCCGAATAATGTGTGGAGTTTGTCATAATCATTGATAACAAAATAAGTTCTGCCATCATCTGTTTTCTTTTTTTCGATCACATTATCTTTTTTTCCTTTTTCAAGAGCCCATGCAGCAATCATCTGGCGGTTGCGCATGTGCGATTCTTCAATTTGATCTCCGGGTTTGAGTCGGGCAAGTTGAATCATTAACCCGTTGGTAATATAATTGTCATATTCCGCTTTACCAACTTCCAGCGAAGGCATCACGCCAATGTCAACTAATTTTTTATCCAGGATATAATAAAGCGCAACTAAATCCGCTCTGCCTTCTTCCAACGCATTGTTATAATTTTTCAAAGTTGCACTCGGATCTCCAACTCCCGAATTAATTTGTCCTGATGCATGACCAATCACTTCGTGCATATCTGTGTGAAGCGCACCGCTAAGCGCACCAAATTGTTTCACGCGCTTGTTCATATCGGGGTTAATGTAAAACTCGTCAATGAGACTTGCTGATTTTGCTTTTTCATAAGCATATACGATGTTGCCAAGGTTCACAGACTTAGAGCCGTGCTGCTGACGAATCCAATTTGAATTGGGAAGATTAATTCCAATGGGTGTTGCAGGAGCAGCATCTCCTGTTTCCTGTACAACCGTAATCACTTTTGCGGAAATTCCTTTCACGTTTTTCTTTTTATGTTCAGGAGCAATGGAAGAATTATCTTCAAACCATTGTGCTTGTCCGCCAATTGCAGCAATGCGCTTGCTTGCTTCCATATCCTTCACCGAAACGGTGGATTCAAAAGTTCCTTTTTTGCCGAGCGGATCGCCATACACTTCAATATATCCGCTCACCACATCAATTGCAGATTCAGTATCAGCAACCCAAGCGATGCTGTAATCATCAAACGTTTTAAGATCTCCTGTTTTGTAATATTGAATGAGCAGGTCAAGTGCTTTTTTCTGTGTGTCATTTTCTGCCACAGCGCTTGCTTTCTCTAACCAGTAAACAACTTTTGCCAGAGCGGCAGAATACATTCCGCCAACTTTCCAAACCTTCTCAACTAATTTTCCATTTTCTTTCATTAGCTTGGAATTTAATCCGTAAGAAATGGGAGTTTTATCATCGGGTTTATCCATCGCTTTGTAAAACTCCGTCGCTTCTTTTTCGGTTACACCTTCGTAAAAATTTGTGGAAGAAGAAGTAACAAGATCAAATTTTGTATCGAGGTTTACTCTTTTGGGTGCAACTTTCGGATCGAAAATAATCGGAGTGATGCGCTTGATAAATGCCTTTGTGTTTTCATCTTTATTGACCGGAAATGCGGCTGCATCAGAATTTTTTACAAGATCAGCAAAATAATTTGTAGAAATTTCAGGAAGCATTTTTTGCATTCCGTAGTGATGATGAATTCCATTTGAAAACCAAACGCGCTTTGCATATACCATGAATTTTTTCCAGTCTTCAGAATTTTTATCTCCTTTGTAAGTAGAAACGATTGCCTCCAGCGTTTTTCTTACTGTGAGATTGAATTTATAATTCTGATCCCAGATAATATCTTTTCCTGCAAGTGCAGCTTCGTATAAATAATAAAGAAGTTCTTTTTGTTTAACAGAAAGTTTCTCGAAACCCGGAATCTGATAGCGTAAAATGCGGATGTCGGCAAATTGTTCTGCCTGAAATTTGAATGTATCAGGAACAGCAGCGACAGAATCTTTTTTTTTGCCTTCTTCTTTTTTCATTCCGTTATTTCCACAGGAGAATAAAAATGCAGAGGCAGCGATCAGGAGAGAAAAGCCGATTGATTTCATAAGAGTTTTTCATTTTAGATTAGTGTTGGCAAAAGTAGAAAATATTATATGGTACGAATAACTAATAGTTGCGAATTTGCGAATAACAGTCATTGTAATAATTCGTAAATTCGTTTTTCATTCGTTATCCATACCAAATTTATATGGCAGAATCTAAAACAGTTAGGGTGCGAAAAATATCTTCCGATATTCCTGAAGAAATTCTTCTTCGCGCCTATGAACTGATGTGCACGGCAAAGAGTATGACCGAACTTTACGAAAAGAATTCATCCGTCACTTCAAAATATGTTCATGCCACTTCCCGAGGTCACGAAGCAATTCAGCTTGCGTTGGGATTGCAGTTGAAACCTCAGGATTGGCTTTCTGCTTATTATCGTGATGATTCTATTTTTTTGGGAATTGGAATTACTCCTTATGAGCTCATGCTTCAACTCATGGCAAAGCGCGATGATCCTTTTTCTGGTGGTAGAACGTATTATTCTCATCCGAGTTTGAGGCGTGATGATATGCCAAAAATTCCTCATCAATCTTCTGCAACAGGCATGCAGGCGATTCCAACTACAGGAATTGCAATGGGGATTCAGTATAGAGAAAAACTAAACTTCCCTCTCCTTTCGGGAGAGAGATTAGAGGGAGAGGACAAACCTGTTGTTGTTTGTTCTTTAGGCGATGGTTCTATTACAGAAGGAGAAGTTTCGGAAGCGTTTCAGATGGCAGTACTGAAAAAACTTCCGATACTTTATTTGGTTCAGGATAATGAATGGGATATTTCAGCTCATTCAAAAGAAGTTCGAGCGCAGGATGCTACTGAATTTGCAAAAGGATTTCACGGATTAGAAACTCGTTCGATTGACGGAACAGATTTTTTTAAAAGTTATGAAACGATAAAGGAAGTAATCGAAATAATTCGTAAAGAACGCAGACCATTTCTTGTTCATGCAAAAGTTCCGCTGCTGAATCATCATACATCAGGTGTTCGTAAAGAATGGTACAGGGAAGATTTGGAAGAACAAAAACTTCGCGACCCTTTTCCAAGGTTCAGGAATAAATTAATTGTGATTGGATTTGATAAAGATGAATTGAATGAGATTGAGGCAAAGGCAAAGATTAAGGTTGAGGAAGATTATGAAAAAGCAAAACAATCTGAAGATCCTCGTCCTGAAGATCTATTTACTCATGCTTTTGCTCCAACACCCATTACCGAAGAAAAAGGTAATCGCGAACCAAAAGGAAAAGAAAAAACCGTGATGGTGGATTCTGCTTTGTTTGCTATTCGCGAATTGATGGAGAAGCACAAAGAATGTTTATTATACGGTCAAGACGTTGGAAAAAGATTGGGCGGAGTTTTTCGCGAAGCGGCAACGTTGGCAGATAAATTTGGAAACGACCGAGTGTTCAATACTCCAATTCAGGAAGCTTTTATTGTGGGAAGCACAGTGGGAATGAGTGCTGTTGGTTTGAAACCCATAGTTGAAGTTCAGTTTGCAGATTATATCTGGCCCGGCTTGAATCAGCTTTTTACCGAAGTGGCGCGCTCATGTTATCTCACCAACGGAAAATATCCGGTAAGCATGATCCTGCGCGTTCCGATTGGCGCGTATGGAAGCGGTGGACCTTATCATTCTTCAAGCGTGGAAAGTGTTTTGACAAATATTCGCGGAATAAAAATTGCATATCCTTCAACCGGTGCGGATTTAAAGGGATTGATGAAATCTGCTTACTACGATCCGAATCCTTGTGTGATGCTTGAGCATAAAGGACTTTACTGGAGTAAAATTAAAGGAACGGAAGATGCAAAAACTGTTGAACCGGGCGAAGATTACATTATTCCTTTTGGAAAGGCCAGAATGGTTCAGGAGGCAGAAGCCAACGATAAACAAACTTCTATAACAGTAATTACTTACGGCATGGGAGTTTATTGGGCGAAGAATGCTGCAAAAAAGTTTCCGAACAGGATTGAAATAGTTGATTTAAGAACATTGGTTCCTTTGGATGAAAAAACTATTTTTGAATCCGTCAAAAAACATTCACGCTGCCTCGTTGTGACAGAAGAACCAATTCCTAATTCTTTTGCTCAATCGCTTGCAGGAAATATTTCCCAAAACTGTTTTGAACATCTGGATGCTCCTGTGCGTGTTATCGGCTCGGAAAATCTTCCTGCGATTCCGCTCAATTCAACTCTTGAGGCAACCATGCTCCCCAACGCAGACAAAGTAGCAAAAGTGATGGAGGAGTTGCTGAATTATTAAATGATTTTGTGTGACAATTGAGTATCAAAAGGATAAAAGAATTTGACTATACTTTTATTCATAAACATTTATTGCATATAAATAAATAATAATAATTTTACAGAATCATGGACGAAAAAAACTTTTTCATTCTTTACAAGCCCAAAGATATTGTAAGTGGAGATTTTTATTATGCCCTTGCGCATAAAACCTCAACAAGTAAAAATGAATTATTCTATCTCTGTGCGGCAGATTGTACAGGACATGGAGTTCCCGGTGCATTTATGAGTATGTTGGGCGTTTCGTCGCTCAACGAAGCTATTATTGAAAAAAATATTTCTCAGCCGCATGAAATCCTTAATGATATTCGAAACATGATCATTGCCTCTCTTAATCCTGAAGGAAGTGATGAAGAAGCAAAAGACGGAATGGACTGTGTGCTTTGCGCTTACGATTTTGAAAATATGAAATTGCATCTTTCCGCTGCTAATAATCCTCTATGGATAGTTAGAAATGGAACCTTAACAGAATATAAGCCCGATAAGATGCCGGTTGGAAAATACGGAGATGAGTTGAAATCGTTTACTCTTCAAACGATTGATTTGCAGAAAGGAGATATCGTTTACTCTTTCACTGATGGCTATGCCGACCAGTTTGGCGGACCCAAAGGAAAAAAATTCAAATACAAACAGCTGGAAGAAAAACTACTTGCCAATCACAATCTGCCGATGCAAGAACAGAAAAAAAATCTCGGAGAAATTTTTGAAAACTGGAAAGGAAATCTGGAGCAGATTGATGATGTATTGGTCATTGGACTTAAAGTTTAATTTATTTCCCTTTCTATTCTTTGTCATTGTTTGCGCATTGGAATAAATTTATATTTACCGCAAATAATAAATTACATGAAAAATATTTTTCTTTTTCTTTTTGTTTCAGCAACGCTATTTTCCTGCAAACCAAACGGTCAGGAAACGGCTAAGATTGATGGAGCGGATTCTTCAAAAAAAAATCATCTTAATTATTACGGTGAAAAAATTACGGCAGATAATGCGGTGGAAGCTGCCATGATTTATTCTCAGATTGCCGGAAAAGATTCTTTAGATGCAAAACTGAAAGGAAAAATCGTAGATGTTTGCCAGAAGAAAGGTTGCTGGATGAATGTTGACCTTAGTAATAACAAAACGATGAGAGTATCTTTTAAAGATTATTCTTTTTTTGTTCCGAAAGATGCTGCTGGAAAATCTTTTGTAATTGATGGACGCGCTTATAATGGAACCACTTCAGTAGAAGAACTTCGTCATTATGCAAAAGATGCAGGAAAATCGGATGAAGAGATTGCGAAAATTACAAACCCAGAATCCTCCCTCACATTTGAGGCGAAAGGAGTAATCATATATGATGAGAAATAAATTTTTCACTGGAAATTTTTCTTCGGGATTAATTGTTTTACTTTTTTTTCTATTGCTTTCAGGATGTTCTCCTAAGAAAACTACGGATGAACATGGCAAGAGCAGTTGCATGAAGCCGGATTCAATAAATCCAAATGGGTCGAGCGAATTAGCTAAGCTTATGAGAAATATGCATTCGCATGCCTCTTTGCTTCGCGATTATATTATAAATGATAGGACACTCGATACTTTTCCTGTTTCATTTCAAAAAATATATACTGCAAAAGCTACCGATTCTACCGTGCGGTCAAATGCATTTGATAAGTTCTCTGAAAATTATTTGAATCGTTTGCAAAATTTATATTCTGTGAAAGACGGAGCATCACGTAAACATGCGTTCAATGAAATGGTTGACCAATGTATTTCCTGCCACAATCAATATTGCACGGGTCCGGTAAAAGTGATAAGCAAGTTGAAGATTGGCGAAGCGGAAAAATAATAAATCTATTCTGTTTCGATCCTTTTAATATTCCGGTAGACAAATTCATTGTAAATATGTCTTCGAGCAAATCTTCCCTGAGATTCAGAGTTGCAAAGTTTGTTGTAGGTGTTGTGCGGAACATCAAAATATTCGTAGCCGCTTCCATCTTCAAAATGAATTTCCAGAGTTTGTGCTTTGTAAGTAAAATCAACAATGGCTGAAGTAGTGGTGGTCTTAATATATTGTTCTTGATTTTGCGTAACAGTTTCCGGTGCAATGCTTACTAAAAAATGATACGCTTCAATAATTTTTTTGCTCTTTTCTTCGGATGCAGATTTATGCTCGTGGTCATCCTGAAATTTATCCGGATGGTGTTCCTTCATAAAATTCCTGTAAATCGTTTTTAATTCACTTAACGTGGCAGTTTTATTCACTCCTAAAAGTTTTCGGTAATCAACAATTTTCTTCATAATTAATGTTCGGGGTTTTTGATTTTATTTTTAAAAGGCTGCAAAGATAATATTAGATGCACTTGAAATAATCAAATGCTTCTTTGCAATCGCTGCATTGAAAAAGTGCTTTGCAAGCTGTGGAACCGAATTGGGAAACCATCACAGTGTTTTTCGAATGACAGCGAGGACATTCTAAAATTTTTTTCTTTCCCATGAGTGCACCTTTATCTACAGTTGTGTTTTCAGGAGGAGCAATTCCATATTGCCTTAATTTATTTTTTGCTTCTTCGGTGATCCAATCGGTTGTCCATGCGGGATGATAAACCATTTTCACTTTTGCATTTTCAATTCCATTGGTTTTGAGTTTTGATATAATATCATCTTCAATTTGTTTCATTGCCGGGCAGCCGCTGTAAGTTGGTGTGATAACAACTTCCACATCATTCTCTTTTATTACTACATCGCGCAAAATTCCAAGCTCCTTAATATTTATAACAGGAATTTCGGGATCAGGAATTTCTGAAAGAAGTGAGAATATTTTTTCTTTCGATAATTGTGTGGTTACCATTTTGCATCCGGTAATGCTCTTGGCAGCGACTGCATTTCAGCAAGAATATATCCTAAATGTTCAGTATGTTTTCCTTCACGACTGCCACGCTGCATAAAAGCAGTTGAAGGAATTTTTAGAGTTGCCCTCTCAAGAATTTCTTTCACTTTGCTTTCCCACTTTGTCTGAATCGCTGCAAGATCAACTGCAATTCCTTCTTTTATTAAAACAGAATCCACTTCATTCATCTCGAACATTTCTCCGGTGAATCGCCAAAGTTCGTTCAATGCATTTTGAATTCGGTTATGGCTTTCATCCGTTCCATCACCTAAGCGTTCCACCCACGAAGACGAGTGACGAAAATGATAAGTGATTTCTTTCAACGACTTCGCGGCAATGGCAGAAAGCGTTTCGTCTTTGCTCTTTACTAGTTCTGAGTAGAAATAGAAATCAAACGCATCGCATAAGAACTGACGAAGAATAGTTTTCGCATAATCTCCGTTAAGCTGTTCTACGATCAATGTATTGTAGAATTCTCGTTCATTGCGGTGAAATGCTAACTGGTCTTCAGTTCGTCCTTTGCCTTCAACCTGAGAGGCATATTGAAAAATTGAATTTGCCTGTCCGAGCAGATCGAGTGAAATGTTGGTAAGTGCCAGATCTTCTTCGAGAAAGGGTCCGTGTCCGCACCATTCTCCGTTACGTTGTGCCAATATCAAACTTGTGTCTGCCAGGCGCAAACAATATTTAAAAAGAGCTTCTTGTTTTGTCATGTGTTAATCTGTGAAAGTTGTGACTACATATGCTTTACGCCTTCCGGAACATTATAAAATGTCGGGTGACGGAAAACTTTATCATTTGCCGGTTCAAAGAACGGTCCGATGTCTTCAGGCGAACTTGCAACGATCGCATCCGATGGCACTACCCACAAAGCAGTTCCTTCACCTCTGCGAGTGTAAAGGTCGCGTGCATTTTGTAGAGCCATTTCTTTATCAAAGGCGTGAAGGTTTCCGCAGTGAACAAATGGTTGTCCGGGTTTTTTCTGTACGAATACTTCCCATAATTTTCCTTGACTGTCTTTTGTATTTCCCATTTTAATAAATTTTATGCTGCTACTTTTTCGTTTTGTTTTTCTGCAAACGCCATTGCGGCTTCTCTTACCCAGCGACCTTCTTCGTGTGCTTTCACCCGCGCTTCAAGGCGTTCTTTGTTGCAGTGACCGTTTCCGCTGATCACATTCTTGAATTCTTTCCAGTCCGGTTCTCCAAAATCATATCCTTGTTTTGCTTCGTTCCATTTTAAGTTCTTATCCGGAACTTTTAATCCGATGATCTCTGCTTGAGGAACGGTTTGATTCACGAAACGCTGGCGAAGCTGGTCGTTGCTCTCGCGTTTTATTTTCCATTTGATCGCGTTCTCGGTATTGGGTGATTCTGCATCAGGCGGACCGAACATCATCAATGATGGCCACCACCAGCGGTTGAGTGCATCCTGCGCCATTTCTTTTTGCTCTTTTGTTCCGCCAGCCATCTTGCACATAATTTCATAACCCTGACGCTGATGAAAACTTTCCTCTTTGCAAATTCTTACCATTGCTCTTGCGTATGGTCCGTAAGAAGTGCGCTGTAACATTACCTGATTCATGATTGCTGCACCATCCACTAACCAACCCACAGCGCCAATATCAGCCCAAGTGAGAGTGGGGTAATTAAATATGGAAGAATATTTTGCTTTGCCTGTGTGAAGCTGGTCAAGCAATTCCTCGCGGGAAATATTTAACGATTCGGCAGCGGTGTAAAGATACAAACCGTGTCCGCCTTCATCCTGAACTTTTGCCATCAACACCATTTTTGCTCTCAAACTCGGAGCGCGTGTTATCCAGTTCCCTTCGGGCAACATGCCGACAATTTCTGAATGAGCGTGCTGAGAAATCTGGCGGATGAGATGCTTGCGGTAATTATCCGGCATCCAATCCTTGGGTTCTATGTTCAGGTTCTTGGAAAGTTTTTCATCAAAACCTTTTTCTAATTGAATGTTATCCATGTTTGAATGATTTCCGTTTGGGGATATAAATATACTAAGAAATTGTATAAATGATATTTCTGATATTTATACTACTTGCAAACCAAGAGCAACTTGCTTTACTCAAAAAGCAAACATGAAGCTTGAAGCACAGAAATTACTTATCTTTGTAAAAAATAATTACTATGACTGGCGTTTCATATATTACTAACGAACGGAACAAGAGAGTTGCCGTTCAGATAGACATGAAAACACTTCAACAATTTGAAGAGCATATAGAAGACCTACTGGATGTTATTATTGCCGAATCAAGAAGGGATGAAAAGAGAATACCTATTGAAAAGGTAAAGAAGATGTTGAAGAAGAAAGGAAAACTATGACGTATAGTATTTCATTTCGAAAATCTGCTGCTAAAGAACTTGAACACCTGCCCGGGAAATTTGTTAAGAAAATTACTGATGAGATATTTGCCCTGGCGCACAACCCGCGCCCTGTCGGAAGCAAGAAACTAAAAGCATCTGCTGAGAATCTTTGGAGAATACGCAGCACCAGCCGCATTCCAGTTGAAAATAAATAGTGCGTTCTTCTCCGCTCTTGTTGATCAGGTATTGGCGCATGCATCCTTTTTGTATGAAGTATACATGCTTGGCAATGCTGCCTGCTTTAAAAAGATGTTGGTTCTTTTTTACTGTGAGAGGTTCAAATAAGGGAATGAGTTTTGCAAATTCCTTATCAGGAAACTCTACCACACGCCTGAACTCGGTTAACAGCAAAGAATTGTTCATGCAAGAGATATTAATTGACGATCTAATGCGAAGATATTGATTCTTTATTTTTAATAAAGAACGAATTAACTTTATTTAACTTTCTTAACCTGACTGGACGGCAGAAATGTAGGCATAGAAATTAAAAGACGGAATGGTTTTATCAACAATCTTATAATTTAACATTTTTTATAGTAATATTCTGATAAATTGATTGTATATTTACAATGGCACAATGTTTGGAGTAGTACTAACGTAGTTCTTTAAAAACACAAGCGCCATGAAAAACAAAAGCACATTACTCGTCCTACCGCTCCTTTTCTTCCTGTTAACTTCAGGAAAAATCAGCGCGCAAAACAACAACAACGAAGACGATATTTATTATTCGGGACATCCGCAGGATAATAACTCATCGAACGATAATAATTATCGGCAAGAAGATAGTTCGTCCTATCGAGCTAACAATCCTTCAAATAATTCTAACGATCCTTATTATAACAACTATTATAATTATAATAATTATTACGACGGATATTATAATCCGTACTATGGTTATTACGGAGGATTTTATCCTTATTTCGGATGGGGATTTGGATATGGGTATCCGTTTTATCCGTACCGCAGCCACTTTTGGTGTTTCAACGGTTGGTTTCATCCGGGCTATTGGGAAGGCGGGCATCATTACTATGGACGCAGAAGTTTTGCCGGAGGTGTTCGTGGCGGCAGATATGGAAGCAGAGCTGCTTATGGAAATCATGCGGGAGTGAGAGCGTCAAATGGCAGAGCTATTGCTAATGGTAGCCACGGTAATGTAAATATGATGGGCAACAGAGGCAACCGTGGTAATATGAACATGGGTGGCAACAGAAGTCAGGTTTCAAATAATCGAGGTAACATGGGAAACCATGGAAATGGAAATATGATCGGCAATAGAAGTCAGATTACTGGCAATCGTGCTGGTCGCATGGGAACACCGAATGGCAGACCCGGTTCGTCAAGAGGAGGATTTGGTTCAACAGGCAGAGGAGGATTTTCTTCGGGTTCATGAGAAAAAGATTCATACAGATGGAATCCGTTTCAAACGGAAGTTGTCTGTATGAATCCATTTTTTAATCTGTCTGCATCTTCAATTTAATTACATGATTCGCGAAAAAATAATTCCACGTCCGCACTGGCAGGAACAGGTGGAGAATCTCGGCTTTAATTTTCACACACTTAACGGAATACCTTATTGGGATGAATCGGCTTGCTATAAGTTTTCTGCCGAGCAGATAGAAGTTCTTGAAAAAACAACGGAAGAATTAAATTCACTTTGCATCAAAGCAGTGGAGCATTGCATCGAAAATAATTTGTTTCATCTCTTTCGCATTCCCGAAAAATTCATTTATCTCCTGAAAAAAAGCTGGGAAGATGATCATCCTTCCATCTACGGACGATTTGATCTGTCGTGGAACGGCAATCTTAATGAGCCGCCAAAGATGCTTGAGTTCAATGCTGATACTCCAACTTCGCTTTTCGAAGCATCCATGGTGCAATGGCAGTGGCAGCAGGAACTGCATCCTAAAGCAGATCAGTTCAACAGCATTCACGAAAAATTAATTGACAGTTGGAGATGGATGAAAGAAAATATCTCGGAAGAAACGCTTTACTTTTCCTGTCTGGATGAATTCCCCGAAGATTATGTTACGGTGAGTTATTTGCAGGATTGCGCCAACGAAGCAGGATTGGACACTGAATACATTGGTGTTACAGATATTGGCTGGAACGGAAGCTGTTTCACTGATACTTTTGAAAATAAAATTCATAACATGTTTAAGCTTTATCCTTGGGAATGGATTGTGAACGAAGATTTTGGAATCCATCTGCACGAAAGCGATACGCTTTGGATTGAACCGATGTGGAAAATGTTGCTGAGTAACAAAGCCATTCTTGCTGTGCTGTGGGAATTATTTCCCAATCATCCCAACTTGCTTGAATGTTATTTTGATGAACCACACTCTCTGAAAAGTTATGCAATAAAACCTTTACTCTCACGTGAAGGAGCAAATATCCGCATTGTGGAGGATGGTAAAATGCTGGAAGAAACTAAAGGAGATTACGGCGGGGAAGGTTTTATATTTCAGCAACTGTGCAAGCTGCCTGATTACGAAGGCAATCATCCTGTCATTGGTTCATGGGTGATAGGAGGTGAGTCGGCAGGAATAGGTATCCGCGAAGCTTCATCCTTAGTAACAAATAACACAAGTAGATTTTTACCGCATTATTTTGAGTAAAATTATATTGAAATGAAAAGTACAAATAGCAAATTATTTTTATTAAGTGTTTTATTTTTTATTGCCTTTAATGTATTAAGTCAGAATCTAAATTCTTCTATAAAAGACAAAACTCAATTTTTATACATTCCTCAAAAACTAAAATGGAATGATACTCTTGCAATACTAATGCCTTGTGTACTTTCCGGAGAAATAAAAAATATAAAATTAATTGACAATATTAGAGATTCGTTGTTGTATGCTCGAATTACTCCCAATGATTACAAAAGAAATACAGGATATGAATATAATTTACAAATGCACTGTCTCTCAGTATATCATAAATATTTCTATTATCATGTTACGCATTATGTACCAATGATTCAAGATAGTGATTACGTTTTATTGAACAATGAAATAAAAAATACAGAAAAATTAGTTCGTGATTCAACGGTGAAAAGTTTGACTATGAGTGATAAAATGTATAACATCTTATCAAAATACCAAGGAACAATTTTTCTCTTTACAGATATTATTGAATACTATTCTTCCATTAGAGACCTTGATCCTAAATCAAATTGTTGGATATTTTTTAAAATATTAATCTTTGATAAAAAAAATAAAAAACTACTTTTTTATAATACTGCAACTGTTCTCAATAAAGCTCATTTTTCACACTATCGTTATCAGAATTTTAAAAGAGCTTTGCATAAATTTGTGAGAAAAAATGAGGATGGACAAAATTCTTTATATGGCAATAAACTTAGTATAATAAGAATGGTGCACCCTGAGTTTATGCAAAAATAAATTCATGAAAGATGCAAGAATTAATTCAAGTGGTTTCTTATATCTTTGCTAAATTCAGAAATTAATTTATGAAATTCAATAAGAAAAAATTCCTGCTGTTAGCTATTAGCTACTGGCTATTGGATATTGGCAATTTGGTCTCTGCACAAGAAGAATCATCGCCCATCTTGGAGCAAAAAGAAAAGCAAAGCGAACTGAAAAAGATAAAAAGCTGCGAGGGTATTTCTTATTCCTACGATAAAAATGGTACTCTTTCAAAAGAAGGACATGAATCTTCGTTTGAAACGTATAATAAATTGGGAGACCTCATTGAAACTATTTTGTATTCTTCCGAAGAAAAAATTTCTGAAATCACTCAATCGAAATATGATTCAACAGGAAAGCTATTGGATGAGGAGAAAATCATACCCAACAAGCCAACTCAAAAACACATCTATTATTATAAAAACGGACTCTTGGATTATGGAAATGTTCACATTGATACCGAAACTGTTCACACCTGCACTTATTATTACGATAACAACCGTCTTTCGGAAATAATCATTGAACATCATATTGCTCTTGAAAAAGATGTTCCTGCACAAGAAATAATTGTTTGCAAGTATGATGATAAAGGAAATAAAATCAGAGAAGATAATTATGAAATTAAATTGTCTTCGGAAAGAATAGGAAGCGATGGTAACGATGAAAAACCGATGTACAAAGTCATAAAACTTATTTCAAGCACTTCTTTTGTTTACGATAACAACTCGCGCATTATTCAGTCGAGCCAATTTGAAGAAAAAACGTGTGTCGGTAAAACGGAATTTAAGTACGATGAAAAAGGAAATATGACAGAAGAAATTTATTACAAGGATTGTACTGATAAACCGGAGTATGCTATAAAGTATGAATACAGTTATTATTAAACTATGAAGAATTTAATTCTTTTTTGTTTTATTTTTTTCTCTTTTCAAATTTTGAAAGCTCAGGATACTATTGTAAAACGCAGCGGCGAAAAGCTTGTTGTGAAATTGGCGGAAGTAAATCTGAATGATGTTCGCTACAAACGGTTGGATTTGCCTGACGGTCCGCTTTATACTTTGCCGAAACAGGAAATAAAAATTGTTATTTATTATAACGGTATTCAGGAATCTTTTGAAAATTATGTTCCTCCGGTTGTAAATTCAAATTCGATGCCTTTTGATCTTTCAATGCAATCATCGGGAGATAAATATTATTTTAAAGAACGAAAAATTGAAGAACCAGATATGCTTGCTGTTGTCGGAAAACTTGGGGATAAGAAAATAAATCTGATGATAAAGAAAGTGAATGATTTGAAATTTATTCAGAAGACAACCATGATAGTATCTATTCCACTATTTATATTTGGCGCTTACACGTATTTTAAAAACGCTCCGAGACGCACCAGAAGAGCACCTTCAGCAACTACTATCGCTAAATTGGCGCAAGGAAGGATGAACGGAGAATATTTAATGCTTGGAGCAATTACCTGCGATATAGTTTCAATCTCATTTAAATTGAGCAGAATCAAACATGCTCACATGGTGGTGGATGCATATAATAAAACAATTACCGAAATTAGCCACCGATAAGTTTCTTGATCTCGTTCAATTTCATCAGTGCTTCAACAGGCGTTAATGTGTTGATGTCAGTTTGCTGAATTTCATCTCTGATTTGTTCAAGCACTGGATCATTAAGTTGAAAAAAACTAAGTTGAATATCATCCGCTTTGGAATTTGAAATTTTTGATTTTGAATTTTCGTCTATCCTTTCATCTCTTGATTCCAGTTTTTCAAGTATCTCATTTGCCCTGTCCACTACTTTTTTAGGAACTCCCGCCATCTTTGCCACATGAATTCCAAAGCTGTGTTCGCTTCCACCTGGCACTAATTTCCGCATGAAGATCACCTTGTTGCCAACTTCTTTCACCGATACATTGAAGTTCTTAATTCTTGGCATTGTCTTTTCCATTTCATTCAGTTCGTGGTAGTGCGTGGCAAAAAGTGTTTTTGGTTTCGTTGGATGGTTGTGTAAGAATTCCGCAATTGCCCAAGCGATGGAAATGCCATCATACGTGCTGGTGCCTCTTCCGATTTCATCCAGCAGAATTAAACTTCGTTCCGAAAGATTATTTAGGATGCTTGCTGTTTCGTTCATCTCCACCATGAAGGTGGATTCTCCGAGAGAAAGATTATCCGAAGCTCCCACACGAGTAAATATTTTATCCACGATGCCAATGTCGGCGTTTTGTGCCGGAACAAAACTTCCCATTTGCGCCATGATGACGATGAGTGCGGTCTGCCTCAGCAATGCAGATTTACCGGACATATTCGGACCAGTGATAATAATGATCTGTTGCTGCTCGTTGTCAAGATAAATATCATTGGCAATGTATTCATTGCCCACCGCTAATTGTGTTTCGATGACAGGATGACGCCCTGATTTTATGTCAATGACTTTGCTGTCGTTGATATGCGGGCGCACATAATTATTTTTGTGTGCTGTTCGGGTGAATGAAAGCAGACAATCCAATCGTGCTATAAGAGAAGCGTTGAGCTGAATAGGAGGGATGTAATCTGCAAGGGAAAGAACAAGATCGTTGAACAACTGTGTTTCCAGTGCGAGTATCTTTTCTTCCGCGCCCAGTATCTTTTCTTCGTACTGTTTTAATTCCTCGGTGATATAGCGTTCGCAATTGGAAAGAGTTTGTTTACGAATCCAATCGGAAGGAACTTTGCTTTTGTGCGAGTTTGTTACTTCCAAATAATATCCAAAAACATTATTAAAATTAACCTTTAAAGAACCTATCTTAGTTCGTTCACTTTCACGCTGTTGTATTTCTAATAAATAATTTTTTCCAGACGACATTATCTTTCTCAATTCATCCAATTCAGCGTTCACCCCATCGCCTATAACTTTTCCTTTGTTCAGCATGGGCGGCGGCTCGGGAACAATTTCTTTTTCTATTCTTTCACGAATAAGAAGACAAGGATTTAACTGTTCAGCTATTTTTTTTAATGATGAACTTCCTTTCCCATCTTCAATTGTTGAAGATGATTCGCACAATAGTTTTACTTGCTCAATTGCTGCAAGACCTCTTTTGAGATGTGCCACTTCGCGGGGAGAAATTCTTCCTGTTGCAACTTTGGATATCAATCTTTCCAGATCTCCTATGAGTTGTATCTGATTGGCAATTTTTTCAGAAAGTTCAGGCTGTTTCAAAAGAAGTTCAACACTGTTCAGGCGTTCTTCAATAGGCTGTTTTTCTTTTAGAGGCATGGAGAGCCAGCGCTTCATCATGCGTGATCCCATTGGCGAAATTGTATTGTCAAGAATATCAATCAGCGTTTTTGCCCGTTCGTTTGGCGACCAGAAAAGTTCGAGGTTACGCACGGTGAATTTATCTAACCACACGTAATGATCTTCTTCAATACGTGAAATGGATTGAATGTGCTGAACGCGGTCATGCTGGGTGGCGGCAAGATAATGAAGTGCGGCGCCTGCGGCAACAATGCCAAGATTCATATTTTCTATACCAAATCCTTTGAGCGAAGCTGTGCCGAAATGTTTTAGTAAAGTTTCATTAGAGAAATCTTCGCTGAAAACCCATTCATCCAAACCATAGGTATAAAATTTCTCCCCAAAAAATTCTGCAAACTGTTTCTTTTTATTTTTTTGGAAAAGTATTTCACTCGGCTTGAAATTCTGCAAAAGTTTTTCAGCGTAATCTATGGTTCCTTGTGCCACAATGAATTCTCCGGTAGAAACATCCAAGAAAGAAATTCCTGCATTCTTATTATCAAAATGAATGGATGCAAGGAAATTATTTGCTTTGTGATCAAGTGTTTTGTCGTTGTAAGATACTCCGGGCGTTACGAGTTCTGTTATTCCTCGCTTAACAATTTTTTTGGCGAACTTTGGGTCTTCCAATTGGTCGCAAATAGCAACGCGGTGTCCTCCGCGAACAAGTTTTGGTAGATATGTATCAAGTGCATGATATGGAAATCCTGCAAGCTCCACTTCAGATGCTGCGCCATTTCTTCTTTTAGTGAGCGTGATACCAAGAGTGGCAGCAGTTTTAATCGCATCCTCTCCAAAAGTTTCATAGAAGTCTCCAATTCGAAAAAGAAGAATCGCATCAGGATATTTTGATTTGATGCTGGCATACTGCTGCATCAACGGAGTTTCGAAATCTCCGTTTTTACTTCCGTTTTTGGCAGCACGATATTTATATATGGAGGACATTTATAATGTAAGATTTACGAATTTACGAATAACTTTGAACCTTAAACCTTGAATAAACAGTATGAGAAAACTTGCTAATTCGGAACTTGAAAGAAAGACCGTTGAGGAGTTTCGATCTGCCAAAAAGCTTCCGATTGTTGTTGTGCTCGATAATGTGAGAAGCGCGTACAATGTAGGTTCTATTTTTCGCACAGCTGATGCTTTTCCGGTGGAAGCGATATATCTCTGTGGAATTACAGGGTATCCACCTCACAAAGAAATTCTTAAAACCGCTCTTGGCGCAACCGAAACTGTAAAGTGGAAATATTATAAATCAACTCTTGAGGCAATTCATGAATTGAAAATATCTGGTTATAAAATTTATGCTGTTGAACAAGCGGAGGGAAGTATTTCGTTGAACGAAATCTCAAATCTCAAACCTCAAATCTCAAATCTGGTTTTGATTTTTGGTCACGAAGTAAATGGCGTTCAGCAGGATATTATGAATGTGTGTGATGGCTGCATTGAAATTCCGCAAGGCGGAACAAAACATTCTCTCAATATTGCTGTGAGCGCGGGTGTTGTACTATGGGAGTTTTTTAGAAAATGCTGAATTAATAATTGGTAAGAATCGAGGAGAAAATAATTTTTGGTTTGGAGTTTTCTCGGCTTCATTCATTTTAATTTTCTTTCCATCCTTGAAAGAAACAATACTTGCATCGGGGAAATAGCTGGAAATTTTTACTTTCATTTTTTCTGCTTCCTCTCGCGAAGCATAATCACCCACAAAATAGATAAATGAATTACCATCCTGATATTCTTTTGTATTGACTATTCCTTTGAATTTAGCAGAAGTTCTTGGGAGTTGTTCACTGGAAGAAAGCACTTTAATTGAAAAAGTGATTTCTTGTCCTCTTTTTATGACAAGTTCAGAATTGACAGGTTTATCTTTTTTTGTAGTGTCAGGAGTTACTACATCTGTTTTTGTAATTTCAGTTTTTGTTTCAGTACTGGGAATTTGTGTTTTACTTTGTTTTTTTAGAACATCATAGTTGTGGTACATTTTTTTTTAAATCATTATTAATCTTTGCCGTATAATTAAAGTCGTAGTCAAATTTTTTGGTGAATGTATTGAAGAAAACTTTTGCAATCGGATTTTTAAGCATAGATACGTCCAATCCTTCAATATTCTCAAACAATTCAAGAGCAAATTCAAAATAATAATTTCCTGTTTCTTTAGATTTTGGCAAGTGAGCATCAACCGTAATTATTTTGGTTACAAATCCTTGTTTTGAAATTTTAATAATATAAAGTTTTTGAAGAGGAAGTTGGAAAGCAACGTATCCTTCAATATCAGATTCAAGTTTTTGAATAGGAGTGGAAGAACTGTCAGCATAAATACGGATAAATGCTTTGGATAAATATTTTTTTCCAATCACAACTTGCCCTTTCATAGCAAGAAAATATTTTTGAGTAGTATCGCCGTGAGAAGAAGAACAAAAAGAGTAGTTTGTAGAAAGTAAAAAAAGGATGAACGAAAGTAAAAAGTAAAGTGTATGGGAGTTACGTCTCAATAAAATTGGAATTTAATGGGTAAAGGTAGAACAATTATGGACTGTACAAAATAAAAAAAGCCCACCAATTTCTCAGTGGGCTTTTGTAAATATTGTTTTTTATCCTACAAGCGCTTTGAAGTCTGCGTTCTCGCGGAATTTAAAGAACTCGAGATCTTCTTTTGCTTTGCTCTTGAAAGAAGCATCTTTGTTAATTGCAATTTTTAAATTATTGATCAACAAATCTGCCTGACCTTTTCTTGCGCCAACAACTGCTTTCAGATAATAGCTGAGAGCGTCTTCTTTTTCAGGACTTGCATCCAAAGTGGCGAGTGCGCCATCTCCATTTCCTGCAAGAACTTTTGCAAGAGCAGAGTTGAAAGAATTTTCGCTTCCGAAATTAGAAACAGCATCGGAATATTTTCCATCACGGATATTTACGATTCCTTTGTTATGGCTAACTTCTGCACTGGAACCAGCTTTGTTATAAAAAGTCATTGCAGTTTTGCGGTCTCCGTTCCAGCGAGCAAGAATACCAAGATTATTATTTACCTCTGGTGCGCTGTTGTTCAAACCGTTTGCTTTGTCCATTGCAGTTTTAGCATCAGCAGATTTATTTAAAAGAATATTGCAGTAAGCAACATTGTTTGAACATCTCCAGTCGGTTCCATAAAGACGGTCAGCATTTTTGTAGATGCTGAGTTTTGTGTTGATGTCGTTTGATAGAGTAGCAGCGTAAAGAATTTCTTCGTTCGCCAAGCTATCTGGATATGAAGCAGCGAGTTTAGAAATTTCATCATCAGGGCGACTCATTTGTTCGCAATCCCAAGTCATAACACTTCTGCGAAGTTTTGGAAGAATCTGCTCGCGGATTTCATTGTAAGTTGCAGAAAGATTTTTAATTTCTTTCTGACGTTTTTCGCCATCAGGATACATTTCCAATACACGCAGCACAAGTTCTTTATCCTTAATGTTAGATGTCTGCATTGCGGTTTTGAAACCATCCCAGTCTTCAGCAGTAGTTACTGTTTTATAGAATGTTTCTTTGTCAGCACCTGGAATCATCTCTTGCTTGTCTTTTCCTTTTTCTTTAGCAACACCCATGTAGTGTTTCACTGTTGCTTTTGCGCGGTCTTCGGCAAGATGTGCATTGAAAGCAAGTTCTCCATCAGGAGAAGCATAAGCGGAAATATTTGCTCCTTTGTAGGAAAATCTTTTTGCAGAATGCTTTTCTTCAATGAATTTTTTAGTTGCACTCATGCTTTCTGCTTTTAATTCAGAAGCACGAATATCAGCCATATTTATAAGGAAGAAAATTTCTGTCTTCTGAGTTACAGGATAAGATTTTTGAAAATTATCTTTTCCAAGCAATGGCTTTTCATCATTCTTTACAAGAAGCGGAGTGATGATAGTTCCATCTCCGATTTTCTTTTCAACAAAATCTTTCGATTTGCTTTTTTGCTGTCCTTTTATTTTTACAACGAGGTCGCAGGTTTTCATTTCAGGAATGTAAGCAGTTTTGTCAGTATATGAAAAATTACCGCCATCTTTAAACTTAATTGTTGCTCCGCTTCCATCTGTAATTTTTTCACCTCTGACAGTAACTGGCTTCAACGCTTTTTCTCCACCGTTATATTTGATAGTTGGAGTTATTGTAAGAGTAACTTTCTTTGCAAAATATTTGGGAGAATATTTTCCACTTACGTTTACAAGGATAGAATCGCCTTGCATTTCAAGTGGATTTGGTTTAACTTCATAAGTTACCATTTTGTCATATTTTTTCATCATGGAACCCAAGCCGGCACAAGAAGCAAGACCTGCAACAGCTAATAATGACAATGCAACATTTTGTAATTGGTTTTTCATATTCAATGAATTAAAAGTTTTAGTTTCTGAGGGTTACCCTGAAACAAATTCAGTGTTAATGGTATGTGTTTGATTATTGATAGTGGCAAAAGTAATTATTTTTTGAACAAACCAAATTTTTTTATCAAAAATGGCTGTTAATAAGTCAATTATGGGTTTTGGCTTGAAATTTTCCACTACCTCATTATTTTGTTTTTGTTCAGCGCTTTTCGGTATTTCTCAGCATTGCGGTTGTGTTCGGCAAGTATTTTAGCAAAATTATGTCTGCCCGAAAAATCTTCCTTGGCGCACATATAAAGGAAATCATTCTTTTGGTAATTCAGCACTGCTTCTAACGATGAAATTTCTGGAATGTAAATCGGGCCGGGCGGCAAACCGGAACATTTGTATGTATTATAAGGAGAAGAAAATTCTTTGTCTTTGTCAAGCACGCGATTGATGCTGAAATCTCCAATGGCATAAATAATTGTCGGGTCGCTTTGTAAACACATTCCGATTTTCAAACGATTCAGATAAAGTCCTGCAATGGTCGGACGTTCATCAGGAAATTGCAATTGTTCCGATTGTACGATGGAAGCAAGAATTGACACTTGTATTTGTGTCAGGTTTATTGCTTTTGCTTTTTGCCTTCTTTCAGGAGTCCAGAATTTTTTGTATTCGGTTTGCATGCGTTCCACAAATTGTTTTGCGGATGTGTTCCATTTGAATTCGTATGAATTCGGAATGAACATCGCCAGAATGGTTTCACCTTTAAATCCGAAATTATCTTTGAGGTATTTATCGTTGGAGAGCAGCGCACGAAGTTCGATCGAATCCGCTTCCAGTTTTTTGCAGATGCGCGAAACCAATTGGTCTTTTGTTCGGATGTTGGTGAAAGTAACGGTAACCGGTTCCTGCATTCCTGTGCGTAAAATATTTATCAGCTGATTATTATTGATGCTGTCGAAAATTCGGTATCGCCCGGGTTTTACATTGTCTTTGTATTTTTTCAGTTTTGCAAGGCGGATGAAAGAAATTTTGTTCTTTAAAATATTTGCACCGGACAAAATCCTTATGACATCCTCAAAATTTGAACCGGTCGGAATTAAAACTATTTCTGATTTTTTTTCTCCAAGCGAAACATTAGGGAGAAAGATCATTCTGTAGCCGATATAAGCAGCTGCGCCTGCTGTCAGCAGAATGATGAGCAGCAACCAAAGAAGTATTTTTTTGAAAATCGAGTTCTTTTTTTTAGCCATGATCGTAATTCAAAAATACTTATTGTTGAATAACTGAAGAGAATAAATATTTTTCTTCTTACTGATGATTTTGAATTTCTGCTTTTTAAAAAGTTCCATACTTGCTTTGTTCTCCTCTGAAATATTACAAAATAATTCTTTCAAATATAAAATTTTAAAACTGTATTTGACCAGCAAATGTAATGCTTCGGAAGCATAACCGTTCTTTCTGTTTTTTTTGTCTATGAGAATTCCGATTCCAGCTTTCAGTTTTGTTTCGTCAAACTCAAACAAGTCAATGCATCCTATTGCATCTTCACTTTTTGATGAAGATTGCATACAAATCATAAGTCGCAGCTGTTTGTCGAGGTAAATATCTTTCTGAGTAGAAATGAAATCTGAAATTTCTTTTTTAGTAAATAGCTTTTTTGTTCCGCTTACCTCCCAATTGGCTTTGTCATTCTCCCATTTGTAAAGCAGATACACATCCGATGGCAGAACAGCGCGCAGGAATATTTTTTTGCTAGATAAGAACACAGTTTTTTGTTGATTAGATTGCCATTATAAGCGATGAATGTCTGATCGCTTCGTTCACATCATTCACTTCGTATCTTTTTATTTCGAAATTATTGGAAGTTAGGTGAAGATTCAACTGATAACAATCTTGCATAGCATTTCTTTCCTGAAGTTTTGGCAGTAGATCGAAAATTAAGTTTATATTTTTTGTATCCGTATCGTAAACCGAATGGCAGAAATCTTTTATGGGAGTGAGGCAGCTTGCAATTCCGATATCCGCACGCGGGTAGGCGAGAGTGCAATTCCTGATTTCTTCGCGCAGTTGTTCCATAGTTAAAAGCACTGGCATTTGCAAACGAATGAAAATAGTTTCAATCTTTTTTCTGCGGATGAGCGTTAGCAATGCGGATAGTTCTCCGTCCACACTCGCACCTTTCACGCTCAGGGTAAATAGTTTTCCATTCACGGAGACGAGCAGGTGAGGAGGAATGCGAGTTGCATAAAGCAGAACAAGATATACACCGTTCATCAGCACCGCATCGGTGGCAGGGAGAAGATTGGAGATTTTGTAAGGCGACTGCATTATACGAAGTTAAGAATAACTTCTTTTCCGAAATATGTGCAGGAATTATTGAACAATAATTTTAAACCTCAAATCATGGCGCGATTGCAGGCAATAAGGAATTTGAGTGGAAGCATCCACATAAAGATTTTCGAGAGAAGAAATTTCGCAAATGCTGTTTGGTATCTGAAGCATGGCACCGCTGCCCGAAACATTTAATTCCACCAAATGAGAAAGTCTGCCGATCTGCTCCGGTAACTTACTGAATAGATTTCTGCCGATGATAAAAGTTTTCAGGATGGTGAAATTTTCAATTGATGAAGGAAGTTCGCTGATGTTATTTTTTTCAATGTTCAAATATGTAAGACCATTCAGTTTGCCAATTTCCTGTGGTAATTCGGTTAATTTATTTCCGTTCAGAGAAAGAACTTCAAGACTTATTAAATTTCCGATTTCTTTCGGTAGTTTTTCTAATTTGTTATAGGAAAGAGAAAGGTATTTTAATTTTTCAAAACTACCAATTTCAGGTGGTAGCGTTTTTAATTTGTTGGAACTTAAAATAAGTGTTTCAAGATTGCCAAGTTTCCCGATCTCGGGAGGAAGCGTTTCGAGTTTGCATTTATAGATTTTTAAAGTTTTTAAGTTTTTAAGAGTGCCGATCTCGGGAGGTAATGTTTTTAAGTTGCACCGTCTGAGTGTGAGTGAAGTGGTGGTAGTGGGATTGGCTAAAGCAAGCTCAAGATTTTTCTTGGTGCTGCAACTTGAAAGCGAGAATGATGATGCAATTAGAATAAAAAAGATAGAAAGTGTTTGGTAGGGTGCTTGCACGATTCAGGAATATCTTATTTCGTGTTAATTTTTAAATCGGATAATACAATCTCTAATTGGTTTATTGTTTCAGGCAAATAAGATTGGTCTGTTACTATTTTAAATTCAAGTTTCCCTGTGCCATAGCTATTCTTGAGAAACCCTTTCAATTCAATTTGTCCTGCATTTGTCGGATTTGTCTGGACTGTTATTCCTATGTTATCTTCCAGATTCCCAAATGTAAATTGAAAATCAAGTTTTTGATATAGCTTTTTGAGGTTGAGAATTAATCCTGTCAATTCATTAATTTCCCCAAATGCTTTAATGTTTGAAGAAAAACCATTCAAATGAATTTCAATTGTTGTATTATAAAAATAATTTTGAAGACTTTCTAATGTTATATTTCTCAATAGCAAATACTCGCTATTATTTCCAATGCGCACTTCCATATTTTGAAATTGTTAATCCTTTAATGCATTATTCTTCTCCTTTATTCTCATCTTTCTTCTCTTCCGTTTTTTCTTCCTCGCTCAATCCTAAAAATTCCTGTTTGCGTTCTTCCTGAAGTTCGCTGCTAATTTGTGGAGGTTCAGGAATTTCATCCTTAATTACATCTTCATTAACAGGAGATTCTTCAGTTAAGTTTAAAATTTCATCAGCAATAATTGGAATTTCAATTTCGTTTGTAACGTGGTCAATAAATCCTTCAATTACATTTGCCAGAACAAGGTTATGTCCGGTCTCGGTAATAGTTGGCGTTTCTTCCTTAACTTCTGCTTCTTCCACCACTTTCGAAATTATTTTTCCATCGCCCATGTATTCTTCCAGTCGCTGCTTGCTCATTTTTGTACGGAAGAAACTCATCGGCTGGTAATTAATATTCTTGTCTTTTCCGCGGATGAGCATGTGCAGGTACCATTCGCTTTCGCTGTACGAACCAAAAGGTTTTGGTGTCATCGTGAGCAGCTGGTAGCCGAACATTTTTGCAATCTCGGGGAACAAACCAAAGTTGGTGTCGTCAATGTTCGATAACTCTTCAATGATGATGAAGCGAACTCCCGTACGGTTCTTGTCGCGCTGAATGACCGACATTCTGCCGATGCAGAGAAGCGCGAGCGCTGTGTACGCTTCACCGCCCGAACCGGGATAACGGTTGCCTTGCTCGTCAAACAATCCTACGCGCAGGTCGAAATAAAATTTCGGATCGAGCAGATCACCAATTTCACAGTCGCCTACATCGCTGAGTGTTTTTGCAATATTGAGGATGAGATGCTCGGGAGAAACTTCATTTTCTGCAGTGATGAAAAGTTTTGCAGACAAACGCTGGTACTTTGCATGTTCGCGCATTCTGCGAATCCAATCCACAGAAATATCTCTGCGGTCGTTAAAGTCCACCTGAAAATTATATACTCCGCTGATTCGGTTTTCCTTGAAGAAGAAGTTCAGTTCGGTGATTAGTTTTCTGAAAGCGTTGTACTGCACTTCCACTTTTTTGAAAACATCTATTATAATTGTAAGCTGAAGGTCTCCGAATTTTTTCAACTCTTCGTTCAGTCGTTCCAATTCTGGACCTAATCCTTCTAATCCCAATTTTCCGCAGAGAATATTTACTAATGTGCGGAAATTAAATTTATCGGTGATGAGTTCAGGATTTTTATCGCCTCTCGTTTCTTCAAATGCTTCTGTAACGCGTGTAAACTCTTCGTGATATGCTTCTAAAAGTTCTTCGCTCTTTCTTTCCAATCGTTCAATAATATTTTCGTTGAGTTCACCTGTAATTAATGTTGGTTCAAATACAATTCCGGTTTCAGATTCCAGCAGTTGTTTCTTCTCGTTGAAGACAACCAGCGATTCTTCCATTTGCTGTTTGAGGATTGGTTCGCTGCTTCTGTAACCGCGCAATTCTCCTTCTGCAGCGATCATGTATTTCTCGCTCCAGTTTTTTTGCTCGTTGCAGGTTTTAATTTTCGATTCGAAACCATTTTTTATTACATCCAGCGCATCCAATTCCAACGTAGAATAATCTTCATTCGGAATTTCAATTTCAATATTGCTTTCCAATCTCAGTTTGGTGAATTCATATTCACAGGTTCCGTACGCCTGTTTGGTTGAATTCATTTTGTTCTTAATGTCGCTTTGTTTTTTGGCAATCTCAATTGCATCGTGTTCTATGGTAGAGAATTCAAGCTGAAGCGCATCTAATTTTTGAATGTCATCCCAGTTTGCTTTGATGAGTTCAATTTTTTCTTCGTTCAAAGAATTGTCGATTGTGTAATTCTCTATCTCAACTTTAGTTTCCCAGATGTCGGTAAGTTCCTGATTGAACCCAATCTCAGTTAATTCATCAGAAAGTCGCTGTATCATTTTTAATTCCTGATGCGCTTCTTCCAGTGAAAGCTTGATCGCCTTAGTATCTTTTTCTAAGATCGTTTTTAGATTTTTTGTATTCGTAAAGCGTTGCTTTTTAATAAGCGGAACGAATTCGCGTACTTCACCGAATGTTATCCAGATGCCGCCATTCTCATCTTTCTCAAAATTCCCAAGGAGTGCAGATGGATTTGCAATGTAGCGTGTTCCTTCTTCAACATCTGTAGGTTTTGTTACCGGAAGTTCTTTCAAATACATCAGAACAGTTTCCTGTTCTTTGGTAAGCGGCTTATTATTTTGAATCGCCCAGTGGAAAAACGAATCATCTCGTGTTCCTTCAAAAAGTGCAACAAGTGTTTCAAGTTCTTCTATCTGCTGAGGAAGTTCGCTCAGTTTTTCATTGTAATGTCGGGAAGCAGAAAGGAAATCTTCTTTCGCCCAAAGTGATTGTTCAAAATCTGCAAGAGAATAAAGCGAAAGAATTTTATTTAAACTATTTTTCTTTCCTCTGTAAGATTGTTGTTCATGCAACTTGTGCTGAATTTTTTCAACGCTTTCGTATTGCGCGACTATCGGATAAAGTCCTGCGATCAAATTTATTTTATCGCGAAGAAGGTCGGCAGATAACTTGCGCGCTTGAATGGTTTCATCGCTGAAATCTTTCAGAAGCACTTCGTATTTTTCTCGCATCAACAAACAAACCTTCTGGAGATTGGTGTAGCAGATGTAAAGTTCTTCCGTAACTTTTTCAAGTTCGTTCTTCTGTCTTAAAAGATTTTTAGTGGAAGTTTCAATGTGCTTGGTATTGTTCTCGTGTCGAGCAAGCGCATTGTTGTGTTGCTTATGAGAAAATGTTGCGCTTGATTTTAAAAACTCTTCTTTGGCGGCAACGCTTTTTCTTTCGGTTTCAAGAAGCGATAAAAGTTTTTTCTGCTTCTGCTGAAGTTCCTGTGTGTGAAAATGATTTTCTCTGTACTGTTTTATCAAACTGTGAAGCTGATCTTTCTGTTCTTCAAAAGTTCTTTTTATTTCTTCATTGTCTTCGAATAAAAAATTCTGAAGACTTTTCGAATTGGTGATGTCAAGAGATTTCGCTCTTGCAAACGACTGAATGACCTTTGAATATGTTTTTAAGTTCTCAGGTTTTGTAAGATTTACAGGAAGAATATTGTTCTTGTACATCAGATCGTAATACTGCATAATCCCTTCTGTCTGAAAGAAATCCTTCATATATAAGGAGTGTTTTTCTTTCATGTGCTTCGAAAGTTCGCGCAGATCATAAATGGTCTTGCTGTCATTCATGAAATCCGAAGGGTGCAACGGGCGGCTGAACGGAACGAGATTTCCGCCTTCAAAATTATTTCCAGCCTGAATGATGAACGGTCGCACCGGAATGCGCGGAGTCTTTGAAATGTAAACTCCAATCGTTAAAAACTGTCCTTGTTTTCTTTCAATGTTCAGAAATGCATACGCATATTGAATATATTCTTTGTTCAACGGAATTCCTTCCACACGTCTTTCGTCCTTGCCGATTCCTTCCGTGCCTGGTTTCCACATATCGCGCCTCGGAACAATTATCAATTGCATCAAATCGGCAATGATGGATTTTCCAAGCCCGTTTCCGCCAGTGAAGTCCGTCCTCACCGCGTGAAAAAGATATTCAGAATTATAATGTTGTCTCACACCAACGGTGTCGAGAGAGTAGATTTTAGGATAGCTTGCCATGATTATATATACGATTTACAAGATTCTTTTTTCGGTTTATGTTTTCTTTTCAGTTTATGATGGTAAATTATTATCCAAATATTCCGTTAACAGTTCCACGTTATTTATTTCTGTCTGATAAAGTTTTGCAATGCGGTCAATGCTGGGCATGATTTCAAAATGCAAATCTTCGTAGCTGATCCATCGAATCCAGCCCATGCGCTCGCAGGTTTGCAAAGTGCGTTCAATTTTTCTGCGTACTTCTTCTTTTTCCGAAGGTGTAAAGTTGCGTTTGTTCTCCCCGAAAAGAAGTTTTTGCCAGAGGTCTTTGTTCTCGCCTTCCTCGGTGATGTAAAGCAGTTCGTCCCATTTCACTTCCTTGTTCTCAAAGAATTTCTCCTTGTAAAGGTTCAGCAAAAGGATTGCAAATATCACGAGACGGTCGTCCAGCGCATAGGTTCTGTCATAGCCGAATTTGCCTTTATTTCCTTCTTCAGGAAAATCCAAAAAGAAATACGATTCTCTTTCATTGAATTCTTTTTTTAGCACCATGCCCAAAAGTTCCATGTAATATTTTGCGAGTCCCTTCTCGTAAAAATCATTTACGAAATCCCACATCTTGAAATCGTTTCCGAAGTTCTGAATGTGTCTCCCGCTTCTCAGCGCAAAATCCGTATCGGCAAAATGCTTGCGCGCACGTTCGCTGCTCAGAAATTCGTAGCTGTAATTGTACTCGTAGTTGATTGCTTGTTGTGTGTCGGTGTTCTCCATATTTTATTTATTCGGAAAGTTCTGTTTGATTGGGTTTGATTTTTAATTTCCAAAGAGCAACATTTGAATGAAGTGTTGTCATCAGTTTTCTTTCAATATCTAATTGAACATCTTCTCTGTTTTTATATTCATCAATTAAGCTAAAGCAAACATCTATCGGTACTTCCAGATTTTGCTCCTTATCAAGAATTTTATCCATCCATTGTTCGAAAATAACTTCACGACCAAGTTCTATTTCGCTGCGGATGTCGCTCATCCATTTGATTGTATTTTCTGCGCGCGCAAGTTGTTTCATTTTTTCCAGTTCGCTCAATCTTTTGAACTCTTCATCTTCCTGATAGAATGGCGATTCTATTTTGTGATATTCGCCAAAGTCAATAACAGGAGGGTAAACGAATTTGTCTCTGAAATATGGAATTTCTTTTTTCTCAACATTATGAGGCAATGCAATTTTTTCATCAACAATTTTGCTGTGTTTCAAAAGCATCAACAGGAATTTTTCAACTTTGAGTTTGTATTGCTGTTTGTAGCGCAAATTGTCATACAAAGATTTTAATCTCGTGCGCGCCTGTTGAATTTTATCGTTGATGTTCAATACGCGACTGTCAATGGTTTCAAAGAAGATTATCACTTCGTTATTTATCTTGTCGTAAAGTTCCCAGGACTGACGAACATCTTTAAAATTAGGTTCTGAGTTCTTTATCTTGTCAATGATATCTTGTTTGAAGTGAAGCGCCTGGGTTACTCCTTCAGTTTGCTTTCCGAGCTGTTCGAAAATGACAAGAAATTGTCCGATAAGTTCTTTCGGATTTTCTGTATTTGGTTTCAGCAGCGTTCTTAGTTCCGCAACTTTTTTATCTACGAACAACTGGAGATTATCTGTATGCGAAAGAATAAATTTCTTGGAAGCGCTGTAGTGGTGTTTGTACCAATAGTTGAATTTTTCAATATTAGTTACATCGTCATCTTGAACAGGCAATGTGCGTTTGAATGTGTGTATCAATTCGAGATTCTCATAGTTAGGAGTTACTTCGTTCATTAGAAGATTTGAAAACTCCTTTGCAAAAATGGTTAGCTGATAACGATATTCTTCACCGACTTTAAGCGTTGTATAAAAATGCTGGCTTAATCTTTTGGAAATACTTTCCCGCTGAATATTCCGGTCGCGTTTTAAATGAACAATCACATCATCCACTGCATCTTCAAAATCTTTTTGAGAAAAGATGTCGTCAATTTCCTGATTCTCAATTTTTGAATTAAGTGTGAGAAGCAGCAAAATGGTTTCTATATCGCGAGGAATCAGGTATTCGAAATCAAGCGCAATGCTTTCGAAAATCTCTTCGCGGCTCATTAATTTTTTTATCATACTTTTTAATGCACTGATTGCACCGATTTAATTTTAATTACACCGATATGTTTTTTTGTAAAATGCAATCGGTGTAATCTTTTTTTTTTATCTGTGTAATCATTAAATATCTATTTCTCCTTTAAATATAAATTTCGCCTGACCTTCCAGCCAAATATCGGTAAACGTGTTGTGATTTCCTCTATGGAAACGCACTGTTAATTCACCGCCTTGTGTTAATATCTTGCTGTGGTTTTTTGATGTTGAAACTCCGTGAATGGATGCTGCTAAAGCCGTTGCAGTTACTCCGGTTCCGCAGGAAAGAGTTTCGTCTTCCACACCGCGCTCATAAGTGCGGACATAAATTCCTTTTCCATTTTTTTCTGCCAAATTCACATTCACACCTTCTTTTTTGAATCTGTCGTTGTAACGAATATTTTTTCCTTGAGAAATCATGTCTGCATCTTCTATTCCGCTTGTAAATTTCACATAATGAGGAGACCCAGTATTTAGTAAATAATAATTTCTCCCAACTTCAATATTTTTCACATCGTTCATCTTCATGCTGATAACATTTCCATTTATTTTAGCTGTGTGAATTCCATCCGTAGCAAGGAAAGTGGTTTCTGATTTTTTGATTACACTCAATTTTTTTGCAAATGCAACAATGCAACGGCTTCCGTTTCCGCAGAACGTGCTTTCTTTTCCATCTGAATTGTAATAAACCATTTCAAAATCAAGACCTTTTTTATTCTTAAGAAGCATCAATCCATCTGCGCCAATTCCAAAATGCCGTTGACATAAATGCGCAATCTGTTTTGTGCTCAACTTTATTTTCAACTTGCGATTATCAACAATGATGAAATCGTTTCCTGTGCCTTGATATTTATAAAATCCAAATCTCATTTTAACTTAGCAATTATAGATGTGTCTGTCACTTTTTCAAATTGTTTGAAATCATCGGTGAAATATAATTTGTAATAATTCTGATTGTGTTTCATGAAGATGTCGTCATTCAAATGGAAAAGTTTTAGGTTGTCTTCGGGATTAATTCCAAATAAAACAATTTTATTTTTTGTCATTTTAAAACCCTTGTAATTAATTGGAGACTGCCAGAATTCAACTTTGAATGAAGCAAGAATATTTTTCTTTGTATCTTTTATTCCGCTTACTTTTTCCAAAATAGAATCGGAAGGATTTGCATTTTCATTTTGCTGGAGATTTATCACTTCAAAATTTTTTGAATCCAGAAGTTCATCTTTTTTTACAATAAAATTATCGGCAGATTTTTGATTTGAATATTCAGATGAGGAATCTTTTTTTGCAATCGCAACATCATGCAAAAGAGAATCCGCTTCCGCCATCACTCTTCTGACGGGAACTTCCCTTGAATATTTTTGTGCGAGCATTTCGGCTGAAGTCATTGATTTATGTGATGTATCTTTTTGTCCGATGTATTTTTTAATTTCTGTTTTACTTTTTTTATCCTCAATATTGTTCGCCTGCTGAATGATAATTGTATCCTTTGGCATCCTGAACAGATTTACCTTTTTTAAAATGTCATCCATCTTGAAAATAAAAAAACTTGCACCGGCAAGTAATCCTAAAACGAGTCCAAGCAAGAACAATAATGATTTATTTGACCCCGACATTTTGACAATACTTTTCTCCTGAGATTTTTTAGCAAATCAGAACTGTAGCAAAGTTATTTTAATAGAACTCATAATTCAAAGGTTTTTAACAATTGTTAGTAATTGGTTTTGAATGATATTCATGTGATGAATGCGAGTTATGTTGATTTTTTTTGTTTATAGATTTATCTGTTAAAAAATGTTAAAGGTGTATTAATAAAACAACTTTGGCAGAATCTTTGCGTTACAATTTCAAACATAAACACACACAACTTAAAAAAAATAAAAACTATGAAACGCTTAGCATCCATTTTTTTTATTGCGCTGATTGGAGGGGCAACAGCGCTTACCGTTGACCACTATTTTGTTGGTAACGAAAAATCAATTCAGGCAAATGTGCCGAACAATTATCCCGTAAAGTTTGCCAACTTTAATGGAATGGCTCCGGAAGCATCTGCCGATTTCATTAAGGCATCGGAGATTTCTTTACCTGCTGTTGTTCACGTAAAAACAGAATACGCTCCACAACGAAATCAACTTTATTATTATGACCCTTTTCACATGTGGGGATGGGAGCAACCACAGCAAAGTCCGCGAACCCAAATGGGTTATGGATCAGGCGTAATTATTTCGGGTGATGGATATATTGTTACGAATAATCATGTCATCAAAGATGCCGACAAAGTTGAAGTGACATTATATGACAGGCGTACCTATAAGGCAAAAGTAATTGGTAAAGATCCTGCAACTGACATAGCACTTCTGAAAATTGAGGAGAAAAATCTTCCTTATCTATTATATGGTAACTCTGACGATGTGAAGGTTGGCGAGTGGGTGCTTGCAGTTGGAAATCCGTTTAATCTTACTTCTACGGTTACAGCAGGAATTGTAAGTGCGAAAGGGCGTAACATAAATGCTCTTGAAGAAGACCAGTCTCGTGGAATAAATCCTGTGGAATCATATATTCAAACCGATGCCGCAGTGAATCCCGGAAACAGCGGTGGAGCTTTGGTCAATACAAATGGACAATTGATTGGAATTAATTCAGCCATCGCTTCGAATACGGGTTCGTACACCGGATATTCTTTTGCAGTTCCTGTTAACCTTGCAAAAAAGGTTGTGAATGATTTATTGGAATTTGGAAAAGTTCAACGCGCATTTTTAGGAGTGAATATTCGAGACATAGACTCTAAGCTGATTGATGAGAAAAAACTCGGTTCTGATACCAAAGGAATTTATGTGACAGGAATTTTGCAAGGAGGAGGTGCGGATGAGGCGGGTGTTAAGGAAGGTGATATTATTTTAAAAGTCGGAGAAGCTAATGTTGATAATGTTCCTGAACTTCAGGAGCAGATTGCAAATTACCGTCCTGGAGATAAACTTGCCGTAATGGTTAAAAGAGATGGTGAAGAAAAAACTTTTTCTGTAACACTCAGAAGCAAAAGCGGTGATGCAATGATTCCAAAAGCAGGTAAGAGCGAAGTTCTGTCAATGCTTAGCGCAACTTTTGAACCGATTTCAGAATCTGATATGAAACGATTGGGTATAGATGCTGGAGTGAAAATCACTTCTCTCGAAGCAGGAAAACTTTTGAGCGCAGGAATAAAAAAGGGTTTCATTATTACCAGCATTGATAAAAAGAAAATAGAATCTTTGGATGATGTGAAAGTTGCCCTCGAAAACAAAGAAGGTGGTGTGTTGATTGAAGGAGTTTACACAAATGGCATGAAAGCGTACTATGCTTTTGGACTATGATAAGTATATTACATCCAAGTCATTAAAGTATGACCTAATTGACTTTCGATAATAAATTTGACTAAAAGAAGAAAAGGCGTAACTTTGCACGCCTTTTTTTCGTATCAGACATCAAAAATAAATTATGAGACAACTAAAGATTACAAAGTCTATCACAAATCGTGAGAGCGCATCACTTGATAAATATTTACAGGAAATTGGACGAGAAGGACTTATTACCGCAGAAGATGAAGTTGCTTTGGCAAAAAGAATCCGAGAGGATGACCAGCAGGCATTGGAAGCTCTTGTTCGTGCAAATCTCCGTTTCGTTGTGTCAGTAGCAAAACAATATCAGAACCAGGGATTAAGTTTACCCGACCTTATTAATGAAGGAAATTTAGGGTTAATCAAAGCGGCAAAACGTTTTGATGAAACTCGTGGATTCAAATTTATTTCGTATGCGGTGTGGTGGATTCGTCAATCCATTCTTCAGGCGTTGGCGGAACAATCTCGAATTGTGCGTTTGCCATTGAATCAGGTTGGTGCTTTGAATAAAATGAACAAGACATTTTCTAAGCTTGAACAAACTTACGAACGCGAACCAACGGCTGAAGAAATTGCCAAGGAATTAAATATTCCGGAAGATAAAGTTACAGATACACAGCGTGTTTCAGGCAGGCACGTTTCGATGGACGCACCTCTTCCAAATGCAGAAGAAAATAGTTTGGCAGATTTACTTGTGAATCAGGATTCTCCACGAGCAGATTTTTCTTTGATTTCTGAATCTTTGAAAAGAGAAATAGAGCGTTCACTTTCCACATTGACAGACAGAGAGCGCGATGTGGTTCGATTATTTTTCGGACTTGGAGAACATCCTCACGGATTAACATTGGAAGAAATTGGAGCTAAGTTCGACCTTACTCGTGAACGAGTAAGACAAATAAAAGAAAAAGCTATCCGCAGATTGCGCCACAGTTCGCGAAGCAAACTATTGAAAGCATATCTCGGCTAATCATGAAACGTATTATATTTTTAAATCCCGGCATTGAAAAAATGTCGGGATTTATTTTTTGTATCCTGTTTGAAACTATTAATAAAAAATCTTTGACCTTGCGTTTTATCAATTCATTTCCAAAGAGAAAATTTGCATATTTGCATCACGAAAAAAAAACATTAACCTTTAAAAATATATACTATGAACTCTGACACATTAACGCCAAAATCGCCTGCCATGAAAAACGGTTACGAATCTGGTCTTAACGACTGGATAAAACAGGAAAAAGCTGCCATTGAATTAATCAGCATTATTGGAACTCTTTGGTATGAAAAATCCATTGAGCTGATTATTTTTCACAACGAACTTACCGACCGCAGCAGCAGCGAATTGATGAATCTTCATCTCTATGCAAAAAATATTGTAAAGCAACCCATCACCATTCACGATACGCTTCTCATTGCCCGCGAAATTCAGAAATTGGATTTATCTCCTTCGCGCATTGACATCGGCAAACTTGCATCGGAATGGATTCAGGAAAAAACAAAATATGGAAATGACGGAACAAAATTCATCACAGACAAATTAAAAACATTTATCGGAAAAGATAAATTGGTATTGACTCCGAAAGATGTTGTTTTGTATGGATTCGGTCGAATCGGTCGTATCGCGGCGAGAGAATTAATTTCTCAGGCGGGAAAAGGAGAACAACTTCGCTTGCGCGCAATTGTTACACGAAACTATTCCGATGCGGATTTGGTGAAACGTGCTGACCTTTTGAGAACCGACTCTGTTCACGGACCATTTCCAGGAACTGTTACAGAAGATTTTGCAAATCAGTCGCTCATCATCAACGGTCATTCAGTGAAGATGCTTGCTGCAACAAAGTTTGAAGAACTTGATTACACGGCTTATGGAATTCACGATGCGTTGCTGATTGATAACACTGGAACTGTGCGCGACAGAGCAGGATTGGGAAAACATCTTTTGGCGAAAGGAATCAGTAAAGTGCTTTTGACTGCGCCAGGAAAAGGAGATATTCCGAATATCGTTTTCGGAGTGAACCACGAAAAATTTGACATCAAAACTGAAAAAATATTTTCTGCTGCTTCCTGCACTACAAACGGAATCATTCCGGTTCTGAAAGTAATTGAAGAATCTTTAAATATAAAGAACGGACATCTTGAAACAATTCATTCCTACACAAACGACCAAAATCTTTTGGATAACTATCACAAAAAATATCGCAGAGGTCGTTCAGCGCCACTCAACATGGTGATTACAGAAACAGGCGCATCGAGTGCGGTTGGAAAAGTTCTTCCTTCGCTGAAAGGAAAACTTACAGCAAATTCTGTTCGAGTTCCTACGCCAAACGTTTCGCTTGCCATATTGCATCTTGAAGTGAGCAAAAAAACTACCAAAGAAGAAGTAAATGAAATTATGCGCAAGGCAGCTTTATACAGTGATTTGGTGGAGCAAATACAATATTGTTATTCAAACGAATTGGTTTCTACCGATGTGATTGGAAATCCTTGTCCTTCGGTTTTTGATAGCCAAGCAACGATTGTTGCAGAAGATGGAACGCACATCGTTCTTTACGTTTGGTATGACAATGAGTACGGTTACACAAAACAGGTTTTCCGTTTGGCAAAATATCTTGCTGAAGTTATTCGATTGAGATATTACTGAGAAATAAAAATAATATTTTAAAGCCCGTTCATTATTTTATGGATGGGCTTTTTTATATAGTGAAAAGTGAAATTAAAACCTCACCATAATTCTTGCATTTAATAAACGAGGAGAAAGATAATTTGGAACTGCGTATTGCCTGCCAGATGCATCGCGCACCCAATAATAGGAAACCACATTATTCACAGCAAGCAAATTATAAACTTCCAAACTAAACCATATAGATTTCAGGTTTGGAAGTTTTCTTCTTTTATTTTCATCATCCTTCGCATGTTCTTTGATTATTTCATAGGAAAAACCAATATCCACTCTGCGGTATGGCGGCATTCTGAAAATATCTTCATACAAAATTCCGGGAGGACCAAATGGTAATCCCGTTCCGAAAAGAAGATTCATGTGCATTTTACATCGCGGAAGATTCGGCAAATAATCCTGAAAAAATAAACTAAAGGTTACTCGTTGGTCGGTTGGGCGTGGAATATTTCCTGGTTTTACACGCACGCTGTCAAAAATTTTATTATTAGCTGTGTATCCTGGAATAATTGTGTCCAGACTGCTGTTACGATAGAGATAATATGCATCGTTGCTGATGTTGTACATTGTTTTCATGATGGACATGCTCAGCCACGAGTCAACACCTTTTACAAGTTCTCCGTTCAATTTAAAATCAATTCCAGTTGCGTAACCGGTGCCGGTGTTTTCAGCAGCGTAGCGAATACTCACATTATTTATTTCATACGGATTTAAACTATTGAGCTGCTTGTAATAAAGTTCGGTGATGAATTTAAACGGACGATTCCATGCCTTGAAATTTATATCTGAACCAAGAACATAATGAATGGATTGCTGCGCTTTTACATCGGGATGAAGCATTCCGTTAAAATCAATCATCTCCCAAAAAAATGGCGGCTGGTAATAATATCCTGCCGAAGCTTTGAAAAGCACATCGTGTTTCCATTTCGGTTTAAACGCAAGCGAACCACGCGGACTAAAAAGTAATTGCTTGTTCAAGTCCCAGTAATTTGCGCGCGCTCCAACAGTAAAAATAAATTCTCCTGTATCTTTTGTGTCCCAGTTCCATGCGTGTTGAACATATCCTGAAAATCTGTTTGAAGACAAATCATTATTTGAGTTGATTACATTATTCAAACTGAGATTCTGATACGGCTGTGGATTTAAAGAACCGACTGAATCCTGAACATGTGGAAGAGAATATCCTGCCGAATCCGTCATTCGCCATTCACTTAGTTGGTCGTGAATTATTTCGTGCTGATATTTTATTCCCCACCAAAGCTGCCGCTTTCTCCATATTTTATTTCCCTTGTGTTCAAAGTTGTAAACGGTGGCGTTCAAATAATCTCTTGCGTGAGTCAATGCAGCACCTGCGCCGATATTGTAAGCCGATTGTCCGAAATTGCTGCTTCCGAAATCTGTTTCCAATTCGTTCAAAGCATATTGCCCGAGAATGTCATACGTTTGATTTTCCTGCGTGTTAAAAGCCGATGTGATAAATTTTAACGTGAGGTCTTTTCCGTGAGGGCGATAAATACTTGAGAAAGCTCCCATAAATGTTTGGTAACTGTCTAACTCCTGACCGTCAAAATTAATATCCAACTGAAGTGCCTGATTCACTGTTCCAAAAGTAGATTTGCTTGATTGAGGAATTAAATTGTACCGATTGCGCGAGATGTTTGCCAGAAAATCAATTTCCCATTCATCGTTAATATCATAAGTGAGATACGATTGCAAATCAAGAAAAAGCGGCTTGTAAGTGCCTTTTGTATCCATCGAACGAAGAAGATATGAATCCGATTTTTCTCTTGCGCCAATATTATAAGTGAATCGTTTATCCTTTGATGCATCTTCAATATGAATTGCATTGTTAAGTAATCCGCCCGAAACTGAAGCGGCAAATGTTCTTGGTTTTTTATAGCGGATGTCAAGCACCGAAGACATTTTATCTCCGTAGCGCGCTTCAAATCCTCCCGAAGAAAAATTAATTGCCGAAACCATATCGGAGTTTACAAAACTCAATCCTTCCTGCTGACCGGTTTGAGCAAGAAACGGACGATATACTTCAATGTCGTTCACATAAACAAGATTCTCATCGTAATTTCCTCCGCGAACAGAATAACCAGAACTCAATTCGTTGCTTTGCTGAACACCAAGTTGAGTAAAAACAATAACATTAAAATCTCCTGATGCGCCCGACTGAACGTAGAGATCTTTTGTGGGAATCGTTTGAATAAAATTTGCGCGCACGCCATTATCTTCAATGATAACGGTGTCAAGGGATTTTGTGGTTTCAACTTCAATATCGGATTTTTCTTTTTTACCTGCGGAAAGGCGAACAGATTTTAATCTGATTCCGAAACTTACGTGAGAAAATTCAATAGTGATATTTGTATCGGAAGGAATAGTGATTTCATATTCTCCTTTTTCGTTGCTGCTTGTTGATTTTTTTGAGTTTGCAACAGAAACTTTTACGTCGCTGATGGGTTTGCTTTCTTTGTCAGTAATTTTTCCGAATAGAGTAGCTTGAGCATGTAGGATATAAGATGGTAAAAGGCAGATGGAAAATAAAAAAATAAAAATACAATTATGAATAGAAGATGAAATTGACTTCTGCCTTCTAACTTCCGACTTCTGACTTCTTTTCATTTATCTTCCTGCTCAGAATCAGTTTTTGGTTTTGCCTTAAATTGCCCGTCTCTCCACGCCTTGATAAATTGCGCCCATGCAATCGGATTAAGAAGATTGTTTGGAGGATATTGCCCTGCCCAATAAAGACGACTGGATTGCTGCGCCATTTGATTTTTGTAATTCATGCTTCCATCCATCGGCATAGTTTGAAATCGTTCTTTCATGGCTTCCTGAGCTAAATTATTTTTAGCGCGAGTTAAATCATCGTTAGGAATATTTTTAGAAAGAAAAATTTTTTTAAATTCATCCGGACTTGGCCATGGATAAATTACTGTTACCGGAAGATTAGTGGTGTCAGAACTTAAAACCTGAATAAGAGAATATTTGTTGCCGGTAAGTGTATCTGAAATTGCATAAATTGATTTCTTATATCCGGTTGAGGAAAAAACAAGTGTATCTTTTTTCTGTGCAACGAAAGAAAAATATCCGTTATAGTCGGCAATCGTTCCACGATGCGAGTTTTTAATCATGATCCTGGTAAATGCAACAGGAACTAAACTGTCTCTTTCTAGCACAACCCCCGAAAACTGAATCAGATCTTTATCCTGCGCAAAAGCAAATGAGCTAATTAGCAAATGTGCTGATATGCTGATGAAAAGCAATATATTTTTATTTTTTCTCATTGGCTCATTTGCTAATAATCTTATTGACTAATCGTTTTTTAGTTGTTTCTCAAAAGTAGGAAAATTCACCTCTCAGGTGCAACTTTAACTCATCTTTGCTGAAATTATTGTGTTTAAAGTTTAAATAAATAGAAGCTGTGAATTCTCAATTAATATCTTTTGTTTGTATTGGCACGAATCATTTCTGCAAATCCTTGTCCTTTTGAAAGTGCATTAACAACCATCGCAATTTTTTTTGCTTTTGTTATATCTGTTTTCGCGCTGTCAACCCATTTTGAAAAATATTTTTGATGCGAACCGGGTTGTTGTTTGAAAAACTTTAGCGCAACAGGTTCATCAGCAAGGCACGCCATCATGTCTGGATTAAAAACAAAATCACTTTTATCTTCTGCAATTTGAACGTTAAGCATTGCTCCGTGTCTTTTGCCAATTGTTTTTCTAATGGAAGCATTGAGAGGCATTATGAAATTTCCATTTCCCATTGGAAGCAACGAAGTTTTTTTAAAGGAATAAGTATCTAATTTCCCTTTTACGCGGAAAGATTTTTTGTTGCCGGGTTTTAATTTGTTTGCCACATCGGAAGGAATTTTAATATAAGTCCATCCCGTTTTTTCTCCCTGCTTGTCGAATTTCAATATGATCGTGGTATATTTTACCATGCGAAAAACATTTTATTATTTTTCTCCGTAAGGCAAAACAAAAAATGAACGAGCATCTTTCGGATGTTGTTCCAGCTTTATAATTTTATCTTTTTCCGCTCGTTTCAAAAAATCGTTCCACATTTTAAATCCATATTTTGTCTGGCTAAAGGATGAATCGAGCTGCACAAGATGACTTTTTATTCCTGCTGCATTTATTTTCTTTCCTCTTTCGTTGAAATAATTAGCTGCTTCTTTCAGCAGTCTATAAGCATAACGAATATCATTTTCGTCGGCAATTTCTTCCTCTTCTTCTTCAATCAGAATATCCGAAAATGTTTTCAACTCATCGCAATAACCTTTGAGCAATGCGCTTAAATTTTCTTTTCTTCCTATCACAATCACATATTTGTTATGCTCACGAAGCATGGAAATCAACGGAGCGTAATCGCTGTCGCCTGAAATGACCACAATCGTATCAATATAATTTTTTGATAAAGCAATTTCCAACGCGTCAACTGCTAATTTAATATCGGCAGAATTTTTTCCGCTGAATTGCGAAGGCACTTCGGTTAGTTCAATGGAATCCTCCAGCATTTGCTGACGGTAAGTTGAAAACTGTCCAGCCCAATCGGCATATGCTTTTTTTACAATTAACCTGCCGCGACTTTTCAGATAATTGATTGTGCTGCGCATTTCCGATTTCACCTGCTTGGTATGCGCATCCAGTGACTTCGCATCTTTTTTATTGGTGTAAGCTATGTTCTGAAAATCTATGAACACGGCGAGATTACTTGTAACGAATTCTTCCATTTTATTTTTTAATTTGAATTAAGATTCGATAAAGATAATGATATAAGAATTAAACGAAATGATTAAAGTCAGCAGCGCTTAATTAACAATCATGTGTTAACACTCTTTTTAGAATCATGAATAAGTAACAACATTTCGTTGTCTTTTTGTATAAACTACATTGGGTGGTTTGTCTTTAAGAACGACTCAATAAAAAAGTATGCCATGAAATCATACCGATTGCTGGTGTTTTTATTAATTGTGCCAGCTTATTTATTTTCACAAACCAAACGTTTTAATAATGATTGCCATTTTGTAAATGAAATTGTTATTGAAGAAAGCGGCATTCATGCTGTTTCCAAAAATGCTTCGGATACAATAACAACCGATGTTGAAAATAATGCAGTGCTTTATTCTAATCCCGACACTTCAAAATCATTCTGGTATAAAATTTATGCGAAGGAGAACTGCGAAATTGCTTTTGAAATATATCCTGAGAAAAAAGGAAACACGTTCAACTATTTTTTATATAAAATTCCGGCTAACATTAGCGTAAACGAAATAGAAACAAAAAACATTGCGCCTGTTAGGGCTAATCTTTACAAAGGAGATATGTATTTTTCCGGCACCGGATTGTCTTTGTCATCAGATGTGAGTTATAATAACACCAATTCTGAAGATAGAGCAAAAGATTTTTATTACACAGCTTATCATTCTGCCGTTCCTGCAAAAATAGGCGAGGTTTATATGTTGAATATTTATCATGTGGAGGGAACAGATTGCGGTTACCGTTTCACGCTGAAGAATGAAAAGTATTCGCAAAAATTTAAAGCTGCAATGAGTCGTAATTACGCAAAGAAATTTGCGAAAATTAAAATAGAAAAAACTGTTTACTTGAATCCTCAAACAAAACCTGTTGTAATTGCAAAAAATACTGTTACTGCAAATCCTTCTTTGCCTGTGATGAATCCAACCAAGAAAGACGAAGCGAAATTTATTACTTGCACGGTAAAGGATAGCATAAAACATTGCGCCATTGTTGCGGATATTATTTGCGCAAAAAAACAAAAGGCGCCAAATTCAATCAGCCATTCGGATGAAAAAGGGAAATACCAAATAACTTTAGAAAAAAATACGCAATACACAATCACTTTTTCTGCACTTGGATATAAAAATAAAATTGTTTCTTTTTCTACTAAAGATGATGCCGGTTCAATCACTCAGGATGTTTTGTTATCTCCGGTAATGGAAGGAGATAATTTTGTGATGGATAAAATATATTTTTACCCTAACACCTATGCAATGAAACCCGGTGCGCTTGATGAATTAGATAAATTGGTTTCGTACCTGAAAATGAATCCTGAAATTAAAGCGGAAATACAAGGGCACACAAGCGGAAATAAAAGAATAAAAGCCGATCGTTATGATCAATATGAAGAAGGCAGTTTTTCGGGAAGTTCAAAAAAATTATCGCAGCTCAGAGCCGAAACAATAAAAAAGTATTTGATAGAAAAAGGAATTTTAGGCGAACGCCTTACCGCACTTGGTTATGGAGGAAGCGAAATGATTTATCGTCGTCCTAAAAATCAGGCGGAAGCAAATAAGAACATTCGGGTTGCCATCCGTATTCTTCCCAAAGAAACTATTCTATCGAGCAGAGCATCCAGATAGAAACCGTGAAGCTGCAATCGAAAGAAGTACATTTGAGAAGTAGAGAACAAGTAAGCAAGCATTTAAAATGATAACCAAGCCACGACTTTCTCTCATTTTGGCAATTTTTCTTCCCATACTTGTGTTTGGTCAGGAATTTTTAGGAGACAGTAGAAATGAAATAAAAAAACTACTTCGTGGATATGTTGACAGCACATATAAAATCTCATTTTCCGAGACAATTATTCAAATAGACACATCATGGACTATTCACCCGACAGACACAACGATGCACCTTGACACAATTGCAAATTTAAAAGTGCTTGTTGATGGATTTGAAAAAGTTGAATTGGAATATTTCTTTGACAATCCAAACAATGTATGCGATAGTATTGTAGTGAAATTTTATTGTGGCAAGTGCGCAGATAAACATATCAAAGAATTTTTAGGTAACAAAATAAGGAAATGGAAAAAACTTGATGTGGATATTTATATTTCAAGGAAATGGACAAATAGATTTTCTTCAAAAGGCAAGATATCATTAGGGAAAGTCGAAGAAGTAGGAAGTCCGAAAATGGTCATCAAACGGGAACCGGACAAACCAATTTGCGTGACAGTTTACTTTTCTATTCCTATGATGGACAAACAGAAATGGAAACAGTTGACAAAAAAATAAATGACTGTAACAAACCATTTTTCTCCGTGCGCGCGAAGTTGTACTTTGTGCAAAAGTCAAGAAATGAAAATAGATTAGGAGAGGGCTTACACCATTTTCCCGGCACGTTCCAGCGTTTGCGTTCTATCCGGTCCCACCGAGATAATACTTACCGGCACATTCACTTCCTTTTCAATAAACTGAATATAATTTTCGAGAGCCGCAGGCAGGTTATCTGCCGTAACTTTTCGCAAACACTGAAAAGGAATAAATAGATATAGAAATAAACATTGATGCGTTAATTACATTACCTTTTTAATGGTTCATCTTGAAAGAAATTAATTATATCTTCGTGTTATTATAATGTTAAGGGCAACCTTTTAGATTGTTTTACGTCTAATAAAAGAATAAACAATAACACATTGAATAAAGTTCTTTCATATTCAGCATTAATGTTCCTCCTTATGGTTGGGAATAATTCATATTCTCAATCCCTCGATTATAATGCGCTTAAAAAGCAAGGCATGTTAACCGGAAATGAAAAAATAATAAATAAGACTACTCCCATTGATCCTATTTATCTGCCCGGAAATATTATTCCTACTCCTGCTACTAATGGATGTACTTGCTGGAAAACACGCGATGCTTCATGGCAAATCGCTCAGTTTGATGGTAGCGGAGTGAGTGGTGGACCAGGAGTGGCTCCCAGTTATCGCAATGATGATTGGTCAACCGTTCAGATGAATCTTGGATTTAACTTTTGTTTGTATGGTCACCAATACCCTTCAGTATTCATAAACAATAATGGAAATGTTACATTTGATGTTGCTAAATCCGATTTTTCTGCAGCTACTTTTCCTTCTACTCAATATGTAATGGTAGCTCCGTTTTGGGGAGATGTAGATACACGCGATCCAGCCAGTGGCATTGTTTATTATAAACTTACCCCTACTTATATGATTATACAATGGGATGGTGTTGGATATTACGATACACATTCCGATAAAGTGAATACTTTTCAGTTGATTATGACAAATGGTGTTGATCCAATCATTCCCAATGGAAATAATGTTTCGTTTTGTTATAAAGAAATGCAATGGACTACCGGAGATGCTTCCGGCGGAACAAATGGATTTGGAGGAACGGCAGCTACAGTGGGTGCTAATTCGGGTGATGGCACTAATTTTATTCAGTTCGGTACATTTGATCAGGCAGGTAGTACTTACAACGGACCTAACGGTGCTCCGAGTGGTGTTGCATGGTTAAATAATCAATCGTTTTCATTTACCAGTTGTTCTTCAAGCAATAATATTCCGCCTATTGCAAATGGATTGGGTATTTGCGATACAGTTACTGCTTGTGTGGGTGATATTACTCCATTTAATATTCTTTGGTTGTCGCCCGAAGCAGGTCAAATTACAAATGCAAATGCTACTACAACCATGAATGGTTTTTCAATTCTCACAAATACATCCGGAAACACTTCACAGTTTAATGCACAACTTATTGCGCAAGCTTCAAATATTGGATATAACACAATTAATTTTACTGCTGCTGATAATGGTACTCCTGCCGCAACTACTACAATTCCATTGGTGGTTCATGTTTTAAATGCTCCTGTTCCTAATGCAGGCAGAGACACATCCACTTGTCGAGGACCTGTTCAATTAAATGCTACCGGCGGAGTTACTTATACGTGGAGTCCTGTAGCAGGATTAAGTAATCCGAGCATTTCTAATCCAGTTGCAAATCCGGCTTCTACAACAACTTATGTTCTTACTGTTTCAAATGGAGCATGCACCGGAAATGATACTATAGTAATATCTACCGGAATTTTAAATGCTACTACGGCATCAAACAGTGTTTCTTGTAACGGAGGAAACAATGGAAGCGTATCAGTTGCAACCAATGGTTTAAATGCGCCTTATATTTATCACTGGTCAAATGGCGCTGTTTCCAGTGCTGTTTCTAATTTGAATGCCGGAACTTATTCTGTTGTGGTGAGTGATGCTTCGGGTTGCAGTTCATCCTATACAGTTGCAGTAAATCAACCTACCCCTATCGCAGCAACTGCTTCGGTAGTTGCAAATGTATCTTGTGCAGGCGGAAGCGATGCAAGTACATCCGCAACCGGCTCCGGGGGAACAGCCCCCTATAATTATGTTTGGATTCCTACCGGCCAGAATACTCAAATAGCAAGCGCTTTATCTGCCGGAACATATTCTGTGGTTGTTTCAGATGCAAATGGATGTACAATTCCTCAATCAGTGAATATTACACAACCAACCGCTATTACTCTTACACAAACTTCTGTTATCGCTTCGTGTGGACTATCCAATGGTACGGCTACTATAAATGCTAACGGAGGCGTTGGCGGATATACTTATTTATGGCTTACAAATCCTGTACAATCAACACAAACAATCTCCAATCTTGCTGCCGGAGCATACAATGTGTTGGTAGCTGATGCAAATGGCTGTACGAATCAAATGGTAATCAATATTTCATCCACCGGACCACCTACTTCTGCGTTCACAGCTAATCCTGACACTTTAAATTTATTGGATGCAGTGGTTAATTGTATTGATCATTCTACCAATGCTGCAACTTGGTTTTGGAATTTTGGTGATCCGAATAGTTTGGATACAAGTTCTGCCCATAATCCTTCGCATACATATTCCGATACGGGAGTTTATTGTATCACTCTTATTGTAACCGATGCTGGCGGATTCTGCAAAGATACATCTATTCATTGTTTAAGAGTGGAAGCTCCGTTCACATTTTATATTCCCAATTGTTTTACTCCCAATGCCGATGGTAAGAATGAATTATTTTTTGGCGAAGGAACGTATATTAAATCGTTTCATATACTTATATTTGATAGATGGGGAAATAAAATATTTGAATCGTATGATATTGCAAATGGTTGGGATGGAAAAATCGGTAGTAATTTAGCCCAGGAAGATGTTTATGTATGGAAAATAAATATTGTTGATACAAATAATAAAACCCACAAATATGTAGGGCGTGTTACTTTGGTTAGGTAATTATTATACCTAACAGGATGCTTGACCAAAATGTGTATAGAGTTAACTTTATTTTTTGAAAACAAAAAATACCGCCAACACAAGAAATACAAATCCTACCAAGTGATTCCATTTCAGCGCTTCGTTTTTGAAAACAAGGAGCATGAATCCTGAAAAAATTATAAGTGTTATTACTTCCTGAATCACTTTCAGTTCTACCAGATTAAACGGTCCGCCATTTCCTTCATACCCAATTCGGTTTGCCGGAATCTGAAACAAGTATTCAAACAGCGCGATTCCCCAACTGATAAGAACAATGGTAATGAATCCCGCGTTCTGAAACCAGTTCAATTCTTTGAACTTGAGATGTCCGTACCACGCAAGTGTCATGAAAATGTTGGAAAGAATGAGAAGCCCGATGGTATAAAATGCTTTCATAGTTTTTTTGTTTTATGAACTTCAAAGGTAATAACTAACTTTGCAGGCGATGTACAAACTTTTCATCCGCCCGTTTCTTTTTCTGTTTCCACCCGAAATTTCTCATCACATTGTTGTTGCTCTGCTGAAAATTCCATTCGTATCTTTTTTGCTTGGCATTATTTATCAGTATGAAGATGTTCATTTAGAAAAAAATATTTTCGGATTAAAGTTTCCGAATCCAGTTGGACTTGCTGCAGGTTTTGATAAGGATGCAACTTTTTTTGATGAGATGGCAAATTGCGGTTTTGGTTTTATTGAAGTAGGAACGGTAACTCCAAAAGCTCAATCCGGCAATGACAAACCACGTTTGTTTCGCCTGAAAGAAGATGAAGCATTGATAAACAGAATGGGTTTCAATAATGATGGAGTGGAGGCGATGGTGGAACGATTGAAGCGAAGAAAAAATTTCAAAGTAATTATCGGAGGAAATATCGGCAAGAATAAAGTTACTCCGAATGAAAACGCTTTAGCCGATTATGAATATTGTTTTGAGAAATTATATGACTATGTGGATTATTTTGTAGTGAATGTAAGTTCTCCCAACACTCCGAATCTTCGCGCACTTCAGGAGAAAGAACCATTGAAGAAAATTCTGAATAGATTAATGGAGATAAATACTTCGAGAGGAAAGAAACCTTTGTTTCTTAAAATCGCTCCTGATTTAACGAATGAACAATTAGATGACATTATTGAAATTGTTCGTGAAACAAAAATTGACGGAGTGGTTGCAACCAACACAACTATCTTCAGAGAAAATCTCCGAACTCCGAACTACGAACTCCAAGCAATTGGAAACGGAGGGCTGAGCGGAAAACCATTAGCAAAACGTTCTACCGAAGTGATAAAATATCTTTCCGAAAAATCCAACAAAAGTATTCCCATCATTGCCTCCGGCGGAATTCATACTGCCGAGGATGCAATTGAAAAATTGAATGCAGGCGCTTCGCTGGTGCAGGTTTATACAGGATTTATTTATGAAGGACCTGCGATTGTAAAAAAAATATGCAAAGGAATTTTGGAAGTAACTCAAAAATGAGTTACACTTTTCAAAAGTTTATCTAAGTTTTTAATGCCATCATAATCCTCAAGTTCTGCGCTATCAAAAGTAACTTTGTGAGTTTTTCCGGTGTAATTAATTTCAATCCACTCAATTCCTCTGTCAGTTGCGCCAGGTTCTCCAATTTTTTCGGGAATAGAAAAAAAAGAATTTATTTCAATGGAGTTTATCAGCATATTCCATTGGTCGCTGGTGGTGTGAGTGCTGTCGGTTTTCATCGGATAATTCTTATCTTCTCTCATCGTTTTTTTTACGATAACAATATTGTTTGAATCAATAGTGGCTTCGTGAAAACAATAACCCACGCATCTTCCTGCATTTGTTCCGTATTTTATATAGTAAATCGAATCTAATTTGCTTGGTGGATGCGATTGAAGTTCTTTGTTTACATCTTTTCGCTTAGCTTGTTTCTGAAAAAGATTAAACGTATCTCTTTTTTGAGAAAAGGAAAATAGAGATGCTGAAATAAAGAGAGTAAAAAATAAAATATGTTTCATGATAGAATATTTAAGGCAAGTTTAATTTTTTAAAAAGCGATACATAATACATATCCAATAGGAGCAATAGCTATTGCACCCGCAAATGTGCCATAAACTTTGGTAAGAGTAGGTACAGTAGGATGCGCATTATTAGTAATAGCATAATAACCAACCAAACCACCGATTACAGCTCCAATTATTGCGCCTTGCGGACCGGTAAGTTTAAAAGATGTCTTACTTTGATTGTGAAATAAATTGGTATTAAAGAGGGTTGTTGCTTTGTGATTTTTAAAAACAAATGACTGTTTGGATGTGTTATAATTATTTAATTCAATATTTTGTGATTCAGAAAAAGAAAGATGGTGAGATGACGAAGGATTATGAAACTCAATCTTGTTGTTTGTGTTTGCGAGGGCAAATGTTTGTTGCGCAGAAATTTTTCCAATAGAAATACCGAAAATAAAAAAATACAGAAAATTTCTTATTGACATTTGTTTTAACTTTTTCACAGCAAAATCGCTTGGCAATTACTTTAATGTGATATTTCTAAAGACAAATATAGTAATTAATGTATTTTGGAATTAAATTTGCCTCCACGATACAGATGAAATCGAGAAATAAAAAAGGGTAAGCTTGCTGTAGCGCACCGCTCAACCATTTTATCCTTGCTACCTTCCGATCCTGGGGAAGTTCAACAGGAGCTGGTCGTACAGGGCTTACCCGCGGCGAAGATAAAACGAATATCGAATAATCAATAAAAAATTTTGAATGATGAAATGGGCAATAGATTGTTTTATTGTTCGTTGTTCAGATATTCTATTAACTATTAACTTTGCCAACAAAATAAAAACCATGTTAAACAAAAAGGCATTACAATTCGGACTTATACTGGGCGGAATAATAATAATTCTGTCGTTGTTAATTTATTTTATGGGTGTAGAAATCATGACAAACTGGTGGCTCGGCATCGGTTTTGGATTACTGATTTTAGGATTGTACATATTTTTCTCCCTTAGTTTGAAAAAAACTTCTTCCCTTGAAAAAATATCTTACTGGCAGGCATTTTTTGCAATTATGATTATGTCTGTAATTGCCGGTGTAATGAATTCGGGTTATCAGCGTACAATTAATTACCTTGATCCTCATCTGATGGAAAATATTGAAAACGCAACAATCCAAAAAACTACTGCGTGGATGGAAAAATTCAATGCTCCTCAGGATAAAATTGACCAAACGATTGACGACATGCAGGCAAAATTTGAAGCCGCAAAAAATATAACTATTGTCGGAATGATAAAAGATATTTTCTTCACGTTGCTTTGGTATTCTGTTTTTGGTTTTATCATGGCGATATTTGTCCGCAAAACTCCTCCGCTGTTTCCTGAAAGCGGTGTTCAACAACCAGCACAAAATTCATGAATATATCCATCGTAATTCCATTATTGAACGAGGAAGAATCCTTGCCTGAACTTTCCGAATGGATTGTGCGGGTTTGTGCTGCCAATCATTTGTCTTACGAAATTATTTTTGTTGACGATGGCAGCAACGATGGTTCATGGAAAATAATTGAGCAGTTGTCTTCACAAAATTCAAATGTGAAAGGAATCCGCATGAGAAGAAATTATGGAAAATCTGCCGCGCTTCAAATGGGATTTGAGCAAGTTCAAGGCGATGTTGTCATTACAATGGATGCAGACCTTCAGGATTCCCCCGATGAAATTCCAGATTTGTATAAATTGATTTCTCAGGATGATTATGATTTGATTTCCGGTTGGAAGAAAAAACGTTTTGATCCGTTCACTAAAACAATTCCTACAAAACTTTTTAATTGGGCTACACGAAAAATGTCGGGAATTCAACTTCATGATTTTAACTGTGGATTGAAAGCTTACAAAAAAGAGGTTGTGAAAAATATTGACGTGTATGGAGAAATGCATCGCTATATTCCTGTGCTTGCAGGTTGGGCAGGTTTCAGGAAAATAGGGGAGAAGGAAGTTCAGCATCAGAAAAGGAAATACGGAACTACAAAGTTCGGATTGGAAAGATTTATCAATGGATTTCTTGATTTACTTTCCATAGGTTTTGTTACAAAGTTTGGCAAACGCCCCATGCACCTGTTCGGATTGCTTGGTACGATTATTTTTTTCTTCGGTTTTGTAATTGCTTGTTATCTTGCTTATCTCAAATTCGCTATGGATGTTCACAAAATGACCGACCGTCCGCTGTTTTATTTTGGCTTGCTTGCAATGATTGTTGGCACTCAATTATTTCTTACCGGATTTGTTTCAGAACTTATTGTTCGTCATTCTTCGGATAAAAATAAATATCAAATAGAAAAGAAAGCAGGATTATGAAGTTGTCGGAAATAAAATTCGATTGCAAATATTTTAAAGGGGAAATTCCCTGCGTTCCGAATAAGTTGCGCGATAAAGTCTGTTCTTCCTGCGATGAGTACGAAAAGATTGAAACACGAATTTTAATTATCAAACTCGGAGCGATTGGCGATGTAATGCGTTCCACGCCTTTGTTGGTGCGTTTCAAAAAAGAGTTTCCTTCTCCGCACATTACATGGGTTACTCACACGCCCGAAATTCTTCCAAAAGATTGGGTAAATGAAATCTGTCGTTTTGATTTTACTTCCGTCTTCAAAATCAGCAATACAGATTATGACATTGCCATAAATCTGGATAAAGATAAAGAAGCATGTATATTGCTACAGAATGTGAAGGCAAAAAGGAAATTTGGATTTATATGGAAGGATAATCATGTTTCTATTGCTACTCCGCACGCTGAACATAAATTAATTACCGGAGTTTTTGATAATATTTCCAAGCAGAACACAAAAAATTATCTCGAAGAAATTTTTGAAATATGCGATATGAAGTTCGAGGGAGAACCGTATCTTCTTAACTTCGATTCAAAACTTGCCGAGAAATTCAAATTCGTAAAGGAGAAAGCCGGAAGTAAAAAAATAATCGGATTAAATACCGGTTGCGGAAAGCGCTGGCAAACCCGTTTGTGGCCCGAAACTTATTGGATTGAGTTGATAAAAAAACTTCAGGCGCAAAATTATTTTCCTCTTTTGCTTGGCGGACCGGATGAAGACGAGATGAATAAAAAATATTCCTCTGCCACCGGAGCATTTTATCCGGGTACTTTTTCCTTGCCTGAATTTATCGCTTTCACTTCTGTTTGCGACTGCGTTCTGACGGCTGTATCCATGATGATGCACATTGCCATTGGATTGAAAAAACCACTTGTGCTGTTCAATAATATTTTTAATAAACATGAATTTTATTTGTACAACAACGGTGTAATTGCAGAACCGACTTCAGGATGTGATTGTTATTATGGAAATTCATGTAAACGAGGTGAAAAACATTGCATGAAAGATATTTCTGTTGACACGATTTTTAATTTCATAACAAAATTGGTAAAATGATTTTTGGTTTTATATCCATTATCCATTAGCCGTGAAACTTGCTTTTCTTTCAACTTTTTATCCTTATCGTGGCGGTATAGCCCAATTCAACGCTTCTCTTTATCGTGCTTTTGAAAAAGAACATTTTGTAAGACCTTTTACGTTCACGCGTCAGTATCCTGATTTTCTTTTTCCCGGAGAAACGCAAATGGTTACGGAGAAGGATAATGCGGATAAAATTCCTTCAGAAAGAGTTTTGGACACATTGAATCCGCTCAGTTATTATTCAGCTGCAAATAAGATTAAAATTTTTTCTCCTGATATTTTGCTGATGAAATACTGGATGTCATACATGGCTCCATCGCTTGGAACTGTTGCGAAAAAAGTCAGAAAACAATCTAAGGTGATTACGATTCTTGACAATGTAATTCCGCATGAGAAAAAGTTTTTTGATACAGCATTTACAAAATATTTTCTGAAACAAAACCACGGTTTTGTTGTGATGAGCGATTCTGTAAAAAATGATTTATTGAAATTGATTCCTGATGCAAAATATATTTTTCATTCTCATCCTTTGTATGACCATTTTGGAAAAAATGCGGATCCGGTTGAAGCAAAGAAAAAGTTAAATATACCGGAAGAAAAAAAAGTTATTCTGTTTTTTGGTTTCATTCGTGATTACAAAGGACTTGATTTGCTCATTGATGCTGTTGCTAAATTGAACAATGAATATGTTTTGGTGATTGCCGGTGAAGTATACGGTTCGTTTGATAAATACAATCAGCAAATTGAAAAATTGGGAATTCTAAATAAAATTTCTTTACATGTTCGTTACATCAGCGATGATGAAGTGCCTTTATTTTTTTCTTCTGCGGATGTTTGCGTGCTTCCATACAAATCTGCTACGCAAAGCGGAATCACTTCCATTGCATATCATTTTGATCTTCCGCTTATCGCAACGGATACCGGCGGATTAAAAGAAAGTATTATTCACAATAAAACAGGATTAATAGTTGATTTGCCAGATTCAGGTCTTATTGCACAGGCAATTGAAAATTATTTCTCCCAGAATTTGAAATCAAAATTTCAGGAGGAAATAAAATTGCTGAAAAGTAAATTGTCGTGGGGCAATCTTGCAAATTCAATTATTGAGTTTAGTAAGTCATTGTAGGTAAAACAATTTTATTTATCTTTTCTTCGTATCTTCGTTTAATATGATTAAACCCGCATTATTATCACTTGTTTTTATTCTAGCTTCCGTTGTTCTTTTTGCACAGCCATCTTCATTAAACCAAATGGATAAGAACGGAAAAAGGCAAGGTCATTGGATAAAAAAAGATGAACACGAAAGACCGATTTACGATGGAAATTTCAAGGACGATAAACCGATTGGTGAATTCAAATATTTTTATGACACAGGTGAATTGCAAACAGTTTCCAAGTATTCAAAAGATGGTTCCGTTTGCATGACCAAACATTATTTCCCCGGAAATATTCTGATGGCAGAAGGAAAATACATTAATCAGAAAAAAGATAGCGTTTGGAGATATTATGACGCACCGAATGCACTTGTATCAGAGGAATCTTATAAGAACGGGAAGAAAAATGGAGCCGAAAAGAATTTTAATCAGGAAGGAAAACTTGTAGAAGAAAAAACATGGAAAGACAGCATTTTGAACGGAGACTGGAAACAATATTACGATGATGGAAGTCCGAAAACAGAAGGCACTTACAATTCGGGATTTCTTGAAGGGGAAATTAAATATTATTATCCCGGAAAAATTATTTCCACTGTCGGACATTATCAGCATTCGCTCAAGCATGGCAAATGGATTTATTACGACAGACGCGGATTAGTAATTATCGGAAGAGAGAATTATAACCTTGAAAAACTGGATGGTGATTTTGGAGAATGGCATGAAAAGGATGGCAAACCCAAAGTGAAAGGTCAATATAAAAGCGGATTGCAGGAAGGTAAATGGGAATATTGGGATGAAAAGGGAAACAAACTTAAAGAAGTAAATTATTCTTTAGGAACTTTAAATGGATATTTTATAGAAAATTACGAAGCGGATAAAAAGAAATCGGAAGGAAATTATTATTACGATAACAAAACCGGAAAATGGACAGAGTGGGATGAAGATGGAAAAATGACTTCTGAAAAAACTTTTGATTCGGTGGATGTATTAAAAAAACAAATGCTTGAAAAAAGCAAAGAACAGCAAAAGAAAAAAAATCACAAGTGAAAAAGAAAGGCAGAGTTTTAGTGGCAATGAGCGGAGGAATTGACAGTTCCATGGCAGCGCTTTTTCTTCACGAACAAGGATATGAAGTTATCGGCATCACGATGAAAACTTGGGATTACGCTACTGCCGGAGGATCAAAAAAAGAAACCGGCTGCTGTAGTTTGGATTCCATCAACGATGCGCGCTCGCTTGCGGTTGCAAATGGATTTCCTCATTATGTTTTGGATTTGCGCCAGGAATTTGGAGATGCCATCATCAATAATTTTGTAGATGAATATCTTGCAGGCAGAACTCCAAATCCATGTGTGCTTTGTAATACTTATATAAAATGGGATGCGTTGCTCAAACGTGCCGATCAACTCGATTGCGAATTTATTGCCACAGGACATTATGCACGAACGCGTTTTGAAAACGGAAGATATATTTTGTCGAAAGGATTGGACGACACAAAAGACCAGTCGTATGTTTTGTGGGGATTGACTCAGGAAAGTTTAAAGCGAACTATTTTTCCGCTTGCCGATTTAACCAAAAAAGACGTAAGGAAAATTGCTACCGAAAAAGGTTTTGCCGATCTTGCGAATAAAAGCGAGAGTTATGAAATTTGTTTTATTCCCGATAACGATTATCGCGGATTCCTGAGAAGAAAAGTAAAAGACATTGATACAAAAGCCGGAGAAGGAGATTTTGTTTTGGCGGATGGAACTGTTATTGGAAAACATAAAGGGTATCCTTTTTATACAATCGGTCAACGCAAAGGATTGGAAATTGCTGTTGGCGAACCATTGTATGTAACAAAAATTAATGTTGACACCAACACGGTAATTCTCGGCACACTGGAAGATGTGAAGCAGCAAAAAATGAATGTCAAAAAAATTAATTTAATAAAGTACGATAAACTTCCTGAAAATTTTCAATCGGTAACAAGAATCCGGCACAAAGATGCTGGCGCGATGAGTACGGTAAATCAGGAAGATGAGAATTCTGTGGATGTCTTTTTTCATACAAAAGTTTCTGCCATTGCACCGGGGCAATCTGCGGTATTTTATGAAGGAGATGATGTCGTGGGTGGAGGTATCATTGAAAAAGCAATACTATGAGAATATTTAATAAAATATTTCCATATACCATATTCTTTATTTCCATATTCATTTTCTTTTTCTTCTCCTGTAAAAAAGATAAACCTGTTACTGCTTCAGTTAATTTCGGATACAATTATTATCCCAATGATGTGGGGCATTATGTGATTTACCAGGTGGATTCTATTTATGCTAACAATCCCAATCAATTTGATTCTACCCGTTATCAGCTAAAGGAATTAATTGCCGCAACTTTTTTAGATAATTCCGGCAGACCAACTTTACGAATGGAGCGATATTATAAAATGTTTCATTTCACTACCCATACATGGGATACAGCATGGAGTGTTCCCAAAGTGTGGTCAGCCACACGCACGCAAACCACGCTCGAAAGAAAAGAAGAAAACATTACCTATCTCCGGTTTATATTTCCGCCTCGCTTAAATACGCAATGGAACGGCAATGTATATAATACGCTTGGCAATAAAACTTATCAAATTACATCGGTGGATCAGTACGATGCAGTAGGAGGGATGCCCTTTGATTCTGTGGCATTAGTTTCGCAGTTTCAAAGCATAAATCTTATTCAATATCAAAATGAATTTGAGAAATATGCTCGAAACGTTGGACTTATTTATAAAGAGAGAGATAGTTTATATTTTGGAACCACTACCGATACATTAGGTTATAAATTCAAGCAACAAATACTTTCATTTGTAAAATAGTTTCTTAATAATCTTGGATTTTGAATTTGCGGATAAGGATTTATAATCCTAAACAGCTCGGCTTAAGGAATTAAATAGATATTATGAGATTAATTATAAAAAAAGGTTAGGATTGAAGTGTGGAGTGGAATAGCACTTAAGTAAAACTTCCTCGTCTTCTAACGAAGGTCTTTCTTTGTGCGAGAGAATCACCAATAAAACCCTTCCCCAAATCAAATTTATTTAGTTTTGCAACCATTAGTTAATACAATAATCATGAAATTCAAAATCAGTTTAGCCGCAGCATCATTTCTTTTGCTTGCATTCATTGCCTGCAACAATGCCGGTAAAAAAACAACCGAGCAAGTTCTGCCCGATCCGTTGGTAACCAACCGCGATACCACAGTTAATCCCGCTGTGGATTTTTTTCATTATGCCGATGGGGGCTGGTTCAAGCGCAATGCAATTCCGGCATCGGAGAACAGCAACGGCATTTTTAAATTGATTGACGATACCATTAACGAACAGGTGAGGCGCGTGTGCGTAACAGCATCGGGCGATACCAAAGCCGCCAAAGGAAGCAACAAACAAAAGATTGGTGATTTTTTTGCCTCGGGCATGGATACGGCGTCTATTGATAAGAATGGAATTGCTCCTCTGAATGATGTGATGAATAAAATTGATGAAGTGAAAGATGTTAAGTCCCTGATGACAACCATGGCTCATTTATATACGCTGCAAATTCACCCTGCATTTATTTTTTATGTAGGTCAGGATGACAAGATAAGTTCAAAGTACGCATTGATATTTTACCAGGGAGGTTTGGGATTAGGTCAGCGTGATTATTATTTCAACACCGATGCGCGCACTGAAAACATTCGCAAGGAATATGTGAAACACATTGTTGCCATGCTGAAACTCATTGGTCAGGATGAATCTCTTGCCGGAAAGAATTCAGAAGCCATCATGAAATTGGAAACGGAGCTTGCAAAATCCTCGCGCAAGTTAGAAGCGCTTCGAGATCCGATAAAGAATTATAACAAGATGAGCTTGACTCAATTCAATAAACTTACTTCAAACATTGCATGGAATGAAATTCTGCCGGAGATGGGAATTAAAAATGCGGATTCGGTGGTGGTTGGTCAGCCCGAATTTTATGAAACACTGAATACATTGCTGAAAAAATATTCCATTGACAACTGGAAAACTTATTTAAAATGGAACGCAGTGAATTCCTACGCAACATATCTCAATAAAGAATTGGAACAACAGGATTTTAAATTCTATTCTACAATAATGAATGGAGTTACCGAACAGAAGCCGCGATGGAAACGTGTGGTGGAGCAAACCAATAATTCTTCTCTTGGTGAATTAATTGGTCAGGTGTATGTGGATGAATATTTGCCAAAGGGTTCGAAAGAAAAATTGCTGGAGATAGGAAACAACATCCGTGATGTATTTGCAGAGCATCTAAAAAAATTGGATTGGATGAGTGATTCCACCAAGACAAAAGCGCTGAGCAAACTTTCTGCCATCGTGATGAAGGTGGGTTATCCTGATAAATGGAAAGACCTGAGCGCACTCAACATTGACCGCAGCGGATATTGTTCGAACGTGATGCGCGCCAACAATTGGTTTTACAATTACAACATAAATAAATATGGCAAACCTGTTGACCGAAAAGAATGGGGAATGACTCCGCAAACTTACAATGCATATTACAATCCCGGCAACAACGAAATTGTTGTGCCTGCCTGCAACATCATTGTTCCCGGCTTTGAAGGACGCATGCCCGATGATGCGATCCTCTATGGAATTATTGGCGGCTCCACTTTCGGGCACGAAATAACTCACGGCTTTGACGATGAAGGAAGCCAGTATGATGAAAATGGAAACCTGAACAAATGGTGGGCGCCATCGGACAAACAAAAATTTATTGCCAAGACAAAATTAATTGTGAAGCAGTTCAGCAAATTCATTGTGCTCGACAGCATGCACGTGAACGGAGATGCAACGCAAGGCGAAAACATTGCCGATCTTGGCGGTGTGGTGATGGGTTACGAAGCGTTTAAAAAAACTCCTCAGTACAAAGAAAATAAATTAATAAGTGGACTCACTCCTGATCAGCGTTACTTTCTTGCGTATGCGTATGCGTGGATGGTAAATATTAAAAATGCATCTCTCGCAAGGCAGATAATGACCAATGTTCACGCGCCCTCGCAATTTCGTGTGAATGGTCCGCTAAGCAACATTCCGGAGTTTTATAAAACATTTAATGTGAAGCAAGGCGATGGAATGTATCAGCCAGATAGCTTGAGGGTGGTAATCTGGTAATGAATGGTTGATGAATAATTAAGTCATTCGTCCGTCTTTCATCACCAATTTTCTGTCCGCCATATTGGCGAGTTCTTCGTTGTGAGTAACGATGATGAACGTCTGCTGAAATTTTTCTCGGAGCGTGAAAAATAAGTTGTGAAGTTCTTTTGCTGTAGCTGAATCCAAATTTCCTGATGGCTCATCGGCAAGAATTACGGATGGATTATTTATCAGCGCACGAGCAACTGCAACTCTTTGTTGTTCTCCACCGGAAAGTTCATTTGGTTTGTGATGGACTCTGTCTGTTAATCCTAAAAAGGACAACAATTCCTTTGCCTTAACCTCTGCCTCAACCTTTCCTTTTCCTGCAATGAAAGCGGGAAGGCACACATTTTCAATTGCAGTAAATTCGGGAAGCAAATGATGGAATTGAAAAACAAAACCTATTTGTTTATTTCTGAATCCGGCAAGTTTTTTTTCGCTGAGCGTTTGAATATTCGTTTCGTTGATCTTTATTTCTCCTTTGTCGGCTTTGTCAAGCGTTCCGAGAATCTGAAGCAAAGTTGTTTTTCCTGCACCGGATGCTCCAACGATGGAAACAATTTCTCCTTTCTTCACCTCAAGCGAAACGCCTTTCAGCACTTCGAGCGAGTGGTAGGATTTGTGTATATCGTTTGCAAAAATCATTTCGATGCAAATATACGAATGAGAACAAATGCAACTAATAATTGAAAGATGGAATCAACTATTGTGCATAATTTTGATGCATGTCATTTACATGAATTAGTATATTCGCGTTGTATAAAAACTAAAATATATTTTATGAATCTCCACGAATATCAAGGCAAACAGATATTAAAAAGTTTCGGTGTTTCTATTCAAGAAGGAATTGTAGCTGAGACAGCAGATCAGGCGGTTGATGCAGCAAAAGAACTTCAAAAGCAAACCAACACTCCGATATGGATCGTGAAAGCACAAGTTCATGCAGGAGGAAGAGGAAAAGCAGGCGGTGTGAAATTAGCGAAGACGTTGGATGATGTAAAGGAAAAGGCAAAAGCAATGATCGGAATGAAGTTGGTGTCGCATCAAACCGGTCCGCATGGAAAAATAGTTCACAAGGTTTTAGTGGCTCAGGATGTTTATTATCCCGGTGAAACTCCTACTAAGGAATATTACATGAGCGTTCTGCTCAATCGTGCGCTTGGAAGAAATATGATCATCTATTCACAGGAAGGCGGAATGGAGATTGAAGAAGTTGCAGCAAAAACTCCTGAGAGAATTTTTAAAGAAGAAATTGATCCGAAAGTTGGCTTGAGAGATTTTCAATGTCGTAAAATTGCATTCAATCTCGGACTTAGCGGAGAAGCATTTAAGAATATGACAAAGTGTATCGCTTCACTTTACAAAGCATACGAAACGATTGATGCTTCTCTTTTTGAAATTAATCCTCTGCTGAAAACTTCCGATAATAAAATTGTTGCGGTGGATTCTAAAGTTGCGTTGGATGACAATGCATTGTATCGTCATCCTGATTACGTTGCTATGCGCGATAAATTAGAGGAAGATCCTACGGAAGTTGAAGCAGGTGAGCATGAACTTAACTATGTAAAGTTGGATGGAAATGTTGGCTGCATGGTAAATGGTGCCGGACTTGCAATGGCAACGATGGATATCATCAAACTTTCAGGAGGAGAACCAGCAAACTTTTTAGATGTGGGCGGAACCGCTAATGCTGCCAGAGTTGAACAAGCGTTCAGAATTATTTTAAAAGACCCAAATGTAAAAGCTATTCTCGTAAATATTTTTGGTGGTATTGTTCGTTGTGACCGTGTTGCACAGGGAATTGTGGATGCTTACAAAAACATGGGCACTATCAATGTTCCTATCATTGTTCGTTTGCAAGGCACCAATGCCGTTGAAGCAAAGAAGATCATTGATGAATCAGGGTTGAAAGTTCATTCTGCTATTCAATTGCAGGAAGCTGCTGACCTGGTGCAAAAGGTTTTGAAGTAATGTTTTTACTAAAGAGGATGTTTAACGACCAAGATTTCTAATCCCCTTTAAAATAATATTCACATCATTTTTTACGCTGTAATCTTTCGCGTAAATTTTATTCAGCCGTTCGGTTACTTCAGGAGTAATATTATTTGATTTCAATGAATCAGAAGGTGAGAGAATACCTGCTCGGTGATTAATATCTGAAGGTTGATGATTGATATTAAATCCAACCCAGGTATTAAATCCCAACAATACTTTAAATATGTTTCCAATAAAATAAATTGGATTTCTTGCCACAAAAATTAAAACAGGAATTAACCCAATGAAAATTATTGAGAAAGAAATATCTATGATTCTCTTTTTTCTTCTGTTTGATGGCTTATTTACAGAGTTTATATCAAGCGTATAAAGGTCGCCAGCCGTGTCAATGGAATTGCTTCCTATAATGGATAAACTTTCCTGGGGAGCGATTTTAAATTCCACATTTTCATTGCCCTGCAAACTCATCGCATCAATAATTTTTTCGGAAGAAATAGTCTTTGCACAAAAAATTACTTCATCAATTTTATACATTTCGATGATTTCCTGAAGCTGATGAAATTTTCCTAAGAAATCAATTGAAGGATTAGAATTATTTCCTTCGCTGCTCACAAATCCGGTGAATCCAATTTTGACGGAAGATTCTTTTAAAAGTGCCAGCACTCTTTTGAACTCTTCTTCACTTCCGACAATCGCCAATCGTTTTGAGGCGCTTCCTTCCAGAAGAAATTCTTTAATTCCGAAAAGATGAAAAAGCATTCTCGTTGAAAGCATCGCAATCGTTGCCCATCCGGTTCCAATAAGTATCAGAGCGCGCGAGAAACGATATTCTTCGGGAAGCAGCGCGTAAATAGCAAGAATGATTCCGGTTCCCAAAAAAATTCCGCGAACTATTTTTTGCAGCCGGATAGGTTTGTCATAACCTCCGCTGAGAAAAACGGAAAACAGCCAAATGAAAACGTAAATCCCGAATGCAAGCAGTACCAGTTTTTCAGGATAGGCAACATACTTTACATTGTGTTCGTAATAATCTTTGATGAAATATAATCCGGCATAGAGAATGGATGCATCGAGAAGCGGAACAAAAATCTGTTTGAGAAATCTTTTTGAGATGGAAATTCCGGCACGAAGTGCAATTGCAAAATAAATTAACAGAGAAAACATCTTTGCCTGATTCTTGGCAAAATGTTTTTTTGCGAAGATTGCCATGGCATTATAAAAGACGAGAACATAATTAACGGAACTCTTCTTCGTGCTTTCTCCTTTGTAATGAATGATTCGCGTTTCCGGGAAATAATAATTTTTATATCCTGCAAGTGTAATTCTATAAGATAAATCAATGTCTTCTCCATACATGAAGAAAGTTTCATCAAGTAAACCAATTTTATCAAGAATCGATTTCCGAATCAACATGAAAGCACCGGCAAGAATATCTACTTCGTGAGTTTTGTTCTTATCGAGAAAGCCAAGGTGATATTTTCCGAATGTTTTTGATTTTGGAAATAATACAGAGAGTCCAAATACTTTATAAAATGCAACCGATGGAGTAGGGAGTCCGCGTTTTGATTCGGGTAGGAAATTTCCTTTTCCGTCTAGCATCATCACGCCCAATGCCCCGGCATCTTTGTGTTCGTCCATAAATTTTATCGTCTTCTCAAACGTATCTTCCTGAACAACAGTATCAGGATTCAGGAGTAAAATATATTCTCCTTTCGCTTCTTTGATCGCCTGATTGTTTGCTCTTGAGAATCCTGTATTCTTTTCATTCGCTATTAATTTAACTTCAGGAAATTTATTCTTGACCATTTCTACCGAGCCATCTACAGAGCTGTTATCCACTACAAAAACTTCTGCAGGAATATTTTTTACTGCTTTGCGAACAGAATGCAGACACTGTTCGAGAAAATGCTCGACGTTGTAGTTGACAATAATGACAGATAGTTTCATCGAATGGGTAACACGTTTTCGTAAGGGATACGGTTGGTAATTGAACGACCAAGAGTTATTTCATCCGCATATTCAAGTTCATCTCCGATGGAAATTCCTCTTGCGATGGTGGAGACGGTTATGTTGAATTCCTTCAATCGTTTGTATAAATAAAAGTTGGTGGTGTCGCCTTCCATGGTTGTACTAAACGCCATGATGACTTCTTTTATTTCACCTTCTGAAATTCTTTTTACGAGAGATTCAATATTCAAATCAGCGGGACCAATTCCATCAAGAGGAGAAATAATCCCACCCAGCACATGATAAACGCCTCTGTACTGCTGAGTGCTTTCAATCGCCATTACATCGCGGATGTCTTCCACCACGCAAAGAACAGTTTTGTCGCGGTTATGGTTGGAGCAGATATTGCAAATTTCTTTATCAGAAATGTTATGGCAGACCGAACAATGTTTCAGTTCTTTCTTCATGTTGATGAGTGCGGCTGCAAATGTTTCGGTCTCTTTGTCATCCTGCTTCAGAACATGAAGCAAATATCTAATCGCAGTTTTTCTGCCAACACCCGGGAGTTTTGCAAACTCATTGATGACGTCTTCTATATGTTTGGATGAAAAATTCATTGTGCGAATAACTAATGGGAACGAATTTACGAATAATAAAAAAACTAAAACTAAAATATATATCTGCTCATTTTGTATGTAGTATGCCAATCATTTTTGCGCAACGTTCGCCATCCATAGCTGCAGAAACAATTCCTCCGGCATAACCGGCTCCTTCACCGCAGGGATAAAGTCCTTTCACCTGAGGATGCTGCAATGTTTCTTTATCGCGCGGGATGCGAACCGGCGAAGAAGTGCGTGATTCGGTGGCAACCATAATTCCCTCTTCGGTAATGTATCCTTTCATCTTTTTGCCAAATGCAATTAATCCTTCTCTCAAACTTTTGCTTACGCTTTGCGGAAGCACTTCTCTTAAATTTACAGAGGTCGTTCCGATGAAATAAGAATTTTTAGGCAGAGTAGAAGAAGTGTTTCCAGAAATAAAATCTGTAATGCGCTGAGCGGGAGCTTGTAAATTTTTTCCGCCTGAAACAAATGCCTGTTGTTCCACTGCCTGCTGAAAATGCAAAGCAGCAAGAGCACCGTGTTTTTCGAATGATTTAAAATCATCTTTGCCCACACTCACCACTAAACCGCTATTTGCATATGGATTATTTCTTCGGGATGGCGACCAGCCGTTCACAACAACTTCTCCCGGATTTGTCATGGAAGGTGCAATGATTCCGCCCGGGCACATGCAGAAAGAAAAAACTCCTTTGCCCTGAGCTTGATGAACTAAACTGTATGATGCCGGAGGCAAATATTCTCCTCGAAGATTGCAATGATATTGAATGCTGTCAATTAATAGTTGCGGATGTTCTATTCTTACACCTAATGCAAAAGGTTTTGATTCAATTAAAATATTTTGATGATGAAGCATGAAGAAAATATCACGCGCTGAATGTCCGGTGGCAAGTATGACTGATTTTCCGTTTACCGTTTCACCGCTTGATAGTTTTACTCCTTTGCAGGAATTATTTTCTACAATCAATTCTGAAACTTTGCTGTTGAAATGAAATTCGCCTCCATGTTCGGTGATGGTTTTTCGCATGGAAGAAATTATCTTAGGCAATTTATTTGTGCCGATATGCGGATGCGCTTCGTAAAGTATGCGTTCTTCTGCGCCGTGCGATACAAATAATTGCAGGATGTGTTCAATGTCTCCGCGCTTGGTTGAGCGAGTATAGAGTTTACCATCAGAAAAAGTTCCGGCACCGCCTTCGCCAAAACAATAATTACTTTCAGGATTTACGATTCTGTTTTTAGTTAGTTGTGCAATATCACGCCTGCGTTCGGATACTTCTTTTCCTCTTTCTAGAATTATTGGTTTGAAACCAAGTTCAATTATTTTGATTGCCGCGAAGATTCCTGCTGGTCCGCTTCCGACAATGATTATAGGTTCGGCATTAGAAACATTTTTGAAAATGAATTTTTGGACTTCAGTTTTGATGAAAGGTTCATTAATGAATACTTCAACCTGAACTTGAACCATTACTTGCCTGCTGCGTGCATCGATGGACTGGCGGATGCGTCTGATTCCTGTAATATCGTTTTTAGAGATGCTTAGCTCATTGGCTGTGTATTCTGCTAAAGTAGTATCGCTGTGAGCTGTAATGGGAGAAACGCGAAGGAGTAATGTTTTTTTCATTTTATTCAGTCAGGTTCTTATCCTGAAAAGAATTCTTTAAGTTACTGTCCGGGCAAAGTTCTTTTACAAATTATTCAACACAAAATTCGTCAGCATGTTATATAAATGCAAATGAGTATCCCTTCCACTCAAACTGTGCGCTTTATCGGGATAAGCAAAAAAATCAAATTGCTTGTTTGCTTTTACCAATGCAGTTACCATCTCCACTGAGTTCTGAAAATGAACATTGTCATCTGCGGTTCCATGCACAAGCAGGAATTTTCCTTTCAGTTTATCAACGTGGTTGATCGGTGAGTTGTTGTCATATCCGCTGCCGTTATCTTTTGGTAAACCCATGTAACGCTCGGTATAAACATTGTCATAATATCTCCAGTTGGTAACAGGTGCAACTGCCATCGCCATTTTGAAAACATCAGCACCTTTCGTAATGCAGAGCGAACTCATATAACCGCCATAGCTCCAACCCCAAATGCCAATGCGGTTTTTATCTACATAAGGAAGTGTTCCTAAATATTTTGCCGCAGAAATCTGGTCTTCAGTTTCTAATTTTCCGAGTTGTTTGTAGGTGCAGTCTCTGAATTTTTTTCCGCGTCCGCCTGTTCCTCTGTTATCTACCGAAACAATAATATATCCTTTTTCACAAAGCATCTGATACCATAAATAATCTCTGTCCCATGCATCGTTCACGGTGTTAATTCCGGGACCGCCATAGACAAACATAAGAACAGGACGCTTTTTGTTTCCATCTTCTTTCGAAGCAGCAGGTTTCATCATCCATCCGTTTAATTCTGTGCCATCTTCGGTTTTAAATTTGAAGAAATCTTTTGTGGTAAGATTGTAATCACTGAGTTTTTTTTGCAGTGCAGCATTATCTTCCAGAGTCCGAACTTCATTTCCATCCGCAGTGCGCAGAACAATCGTGGGCGGATGATTTGCATTTGAAAAAGTATGAATGTAATAGGTGAACGTAGTATTGAATTCAGCATCGTCAGTTCCCTGCAATGGGAAAAGTTTCTTTTTATTTTTTCCTTCGATTGAAATGGAATAAAGATTTCTGTTATTCGGAGATATTTCGGTTGATAAATAATAAAGCGTTTGTTTTTTCTCGTCATAACCTTTCAAATCTATCACATCCCAATCGCCTTTTGTGATTTGAGATACAAAACCTGAATTTATATCATAGAGGTAAAGATGATTGTGTCCGTCCTTTTCGCTGCTCCAGATAAATTCTTTTCCGTTAGGAAGAAACGTGAGGGCATCGGCAATCTCAATGTAGGTGTCGCTGGTTTCGGTAATGATGGGTTTTATAGGGTCGTGGTTTTTTCTGCAATCAATAATATATAATTCAAGTATGTTTTGCAGGCGATTGAGCGTTTGAACAGAAAGCAGATTCGGATTTGCAGTCCATTTGATGCGCGGAATATATTCAGCATCCAGATTGAGCGTTAATGCTTCCTGCGAATCGAGATAAAAAACATGAATTGAAACTTTGGAATTATCTTCTCCGGCTTTCGGATATTTGAATTTGTATTCGGTAGGGTAGAGGGTGCCGTATTTGTTCATCGAAAACTCTTTTACATTCGATTCATCAAAACAGTAATACGCAATTTTGTTTCCATCGGGTGACCAGAACCAGGCTTTGTTGAAAGAAAACTCTTCCTCATACACCCAGTCGGTAGCGCCATTAATAATGCTGTTTACTTTTCCATCTTTAGTTATCTGAGTTTCTTTTCCGCTTGAAAGATCAACGAAGAAAAGATTGTTCTCGCGCACAAATGCCACTTTGTTTCCATCGGGAGAAAATTCAGCAAGCGATTGTTTGCCGCCTGATGAAAGTGCAGAAAGTTTTTTTGTCTCTCTGTTCCAGATATAATAATTCTCTCTTGTGGAATGACGGTAAATAGGTTCGGTTTCAGTGGCGATGAGAATTTTCTTTTCATCCGCGCTGAAGGAATAATTTTCAATTGATATTTTTTCTTTCTTGTCAGGAGTCAATAGCCAGTCTTCTTTCAGAATGGTATCAACCGCATTTCCTGTTTTGTATTCATACCTAACAATGGCAGGATTACTTTTTCCGTTGGCTAGGGTTGTGTAATGTTCTCCATCCTTCATGGATTCCAATCCATAAATATGTTTCACCGCAAATGTGTTCTTTACGAATATGACTTCAAGGGTGATTTCTTTCTTTTGCGCAAAAGCACAAGTAGCAATTAACAAGTAGCAAGTAGCAAGAGTGTAAATCTTTTTCATAGAATTATTTTAGGATTTGAAGATACAATAATCTGCTTGATGCAAATGAAAAGTGATCATGGAACAATAAGAATGCTAACGATTGATAATTATTTTCTTTACTGCTGTTCCCAATTCGGTTTTTAAATGAAGAAAATAAATTCCGTTTGGAACATCGAGTGATAATTGGGTATTCAGTAAAGAAAATTGGACTTCATATACTTTTTCTCCCATCATACTATAAACTTCCATGCTCGATGTTTTGCTATAATCCATTAACAATTTTACATTCATCATTCCGTTGGATGGGTTTGGATAAACCACCACGCTATTGTTTAACGATTCCAATTCATCTATTCCGCTTCCACAGGTAGTGTAATTAAATGTGAAAGGATTTGATGCAATGCCATTGGCGGTAACCACCAGCGAATAAGTTCCTGCCGGTACAGATGCAGGCACAGTGAATTCTGTGGTATCGGGCTTTGTTCCTGTTTGCACTCCGGTGCTGTTCCAGTTAAATGTGCGCACATAATATACATTCGTTCCGGATGTTAAACGAATAACGGGGTAGTTGCTTGCCATTTGCCAGTCATCGCCATACGCTGCACCTTCAGAAATTCCATTGAATAATGTTCCTGTGATCGTATACACACATGCGTTTCGTGTTACATTATTTATTGTAGGCATACCGGAAGCAAGCTGAGAACCGCTTGGAGTGTAAATAAAGTATTGATTGGAATATTGATTCGAAAAAAGAACCGTTCCATTGGGCAGATCAAGCATGTTGGTTACATAACAAGCTTCACTTAGAGTGTCTCCTGTAACACCTGGCGCGCTTACTTGTGTAAAGGAGTTGGTGAGATAATCAAATTCAAAGAATGCCGTCGGACTATAAAAAACATTGGAGTCGCGCGGAGCAGGTGAAACAGCACAAAGAATTTTTCCATTCACCATCATGGCAGCTGCGGCATCGGGAGTTCCATATCCATTCGGAATATCAGGACCAACAGCCCAAGTTCCGGGACTTGTATTTCCTGTTGGTGTATAATAAGCAGTATGTCCCGTTGAACCAAGAAAAAAAGCGCGTCCATCGGGCAACATAAATCCTGCACCTGATTCATATCCCCAAGAATCATAAAGAGAATCGGGTACTATACCATCTACCACCCAATGATTCGTAGCAGGAATATATCTTTCAGAACTTGTAGAACCCATGTCAACCGCCAGAATGCTGTTATCAGGAAGTTTTACCCAAGCCGATTCATCCAAATAGCCATGAGTAGCTGCTCCGGCTGACCATGTGTTTGTACTCGGATTAAAAATGGTTGAATTGTCTTGAATGAATACAGAAAGAAGCACTCTGCCATCAGGCAATATCTCCGAGTTGGCATCGCCTATATAAGGTATTGTTGGAGGAGCCATTGTCCAGCTATTAGTTAATGTATTATAAACTTCTGCAAGAGAATCTCCAGTACCATATTCACCGCCTGCCACAAATACATTACCATCTCGTAGCACCTGTGAAGCGAAATAAAGGCGTGAATTATGCATGGAAGCAAGGTGCGACCATGTTCCGTTTACATAACTGCCATGAATATCAGGAGTGAGTTTATCCCAAACCACTCCAAACTGAGTGGTGTCTCCGGTGGCATAAACAGTTTTTGCCATTACAGTTCCATCCGAAAGCAAAAGCATTACTCCACCATTCGCATCGGGAGAATTATGTGCAAGTGCTGTCCATGTGCCTTGAGAAAAGCAATTGATAATTGAAAACGGACAAGCGATAATTAAAAAGCAGAGTAAATGTTTTTTCATGAAGTTTAATTATGAGTAAAGGAAAGCAAAATTCTTTTATAATATGAAAAATGAAAAAGGATATTTACTAATCACTAATATCTTTGTTGTAATATCATTATCTAATATGTTTTATTCCAAAAGAGCAAGAAGAAATATAATCATACTCGCAGATGTGTAAAGATATGAGGATATTAGTGTAAAAAATATTTTTGCATTTATCTTCAATAGTTTACATTTGCTTTTGAAAATCCACTATTCAAAATAGCTGTCTATGAAAAAAGCGTACTATATTATTTTTCTATCCTTAATATTTTTTCTTTCAACAATTTCTTATGCTCAAACTTGGCAAACCTATCCTTATTCTCCTGCAGGAAGTGTGCTTTCTTTTCCTACTGATGAAGGCAGCCATGCAGCATCCATCACCACAAAAACAGAATGGTGGTATATAAATTTGCATTTAATCGGGTTAGCTCCGCAATACAAAGAATATGATGTGATGCTTTGTTATTTCAGCACAGGCAATATGCGCATTTTTAATATTTCATCGGGCGGTACTTTTAAAAGTAATGTTTTACAAGCGTATCCCAGATTTATTTCACTTCCTAATAAATGGGATTTTACTTATTCCGTTCCTGCGCAAATAAGCGATAATTCCATCTGGACATATCCAACTGATAATAAAACTTTCAAATATAATTTTAACTCACAAGATCCTACCAATAATGATTTGCTTAATGTAACAGTTACAAGTAACCGTGCTCCGTTGATTGTAGGCAAAAATGGTTTTATCGCTCTTGGAAATCATGGCGACTCGTCATTTTATTATTCTCTCACCAATATGAATGTGTAGGGAACAATTAAATATAATCGCGTGAGCGATACCATCACTTCGGGCATTGCATGGATTGATCGCCAGTGGGGACCGTTCACTGTTGGAACAAATACTAATAATAAATACGAATGGTTCTCCATGCAGGCGGATAGACCAAACGCAGTTCTTGGTCAGCCGCAAACACCTTCTGAATATAATATCTGGCAAATTTATTCTGATACAACCAGTGTTCCTTTTCAACCCGAATGGAGAATGGTAAGTTCTGTTTTTCCGGATGATTCGCAAGATACTTCTTACTCTTTTTTTTATGAAAGAACCGGCTACTGGCACGATGTAACAAACAGTAAATATTATTCGAGTAAATGGAGGTTGATTGAACCTAAGCATGGAGTGAATATTGACATGACACCTAAAATTGCCAATCAGATAATTAATGTAACACTATTCAAATTCTGGGAAGGAACCACCACACTCAAAGGCACTGTGAACAATTTACCTATTACTGGAGTTGGTTTTGCCGAACTTGTTTCATCACACAATTCTAACATTCTGCTTCCATCGGTTCCGCAAGGATTATCTGTTGCGCCAAACGTAAATCATTGTTCACTTAACTGGTCGGCAAGTATAGCCGGAACTTATCCGATTGGAGGTTATAGAATTTTCAGAAGCAGAGATACCAGCGGGTACTGGCAATACATCGCTTCCACACCTAACTTAACGTATGATGATTATACTGTTACTCCTGATTCATCCTATTATTATACGGTAACAAGTTTTGATAATCAAACCGCTACTTCTGCAAGCGATTACGCACATCCGGTATCTGCATTGTTGTTGGGAATAAATTCAGTATCAAATAATAATTCTTTCAATATTTCGCCTAATCCAAGCAAAGGAAAATTTAATGTACAGGTGAATAAATTCGAAAATGTGCAAATTAAAATATACGATATTCTTGGAGAATGTGTATATCAGCAAATCGGCAAATATGTAAACCTTCAAATCGATTTGAGTACAGCGCCAAATGGTATTTACTTTTTGCACCTCAAAACAGAGCAGGGGAGTGCAACAAAAAAGATAGTGGTTATGAAGTAAATCATCGAAAAACGAAACCATACAAAAAATACTAAATGGAAAAGGCGGGAGAATTCTCACCTTTTTTACTTTTTCTTCTTCTTGCTTTTGGCAGGTTTTTCTCCTTCTGGTTTTGGTTTATAGGGTTCGCCGTTTTTATATTGCCCAAGGATAACAACCAATTTGGTTTTGCGGTATTCTTCCACAGCCGCTATCATGTCTTCCAGCGTTTCTTTCCTTATCTTTATTCCTGAACCCGGGTCGGTTGCGCGGTTGCGTACTTCAATGTAAAAACCATCTCTGAAAACGATAGGTTTGCTGGGTGGTCGTCCTCCTTTTTTTCCTCGCATTTTGTATGTTTTAAGGGTGCTAAGATAATTAAATATGAAAATGGCAATAAAATATTTTTGTTTTTCTAACTAACAAGTTTACCTTTGTTGTAACTTTTTTCACAAGGTCAACGTCAAACAACAAAAAATACTTACCATGAAAAAGACAATCCTATTTATCGCTATTGCAATAATTGCAACTCAATCGTTTTCGCAAACAGATAATTCGTGGAGATTGGGAGTTCACTTTTCTGCCATTGGTAATTCTTCCAACTTCTCGGGAGGGTCTTCCGATGCAAACGCACTGTTTAGTCATCAGGATTATGTTTCTCCTTCGCTGGGTGTTACGTGGAGATACTTTTATAATTCACATTGGAGTTTGCAATCAGGTTTGGCATTGGGCTCGCTCGGTTTTCAATTTTCAATGGCAAAAGATTATTCTCTGCTGAATAATGGAAGCCAAAATGTGGTGAACAGCGCAGGATTTGGTACTGCGCAAATTCCGCTTACAGTTCTTTATGATTTTAAACCTAATTGTAAAAATGCCCGACTTTTTGTTGGAGCAGGAGTGGCTGTTCTTACAAAAACAAATTCTTCGCTGCAAACAGTTAACACGCAAACTAATAACGAAGCTTCGGTTTCTTCCAATGTGCTTTATTTGAACCAAACTGTTAATTCAGGAAATTCAACTTCTCTCACCGGACAATTTATGTTTGGCGTTGAAAGAACGTTGAAATGCGGAGGCATGATTCAGTTAGGATTTGTTTTCAATAAAGGAACGAGCGATATTGCAAGCACAACTGTAAATTACAATGTGAACAACACCGCCTATTCGCACACGTTCACAAATCGTGGAGATTATTTTGGATTAACGCTTGGATATTATTTTAAAGAGCATCACAAAAAGGCGAATCTGAATAACTAACTCTCACTGTTTGTCCGGTACAAAATCAAGCACGATAGAATTCATGCAATATCTTTTTCCGGTGGGAGGCGGACCATCGTCAAAAATATGTCCGAGATGGGAGTTGCATCTACCGCATAAAACTTCTGTTCGGCTCATTCCATAAGTATTATCCGTTTTATAGATCGTACTGTTCTTGCGAATAGTTTGGAAAAAGCTGGGCCATCCACAGCTGCTGGCAAATTTAGAATCGGAACGGAACAAAGCGTTTCCGCAAACAGCACAATAATAAATTCCCAATCCTTCAAACTTCCAATATTTTCCTGAGAAAGCCATTTCTGTGGCTTTGTTGCGCGCCACCTGATAAATGCTATCAGGCAAAACTTTTTTCCATTCCGCATCAGGGACATTTAGAACTGTTGTATCCGTCCGCGAGTAATATGGATTGTTTGTGTGTTGAGTATTTTTTTCGTTGCTCATAGATGGGGAATTATTCTGGCAACTCAGAGTAATCATTGCCATTGATAGTAAAATTATTTTCAATTTCATGATGGTTTTATTTCACCATTAATTTCAGAAAGTTCCATATTTCGCTCATGAGCACTTTTGCGCTGAGAGAAGAAAAAACGCTGTTGGGTTCTGTTTTTATCACAAGAGTTTGAAAGCGTATATTTTTATTGCGCGAAGCAAGACAAATAAATTCCATGTCAAACAAATAACGGTCAATAGAAGTTTGTAAAAGAATTTCTTTTCCCCTGCGATTAAATCCTTTTAGCCCGCATTGAGTATCGGTAAACGGAATGCGGATGAGAAGTGCAGTAAATTGTTTCAGCATTTTAGAAACCATCTTGCGCGAAGGCGGAACGTGCGTGTAATATTCTTCATCGCGGGTTCCAAAAAGAATATCGGTTTGGTCTCTTTTAAGTAGCGCGATCATTTCTAAAATACTTTCTTCGGCATACGGAAAATCAATATCGGTGTAAAGTAGAATATCTGCCTGAGAAAACTCTGCACCTTTACGCACGGCAAAACCTTTCCCTCGGTTTGTTTCGTATTCAATATAATGCAGAAACGGAATTTTTTCTTTCAGCAGTGCTACATCATTTTTTGTAATCCCTTTAATAGAACCGTCATTCACAAGAATGATATTTAACTCATCGCCTTTTAATTTCTCCTGAATGCTGTGACTGGAAATTATAACTTTGTCCATCCAATTGTAATGGGGATTATAACAAGGCAATATAATATCAATGCGCGACATAATTGGAATGTAAATTAAGCAAAAATAGGAACTCCTTTCAAAAATAAATTTGATTGAAAAAAATATTATTAAGTTTTGATGTGGAAGAGTTTGATATTCCTGAGGAATACGGAAGCATTGTGCCTGAGGAAGAAAAAATTTCTATTACTGAAAAAGGACTTGAAAAACTTTTGCCTCTGTTGGATCGCCTGAATATCAAAGCGACTTTTTTTGTAACCGCGAATTTTGCATTGTCTCGAAAAGAACTTGTAAAAAACATTTCGGCGAAACATGAAATTGCTTCGCATTCTTTTTATCATTCTTCATTTGAGCTTTCGCATCTTAAAAAATCGAGAGAAACATTAGGGCAAATTACAGGTACTAAAGTTAGCGGATTTCGAATGCCTCGTTTGGCGCATGTGAGTAAAAAAGATTTGATTGAAGCGGGTTATATTTATGATTCATCTCTCAATCCTACTTTTATTCCCGGTCGCTACAATAATTTTTTTTCACAACGAACAATTCACAAGAAAGAAAATATTATTGTCGTTCCATCATCGGTAACACCGCTTATCCGCTTTCCTCTTTTTTGGTTGAGTTTTAAAAACTTTCCGTTATCGCTGATGAAGGTTTTTACTGCACTTACTTTGACTTCAGATAATTATGTTTGTCTGTATTTTCATCCGTGGGAATTTGAAGATATTTCAAAATACAAAATGCCTGCTTATATAACGAGAATTGATGGAGATAAATTATTTCAGCGATTTGAAAAATATTTATACTGGCTGAAATCAAAGGGTGAATTTTCTACTATCTCTGAATTTCTTCAAACGATAGATTTTAAATAAATTTTTTCGTCAGCAATCTGTATTGAAGCAAGCACCAGATCACGATGCAGGGAAATGCTTTTAATACATACGGTATTACAAAATTCATTCTGATATACCGCGGGAATAGATCCGTTGCTGATTGAATTGTAAATATGAAAGCAAAGATCATCAAGGCATTCGTGAATTTATTTTTTTCTTCGGTGACAAACCAAATAGCAACTCCAAAAACTGCCACCACATAAGAGGCAGATTCTGCAATGTGGTTGAAGATCATTGACCAAATTAATAATGACGCGAGAATAAATAATCTGAAATTAATATTCTGAAAAGATTTATATCTGATAAATGGAATGCAATAAATTACGCTTCCTATTAGTTGAACGTAAATGATTGGCGGATTAAAGTTAAACCAGCTTTTTAGCCATGCCATCACGGATAACGGATGGGCAATATTCGGATCAATACCTGTTTGTTCGGATTGATGAATTGATGTGATCTGATTATACCAGCTTCCATATAAGAACATAAGTTGCTTGAATGAAATAACAAGCAGTGGTGCAGCGGCAAAAATCAATGTCCAGAATATCATATAGCCGATGAATTTCAAACGCTGCGGATACATCAGAAAAAAAGAAACAGCCGCTATTGCAAAAATTTTAATGCAACATGCCAGCAAAATAAAAAATGCCGCTGCAAAAACATTTTTTCTTTCGAAAAATACAAATGCCAACACAATGAATGCACTCACCATGGGAGCGGTCTGCACGTTTTGCATGGAGGTGATTAATTCCAAAAATAAAATCCAAACCACCCATATTCTTTTTTTTTCATCATCAAAGGGAAGCATTTTAATAGCAAAATAAACCGCCATTCCATTTAATCCGCTCCATAATAATAATTCTAACCAGATTGGAAAATAGGCAATGGGTGCCATCAATAAAGCAAAAGTCGGACTGTACAAAAACATATCATCATATTCCTTTGGATATTGCGGATATAAATCAATGTAATGTATTAAATGAAAAAAAGAAGTTTTGAATACGATGAAGTTGTTGATGAATCCATCGCCTTCAATTATTTTTTGTATTCCGACAACAACTGAAATGATACCGATAATCCACGGAAGTGATCTTGGTTCTAAAAAATATCTCCAAGAAAATTTCTTTGTAGTCATATTTTTCAAATATAAATTTTTATTTTAAAACGGATATCCAATTCCAAAATTCAGAACACCATTTGGTATTAAATGTCTATTATATGTCCACCCTTCTGGTAGAGCAGGATCCCTAAGTTTAACAGCGCCATCTAATCTTATGATGAAGAAATTAAAATCAAAACGCAACCCTAATCCTCCGCCTACAGCAAGTTGGTTTAGAAAATTTAATTGAAAATCTCCAGCGGGATAATTGGTGTTGTCAGGTTTTTGAAGCCAAACATTTCCTGCATCCAGAAAAAGTGCAGCGTTCAGCATTTTTATTATATGGAATCTGTATTCGATATTCCCTTCAATTTTTACGTCGCCAATTTTATCAGTACTGGAGACAGAAGTATTGTTTTGGTAACCACCGGGACCAAGTGTTCGCGCCTGCCAGGCGCGTATGTCGTTAGGACCTCCTGCAAAAAAACTTTGTTCGAGCGGAAGTACTTTGAGGTTTCCGTTTTGAAAAGGATCTCCATATCCGCACACAATACGGTAAACCATTTTATCGGTTGAAGTCAGAATTTGATAATAACGGTAATCAAAATCAGCGCGGATAAATTGAGAAAAAGGAATACCATCGAGAAGGTAGCTGTTGTTTGCATTTGGATGAATTGTTGGATCTAAGTTGAAAATTCCTCGCATTGCATTACCTGCGCCCTCAAATCCGAATTTAAAGTAAGAAAAATTTTGTTGCTTCTTAATATTCTGATTAGTGAAGAGAAATGAATAACGTGTGCCAATAGTGAAGTGTGGTTTATAAAGATTTTTTAAAAACAGATCATTGCCGCTATAAATGGTAGTGCGCAAAGCAGGATTGGTTATGGAATCATTCACGAAACTTAAATCAATTGGATTAATAAGATGTTTTTTGGTTGCTGTTTCATTCCATGAATATCCGTAAGCAATGTTTGAAATAGATCGTTCATAATCCGGACGATATTGATAATTATAACTGCTAGTAAAATTTGTTTTTGCGTTGTTGCTTTTTCTTCCTTGAATTCCGAATGGGGTTAGAAATCGTGGAACAGAAAGATTTATCTGCCCGCCTAATTCGCGCGTGTTAAACGGATTAATAGATCCTGCCGTGCTACTTCCGTTTATTTGTTTCTGTACCTCTAAAGCGCCTTTAAATTTTACCTCAAATATTTCACCTCCTTTAAAAATATTTTTATTCTGATAGGTGATATTGCCACCGGCACCGTAAGTTTCAGATGTGTTTATGAAATCTGGTTCAACGGAAATGGATTGTTTCGGCAAATTTGATAGATAAATATGACACTCAAGTTGTTCATGCCCAATATCTATAAATTGTAATTGAACCGATCGGAACATTTTTAGTTCTGATAATCTTTTGTGCGTAAGTTCATAATTTGCCTGCTGATAGAGGTCGCCTTTAGTGAGAAAAATTGCACCTGTTAATAATTTTGGTTTGTAGCGAAGTTTTCCAGTACTCACCATGTAGTAATTATTTAAAAGCAAGGTGTCGGTTGGAACAAGTTTCAGTTTGGGATCAAAATCTGTGTGAACAAAAATGTTACCGAGATAATATTGCTTGTGTAATCCCTCAGAGACAGAATCTTTGCTTCCGGAAACTTTTACTATTGGATTTTTTATTCCAAGCGTAATATCCACTTCGTGAGTTCCAAGGGAGCTGTCCACGTGAAAATAAATATAATCTTTTGAAAAGAAAAAATATCCTTCGTTACGGAGCAGAGTTGTAATGAGGTCGCGTTCCTTTTCCAATAAATCCAGATCATAATTTTTTTCATGTTTAATGTGTGTGTTTGACGCTTCGGCAAGAACAAAACGATGAAGTTGGTCATCTTTTATTTCGTAGCTAAGATTTCGTATACGATATGGTTTTCGCGGATTAACGATATAGTAAACTGCAGCTTTTTTATTTTTTATTTGTACTGAATCCCTTACAACACAATTGAAAAACCCTTTATTGGTAACGAAAAGTTTTATTTGTTTCACTGATTTTTCTACGAGAAGTGAGTCGTAAATTACCGGAGGTTCACCAATACTTAGTAGCCATTCGCGTCTGGTGAGTCTTTCTTTACTCTTGAGAACAATTTTTTTAGGTTGTTTTCCTTCTGCTATGCGTTTTGTATTTACTAAATTTATTTTTCTAATATATTTTGCATTTACGGAATCAATCCATACATCACGCTTTTCTTTTTTTATTTCCATCTTTTCCTGATTCACACTGTTGTAAATATTCAGGGAGAGTCTCCAGAAAAGCATTTTCTTATTCGGCTTTTGCTTGATGTAGGTTTCGATTTCGCTTTTGCCAATTCCGCTTGATTTGTCAATCACTACATTTTTTTTTAATAACAGTTCTCCTTCAGTGAGTTTTTTGGTTGGATTGCAAGCGGGAAATATAAAGCAATAAGCAACAAACATTAAACAGTAAACTATTGGAGTTGAGAATGCTTTCTTCATTACTTTTGCCTAACAAATAAAAAGTGGAGCGAAATTACTAATAAGGACTAAACAAACATTCAGCCAAATTGATTTCAAAAGCCGAAATAAAACAGGTAAAACTTCTTCATCAAAAAAAAAATCGTGAAGAAAAACAATTATTTATTGCTGAAGGACCCAAAGTGGTGAATGAACTTTTAAAATCAAAATTTCTTGTAAAAGAAATTTTTGCGACTAAGGAGTTTAAAGTTGAAAATTCAAAATTCAAAGTCAGAGAAATCAGCGAAAAAGAATTGATTCAGATTTCTGCATTAACTACTCCCAATCAAGTTCTTTCAGTATTGGAAATTCCTGTCACAAAATTGAACATGGAATCTTTAAAGCAGGAACTTTTTCTTGCGCTTGACGACATTCGCGATCCGGGAAACCTTGGAACAATTATTCGGATTGCCGATTGGTTCGGTATAAAAAATATTATTTGTTCCGAAAGCTGTGTTGATTTATTTAATCCGAAAGTGGTTCAGGCAACCATGGGATCTATTGCTCGCGTAAATGTTTATTCTTGCAATCTTGAAACTACTTTATCAGAATTTAAAAAATCCATAGCAATTTATGGAGCTACTATTGATGGTGGCAATATTTATTCCGAGAAATTATCTTCTTGCGGGATTATTCTGATAGGAAACGAATCTAAAGGAATTTCAGAAAACTTATTGAAACTTGTTTCGCAAAAAATTTCAATTCCTAACTTCTCATCAGAAGCTGAATCGCTCAATGCGGCAATTGCAACTGCGGTGATTTGTTCTGAATTCAGGAGGAAAAAATCATAATGCAATATTTTTTATTGCCTTGCGTTGAGAATGGCAGAAATCTGTATCTTGGCTTAATGAAAAAAATATTTCTCACTTCCCTATTCTTACTTTTTTCATCTGTTTATTTTTTATCATCAGCTCAAATAGGCGGTAAAGGCACTTATGATTTTTTAGATGTTACTAATCCGGCTCGGGTGGCAGCTCTTGGCGGGACATTAATTTCGGTCAAAGACAATGACTTAAATCTTGCATTCCAGAATCCGGCTTTGCTCGATAGCAGCATGCACAACGATCTTACCATGAGCTACATTAATTATTTAGCCGGAATTCATTATGGATATGCAGCTTATTCACGCACTTACAAAAACATTGGAAGTTTCAGCGCCGGAATGCAGTATTTGGATTATGGAAATTTTACTGCGGCAAATGTTGATGGCGTAATTACCGGTCAGTTTACTCCCGGAGAATATTGCCTGAATCTTTCTTATGGAAGAAATATTGATTCCTCATTTTCTGTTGGTGGAACTTTGAAAACTATTTATTCTAAGCTCTCAACTTTTACAACCTTCGGCAATGCGATTGATATTGGCTGCGTTTATAATAATACCAAGCATCTTTTCTCAACTGCACTTGTCATAAAAAACTTTGGTACACAATGGAAAACTTATGGAGATATTCATGAGCCGTTGCCGTTTGAAATTCAATGGGGATATTCCTTTAAACTTCGACACGCTCCTTTACGTTTCAGTGAAAATTTAACACATCTTGAAAAATGGGATTTGACTTACACCGATCCGAGTATGCAAACTACGGATCCTATCACTGGAGCTGTAATTGTAAAAAAGAAAGGCGCCATTTTCGTAGATAAGCTCGCCCGACATGATGTTTCTAGCATCGAAATTCTTTTATCTAAAAATTTTCATCTTAGAGTTGGGTATAATTATGAACGCAGGCAGGAATTGAAATTGCCAAATACTGGAGCCGGTATTGCCGGATTTTCTTTTGGCTTCGGGTTGAAAATATCTAAATTCAATCTCAGCTATGCCTATGCAAGATATTCGGTAGTAGGCGGTCCAAATCATTTTACCATCAGCACAAACTTTGGGGAGTTTCATTCCAAGAAAAAAACCGAACCTGTAATTCAGGATGACAGCATTCGTAAACAATGACAACGAAGCGAATCACCATTGCCATTGATGGCTATTCCTCCTGCGGCAAAAGCACCATTGCAAAATCTCTTGCCAAAAAACTCGGGTACATTTATATTGATTCCGGCGCCATGTACAGAGCGGTAACGCTTTATTGTATGAAAAATAAAATTATTGTTGATGGAAAATTTTCTGAAGCCGAAGTTTTGAAAGCAATGAGAAATATTCATCTTTCTTTTAATGTAAATACAGTTACTAATAATTCAGAAATTTATTTGAATGGAACAAATGTGGAGAAAGAAATTCGCGGCATGGATGTTTCGGAACTTGTAAGCCCGATTAGCACAATTAAAGGAGTGCGAGAAATTGTGGTTGCGTTGCAGCAGGCGTTTGGAAAAGAAAAGGGAATTGTAATGGATGGACGGGACATTGGCACTAATGTTTTCCCAGATGCAGAACTGAAGCTATTTATGACAGCCGACCCCGATATTCGCGCTAAACGAAGATGGAAGGAATTGAAAGAAAAGAGTATGAATGTTTCTTTAGATGAAGTAAAAAAAAACTTAGAGATGCGCGACCACGAAGACACTCACCGCGAACATAACCCTTTGCGAAAAGCCGATGATGCTGTGGTGCTCGATAACTCCCATCTTAATCTTGATGAGCAATTAGTATTTGCAGAGAAACTTGTTCAAGGAAAAATCAGGTAAATCTTATTCTTCTTCTTTTATCTCAAAACCCAATGCTTTCATGTCGCTCCAATAATCGGGATAGGATTTTTTTATTACCGATGGGTCTTTAATTCTTATTTCGGGATAGATAAGCGCAAGCGGAGCAAAAGCCATTGCCATGCGGTGATCGCTGTAGGTTTCAAATTCAATATCTGAATCAATTTTATTTTCATTTTCAGCTTTGCCTTCTGCAAAATTTATTTCAATGCTTGCCTCTTCGCTTACATTTGCATTAACTCCAATCTTTTTAAGTTCATTTTGCAGTGCCTGAATTCTGTCGGTTTCTTTTATGCGGAGTGTGTGCAATCCGTTAAGCTGCATCGGGATTTTAAGTGCGGCGGCAGTTACTGCTGCAGTTTGAGCAATATCGGGATAATCAGAAAAATCAAATCCGAAATTATCCGGGCGGTAATTTGTTTTTGTAAGAATAATTCCATCCTCCTGATATTCTGTATTCACGCCAAAAAATCGATACAGATCTGCCACCACCGAATCTCCCTGAATGGATTTTCTTCGGAGTCCTTTTATTCTTAACTCAGCTTCATCCGAAAGCGCCACCATTTCATACCAGTACGAAGCCGAACTCCAGTCCGCTTCAATATGATAATCCCATCCTTGATATTCCTGGTGGTCAATGCTGATAATATTATTTTCCCATTTATATTTTATTCCGAAATGTTCGAGCACTTTCAGAGTCATCATTATATACGAACGCGAAACAACTCGTCCGTTCAATTGCATCTTCAATCCTTTTTTCAATGTGGGTGCAACAAGCAGCAACGCAGTGATAAACTGACTGCTCACGCTTGCATCAATATCAATTTCTCCACCTTCCATTTCATGCCCCGCAATCCAAAGAGGAGGATAACCTTTTTTTTCGGGGAATAAAATTTTAGCGCCAAGTTTATTCAGCGTATCCACCATCGGCTTCACGGGGCGTTCGTTCATTCTGGGAGAGCCAGAAAGAATTCGTTTACCGGGTCGTGAAGCAAAAAATGCGGTAAGAAAACGCATCGTGGTTGCGCCTGCGCCTGTGTAATAACTTACTTCTATATTTAATTTATTTAACGCATTATTTTGTTCTGCCGAAGTTTCGTTTTTTAAAATTTCGGCAAGAATTTGTGTGTCTTGAGCATCTGCAAGATTGGTGGTGCGGAATCGCTGCGTACTCAACGCCTGAACAAGCAAAACACGGTTGCTTTCGCTTTTGGAAGCGCTGAGATAAACAGTTCCCTTAATTTTTTTATCGGGCTTGGAAATTCTGTAAACCATAATCTTTACAAGATACTCATCAAGATGCAAATGTACGAATCAAATCTATTTATCCGCTTTTACTGATTCAATGAAATAGTGAATGGATTCTTCAATCAATTCTTCGCTACAGGAATTATTTATTTCTGCTTTGCCGATTGAACGAAGAAGCGTGAAATTAATTTCAGACTCACGATTCTTTTTGTCTTGCTTCATCATTGCAACAAGATTTTTTACTTTGTAATTTATTGGTGTAGGATTAAGGATAGAAATGATGAAAGAAATAATTTCATCCATTTCATTGCTTGACAGTCCACAACATTTGCGCGATAAATAAGATTCGCAGATCATTCCGATGGCAATCGCTTCTCCGTGCAGCAATGGCTTTTTTGTTTTTAATGAAGCCGATTCTATTGCATGACCGATGGTGTGACCAAAGTTGAGCGCTTTTCTAAAACCATTTTCATAAGGATCTTTTAAAACGATTTCGTTTTTTATTTCGATGGAATGGGAAATAATTCCAGATAAAACCTCATCCCTCACTCCCTTCTCCTTAAGGAGAAGGGAAGGGGTTGTGGTCTTGAGTTTCTGCCAATATTTTTTATCCGCAATCAATCCATGTTTTATCATTTCAGCAAATCCCGAAAAGAAATCTCGTTTGCTGAGCGTATTTAAAAAGGCGGGAATAATGAAAACTGCTTTTGGAAAAGCAAACGTGCCGATCTGGTTTTTATATCCAATGAAATCGATCCCTGTTTTTCCACCAATGGAGGCATCCACTTGTGAAAGCAGAGTAGTGGGGATGTTGATGAAATCAATGCCGCGCTTATAAGTGGAAGCTGCAAATCCACCCATGTCAGTGATCACGCCACCGTCAAGATTAATTAATAGGGATTTCCTGTCAGCATTTTGTTTTGAAAGTTCCAACCAAATCTTTTGGCAAGTATTTATGTTTTTGTACTTCTCTCCACTTTTGATTTGAATGATTGATGGTTTATAATTGCCGATAGATAGTTTTTTTAAACAATGTTTCTTGCTGTTCTCATCAACAAGAATGAAAATGGACGAATACTTTCCTTCTGAAATAAAATTCTTTAGTTCCACAAAAGAATCATTGCCAATAAAGATTTTATATTGCGTGGTGCTGATTGATTTCATTGAAAGTAAATTTACTTTTCTTTTCCGTCTTGCATCACTTGCTTTTGATGGTGAATGGATTCCTGATGGATTATTTCAAAAAGTTTCATCATGAAATCGGCAGTGAGTTGTTTTTTCATTCCTTGTTTTGTTCTTTCTTGAACAATTTCGTTCCATCGGCTGTTTTGCAGAATGGTAACTCCATTTTGTTTTTTACATGCACCTATGGCGCGCGCCATTTCCATTCTTGTTCCGAGCATGGTTATCAAGTTGTTGTCCAGTTCATCAATCTTGTCGCGCAAATCTTCCAACGTGCTCAGAAATATTTTGTCTTCTGTTGAAGATGTTCGGATAATAATTTGGGAAAGAAGTTTTCCAAGTTCAGCAGGAGTGATCTGCTGTTTTGCATCACTGAGAGCAGATGAAGGATTACAATGCGTTTCGATCATCAGTCCCTGATAATCCAGATCCATTGCGGTTTGTGAAATGCTTAAAAGCAAATCTTTATTTCCTGATATATGACTTGGGTCGCATATTATTGGAATGTTTGGCATTCTGCGTTTCAGTTCAATGGGAATTTCCCACATGGGTTTGTTTCTGTACTGAGATTTATCGTAGGAAGAAAATCCGCGGTGAACTGCAGCGAGTTTTGTGATGCCTGCTTTTTGTAATCGCTCAATCGCGCCAATCCATAGATCCAGATCGGCATTGATGGGATTCTTTACCAACACAGGGATATTTACTCCCTGCAATGATTCTGCGATCTCCTGCATACTGAAAGGATTTACGGTGGTGCGTGCGCCAATCCAAAGAACATCAACTCCATATATTAACGCTTCGGAAACGTGCTTTACATTTGCAATTTCAACCGTAGTAAGTAAACCTGTTTCCGCTTTTACTTTCTTCAACCATTCAAGACCCACGCTTCCGGCTCCTTCAAAACTACCGGGACGAGTTCTCGGCTTCCATATTCCCGCGCGGAAGATATGTGCTTTCCTGAGCGAAGCAATTTGCTTTGCCGTGCTAAGAACTTGTTCTTCTGTTTCGGCACTGCAAGGTCCGGCAATAATTAGCGGACCGGTAATTTCCATTCCAAGAATAGAAACGGTTTTTGGTTGTGTGATTGTCTGGCTCATACTCATTTCGCTATTACTTTGCAAATCTACCTATTCATAATTATTCCGTAAACCTTTCTTCAAAAAAATTATATTCGCATCCAATTCATGCCGGTATCTTTTGATAATACAGAAATCGCTTTTGCTTCAAAGAGCGATAGTAATCTTCGCCAATCTTATTGGCTTTTCAGAATTATTTCCAATCCCATCATTGTTTTGATTGGCAAATGGCTTACTTACATAGCCGTTATACTTCATATTCCTATTAAGTGGCTCATCAAACCTACCATCTTCAAACAATTTTGCGGGGGAGAAACTGTGCTTGAATCCAGAGAGAAGATGAATGAACTTGCCAAACAAAATATTAAATCCATTTTAGATTATTCTGCCGAAGGAAAACACGATGAAGCCGATTTTGATCACTGCATGGATGAGATTATTTCCATTATTAAAGAAGCATCCGAAAATAAAAATATCGGCTTTGCTGTTTTTAAACCTTCGGGATTGGCTCGCTTTGGGCTTTTAGAAAAAGTAAGCAATGGAGGCATGAAGGATGAATTAGGAAGGGTGGCAGCTCCCGTTACTCATCTTCAGTCGCAATTTCTTACCGAGTTTGAGAAAAAAGAATTTGATCGTGTATATGAACGATTCAATCGTATTTGCAAAGCGGCTCACGATGCCAATGTTCCGATTTTTATTGATGCAGAAGAATCGTGGACGCAGCAGGCAGTGGATGGATTGGTGAATGAAATGATGACCTTGTACAATCGCGAGAAGCCAATCGTTTATAATACTTTTCAGATGTACCGCAGAGACAGATTGGAATATTTAATTGAATGTTTTGTGCGCGCACAAAGAGGTAATTATTTGCTGGGCGCAAAATTAGTTCGCGGCGCTTACATGGAAAAAGAAAGAGAACGCGCGCAGAGCATGAACTATCTTTCTCCGATACATAAAAGCAAAGAAATGACCGATTCGTATTACGACAGCGGATTGCGTTTTTGCTTGAGACACCTCGACCGCATTGCGTTTTGCGCTGCCACTCACAACGAAACCAGTTCGATGGTAGTGGTGCAGGAGATGAAGGAGAATAATATTCCGGCAGATCATCCGCATATTTATTTTTCTCAGTTGCTCGGCATGAGCGATCATATCAGTTATAATCTTGCTGCGACAGGATACCATGTTTCAAAATATGTTCCTTACGGACCTGTGCGCGAGGTGCTTCCTTACCTCATCAGGCGCGCGCAGGAAAACACTGCTGTGAAAGGGCAAACAGGCAGGGAGCTGAGTTTGATTTTGAAAGAAAGGCAGAGAAGAAAAAAATAATAAATACTTACTAAGCCATCGTCCCTGTCTCTTCTCCTTTACTATTAGATAAGCTATATATTTGCTTTTTAGATTTACAAAAAATGAAAACACTATCTGTATTTGTTTTAATTGTATTGCTCTGGAGCTGCACGCAGCAGACCACCACTCAACCATCGGCAACAACAACTGCTATTACTTCAACCGTTCAACCTTATAAACCGGGGCTTGGCGAAATAATGAGCGTGATACAGATGCATCATGCCAAGCTTTGGTTTGCAGGCATAAACGAGAACTGGAAACTGGCGGACTATGAGATTAAAGAGATAAAAGAAAATTTTCAAACGGCAAAAGATTTCGAAACAGACCGCAAAGAAACCGGTGATTTGCCGATGATTGACGGCAGTATTGACAGCGTGCTGGCTGCTGTTCAGCAAAAGAATTTACCTGCGTTTAAAAATAGTTTTCAGTCGCTTACCAATACCTGCAACAGTTGCCATCGCTCGGTGAACTTTGAATTCAATGTGGTATCTATTCCCACCGCACCACCTGTAACTAATCAGGAGTTTAAATTAAAATAAATATTATTATTCAGAATAAAAAACTACATATATGTTGTCATTTCGACCGAAGGGAGAAATCTCCTGATGGTGTGTAGAAACAATATTAAGAGATTCCTCATCCCGCTAAGAAGCGGAATTGGGAATGACAGTTAATTTTGTATAAATCCTTATTAAAATAGAATGGAACTTTTTGTAATTGCCGCAGTTGCCTTAGTTGCCTCGCTGCTTACTTTTTTTTCGGGCTTTGGGCTTGGAACTATTCTCACGCCTGTTCTGGTTATTTTCTTTCCTGTCGAAATTGCAATCGCACTCACTGGCATTGTTCATTTGCTAAACAACTTTTTTAAAATAGCATTGGTGGGAAAGAATATAAATTGGAGAGTAGGGTTGAGGTTCGGTGCCATGGCAGTAGTGGGAGCATTTGCAGGAGCAAAACTTTTGCTGTATCTGTCGGGAGATACTTCACTTTACAGTTACACCATTCACGACAGAACATTTTCAATTACCACTGTCAAATTAATTATTTCAATTTTAATGATTGTGTTTGCGTTGTTTGAATCCATTCCTGCGCTTAGCAAAATTCAATTCAGCGAGAATAAATTATTTGCCGGAGGTATCATCAGCGGTTTCTTCGGAGGGCTTTCCGGTAATCAGGGTGCCTTGCGAAGCATGTTCCTTATCCGCTGCGGACTTTCGAAAGAAGGTTTTATCGCCACCGGTATTCTCATTGCCTGTGCGGTTGACCTCACGCGGCTTTCGGTTTATTTCAGCCGATTGTCAATCATAAATATTCAGGATAACTTAGTCGTACTCATCACTGCCATTGCTTCGGCATTTACAGGCGCATATCTTGGAAGCAAGCTGATAAAAAAAGTTACTCTTAACTTTGTTCAACTTACGGTAACGGTTATGATAATTCTTCTCGCGATAGGATTGGGAACGGGGTTGATTTGAGAATGGCTTCTGCTCAATCATTGTTAGAAATATTTAAAGTATTTTTGAGAGTCAAAGAAGCATTAATTAATGGGAAACATAAAAATCTTATTGCTGTTTATATCGCTTGCAGGTGTTTTCAGTACTTGCAAAAAATATCCTGATGGACCTTTGATTAGTTTTTTATCCAAACAAAAAAGAGTAAGAGGAGAATGGCAGGTGGAATCATTTACTGTAAATGGTGTTGATTCTACCACTCAGCTTTCCTGTGATTATTACATGTTTGGACCTAGCAGTGGAGATGAAAGACAATATGTGGCTTTGGGCTGTTCCACTGGTGGTTCTATTAATGGAGTATGGAACTTTACAGACAATAAGAAAGATTTAACGATTTATGGCAATCCAAGTTCAAATCTTGGAAAAACTCCTTTTGTTACATTTTCTTCTTTAGATTGGGAAATACAGCGTTTAACCGACAAGCAAATGTGGCTTAAAATAAATTATAATGGCAAAGAATATTACACGAAGTTTAAAAAAATGTAGGTGTAAATAGATATATAGTTACTTAATTTTACTTTTAACTTCTACTTAAAGAGTAGTTTCTATTCATTATTTAAATTGCGGTTAATAAAATTTAAGAAATAGTTTATGTACAATTCTTCATTAATAATACTTTCGCCCTGCATTGGTTTCCTGACTGCAAACGTCAGGATTAAAAGGGAACCCTGTTAAAATCAGGGGCAGTTCCCGCTGCTGTAAGTCCGTTGAAAAGCTTTTAACAAATTAACCACTGTTCCAACTGGAACGGGAAGGTGTTAAAAGAAGGACAAGCCAGAAGACCTGCCGGTGCAAAACTGCCGATTCCACATCGGCAACATTCAGTGTTTCGGGAAGAAAACAAGAATGAGAACAGGAAATAAATTCCTCGTTTCTTTTACTCTTTTCTTTTTTTAATTCCCTTAACGCAATAAAAAAATAATAAAGCTTTTCTTCTGCGTGGAACAGATGAAATGCAAAGCAAAAACAAAACGCTATGTTCAAAACAAAAAACAACATCGGTAAAACAGTTGCAATTTTATCGTCCTTGCAAAATCTCCTATCTTTGCCGGAACAAAAATCACATCTTACTTTGATGAAAAAAACATTACTCATTCAGCTAACTTTAGTTTTATTTGCCACTCAATCCTTCTCTCAACTGAGAATGAGAGACAAATCCGTTTGGAGACAGCAAAGCAAACCTGACACAACATCCAACAAAGGACGAGTTGCGAAGGAAGAAGTACGAAGTGAAAGCGAAGCAGACACTTCATCGGCAAAACATTTGAATGAAGTAATAGTAACGGCATCGCGCACCGAAAAGAAATTAGATGATATCGGCAGAAGCGTTTCTTATATTTCAAAAGAGGAAATAAAGAATTCAGGAGCAAATTCGGTGGCGGAAGTTCTTTCGCAATACGAAGGAATTTATATTGTTGGCACGCAGCAAACATTTGGAGCCAATCAAGGTTTATTTATTCGCGGAGCAAACAGCAATCAGTCGGTGGTGATGATTGATGGAGTTCCGATTTCTGATCCGTCAACTCCAAATGCTGCTATTGATCTTTCAGAACTTTCGCTTTCGGATATTGATCACATCGAAGTTGTTCGCGGTTCGCACAGCACGTTGTACGGTTCATCTGCCATTGGCGGAGTGGTGAACATCATTACTTCAGGCAAACAAAAAGAAGGATTGAACATCAATGCAAGTGGCACCGGAGGTTCATTTGGAAAAGAAACTTCTTTGGTTACAGAAAAAGTGGGACTGAATTATACTTGCAAGCAGGGATTTTATGCCGACATGAATTTACTGAACATGAATGTGAACGGCATTGCAGGTGCGATTGATACTTCTACCACCAAACATCCAATGTTCAATAAAAAAAGCATGAACCGTTTTGATTACGGTGGAAAGATTGGTTATCAGGATGATAAATGGAATGTGCATTTGGGAATGAATATGATAAATACTCACTCGGATATTGATAAAGGCTCGTTCCAGCCCGATAACGCATACACGCTTGATTTCAACCGCAAATTAATTTCGTACGGAGCAACTTATAAGATAGACAGTTCTTTTTCGGTTTCATTTAATGGTGGTTATTCTTCTATGACCCGAACTGCCATTGATGATTCATCCATCATTGATTTGCTGGGAAATTATAATCATTCGTATTACAAAGGAATTTATACCGGACAAACTTATACGGATGAAATTCAATTTCAATTCAGGAAAAAATATTACAGCATAATTTTTGGCGGAGGAAATTCCGATCAGTTCATGAATCAGCAAACCTATTCTTATTCTCAGGGATATATTTATTCGAGCAATCTTGATTCACTTCATCTTGTTTCTCGCACAAACAGTGCTTTTGGTCTTTTTGATTTGAATGGTGCAGAGTTTTCTGAAAAGTTAAAAGCATTTTCAATTTCTTTCGGAGGACGGCTTAATCAGAATAATACATTCGGACCAAGTGCAACGTATCAGATAAATCCGATGGTGAAAGTTTCATCCACTACTTCCGTGTATGCAAATTTATCTACCGGATATAATGCGCCTTCGTTGTATCAGCTTCATGCACCGGATATGAATGGCGCTCCTGTTTCAAATATTACATTAGGAAATGTGAATCTTCGCCCTGAAGAATCCAAGACAATGGAGTTTGGCGTGTATCAAAAGCTGAGTGAAAATTCATGGATTCGATTAGGATATTTTAAAACAGTAGTGAATAATATTATTGAATACGTTTATCTGTGGGATAAAAACACAGCTATTGATTCTTTGAATTTTAATAGTTATCATGGAAGCACGTATTTGAATCTCGGCACGCTTACTTCGGAAGGAATAGAAATGAACATTCACAGTCAGTTGAGTAAGAAATTATTGCTTGCTGCTAATTTTAGCTATGTGAATGGAAAAGAAGACTTCACATCCGCAAATATTGACACGGTGAAAACGCAGGGCAATCATGTTCAGCTTTATTCCAACGGAAAATTCCTGACAAATAATGTAACTGCAACCGGTTTAACGCGCAGACCGGTGATGGCAAATGTTTCTCTTACTTATTATCCCGTGAAAAAAGTTTTTTGCAAAGCGGTGCTGAGATATGTTTCTGCGAGAAACGATGTTTATTATGATTACTCGCTTGGTCCTTATGGTGCGCTCGGAACAACTTCGGTTGCTGCGTACACGCTGGTTGATTTTATTGGCGGTGTAAAATTCGATGCAAACACTTCAGCACTGGTAAGAGTAGAAAATATTTTCAACACTTCTTATTCCGAGATACAGGGTTATGCATCGCGTGGCAGAGGAATTTATTTTACTGTCAATTATACTTTTTAATCGTACTACTTTATGTCTTCAAAAAAGCCATTGATACTTGTAACCAACGATGACGGTATTTCCTCTCCAGGAATTGCATCTCTTGTTGACGCGATGAAAGAAATCGGCGAAGTGATCGTGGTTGCACCTGATAAACCGCAATCGGGTGTTGGGCATGCCATTACGATAAATTCTACCCTGAGAATTCATAAAACTAAATTTCATGATGTGCAGGAGTACAGCATTACCGGAACTCCGGTGGATTGCGTGAAGATGGCTGTGAATAAAATCCTGAAGAAGAAACCTGACCTGATTGTTTCGGGAATTAATCACGGTTCCAATATTTCCATCAATGTGATTTATTCGGGTACGATGTCTGCCGCAGTGGAAGGAGCGATAGAAGGAATTCCTTCCGTTGGTTTTTCTCTGCTGAATGATTCCATTGATGCGGATTTCACCGCTTCAAAACATTTTGCTAAAACAATTGCCAGACAAGTTTTAGACCACGGATTGCCGAAGGATATTTGCCTGAATGTAAATATTCCGCGCTTACATCTTTCGGAAATAAAAGGAATAAGAGTTTGCCGACAGGCGCGTGCAACATGGATAGAGAAGTTTGACGAAAGAAAAGATCCCGGTGGAAATCCGTATTACTGGCTCACAGGAAAATTTGTGAACTACGACGAAGGAAAAAAAGAAACGGATGTTTGGGCGGTGAAGAATAATTTTGTTTCTGTGGTGCCTGTGCAATTCGATATGACCGGATATTCTGCTTTGCCTGCTTTGGAAAAGTGGAAATGGAAAATGAAATAATACTATGAATTACACTTTCAAAAAAAGATTCGACTCAATGACGCTTGGTGCAATTATAGGATTGATTGCTCCGATGATTTCTCTTTTTGGTTTTTATCTGGTGAAATATTCTCACCTCACGTTTAGCAAATTCTTTAACGACATTCTTCTTGGCTATGGCATTTTACTTCCTGTAATTAGTTTGTGTGTTATTACAAATTTGCTTGTGTTCTTTATTTTCATCTGGACAAACCGTAATCACAGCGCACGAGGAGTGTTGCTTGCAACGTTTGTTTATGGAGGTTATATGATGTATCAAAAATATATGAGATGAAGTTTTATTCTATAATATTATTTTTCCTTTTATTCGGTTTATCTTCTGTTGTGAAATCTCAGAATGATTCTTTAAAAAGTAAGAATCATAAAATTATTTTGCCTTACTGCAAGAGTGTTAATATGTTTAATACGCATAGGATAGATTCAGCTATATGTCCTTATGTTTTTAATGATGATTATATTGATTTTCAAATAAAACCATTCTTAAAAGGAAATAAAAAAGCATATAGAAAACTCATGAATAGTTTTCTAATTTATGATGTTAAAGGTTTGATGATTGTTTCTGCTATAGTTAATATTGGCATATGCGATGCGCTTGGTGTGTATGGAGGGAGCTTCAAACTTACAACTCAACAGAACAACTTACTTGGGATAACAGGTATTGCTGGATTTGGTTCGTTAGGATTAGTTTGGTTAACTGGTCGTATCGCCAAAAAACATTTTATTAAAGCTATCAAAATCTATAACCGTGATGCTGGTTATCCTGAAACAGGAAGTGTAAAAAATAAAATACACTTTAATGGATTAACTATGGATTATGACCAGCAATGCAAAGTAATTAAACTGGGATTAAAATTTAGTTTTTAAAATAGTAAATGAAATTCTACATAATAGCAGGCGAAGCATCCGGTGATTTACATGCATCCAATTTAATGCGTGAGTTAAAGCTATTGGATTCTTCTGCTCAGTTTCGCTGCTGGGGCGGAGATATGATGAAAGAGCAGGGAGCGGAGTTGGTGAAGCATTACAAAGAACTTGCCTTCATGGGATTTACCGAAGTGGTGATGAACCTGCGCACCATTCTTAAAAACATTGAGTTCTGCAAAAAAGATATTTTGAATTTCAAACCCGATGTGCTTATCCTTGTTGATTATCCGGGATTCAATCTTCGCATCGCTGAGTTTGCAAAAAAAAATGGACTGAAGGTTTTCTATTACATTTCTCCGCAGATATGGGCGTGGAAACAATCGCGTGTGCATCACATTAAAAAATATGTTGACCGCATGTTCGCCATTCTCCCTTTTGAAAAAGATTTTTACAAAAAGTTCGATTATGAAATTGATTTTGTCGGGCACCCTTTGCTCGATGCGCTGGAGCAGCGGCAAAAGACAAAAGATTCATTTCAGGAGTTTATAAGAAAGAATAATCTGAATGAAAAACCAATCCTTGCCATTTTACCCGGAAGCAGAAAGCAGGAAATAGAAAAGATGCTTCCTGTGATGGCGGAGATAAGTTCTGATTTTCCGGATTATCAATTTGTTTGCGCAGGAATTTCTATGCACGATAAAAATTTTTATTCGGAATTGATGGGCAAGAATGACGTTAAGATATTATTTGGTAAAACGTATGATTTATTGGAACAATCAACGGCTGCGCTTGTTACTTCAGGAACTGCAACACTTGAAACAGCTTTATTTGAAATCCCTGAAGTGGTTTGTTACAAAGGTGGAGCTATCTCATTTCAGATTGCCAAACGCATTGTGAATGTGGAATATATTTCTCTTGTGAATCTCATTATGAAAAAAGAAGTGGTGAAGGAGTTAATTCAGAATGAATTCAACAAAAAGAATCTCAAAGTTGAATTAAACAAACTTCTGAAAGATAAAATTTACCGAGATAAAATGATCGGTGAACTGGAAGAATTGAAAAAGAAACTCGGAGGATTTGGCGCTTCAAAAAAGACTGCAGAACTGATGATGAAGTATCTGCGTTGAATCAGAACTCAAGAATAAATTCAGAGATCTTATCAGCCCATCTTGGATTAATTCTTTTGATGGTTGCCATGGTGATCCAGAATGGAATCATGGAAATGATGAACATCAGAGTGAAAGTTCCGGCAGTAATAAAAAATAACCAGATGAAAAATCCAAGTGTCTGTGCTGATGTTACAATTTCCATAATCTGAGTTTTATTGTTTGATAAGCAAATGTAGAAATTTTATTCTATCGGTATAGTTACTTTGTATTCATTTTTTTTCCATTATAAAGTGTGTTAAACTTGTCTGAACATGACCATCTCCATTCATTGTTCCGCCCACTGTTTCTGCATATGCGCTTACCAAACGCCAACCATTTTTTGCCATAAAATTAAGTAATTGCGTATGATCTTTTATGAAAGGTAAATTGGGTAAGGCTTGATAACCTGAACCATAATCAATGGCGATATCGAAGGACTGTTTTTTAAAAACGTTGTCATTGCAAGTTATGTCACAATATGTACTGTCATTTTTCTGGCAGAACGCAGCAGTGGCAATAAATAACAGGGTGAAAGTGAAAATTATTTTTTTCATAGTTTTTTTATCACGTTTATGTGAATAATCTTGCCAAAACCATTAGTGATTATCCGGCGAATCGGGTGGAGGAGGCATTCCTTTTTTATGGTCGCCATGACCTTCCTTTTTTCTTTCAGAGATCTGTTCGAGTAAATGACGTGCAAACATATCTTCAGCACGATATAACTTTGCTACTTTTCTTATCGGAAGAACGGATTTGAATTTGCTGTGATATTCTTTATCCAAATCCAGATTTTTTTGTCTGAATGCCATTTCTCCATCTACAAAAGTTTCAATCTGTTTATCGGACAGCGAATCTAAATTCCCTTTAGAACTTTTTATTTCTTCATGCCTGTTTTTTCGAAGTTCGTCTTTTTTTTTCTGATATTCATTATACACAGGCCAAAATTTTTCAGCTTCGGAAGGAGTGATGTCCAGCTTTTGTGTGATGAAAGCAATTTTCATTGCTTCCACTTTTTCTTTTCTTGGATGATCGGGTGGTGATGGAGGATTTTGCTGTGCAAATCCAATTGAATACATCGCGACCGAAAAAATGAGGAGGATTTTTTTCATTTTATTTAAGTTTAATGTTTATATTTTTTATTGTGAATAGTTTATTCGTTTTCTTTCGTCATGGTTGCAACATCGCTGTTTTCTTCTAAATAGGATTTAATTTCTTCCTCAGAAGTAGTAGATTCTTCATTCACAGATTCATTGGAAATGTTTGCAGCGAGATATTCTTCAGTAATGGATGCTTCGTCTATATTATATAATTCAGGATTGTTAATTACATTTTGCACTTCATTTTCCGAAAGAAGAATATTGTTAGCGGAATTTGTTTCCTTATTATAAAAGAAAAATAACAGAACGATTATTCCCGATAGAACTGCAAGCGAGGGAATTGCAATGACAGGTCGAAATAAAAAATATATTTCCTTCTTCTTCTTCTTCTTCTTCTGAACCTTATTCATTATTTGTTCTGGCAGGAAATCAAAATAATCCGCAGGAACAGAAAAATTATTTTTCTTTGGAATTGACGAGAGGAACTTATCTTCATCAAATTGCTCTATGTTATTTTTTGTTTCCATACTGAATGTTTGATGCAAAGTGAATTAAAAAGTTTAATTGTTCTTTAAATATTCTTCCACCTTTTTTGCGGCATGATGATAAGAAGCTTTCAATGCGCCTTCAGAAGTTCCAAGCATTTCTGACATATCTTCATACTTCATTTCATCGTAGTATCTTAAATTGAATACAATTCGTTGTTTTTCAGGTAATTTAAGTATTGCTTGTTGAAGTTTTAGTTCAATTTCATCTGAACTGAAAAAACGATCGTCTTTCAATGAATTTGACAAGCTATTTTCTACATCAATCAATGGAAGAAAAAACTTGGTTCTTTTTTTTCTGAGAAAAGAAATTGATTCGTTTGTGGCTATGCGGTAGATCCATGTGTATAATTGAGCTTCTTCTTTAAAACGATCCAGATGCTTCCACACTTTAACAAATGTTTCCTGCGTAACATCATTGGCATCATCATGGCTGATCACCATCCTTCTTACATGCCAGTAAACTTTTTTCTGATATTTCCGGATGAGCAAATTAAAAGAATAATTTTTCGTATCCGGATTGCGGAAACGCTCCAGCAGTTCTTTATCACTTAATTCTTCTGACACGAAATTTGAATCTTGGACGAGTTAAATCAGATTAGGTTTAATCTGTGACAATAATAAGGATTAAAATTACCTCCATGCTGAATTTCAGAGAAACGATTATCAACAAAACTTATCTTGTATTCAAAAGACGAATCGAATTAATATTTATAAATTTGAGGAATAAACTTCATTCATGCTTCGTCACCTTTCCATACAAAATTATGCGCTGATTGAAAAGATAGAAATTGATTTCCCGAAAGGACTTTCAATTATCACGGGAGAAACCGGTGCGGGAAAATCAATTCTTCTTGGGGCTTTGTCATTGATTGCCGGTAACCGAGCCGATAGTGCGGTTCTTCAGGATAAGGAAAAGAAATGTATAGTAGAAGGAACTTTTGATATAAAGAATTATTCGCTTAAAGATTTTTTTTCTGTGAATGAACTCGATTATTCTGACCAAACTGTTATTCGCAGGGAAGTTTCTCCCGAAGGAAAATCGCGCGCATTTATCAACGATACACCGGTTACTCTTTCGCAGCTAAGAGAATTATCTCTTGAACTGATAGATATTCATTCTCAGCACGAAACCTTAACGCTGAACGAAGCTGGATATCAATTGTCGGTGGTAGATGCATTTGCAAAGACAACAGAGCATGTTGTGAAATATAAAACCGATTTTAAAAAATACAAAGAACTTGAACGGACTTTGAATGAACTGATTGAAAAAGAAAAACAATCAAAGCTGGATGCGGATTACTGGCAGTTTCAGTTCAATGAGTTTGAAGAAGCAAATCTGGTTGAGGGCGAGCAGGAAGAAATTGAAAATGAATTAAAAGTGCTGAATAATTCGGAAGAAATAAAATCTGTGCTTTCAAAATGTGCGGATTCGCTGAATGGAGGAGAAGTGAATTTACTTTCATCGCTTGCAGAAATAAAAGCTCTTCTTTCAGGCATTGCCTCGTTTAATCCGGTATATGCTGAGTTGCTCAGCAGGATAAATAGTTCCTTCATCGAGCTGAAAGATATAACGGATGAGATTGAATCGGCAGGAGAGAAAACAAATTATGATCCTAAACGTGCTGAAAAACTTTCCGAACGAATTGATCTGATATATCGTCTTCAAAAAAAACATCAGGTGAATTCGGTGGAAGCATTGCTGGAAGTGAAATTAAAAGTAGATGCGCGACTGAACGATATTTCTTCTCTTGAAAAGGAAATTAACGCGCTTCAGCAGGGAGCCGAAATGCAACGACAAAAACTTTTTCTTTTGGCAAAAAAAATATCTGCCGATAGAAAAAAATGTTTACCGAAACTTGAAAAAGAAATAAGCGCGCTGTTGACATCGCTTGCCATGCCGAATGCGCAATTCAGAGTGGAACATATTCTTTTGGAAATGCTCACAGAGCAGGGAATAGACAAACTTAAATTCCTGTTCTCGGCAAATAAAGGCAGCGACCTGAAAGAGATAAGTAAAGTGGCATCGGGCGGAGAACTTTCGCGGCTGATGCTCAGCATCAAATCACTCATTGCGAAGAACACCGCGCTGCCAACAATTATTTTTGACGAGATTGATACAGGAGTGAGCGGTGGAGTGGCGGAGCAAGTGGGAAGAATGATAAGCGAAATGGCTGGCTCGATACAGGTGGTGGCGATCACGCATCTTCCGCAAATTGCAAGCAAAGGAAATTCTCATTTCACGGTTTACAAAGAAGAAAGCAAAAGCAAAACGGTTACACATATTAAATTGCTAAGCAAAGATGAACGCGTGAAAGAAATTGCCACTATGCTAAGCGCAGGCAAACCAACCGATGCTTCTATGAAGAATGCTAAGGAGTTGTTGAAATTGTAATTTTCAAATTCAATTCTTTTTTAGAAAAGAATTAATATTCGCTTCCACTCTTGTCAAAACATTAGTAGCATCCGCACGCTTAAATTTTTCTCCTAATATATTTTCGTAGAGTTCAATATAGCGGTCGGAAATCTGTTTCACCACTTCATCCGTCATTTCAGGAATTTTTTGTCCGTCTTTTCCCTGAAAACCATTTGCCATCAGCCACTCGCGAACAAATTCTTTTGAGAGCTGTTTTTGCGGTTCACCTTTTTTCTGACGCTCAATATATCCTTCTTTATAAAAATATCTGGAAGAATCGGGAGTGTGAATTTCATCTATGAGATAAATTTTTCCATCGTGTTTTCCGAATTCATATTTTGTGTCCACCAAAATCAAACCCATTTTATCAGCAAGTTCGGTTCCGCGTTTAAAAATTGCGCGGGTATATTTTTCCAGTTGCTCGTAATCTTGCTTGGAAATAATTCCCTGTTTCAGAATATCTTCGCGGGAAATATCTTCATCGTGACCAACACTGGCTTTGGTGGTAGGCGTGATGATTGGTGTAGGAAATTTATCGTTCTCTTTCATTCCTTCCGATAATTTCACTCCGCACAATTCACGTTTTCCGGATTTATAAGTTCTCCATGCGTGTCCGCTCAGGTAACCACGAATCACCATTTCCACTTTGAACGGCTCGCACATTCTTCCCACCGTAACCATCGGATCGGGAGAATCTATCACCCAGTTTGGAACAATATCAGAAGTTGCTTTTAAAAAACTGGATGCAATTTGATTCAGCACTTGACCTTTGTATGGAATTCCTTTCGGCAGAACAACATCAAATGCGGAAATTCTATCCGATACCACCATAACTAAAAGTTCATCGTTGATGTTGTACACATCGCGGACTTTTCCTTTGTAAAAACTTTTTTGTTTTGGAAATTTAAAATTGGTTGAAGTAATTGCTTGCATAATAAATAAAAAATTATTTTTCGTTTTCTGTAAGTTTAGCATAAGCATCGATGACGCTTCTTACAATTTTATGGCGAACCACATCGCTTCCATCCAGATAAATAAAATCAATTCCCGGAATTCCTGCAAGAATTTGTGCCGCAGTTTTTAATCCGGAAGGATGATTTCTCGGAAGGTCAATTTGAGTGAGATCGCCTGTGATAATGAATTTTGCTGTTGTGCCCATTCTCGTTAAAAACATTTTTAGTTGTCCTGCCGTTGCGTTCTGCGCTTCGTCAAGAATCACATACGCATGATCCAGCGTCCTGCCGCGCATGAAAGCGAGCGGAGCAATTTCCAAAACCCGGTTCTCAACATAATATTGCATTTTTTCCGCAGGAATCATATCGTAAAGCGCATCGTACAAAGGTTGAAGATACGGGTCTAATTTTTCTTTCATATCACCGGGGAGAAATCCCAAACTTTCTCCTGCTTCAACAGCCGGGCGGCACAAAATAATTCTTCGCACTTCTTTATTTTTCAGAGCGCGAACCGCCATCGCAACAGCCGTATAAGTTTTTCCTGTTCCGGCAGGACCAATCGCAAAGATGACGTCATTCTGTTTGGCGCTCTCCACCATTTTTTTCTGATTAGCAGTTCTTGCTTTGACAATAATTCCGTTGTTGCCAAAAACAATTACATCTTTTGAATCGAATGACGCATTCAGGTGAGAATCATTGCCCGTTAATATCTGCTCGATTACATCTTCGGATAATCTGCCATTGGATGAAAAATAATTTTGAAGCGCCAGAATTCTTTTTTCAAAGACATCCAGTTCTTCCTGTTCTCCCAAAACTTTCAACGTGTCACCGCGTGCGACAATTTTAAGTTTAGGAAAGTTTTTTTTGATGAGGTAGAGGTTGCGGTCGTTTATCCCATAAAACTCTATGGGATTTTCGGATTCAATGCGGATTAATAGTTCGTTCAAAGTGGAGATTTTTAATTTATGAATGGTGAATCGTTAATTGTGTTTACTTTTGCAAAGCAAATTAACGCAAAAAACATTTTGGCTTTTGAACAAATAGTCAACAAACTGAAAATTATTTTTCTGTGGCGATAATTACTCTAACAACCGATCTGGGCTTGCACGATTATTACGTGGGCGCTCTCAAAGGAACCATCCTTAGTCAGATGCCCGAAGTAACGATTGTGGATATTTCTCATTCCGTTCCGGCATTTGATATTCGCCATGCCGCGTATGTACTCAGACATTCCTACCAGAATTTCCCGAAAGAAACAGTGCATATTCTCGGAGTGAATGCTGAAATTTCTGCCAACCAAAATCATTTGGCAATTTATTGTGACGGACATTATTTCATTGGCACTGACAATGGAATCTTCTCTTTGCTGTTTGAAAAAGTCCCAGATAAAATATACGATCTTACAAACATCAGGCAAGAAACCGATTTGCTCATCTTCCCGCTGAAAAATATTTTTGTGAAAGCTGCTTGTCATTTGGCACGAGGAGGCACTCCAGAAGTGCTGGGCATGCAGCAAAACGGTTTTAGAAAAGTGGATACGGTGAATCCTGTTTTCACAAACAATACTTTGCACGGCACAGTGATGTATGTTGACTCCTATGGAAATGCAGTTGTAAATATTTCAAAAAAATTATTTACCGATTCAGTAAAAGGAAGAAGTTTTACTATTGAGTTTGCCGGAGAAGAAATAAGTGAAATATCGCAACGCTACAATGAATCTGCCGGAGGAAATATTCTGGCACTTTTTAATTCAGCCGGTTATCTTGAAATTGCTCAAGTGCAGGATAGTATTTCAAAATTATATAGTCTTACCGTTGGAAGTCCAGTGGTAATCAGAGTAATTGAACCCGAATAAATAATCCAAATGAGAATAAAAATTTGCTGTATTGGATTATGTTTAATTCCGTTTTTATCTTTTTCGCAATCGGATTCGGTTAAACATTTGCCAAAAAGAAATACTATTTATATTGAAGCGTTCGGTCAGGGATTGTTGAATTCCATTTCTTATGATCGGCTTTATCGAATAAAAAAGCAAATAAAATCTTCCTTTTCAGTTGGGGTGACAATTATGCCGAGTATTGGAATCAGTGATTTTTATTATGGCGGACAAGTTTCATATAACTTTTTACTTGAAAAGAAAAATCATCACTTGGAATTAGGTTTAGGATTAAATTTTCTGATGGATAAAGTTATTAATGGAGTTGATTACGCAGGGAAAAGTGGAATTGAAAAAAATTATTATTTATACTTTACTCCAAAACTTGGATATCGTTTTCAAAGACAACAAGGCGGAATTTTCTTTCGAGTTACTTTTGCTCCGCTGCTGGCATTTATGAATAGAGTAGGGGAAATTACAGTAGATAACACACGTGTTGTGAATTCTCGCTATGAATTCTTTTCGAATGTTGTTTCTTTTGGAAATAGAATCTTTCCTTGGGGTGGAGCAAGTATTGGATATACTTTTTAATTATTCGGATGACCATTGTTTATCCATTTCACAATTGCATTAATATCACATTGCGATAACTGACTTCCGCTTTGTGGCATTGCAAAATATCCGGGCGAATGCTCAATACTTCCTACAATTCTGTTTATTACAATTGGATTAGAAGCTCCGGCATAATCAGATAAGTTTATTCCTTGGCTGGAATAGTTTGCATTATGGCAACCTACACACCAGTTTTGAAAGATTGGGTTAATTCTATTGCTATAGCTGTAATTTGAAGTATCGCAAGCATTGCAATTTGAACTATTGGGCGCTCCCATTTCAATCCATAGTTTTATATAGGTAATATCATGACTGCTTAATGGAGTATTTGAACGCGGAGGCATGGAAGGATTATTTCCTCTGATTGAATTATAAAGTTCACTCATCAAAGGATGCTTTGCTTTTATTCCTTGCATGATGCCATCGTAATTTGTGAGATCGAATCCACCTTTGAATTCGGTGGAATTGTGGCAACCGTTCATGGTGCAATTAGAAATAAAAATTGGCAGCACATTTTCATGAAAACACACATCAGGATTATAAACGTTCTTTGTACAAGTTGTGAGCAGTATCAACAGACAAAACATAAATATAGACGCAACTCTTCTCATTAAAATTTTCAATTTACTTTTCATATTACTCTAAGATAGTATTTTCAAACAAACCATTTATTGAATTTTAACTAATTTTATCTTAACGATGCAACTACGAACTATTCATATTCTGTTTTTTATTTCTTTTTTGTTTCTGTTATTTTATTCCTGCAAGAAAAAAGAAAGTGCAAATGATATTCAATGCGGTAATATGGGCTGGACTAATGACAGCATTACTTATTCAAAAACCATTTCAACCATCATGCTGAAAAACTGCATTCGTTGCCATAGCAATTCGATAAAAAAAGGTTGGGTGGATTTGGAAGGATACGATCGCGTGAAGAAATATGCCGACAATCACAAACTACTTGGAACTATTGCACACCTGCAAGGATTTAAAGCTATGCCACGTGGTGCTGCCATGGTTTCGCAGGAAGATATTTGCAGAATTAAATTCTGGATTGATAATGGTGCGCAGAATAATTAAGAGAATATTTTCCGATTATTCCTTAATGATTTTTTTTACTGCGGTTCCATTCTCAGATTTAATGGTCAGGAAATAAACTCCGCTTGGCGAATCAAGATGGATAATTGTTGAATGATTATTCGTGGTTGCAGAATACACTTTCTCTCCAAGTACATTGCAGATTTCTATTTTATATTGATTTAAATTATTGCCCACTTCCATTGAAAAAATTCCAGTGGAAGGATTTGGGAAGAGGTCAACTTGCAAAGTATTTCCGAATTCCTGAATTCCATTTCCATTTACTCTGTAAACATTGGAGCGGGAGGAGTTTAGACTGATGGTCATAATCTGAGGATCATTATTAATAATAGAAGGTATGCAATTGATGTTCCAAATAGTTTGTACACGCCACGCACCATTCGCAGTAAATCCTGAATAGTTAGGATCGGTAACAGATTGCTGAGTGCCTGCAATACTGTTAATCATGTGCCAGTTGCCAGTACTGTTATCATCACGCATAAGGGCATAATTTGTAACAGGATTCGCACCGTTCTCTATTGTGTATAGTTGTGGCCATGAAAAAGTTCCGTTGCTGTTAGTGATGTAAATGGTATTGTGATAGGGACTGAGCATCGAGTAGTTTCCGCTAGTATCGCGCAGAGAAATCTTGTAACGGTAAGTTCCGGCATTGGGATCTCCGGTGTTAGAATATTTATGACGCACGGTATCGGTAAACGTACTCATTGCGCTATATGGAACTGCTCCGATTGGTTGATAATTGTTTGTAGATATTTCTCTGTAAACGATAAAACTATCGGCAAGATTTACATAAGGAGTTTTATCCCAAACAATAATATTATTCTGAGCAAGAACAGTATCAACCGTTACCATACAAATATTTGGAACTATTGGATTGGTGGAAATGTTATTGGCAATAAATGCATCTCCATCTCCGGCAATACTTAAATTAGTTCGGGCAAGAAGGATTCCTGCGAATGAAATAGAATCAGAAAGAAATTCTCCGGTAATGTAAACGCTGTTGTTAGATCCTGTTGCTATGCCATTACCATAGTCATTACTTTTTCCTCCTGCGGTTCTTGCCCATGATAAATTTCCGTTTGATTTATATTTTGCTACAAAAATATCTCTTAACGTATCTCCGCCTCCATAAGTAGCTATAGAATTGTTGTAAAGTGTAACCGCTCCGATTTTTATTGAATCTGAACTGTAGTAACCGATAATATAAGGATTTCCTGCTGCATCTAATTTTATCTCATTTCCTTGACTGTAACTAAAATTATCTACCTGGCAAACTCTTGCCCATTGATCAGCACCTGCAGAATTATATTTTGCAATGAATGGATTAAGCGAATTGGTTGTGTTGGTGATAGAATGAGTTCCAAAAGAAACAGTTGAATTAACCCCGATGTATCCTGTTATATAAACATTGCCGCTTGCATCCGAAGCCAATCCGAAAGCTTCATCATCATCGGTACTTCCTGCACCTTTCAACCATTGGAATGTTCCACTGGTATTATATTTAACAACAAAAATATCATAGTACCCGTTAAGCGGAAGAACGTTGGTTCCAAATCGAATAGAGTCGGATCCGAACGTACCGCCAACATACACATTACCGGAAGCATCGGTGCCTATTCCGTAACCAAAAGAATCACCATTATTACCACCGCCATTTCTTACCCATTGAATATTTCCGTTGTTATCAAATTTTGCAATGAACACACTGTTGTATGTTGGATATTTATTTCTTACACTATCAGTGCCTATTTTAATATAGGTAGATGCAAAAGTTCCTGTTACATACACATTGTTTGTTGGGTCCAATGCAACAGCTAAACCATTTACATTCCCATCTTGTCCGCTTGCCTCTTGAACCCAAATAGCGTTTCCATTCACATCGTATTTTGCAACAAAGCCAATTGCATTTGCCACTTTGTCTATTAATTTCAGTGTTCCAAAAATAGTGGTGTCGCAATTAGTGTATCCAGCTACATACACATTTCCTAAGTTATCCGTAACAATTTTTTCACCCACGGTTTTAGCGACCGAATAAACATGGGAATTTCCTCCGGCAGCTTTTGCCCATTTAAAATTTCCGCATGAATCATATTTAGCAAGAAACATTTCAGCACCATATTGAGAAGCAATATAGGGTTGGTTGTGGAGTGTGGTAGTTCCAATTACAATAGTTTGAGAATAAAAATTACCGAGATAATAAACGTTACCCGAATGATCGGTAGCAACAGATGTACCCCAATCTTCATCAACGCCGCCTGCTTTTTTTGCCCATGCACATGTTTGAGCAGATAGTTGATTAGAAATAAAAAGTGTTGAGATAACTAAAATGGACGCTACGCGTATAATTTTATTCATGGGGTTTTTGATTTTTGTGTTGCAAAAGTAAACTATATTTATAAAATGAATAAATTATTTTTCGCTTTGTTATTGTTCATTAACGTTAGCTTGTTTGGGCAGACCAATCACGATGGATTGCAGTTCAGCAGGACGGAATTTAATTATGGCAAAGTAGAGAACTGGATAAGCACCATTGATACCATTGAAGTAAAAAACATCTCTAGTCAACGATTATTTCTCCTTAAGCAGCATTATCCGCAGCAGTTTGAGGTGAGTTTTCCTTCCAGTGCTTTGAATCCGGGAGAGACGGGCATCATTGCAATTATTTATAATCCGAAGGTGAAAGGAAAGTTCAATGTCTCAATCCCTGTTAATCACAGCGCATCGCAAACTGCGGTTGATATAACTTTTAAAGGCGAGGTGCTGAACTTTGATGAATACGCAAGCGCTGCTTGTCCTTCGTTTACAAAGCCGCATGCACCGCTTGAGTTTGATATGGAAATTCTGGTGCGGGATTCTGTAACCAAACAACCTCTTGCCAATTCACTTATCGAAATTGAAAAAGGCGAAAGCTACACGCAACATCAAACTGATAACAACGGAACGTACAAGCAAAGAGCAAGCATTGGTTTTTGTTTTCTGTATGCCGAACATGCAGGATATAAAAGCAAATCGTTGTTAAAGAATTTTAATCCTAAGAACAATAAAGTTGTGATTGACTTGTCTCCGCTTGCTCCGAAAGAAAAATCACTTCAGTTGTTTAAAGACACTATCATAAATGTGAAGAAAGAAATAGCGGTTGTTAAAACCGAAGAGCATCCCGATTTTTCTCTTTCCGGCTTTAAAGAGAACAACATTGTGTTTTTAATTGATGTTTCATCGAGCATGAATGTGGCGGACAGAATGCCGCTCTTGCAAAAAGCAATGATACAGTTAACCAACCTGCTGCGCCCAGAAGACAAGCTGACCATCATTACCTACGCCAACGATGCGCAGGTAAAACTGGCGGGAGTATCGGGCAGCGACAGGGAAAAAATAATTGCGGTGATACAGCAGTTGAAATGCGGAGGAAGAACATCGGGCGGAAAAGCAATTAAAGCCGCGTATGACATTGCCGAAAAGAATTTTAAGAAGCAAGGCGTGAACCAGATTATCCTCTCTACCGATGGAGGCTTTAACGGGCTGGCAGATACCGAAGAGGAGCTGATGAAATTAATTGAGAAGAAAGCAGGTGAGCAAATTGAGTTTTCGGTGCTGGCATTTGGCAAGAACCGTATTGGCAAGCAGCTTATTATGCAACTGGCAAATAAAGGAAATGGTTTTTACCTGAACATACAAAACGAGGACGATGCCAATGCCAAGCTGATTGAAACCCTGAAGATGCAATCGAAAAAATAATCAGTACATTTGTAGAGTTGATAAAATAGAATATCATGAAAAACATAATCGCTTTTATTTGTGTAATTGCTGTAGCAATAACTATAAACTCCTGTCAGGAAAAAAGGTACTATGCCTGCTGTGATTCAGGTCATCCACATTGGCAAGGCGATAAAACTGATAGCAAAAGTTTTGCGCAAAGTCAGTCAAGTGATCATGATAAAACTATTCATGGCGGTGTCAAAACCGCAGGAATATGTCATACAGGTATTTAATCTTCCATTCTCTCCTTCCGCGCTCATTCCCCTTCCCGATAAAAAAATGCAAAACTTGATGTTGCTCATGTTTTAGTTTTCACGAACATATACCTTTGTATCCAATAAAAGGTTCACAAACAATAACTCTTTAAAAACAAAAACCATGAGCACAAATTCTATTCCGTGGATAAGAGCACTGCGCGATTACCACGACAACACACCCGAACTCCTTACTCCGTTCTGCACAAGTTTACAAAAGCAATTGGGCATAGACCCCGATGTACCTGGAGGATCATCACCAATTGGTTCGGCAATTTACAACGGACAAATAGCCGATGTGAATGGCGATATTTTAAACATGCAAAACTCGACATCCACTTCGCTTACTTCAAAACTGAATGCCGATGTAAGCACACTGTTGCACAGCACCGATCTGATTGTTGGATTTATTGACAGCACCAACAACCAAAAATTCCCGGGCAATTTGGATAAGATAACCACCATACTTGGACGCTTTGGATTGAAACCTGCTACACACGGAAATCCGCAGCAGCATAAATTTAATGTATTGACTACCGATTCTGGCAGCGCAACATTGCAAGCGCCTGTTACAGGAGTAGGTTCGGTATATCACTGGAGGTGGAGCAAGGATCAAAATATTTGGATTCAGGTAAAAAGCACCCATAAATCAACGGTTATTATTAATAATCTGCCACAGGATGTAAGAGTGTATTTTCAATATGATTTTACACCACCCATAGGAAAAAGCGTATATCCAACGGTGAGTGCAAATGCCGATGATTTTCACTGGAGCGATTCAATTTCTGAATTAATTCCATCATAATCTGTATTTTTAGTGAAAATTGCCATTTGCACAGTAACAATACTTCGTAACGAATCAACAATTGATGCTAACGAAGTAACAATAGTCAGTAACGAATGCACAGTAGTTACTGACGAATGAACAATGGTTAATCGCGAATCGGCAATTGATGCTAACGAAGGCACAATAGTTAGCAGCGAATTGGCAGCAGACAATAACGATTCCACAATAGATAGCAGCGTAGGCACAATAGTTACCTCGCTATTATCTGTTGTGGATTGTTAAGCCACAATTGTTACAAGTGAAAGAAGTATATTTGTTATCATGAAAAATATTCTCGTAATCATTTTGTTTGTATTTATTGCGAAAATTGTTTTTGCACAAAAGACGGATAATATTAATTATGAAAAAATACAATCCAATATTAATAAACAACATGAATTGCACAAATATCGTTTTAGATATGATGGAGATACAATAAACAGATTGGTACTTAAAGTAAATCCATTGTTGATGTTTTCAAAATGCGAATTTGGTGGTGAATTAGAGTATCATTTTCTAAAACATTTTGAAATAGAAGCAGAAGGTGCTTATATAAATGGAATACGAAATGTAAATGGAGTTTCACAAGGTTCCGGTTTCGCACTTCAGGTAGGTTTTCGATTTTATTTTAAGTCAGGTGTTTATATTAATCCGACTTTTTTTTATCGAGACATTACCTGTAAAGACCGTTCTTTACAGTGGGTTAATAATGGTCTTGATTATACTCCAATTCTTCCTGATAACTTTACTTCTGCTAGTACCTATGAGCATCAATATACTGCCACTGTAAATGAGAGACAACAAGTTTATTCATTTGAATTATTATTTGGTTATGAAAAACTGTTATCTGATTTATTCCTATTAGATATTTATACTGGTATGGGGTATCGATACAAATATCAGGAATGTGATATTACTTCTTTTAGATATAATTCGATAGGACCAACTAATAATTTTTATCCTGAAAGTAAACAAATAGTAAGCGGTTACCTTCCATCTATTCAATTAGGTATTCGACTTGGTTTTGTGTTTAAGTTAAAAAAACATTCATTATCAACTGGCGCGCATCCGTGAGGAGTGCAAATGGTCAGTCGTTTGAGACGACATACAACTTCGCATCCTGCCATAGCGGGACGCGAGCCGAGAGTATAGAGATTACAAATAAAATGGGAGAGAGGTCCTGCCTACGGCAGGCAGGCTTACACCATTATCCCGGCGCGTTCCAGTGTTTGCGTTCTATCCGGTCCCACCGAAATAATACTTACCGGCACATTCACTTCCTTTTCAATAAACTGAATATAATTTTCTAAAGCCGCAGGCAGGTTATCTGCGGTAACTTTTCGCAAATCGGTTTTCCATCCGGGGAAATCTATATACACAGGAGTTAAAGAAGCGTTGGCAACATCGTAAGGCAGAGAATTTATTTTCTTGCCTTCATACATATAATGTGTGCAGATCTTTATCGTGTCGAGATGCGAAAGCACATCGGCTTTCATCATGATAAGTTTAGAAACTCCGTTCACCATCACCGCATATCGCAGCGCGGGAATATCCATCCATCCGCAGCGTCTGGGTCTTCCGGTGGTGGAACCAAATTCATTTCCTGCTTTGCGGATTCCTTCGCCTGTTGCATCGTTAAGTTCAGTTGGGAATGGACCGCTGCCCACGCGCGTGCAATACGCTTTGAATATTCCCATCACCTCGCCAATTTTTGTTGGAGGAAGTCCGAGACCGGTACATGCTCCTGCACAAATAGTATTGGACGAAGTAACGAAAGGGTAGGAGCCGAAATCAATATCGAGCAGAGAACCTTGCGCGCCTTCTGCCAGAACCGTTTTATTATTGTTGAGCGCATCGTTCACATAGATCTCCGAATCAATTGCCTGAAACTTGAGTATGGTCTCGATTCCTGCAAACCATTTATCCTCGAGTTCTTTCAATTCAAATTTATAATCATACAGTTCGAGAAGTTGTTTGTGTTTGGAAACAAGAAAGTCATATTTCTTTTTGAAGTCGGATTGAAACACATCTCCAATGCGCAAACCATTTCGTCCGGTCTTGTCCATATAAGCAGGACCAATTCCACGCAACGTAGAGCCGATCTTTTCTTTTCCTTTAGATGATTCGCTGGCAGCATCAAGCAGACGATGGGTGGGCAAAATTAAATGCGCCCGTTTAGAAATGAAAAGATGTTTGATGCAATTCACTCCGAGTTTTTCGAGCGCATCAATTTCTTCTTTGAAAACGATGGGATCTATCACCACTCCGTTGCCAACGATATTAGCAATGTGTTCGTGAAATATTCCCGATGGAATAATATGCAGCACATGCTTCAGCCCGTTGAACTCAAGCGTGTGACCTGCATTGGGTCCACCCTGAAATCGGGCAACCACATCATACTTGGGAGCAATCACATCGACAATTTTTCCTTTGCCTTCGTCACCCCACTGTAATCCTAATAGAACATCTGCTTTCATATTGAAAAAATTAAAAGCCCCACCTAAATCCTCCCCGTTAGGGAGGACTTAATATAAACTTACTCACTAAAAAGTAAGATGCATTATTTCTCCCTTCCTAACGGGAAGGGCAGGGGATGGGCTTTGTATTCCTTACGCTTCTTTGCGAGAGCCGCGGATCTCTTGTACCTGATCACGCATGTCTTGACAAGCGCGTTTCAAATCTTGCAGATGTTTGCGAACGCGGGTTCCGGCTGCATTGTTACCGTTGTAGAATTTTTGAACATCGGCTTCCATTCCAGCGATGATTGTTTTGAGAGCTTCGTACTTTTCCATAGTGTTTAGGGTTAGTAGTTAAGTGTATTGTTTGTTTTTATTTAGTTAAATGCTGCAACTTTTTCTGTTTGATATTCTCCTTTCTCAAGTTTAATTTTAATCTTCGAAAAACATTCAAGCGTATAATTTACATCTTCCAAACTGTGTGCTGCCGTTGGAATAAGTCTCAATATCATCATTCCTTTTGGAATAATAGGATACACAACTATCGAACAGAAAATGCTATAGTTTTCCCTAAGATCAAAAACAATATTTGTTGCTTCAGGAATACTTCCTTTCATGTAAACAGGAGTTACGCAGGTGTTGGTATCTCCAATATCGAATCCTGCTTTTTTAAGTCCGCTTTGAAGAACAGTCGTAATAGTTAGTAATTTTTCTCTGTATTCAGGATGATTACGCATAAGTTCCAGTCGCTTCAATCCTCCGATCACAAGCGGCATGGGCATTGACTTGGCATATATCTGCGAACGCATGTTATAGCGAAGGAATTCAACAATATCTTCATCACTTGCAATGAATCCTCCGATCATAGCAAATGCTTTTGCAAAAGTTCCGAAATAAATATCGATTCCATCCTGACATCCCTGTTCTTCACCGGTACCACCGCCATTTTTTCCCATGATGCCGACTCCATGTGCATCATCCACAAACAAGCGGAATGTGTATTTCTTTTTCAGTGCAACGATCTCTTTCAGTTTTCCCTGGTCGCCACGCATTCCAAAAACTCCTTCAGTGATGACAAGAATTCCTCCACCTGTTACTTCCACGATTTTTTTAGCATGCTCCAATTGTTTTTCCAGACTCTGAATATCGTTGTGCAGATAAGCAAATCTTTTCCCTATGTGCAAACGTACTCCGTCAACAATGCAGGCGTGAGCTTCAGCATCATATACAATTACATCGCGTCTGTCAACCAAACAATCAATGGCAGATACCATTGCCTGATAACCAAAATTTACAAGAATTGCATCTGGCTTTTTAACATAAGCAGCAAGTTCGCTTTCGAATTGTTCGTGAAAATTTGAATTGCCCGACATCATGCGTGCACCCATGGGAAGTGCAAGTCCATATTTTTCTGCAGCATCTTTATCCGCTTTCCTTACTTCAGGATGGTTAGCAAGCCCCAAATAATTATTCAAACTCCACACAAGTTGTTTTTTCCCTCTGAAAATCATGTGGCTGCCAATCTCTCCTTCCAGTTTAGGGAAAGCAAAATACCCATGCGCCACTTTTGCATATTGACCAAGTTGACCTCGGTTTTCTTTTATTTTATCAAATAAATCTCTCATAAGTAAGTTATTAAAAGTCAAAATTATTACAGAAATTGAAAGTAAATGTAAGAATTTTTGAAAAATTGCGAACAAATTAACAATTCACAATAAATCACTATATTTGCGACCCATTTTAAGAAAGGTGAAAAAAGTCAGAAACTCAATAGGTTTTCTTTTGCTTTTTGCAATAATAATTCTGTCTTCGTGCAGTGATTATAACAAATTGCTGAAGAGCAGTGATTACACAAAAAAGTATGATGCAGCTATTGCTTATTATAATAAAAAAGAATATTCAAAGGCACTTGCATTGCTTGAAGAATTAGTTAGCGTTTACCGAGGAACCGATAAGGCAGAAAAAATTATGTATTATTATGCGTATGCAACTTATTTATCGGGCGATTATTTACTGGCGGGTTATCATTTTAATAATTATGTAAAAACTTTTCCTGCAAGCGTTCACACGGAAGAATGTGCTTATATGTATGCTTATTGTTTTTATGAGGAGTCGCCAAGATATAGTTTAGATCCGACAGATACAAAAACTGCAATTAAAGAATTACAGTCGTTTATTAATAAATATCCCAATAGCGAAAAAATAACTCAATGTAATGAGTTGATTGCAAAACTCAGGGCAAAACTTGAAATGAAAGCATTTGAAATTGCAAAGCAATATTATTTTCTTTTAGATTATAAAGCTGCTGTGGTTTCATTTGAAAATGTGTTGAAAGATTTCCCTGATTCAAAATATAGGGAAGAAGCAATGTTTATGATTGTAAAATCGCATTTCAGCTATGCGGAAAAAAGTGTGGAAAAGAAAAAAGCTGAAAGATTCAAAGCCACTATTGAAGCGTACAATAAGTTTGTAAGCTATTATCCCGACACGAGCAAATACAATAAAGAAGCTGAAGGAATTTATTTTTCTTCAAAAAAACAACTTGAAACAATAAACAAACAATAAATAAAACCATGGATTACAAAAAATCAACAGCAGAGACAAACACCGTTACACGTGACCTCAGAGAGTATGAAGCAAAAACAGGAAACCTGTATGAATCTACTGTAGTTGTGGCAAAACGCGCCAACCAAATTAATCAGGAAGTGAAAGAAGAACTCACAAATAAATTGGCTGAGTTTGCTTCGCACACTGATAATCTCGAAGAGATTTTTGAAAACCGCGAGCAAATTGAAGTTTCAAAATTTTATGAGCGTCAGCCAAAACCACATGCTATAGCTATTCAGGAATTCATGGAGGATAAAATTTATTTCAGAAATCCTGCGAAAGGGTCGAAGAGTTTCTAAAACTGGTTTACCGTCTACGGTTTACAGTTTCCGGTTGTCTTAACTGTAAACTGTAAACCATAAACTATAAACCGAACCATGCTTACAGGAAAAAATATTCTACTTGGAATTACGGGCAGCATTGCTGCATACAAAAGTGCTTTTCTTACCCGATTATTTGTAAAAGCCGGTGCCAATGTTAAAATAGTGATGACTCCTGCGGCAAAAGAATTTATTACACCGCTTACACTTTCCACTCTTTCAAAAAATCCTGTTTATTCAGAATTTACATCCGGCATTCAAGGCGAGTGGAACAATCATGTTGAACTTGCTTTGTGGGCTGATTATATTTTGATTGCTCCTGCCACTGCGGATACAATTGCAAAAATGGCAAATGGTATTTGCGATAATCTTTTACTTGCGGTTTATCTTTCTGCGAAATGCAAAGTTTTAGTTGCACCGGCAATGGATTTGGATATGTTTCAGCATTCGGCGACAAAAGAGAATTTAGGAAAAATAAAATCGTTCGGAAATATTATTATTCCTCCTGATAACGGAGAACTTGCCAGTGGATTAATTGGCGAAGGAAGAATGGCAGAACCTGAAACAATTGTTAATTTTCTTTCCGACTATATAAAAAAAAAGTCTCCGCTAAACGGTAAAAAAGCATTAGTAACCGCAGGTCCAACTTACGAAGCAATTGACCCGGTTCGTTTCATCGGAAATCATTCTTCCGGAAAAATGGGATTTGCTGTTGCCGAAGAGTTAGCAAGCCAAGGTGTGGATGTTACACTTATCTGCGGACCGAATTCACTTTCCTTAAAAAATACTTCTATTAAAAGAATTGATGTCATTTCTTCAGATGAAATGTACGAACAGTGTTTGAAACATTCCAATCATTCTGATATTACGGTAATGACGGCTGCCGTTGCAGATTTTAAACCAATTAAAAATGAAAAGTTAAAAATTAAAAAGGAACAAGGATTAACTGAAATTAAAATTGTTCCTACAAAAGATATTCTTTTAGAACTCGGCAAAAGAAAGAAAGGAAGCATTCTCGTTGGCTTTGCACTGGAGACAGAAAATGAACTTCAAAATGCAAAAAAGAAATTGCACAATAAAAACCTTGATCTAATCGTTCTCAATTCTTTGAAAGATACAAAAAGTGGTTTCGGATTTGATACAAATAAAATTACTATTATTGATAAGAAAAATGTAAAGCGCTTTGAATTGATGAGCAAAACGGAAGCAGCAAAAGAAATTGTATCTGAAATAATTAAAAAGATAAAATGAGGAATTTTAAAAATATAACTGTTATTATTTTTTTATTTTGCTTTTTATTTTCATTATTCATTAATGCACAGGAATTAAATTGTTCGGTTCAAGTGATTGCTCCGGCACTTCAGCAATCTTCAGATAAACAAGTATTGCAAACACTTCAACAGACATTAAATGAATTCATGAACACAAAAAAGTGGACGAGCGATGTGTTTTCTCAGGATGAAAGGATTGAATGCAGTATGGTAATAACGGTTACTAGCAGACCAGCCACCGACCAGTTTGTTGCAACTATGGAAATTCAATCACGAAGACCGATTTACAAATCTTCTTACAATTCGCTTTTATTTAATTACAACGATAAGAATTTTGCATTCAATTATACACCTTCTCAACCGGTTGAATACATCGCAAATTCATACAACAATCTTACTTCCATGCTTGCATTTTATGCCTACTACATGATTGGATTGGATTATGACAGTTTTTCTTTGTATGGAGGAACTCCATATTTTCAAAAAGCACAGCAGATTGTTACAGATGCTCAAAATGCCGCTGAGAAAGGATGGAAATCATTTGAAGACACACGCAATCGTTACTGGCTTGTTGAAAATATTTTGAATAGCACTTTTCAGCCATTGAGAGAATGTAGTTACAGATATCACCGACTTGGTTTTGATGTGATGAGCGAAGATTTAACCGGAGGCAGAGCCGTTGTGATGCAATCGTTGGACTTGGCGAAAAAAGTTTTTGATGCTTTGCCGGGTTCATTTAATATGCAGATTTTTTTTCTGGCTAAAGCCGATGAACTTGTCCTTCTGTTATCGCAATTAGAACTACCTGCGGATAAACAAAAAATGGTTGACCTTCTTAACCAATTAGATCCGGGTAATACCACCAAGTACAATAAGATTTTACAGAGCAGTACTCAGTAAGTTTTTTCTGTCCTAATTTTTTTAATGAACTCCGTGCATTCTCTTTTCTAACCAACGGTACATTCCAAATAATACAAATGCTGCTACGCCACTGAGTCCTATAAATACGCAGAAGAAAATAAATAAATTATTAATTTCAATTCCAATAAAAGAAGGAATTGGTGTGCCGGCAGCAGCAGGCGCTTCACCGGCACCGGGAGGAATTAATGCCGAAAGTATGCCTGCTAATTTATTCGCTATTGCATTTGCCATAAACCATGTTCCCATCAATAAGGAAGAAAATTTTATAGGAGAAAGTTTTGCAACCATACTTAATCCAATTGGAGATAAACACAATTCACCCAATGTATGGATAACGTATAATGCCCATAAGTACCACATGGTGATTTTGGTTTGAGAATCAACTCCATGTACCGCAAATGCGATAACAACATATCCAAGCGCAACTAATAACAATCCAAAAGCCATTTTTAAAGGCGAAGATGGTTCCATGTTTCGCTTACTTAGCGAATTCCAGAACATTGTAAAAAATGGAGCAAGAATAATTATTCCCAAAGGATTTATTGATTGAAACCAAGAAGCAGGAAATTCATTTTTTGCATAATCAGTGATATATCCTAAATAGAATAAAACAATTAGTCCGGCTCCGATAATTACTTGAATAATTATTTGCAGATTCTTTTTCCAATCGAAGAACCAACCAAATGCTTTAACTAGAAAGTATTCTAATGCTAAAGAAGCAACAAGAATAAGATAACCCGGTATGTGGATTGCAATATCTCTTTTCACTTGGGCATCGGCAAAAAGCGTGAGAGAAGCTCCCGCCTGCTCAAAACATGCCCAGAAAAAAATCACAAATAAAATAAGTATAAAAATTACTGAAACTCGTTGTTTTTCGTCCTTGCTTAGTGATTTATCTGTAAAAATAATGAGTGCCATAACAAGTAATGCCGCAAGGATTAAAAAGAAAACAATATCAAATGATGCTAACCTATTTGCAAAGTTATGTACATCCAACAAAGTATCTGAACCTGCAAACAATCCAATAATTTTCTTGTAATTAAGAAGACCAAAAACAAAAGCAATTGAACCTAAAATAACTCCGTATGTTTTTAAATCCATTTTCATTTTTGGCATTCCAAGAGGATTGCCTTCAGGAGAACGCAAATGCTTATTCTTCAGCAATTCAAAAGAAATCGTGCTTATTACCATTCCAATAGCAGCGGCAAGAAATCCCCATCTGAAATCATGAATTGTTCCATGATCCGGCTGGGCTAAAGTACCACAAACCAGAGGAGAAAAAAAAGCTCCGAGGTTTATTCCCATATAAAAAATTGTGAATGCTCCATCAATGCGGTGATCTCCTTTAGGATAAAGTTGTCCCACCATCGTTGAAATATTCGGCTTAAAAAAACCGTTACCAATGATCAGGAATGTTAAACCAATCCACATCATGGAAATAGCAGATGCGCTCTGAGCACCATCCGTAACAATACTTCCACTGAAGAACATTAAAAATTGTCCTATTGCCATTAACAAACCTCCAACAAGAATGCTTCTGCGATTTCCCCAGAAACGATCGCTGATGTATCCGCCAAGAAGTGGAGTGAGATAAACCAGACCTGTGTAACTGCCATAAACATTGGATGCATCCGCAGCACTCATGAACAATGCTTTCGTCATGAACAATATAAAAATGGCTCGCATTCCGTAGTAGGAAAAACGTTCCCACATTTCTGTGGCGAATAAAAGATAAAGTCCTTTGGGATGTCCTTGTTTTATCTCAGTCATGTTGTTGGATTTTAATTTTGGCGAAGATAGAAAAATACCTGCATCGTGATTTTGAGAATGATTGATTCTATTCAGTATGTTTGTATTCAAATCACTCCAAATGAAAATTCCATTTCAAACTACCGATTGGGAAAACATTCCCGCAACAGAACACAAAGGCGAAACCGGAACTGCTTTTTGGAAAACAGTACAATTTGAAGAACTCAGAATACGAGTAGTTGAGTATTCTAAAAACTACAAAGCGGACCACTGGTGCGAAAAAGGGCATGTAATTTATTGTATCGCAGGAGAAATGGATACAGAACTTGCTGGCGGCATGATTATAAAATTATCCAAAGGAATGTCGTATCAGGTTTCAGATAAATTGAGTTCTCACAGAACAAGTTCTGAAAAGGGAGTTAAATTATTTATTGTGGATGGGGATTTTTTGAATCCGGATAAGAAATAGGGTAGAGGAGAACTATTTAACAGAATAGCGCTTGCGAATGATGCTGTTTATTTCATAGAAATCTTTTTCTTCTATCAGTTCAAGCAATTTTTTCATTTCATCCTTATTAAGCATATCATTAGCAGGTTGATTCTTTGGTAAAAAGAATTTGCTTTGTTCGTAATTATCAGAAAGGAAAGAATAAAAAGAGGAACTTCTTTGTTTATATAAGGAATCTGATGTTATTTCATCTGTCATAAATCAAATTTTGTAGTTAGACGAAATAGTACTTAAAAAGGTTACGTTTTTTTATTCATAGATATTAACACCACTTGGTTGAAACCCAACATTGCCCTTTCTATCTATTTGAATATTTTATTGAAAAATAATTTCATTTCATTAAAAGATGCGGTATCAGCCGCGGCATTATATGCAATAGGCATGTTATATTTTTTGCCTTTATCAGTTGCGTTTGGATTTGAGAATGCATGCGTAGCTCCTGCATACGATTTAAATGTATAAGACGCATTAATGGCATCCATCTCTTTTCTGAATTCGGCTACTTCTTCGGGTTTAACAAATTTATCATCGGCACCATGACAAACCAACACATCTGCTTTTAATAAATTTTGATCCAAAGGAACTCCAAGCAAACTTCCGTGAAAACTTACCACACCTCTTAGTTTCTCACCTTGACGTGCAAAATTTAAAACCATTCCACCGCCAAAACAATATCCAATGGCGGCAATGTTATTTGTATCGGCAACAGAGTATGTTTTGATTTTTGCAAGTGCAGCATCAAATCGAGTTTTTGCCATTACCGGATTTTTATAAAAAGCTCCAGCTAATTTTCCTGCAGATTCAGGATCCTCAGCAGTTTTTCCATCTCCATAAAGATCAATTGCCATGGCAAGATAACCAAGATCGGCTAATTGTTTTGCTCTGCTTTTGGAATAATCATTCATTCCCCACCATTCGTGAACTATTAAAACCACAGGTCGTTTTAATTCAGACGCAGAGTTGTAAGCTACAAATCCTTTCATGGTTACGCTATCACCGGTGTAGGTGATGTTTTCTTCTTTGATTGAAACTTTTTCTGAAGACATGTTTGTATTGGATTTATTTCCGTTGCAGGCAGCTAAGAAAAGTAAAAATACACTTGCTATAATTTGAATAACTTTCATAAATTTATAAATCGAGTTTACAAAAATAGGTATTTCTGCAAAGCAAAGTTTACTTTATATAGTGCACTATATATATTAATAATTAGAAATGCCAGAACAAATAAATAATCCTTTACACGGAATAACATTACAAAAAATTGTTGAGGATTTGTTTGCTCGTTACGGATGGAAAGAATTGGCATTGAGAATAAACATTAATTGTTTTAAAGAGAATCCAAGTATAAAATCAAGTTTAACTTTTTTACGAAAGACTCCATGGGCAAGAAAAAAGGTAGAACATTTATATCTGGAAATGATAGAGAAGAGCTGAGTATATTTACTTTATGAATATTTCCTCATTGCAAGAAGTAAAAGAAGAATTAAAAGAATTGCCACCCAAGCAACTGCTGGAGTTATGCCTTCAATTGGCGAAATATAAAAAAGACAACAAAGAGTATTTAGGATATTTATTATTTCAGTCGAGGGACAGAGATGTATTTATTGCAGAGATAAAATCGGAAATAGATAACCGCTTTTTAGAAATTAAAGAACTTACTAATTTATATCCAATTAGAAAAGGGTTGCGCACAACCTTGCGGATAATAAATAAATATTGCAAATACATGGGCGATAAAGCAGTTACTGCCGAGCTTCTTATTTATTTCTGCCGACAAATAAAAAACTCTAAGATCCCGATTCATAAAAGCGCACGGCTTGAAAATTTATTCAACACACAGACGAAAAGAATTAATTCGGCAATATCTTTTTTGCACGAAGATTTACAAACCGATTATCTAAAAGAGTTGGAAGAGATAAAATAAAACTGTCATTCCGAGTGTAAACGAGGAATCTCCTAATATTATTTCTACACACTTTTATTAGATTTCTCCTTTTAGTCGAAATGACAGCAGTAGTAAAACTTTCATATCTTATTTTCTATCCGCATTGTTTTTTAGTTATCTTTACGGAAACTTAATCAGAAAAATGAAATTAAATAACCTTAAAGGCGGAAAGCATAAAAGAGGCAGACCACCTACCAAACCCGTTGTTTTTAAAGATGGATATTATCTGGAAGTGCGTAACCGTGCAACCGACCCCGGCAGCGGAGTGAAGATACACAAGGCAACCTATGACGAAATGGTGGCTGCAATTAACGATTACCGCAGAACCAAATTAGTGGTGGTTCTTGGCGCTTACAAAGATGGCAAACCAATAAGTGCCATTGCTCCAAAGAAAAAGAAGAAAGCTGCTTAGTAATTTTCCTTACTCAATCATAATTCCAAGTTTACTTGCTATCCATGAGGAATGGACGGCAAGTAATTTTTTTATATGAATGAAATTATCTTCCTTCATTGTGGGAAACTCCGTGTTGTTTTCTAAGATGTCGAAGTTTTTGATCTTTAAAGTAAGTTGCTTGTAAAAGGAAGTATCGCTCAGTTTGTTCTCATCCAAGTAGCTGATGGCTTTTTCGCAAAGAGATTTTAACGCAGCATTATCGGCAGGGAAATTAAAATCCATTGAACTTGCAAGCATGTCAAATAATGGCAATGCAGTTTTTGTTGTGAAGCTGCCGATAGAATAATCTGCCGGTATAGTGTTTGTAGTTTTTGTTTCCATAATTTATTTTTAATTATTCATCTGCAAAGTAAACTCTTTTTTCATTTTGGAAACTGCTTTCTTTACAGCAGGAGACAATGAATCCAAATAATGATTTTGAGTTAGGAAAATTATTTCGTGCGATAGTTCAGGATGTTTTTTTGCAATTTTAACCAACATTTTAAATGCAGTTAACCGCACCGATGGCTTTTTATTTATTGTTTCCCAAACAGACACACATAAATTAAATAATAAACCTTCGTACTCTTCTTTAATTTCCATTTCCAAAAGTATCTTTAGTAATTCCCTCTGATGCCCGTCATTTTTGGCGGTAATGCTGTCAATTATTTTTTTTATGTATCCTTTTATTCGCGCATCGTTTACTGCCATGCAACTCCAAAGTAACCAAGCTGCCCGCCAGGCATAAGGTTGTTTATTTGAAATAGCCAAATTAATTGCCTCCTCAAAATCTTTTGGATGTGCATCCAAATAAGCAATCATATCGGCTTTATAAGAACTTGTTAAAATATGTTCTAATGGAGTTTCCATTAAGTTTTACTCACGCACAAAGTGCAACTTAGCCGTATGGGGAACTGGCTAATGATTTATCACTATTTTTTTTGATGCAATGCCATCGTTAGTTTTTAGTTGCAGAAAATAAATACCGTTGGGTGCTGCGCTCATATTGACAACCTCTCCCCATCCCTCTCCTGAAGGAGAGGGGGCGGGGGTGAGGTGCGATGAATACACTTTTTCCCCCAGCACATTATAAATTTCTATCTGGCTATTAGCTAATAGCTGTTGGCTATTGGCTACTTGTATGTGAAACGCTCCGCTGGTGGGATTGGGATAAACAGTCATATCCGTTTGAGTGGAAACTTGGGAAACACTTGTAGCATTTTGACAATTAGAAGAATTGCCCCATTTGGTTACAAAAATTTCAGTTGCTCCTGAAGCAGTGGTTAGATTGAATGTTCCACTAGGGTTAAAATTGGTTGTTCCTTGAAAACTTCCGGTTGTAAATAGGTCACCACAAGGATCTATTGCAATAGAATATCCAATATCACTTGCAGTACCACCCACTTGTTTTACCCAAACAAGATTGCCTGTAGAGTCATATTTATTGACGACAACATTACTATTGCTATTACCGGCTGTAAACACATTCATGGAAGTATCTACTACTATTGAGTAGAAGGTTTCAGCGTTAGGATAAAACTGCAGCCCACCTTGTTTAGCCCACTTAACATTACCCAAAGCATCTATCTTACTTACAACAGTAGCAGGAAATATGTCAGCGCTACTTGTGTAACTCCATTCTATCCCTGTAATATACGCATTGCCTATGGCATCTGTAGTAATTGAATATGCCTGATCAAACCAATTGTACCCATTTATTTTTATAGCCCATACAAAATTGCCTGAAGAATCCAATTTGCTAATGAAAATATCTGTGCTATCCCTCTGAGTGCCCATTGGATCAGCATAACCTGTTGCAATAAGATTATAGGTTCCGATGCCTGGATCAAAATCTACTGTTCCCCAAAAACTACCTGTTGAATATGTATTCCCAAATTTATCTAATGCAATTGAATTGCTTACATCATTTCCATATCCTCCAATTTTTTTTGCCCACACAAAATTTCCAGAAGCATCTAATTTGGTAATGAAGATGTCATTATTTCCAGTTGAGGTTAGAGTAAAGTTGCTACTGCTCGGATCAAAATTAGCAGTTCCCTGAAAATTTCCTGTTATATATGCATTGCCGGAAGTGTCTAAAGCAATAGAAGTACCTACATCTGATAAAGTACCGCCCATTTGTTTTGCCCATAAAAAATTACCCAAAGCATCAAGTTTGCATACGAAAATATCATCGCTTCCATTTGAAGTGAGATTAAAACTCCCACTGCTCGGATCAAAATCTGCTGTTCCCTGAAAAGTTCCAGTTGTATAAACATTTCCATGCGCATCAATCGCTATGGAATTAGCTAAATCTCTCGAACTGCCCCCCATTTGTTTAGCCCAAATAAAATTACCAGAAGCATCAAGTTTACTGACAAAAATGTCATTACCTCCAAATGAATTAAGATAATAAGTTCCGATGCCCGGTTCAAAATCTATCGTATCATTAAAATATCCGGTAGAATAAACATTCCCAAATGAATCTACGGTAACAGATTTGCCAACACCCAAGGGGACAGGATTTGCATCATTATGATTTTTCATTTGTGCTGCCCAGACGAAATTACCCAATGAATCTAACTTACTAACAAAAATATCCTGACGGTAAGAACCTGAAGTTAAATTATAGGTTCCACTTCCAGGATCAAAATCTGCAGTTCCTTGAAAATACCCTGTAGTCGATACATTTCCATATGAATTTACAGCTATAGAATTGGGAACATCTTGGTAAGTCCCACCCATTTGTTTTGCCCAAACAAAGTTGCCAGAAGTATCTAATTTGCTAATGAAGATATCATCATTATTGCCGAAAGAAGTAAGATTGAAAATTCCCGGACCCGGATCAAAATCTACTGTTCCTTTAAAATTTCCTGTAGTATATAGATGATTGTGGGAAACATCCATTGCTATAGAGTATGTGGAATACTGTGAATTGTAATTTATTTGTTTTGTCCAAATAGAATCTCCTAAAGCATTTAACTTTCTAATAAAGTCCGCATCTACTGGACCACCACCAAAATATCCAGTATATGAATTTCCTACAGCATCTACTGCTATAGAATTACCAGTATAAAGATCACCATAATTGCCAATTTGTTTCGCAAAAACAAAATTACCGAATGAATCTAGCTTACTTATAAAAGCAAGATTATTTTGTGTGCCAGTAAAAAGATAGAAGGTATCACTAGGCGCACCGTTTGGATTAAAATCTACTTTCCATGTAAACTTACCAGTTGTATAAACATTTCCTGAAGCATCGACAGCTATAGAATTGCCAACGGCATATGATGGAATAGTACCACTAGATGGAGGTGGGATAACATATGTGCCACCCATTTGTTTCGCCCAAACAAAATTGCCGGAAGAATTTAACTTACTGACAAAGATGTCGCTTCCTCCGAGCGCATGGGTGTAATAAGTTCCAATACCAGGGTCAAAGTCAGCAGTATCCTGAAAACTTCCTGTTGTATATATATTTCCTGAAGCATCTACGGCTATAGAATTACTCACATCTGCCGAAGCACCACCCATCTGTTTTGCCCAAACGAAATTTCCGGAGGCATCCAACTTACTGATAAATATATCAGTATTACCATAAGAAGTAAGATTGTATGTTCCGCTGCCCGGATCAAAATCCGTTGTTCCCTGAAAATTACCGGTTGTATAAACATTTCCTGAAACATCCACAGTTATGGAAGTACTTGTATTTTGTGCTGTACCGCTAATTTGTTTTGCCCAAATCAAATTGCCGGAAGAATCCTGCTTACAAATAAATATATCTCCAACTTGAGAAGTAAGGTTAAAAACACCAACACCTGGATCGAAATCAATAATTCCAATAAAGCTCCCCGTTGTATATACATTCCCTAATGCATCTACTGCTACAGAACGACCACTGCCGGTAGATGAAACAGGAATATTTCCCCCCATTTGTTTTGCCCAATTAAAATTTTGAGCATCACTTGGAATAGTAATTAATACCATTGTGGAGAAAACAACTAAAACAATCGTACAAAGTTTTTTCACTGCAATTTATTTTTGTATTGTAATTATCTCCTTATACCTTATAATAAGCAACAAAGTTACATAATTGTAACCTAATGGCAGGGGAGAGGTGGTAAAAGATATCACCGATTTATTATAAACAAATGAGATTACACCGATAAATGGCAAATCGGTGGAATCATTTTATAAACTTGCCTGACGGCAGTCAGGTCTGTGTAATCACATTTTAGTAAAAAATAACCACGAATTCGTAACGGGGTGAGGAGTGTTTTTGTACGAAATTCGCTAAACCATTAAACAAACATTCATGAAACACAACACAACACTTTCGGAACAAAAAAAACAATGCAACGCTCATTATGCAAATGTTATGGGCACGGTGGTAAAAAAAATAAGAATTGCATCGCATGTTTCGTTAAAAACATGCCAGCGTGAAACAGGCATTAATTTTTCTTTGGTGGAAAGCAACAAACGCAAACTACACGCGCAAAGCATTTGCCGAATGTGCGCATATTTTGGCATTACCACAGAACAGTTTTTTTTAAAGGTAGAAAAAAGAATGGGAAAACATTGCAGCTTTTTCCCAGATAAAGTTCCCACTAATAAAAATGTGATAAAACATAAAGCAGACATTCAAAAATTATTCATTCAACATAAGTTCAACCACAATTAAACACTAATTATTATGATTAAGAAAAAACACGTAGCGGCAATTTTTTATTTTGAAGAAAATGTGTCGCAGCTTTTAACCGATGTAACCACGTTTTATACCGCATTAGGCAAAGCTCCCGGCAATACGCACGTTACAATTGCGGCTAACACATTAACCACTGCGCAGGGCAATGTAACCAAAGCCCTTGCGGCAGAAGCCGCTGTGAAAACACGCACTGCCGGAACTGCGGATGCTCGAAATACCATTCTGGCAACGGTGATAACCGATGTGCGCAGTTTTGTATTGCTCGTGCAGGCAGCAGCAAATTTGGCACCCGATGAAGTTACCGCAACTCAGGTAGTAACCGAGTGCGGATTGACCACACGGGCTCAAGCGGTTAGAGTGAAAAAAGATTTTGAAGTTGTAAACGATGATACGCAGGCAGGTGTGCTTGATATTACTTTTAAAGCAGCCGGTCAAGGATTAGCAGCAACATACGAAGTACAGGAAAGTGCCGATGGAACCACTTTTACCACTATAAAAACAACGCCAGGCAGTCGCTCAACATATACACATGGAAAAGCGCCCGGTACCAGAATGTTCTACCGTGGCAGAATTGTTTTGAGTGAAAAAAATGGCGGCGAGCAAGTATGGATTACTGCACCGGCAATATATGTGCTGTAAATAAGATAATAAGTTTAAAAATTGGAAAGTTAGCAAGTTGAAAGGTTAATTTTCAATAACTCCTTAATTTTACCAAAAACAGGAATTCCAATCGGGATTCCTGTTTGTATTTTTAAAATTTCACGAATTTTAACGGAAATAGTACTTATCGTAATTAGGATATGGCATATTGTAATTACGATATGGCATATTGTAATTGGAATAGTACATATTGTAATTAGGAAAACAACTATTGTAATTACGATAATAACTATTTGAATTGGGATAGTTGTTATTGTAATCAGGAAAACACTTATTTGAATTACGAAAGTAACTATTGTAAGTAGGATAGTTGTTTTCATAATTCAGAAAACACTTATCATAATCAGGAAAGTAACTATTTGAATTGAAAAAGTAAAAATTGTAATTTTTTGGAGGTAGGCAGTAAACTAAGGAATTGTTATAATTTCTATAATTTGTATATTTAACTGGATTTTAAGTGTTTATTTGATTTATTAAATGTTTATATTAAATCATATTTGTTCTATAACTTACATTATATTAAATTGTAAAATTAATGAAATTATATCTTCTTCTATCAAAATAGTTGAAATTTAAGAATTATATAATTTAACATAAGATTATTATATAGAACAAAAGTTCTACCCTTCTGCCTTGTTTGAATTCTGAAGATTTAGCTTATACCGCCTTTTTGCGTTTCTGAAAATCGCATTGAATTTAACTTCTGCTCCAATGGTATAAATTCTGTCAATCCCAATATCCATAAATGGCGAAATCCATCCAAGATTTAACTGGCTTAAAAGCCCGATGTTCAAATAATAAACTTGTTTGGTATTAACTAACCCATAATCAGGGCTTGTTAAAAAGAAGAATTTTAACCCTCCGGTTATCTGCACACTTACTCTATTGTATTCTAAAACCCTGTACTGAATGTTTCCCGAAACAGCATATTCTTTCAATTGCGTTGAATTACTCACATAATAAATTGGCAAGGTATCTTTATGAATTCTGCTTACAAGTATATTTTGAATTCTTAATCCGGGAGTATTTATTCTGATGAAATTATTACCGTTTTCATCATTTACATTAAATGCCGGAGCATACATTAATTCAATATTAAAACGGAATTTCTTGAACCTTTTTGGATGTTTTTCTTCTTCCTCAGTCCAATAAGGATCTTCGCCTGTTATTTGAAATTTTGGCGATACAAATCTTAGATTAACGCCTGTGAAATTATTGTATAAAATATTCTTGCTTGCACCTAACTCCATTGACCAAGTTTCTTTGCTATCAGTTTGACATATCGCAGTCAATGTTAGTGACATAAAAACTGCAATCGAAACAAGTATTGAATGCACAGTTTGCTGATAAATAACGGTTTTTTGTTTTGTGAAAACGGAAAATGGCCATTGATATTGCGGAGTTGAAATGATAAAACTTCTCCCAATCGCAGTAATTCTTGGCTTACAATTGAGGATGAACTACTTCACTCCTTTAAACTCGGCATCCAATTTTTTGTATTTCTCGCTTTCGCCTTGTCCTGTGCGGGCATATAATTGTCGCAGGGTTCGCATGGTGTCTTTATCCTTTGGGTCTAACTCGTGCGCCTTTTCTAATAACGGTATTGCCTTTTGCAAAAGATCATCCGCACTCTTTTCTTCGGCTTTCTTCTTTTTAATATCTTTTATGTTATCTAATTGGTTTACAATATCGGCACACCAATTATTGTAATAAATTCCTAACGTATAATTGTTTTGAAAATCCGGTTTCAGTTCCAATGCCTTTTTGTATTCATCTTCGGCTTTTAAAACCAACTCGTTAAAGTTTTCGGGTTTTGCAAGCGCATTATTGTTTTTATCTCTCGGAAAAGCCAGTTTGCTGTAAATTCCTGCCAACACCAAATGCAACTGCGCTTCCTTTGGGTTTTTAGTTATGCCGGTATTCAAATCAGTTATTGCTTTTTGAGAAAGCTCTGCGCTTTTTGCCCTGTTTTCTTCTTTATCAATGCTTTTGCTATAGAGATTTATTTCTTCTACAAGTATCGGGTAACTATCAGGCATGGCAGCACGCGCTTTGGTTATTGCGTTTGCCGTAGCATCCATATCTCCGCTTTCAGAATTCATCCAAATCATTTCGAGATACCACTTTTCGGGATTTTCGTATTTCAGTTCAATAAGTTTAGTATAATAATCTTCGGCTTTTTTATAGTTCTTATTTTTTCGGGTGGCAACTGCCAGATTATATATTGCTGCGGTATCGTTTATGCCTGTTGTTTTTAATTTAAGGTCGCACGATGTTTCGTAGTACGTAATGGCATCGGCATAATTTTTATTTATCAGCAAAGCCAATGCTTTGGTTCCATAATATCCGGCAAGAGTTTTAATTCGGGAAGTTGCATCGGGTGTATACACTTTTTTATCATCGAGCGTTAATTCCTTTTGAAAACCTTTCAGTGCTTCTTCCGCATCTGCCATCGAAATGTTAAAATAAGCAGCAATTATTTTTTTATTTACATCTGTTTCCTGAATTTTTGTCATTTCATTTTTTATTGATTGCTCAAATAAGGCAAGGTAAATTTGCCCTCTGTAAAACCATGTTTTGTATTTATCCGATGTTGCCGGATTTACGGTTGCACTGTCAATCCTTGTCTTTGCATTGGGAAGCGATTTAAGTTCATTGTATTTTTCATAATCCTCTAACAGACTTATTGCCTTGTTAAGGTTAGAGTTTTGCGAAAAGCAGCACACGCCTATTCCTTGCAAAAAAAGAAATATCGAAAGAGAAAAAATATTCTTCATATACATAAAATTTGAGGTGTAAAAGTATCAGATTAATTTATACTTAGCGACATAAAAAAAAGCTATCTGATAAACGCGTGAGCAACCAAAAATATTACATTCGCTTCGTCAAAAAACACAGTAACAAACACTTCAATATATCATGAAAAAAATTATTGCATTAACATTATCGCTTCATTGCATTTTCATCACGTTGATGGCTCAGCCGCAATTCGTGGAAAAATCTATTCCTGAAGCAGGGAAAATTGGAATTGCATACGAAAAGTATAAACTTCCAAATGGATTAACTATTTTGCTTCATGAAGATCATTCTGATCCGGTGGTGAATGTTGCGGTTACTTACAAAGTGGGTTCTGACAGAGAAGATATTGGAAGATCGGGTTTCGCACATTTTTATGAGCACATGATGTTTAAAGGTTCAAAGCATCTGGCAGATGACGAACATTTTAAAGTTATTGAAAATGCCGGTGGAAACATGAACGCATTCACTGAAAGGGATAAAACAACTTATTTTGAAACTACTCCATCCAACTTTTTAGAAATGTCTTTATGGATGGAAGCCGACAGAATGGGATTTTTATTGGATTCGCTTACTCAGAAAAAGTTTGACAATCAACGGGACGCTGTTAAGAATGAAAAATCACAAAACGTAGAGAATCAACCTTACGCGCTTGGTTTTGAAGAAGAAATAAATAAAATACTTTATCCTAATGGGCATCCGTATAGCTGGCCCGTGATTGGTTATGTAGATGATCTGAATGCCGCGAAAACTGAAGACCTGAAAAATTTCTTTTTAAGATGGTACGGACCTAACAATGCGATTCTCACAGTATCCGGAGATTTTAATAAAGAACAAACATTAAAGTGGATAGATAAATATTACAGCACATTAAAGTCCTGCCCCGAAGTGAAAAAACTAAAAGTTGCTCAGGTAGTTATTCCTCAGGATAAATATGGGTCGTATAGAGACAAAGTATATCTTCCGCTTAACTTAAGAGTATATCCCACCGTTCCGCAATATCATAGAGACGAAGCAGCGTTGGATTTAATTGCAGATATGCTTGGTTCAGGAAAGAACTCACCGCTTTACAAAAACTTTGTAAAGAACGAAAAAGCTGTTCAGGCAATGGCGCAACATGCTAATCAGGAACTGACAGGAGAATTTCAGATTTATGTAATTGCATATCCACCCGATGATTTTAATTTTGAAAATTTATTTAAAGAATTAGATAAAGAAGTGAAAGCTACCTTGGATGAATTTGAAAAGACAGGAATTACGGATGAAGCCCTCGCCCGTTCAAAAGCAAAAAAAGAAAGTGAGATATATGGCAAAATGGATGCCGTGTTTTCTAAATCTATCATCATTTCAGAATGGGAAAGATTGCTTGGTAAACCCTACTCTATCCAGGAAGAAATAGACCGTTATAACAAAGTTACCAAAGAAGATATTATTCGTGTGTTCAATAAATATATTAATGGTTCAGGCGCAGCGGTGTTGAACACCTACCCTATTCTTGACCCAAAAGATTCTGCAAAAAGTATAAATCCTTATGCAGGTCAGGTATTTGCTCCAAATCCTGAATACAAAGGATTAACATACAGTCCGGCACCTGATAATTTTGACAGAACAGTCAGACCAACGCCGGGCCCACCTGCGATTGCAAAAGTTCCTAATATCTATCGCTTTGAACTAACCAATGGAATTAAATCTATCGGTACTATTTATCAGGAAACACCGGTAGTTCATATCAGCATTGAAATTGACGGCGGAGATATGGTGCATCAGGATATTAAAAAGATTGGTCTTGCTGCAATTTCAGCAGATATGCTGAATGAAAGCACTAAAAGTCATTCTTCTGAAGAAATAGAAGCTGCGTTGGATAAATTAGGAAGCGATATTACTATCAATTCAACTAAAACAAATACCACTATTGAAGTTACTGCATTGAAAAGAAATTTAGATGCCACACTTAAAATTCTGGAAGAAAAAATGTTTACTCCGGCATTTAAAGAAGAAGATTTTAAACGCATTAAAAAAGAAATGAAAGCGAGCATCAAGCAACAGGAACATGAGCCCAATGCAGTGGCAGGAAAACTTTTTGATTATGTTTTATATGGCGAAAATGTTTTCGGACTTCCATCTTCTGTAAAATCGGTTGACAAAATTACGTTGCAGGATGTGAAAGATTATTACGGAAAATATTTCAGCCCTTCTCTTGCAAAAGTTACCATTGTAGGTGATTTGACTGAGCAGGAAGCAAAACAAAAGATAGAATTCTTAAATCAGTGGACTCCTAAAAAAGTAACCATGCCTGCTCCGCCTGCTCCACAACCTCAGCAAACAGAACAGTTTTTTATTTATGATATTAACGGAGCGCCGTCTTCGGTAATCAATATGGGATATACATCTCTTAAATTTGATGCTTATGGTGATTTCTTTAAAAACAAGATTGCCAACTTTGCGTTAGGTGGTGGCGCCAGCGGACGACTCTTTATGAATCTTCGTGAACAAAAAGGATTTACTTACGGAATTTATTCAGGATTCAGAGGAGACAATTATAAAGGGGAATTTGAAATTTTTTCTTCCGTAAAAAGACCTTCTACGGCTCTTGCACTTGCCGAGATAAGCAAAGAACTGAAATCCTATAATGCGAATGGCATCACGGATAAGGAATTAGAGTTTACAAAAAATTCTTTTCTGAATCAGGAAGCGATTAAATATGAATCGGCTTTACAGAAAATGCGTTTCCTATCCAACATAAATAATTTCAATTTAGACAATGATTACACCGTTAAGCAGAATGAGATTTTGAAAAAAATGACAAAGGATGAAGTGAATGCTCAAATCAAAAAAAGCATAATGGAGAATAAAATAAACACGGTGATAGTTGGAGATAAAATTGCCATTGAAGCACAGTTGAAAAAATACAATATGGAAAACATTAAACTCAAAAAAATAAGTCTTGACTAAATCTTTTAATAACTATGAAAACAAAAAATCAATTTAAAATTAAAAAGGCAAAATTAAAAAGGGCAATTGCGTGTCTTTCCTTTTTAATTTTTAATTCTTCCTTTTTAATTGGGGCATTTGCTCAATCCATGCAGGTTCAGAATGCCTATATGTATCTTGGCGAAAAGAAATATGACAAAGCCAAGTTGAATGCCGATGCAGCGGTGTTAGACGATAAAACCAAAAGTCTTCCTAAAATTTGGTTGTACAGAGGACAAATATACCAAGCCATTTTTCAAGATACAAACAGAAAAGTTTACCAGTTAGATTTGGAGGCAAAAGAGAAAGCGGTTGAAAGTTTTGTAAAATGTTTGCAATTGGATAAAGACAACGTTTATAAACCCGATGCAAAGGGACCGTTGGCAATATGTGCCTCTTCTCTCATGAATAAAATAGATAGGATTTATTTTCCTGATAAACAATTTGAAAAGATTTCTGCCGCTTGCGATATTTTAAAATCTGCACTACCTTATGATTTTGATGAGTCAATGAAACGCGGCAATATTACCGAAGCAAATTTAATGTTCATTCAATTCCGTGCTTACTATGCTGCCAACGATATGAATAAAGCGAAAGAGCAGGGAAATAAATTAATTGACATTCATTTTAAAATGCCTGCTATCTATACCACGATGGTGAAATTATCTCTTTCGCAAAAAGATACGGTTGCTGCGCTATCCTACATTGATAAAGGTTTAACACTTTTTGACGATAATATGGATTTGATTACTATGCAAATTGATATTTTGTTAAAGCAGAAAAAAAGTGATTTGGCTAAACAAAAATTGGAAACTGCAATTGAAATAAGCCCCAACAGCGATGTTTTACATGCAGCATTAGCTAATCTTTATGAACAATCAAATGAAATTGAAAAGGCAGAAAAGGAATATCAGAAAGCAATAGAACTGAATCCAAAATATGAAGATGCTTTATTTAATTTAGGAAACATGTATTTTAATCAAGGTACTGAGTGGACTAAAAAATCCAATGCGTTACCTCCTAAAGAAACGGCAAAAGCAAAAGAGTATGATAAAAAAAGTGATGATTATTATAAAAAAGCCATTGTTCCTTTTGAGCAGTATTTCAAATTAAAACCTGACGCTGCTGTTAAACAACGTTTACGTCAGTCTTATGCCAGAATTGGTGATACGGAGAAAGCAAATCAATATAAATAACCTTCGTGTATTGATTTTTTGAAAAACCTTTCTAAAGCTTTTATGCTTTAGAAAGGTTCATCAAATATTCAACTTATTCTGGAATTTCGGGAGTTGGATTGGGATCTAAGATTGGCTCTGCGCTTCCTGATAAATCATCTACATTATCTTCCGGTGCCTGCACATCCACTTTTGCTACGGCAGCAATTTCATCTCCTTCGCTTAGATTGATCACACGAACTCCCTGTGTATTTCTTCCCATCTCGCGCAAACCGGATACAGGCATACGAATTGTAATTCCGCTCGAAGTTATAATCATCAAATCATCTTTGTCTGTTACATCACGAATGGCGATGAGCTTTCCGGTTTTTTCTGTAACCTTAACCGTGCGCACACCTTTTCCTCCGCGATTTGTAATTCTGTATTCATCTATTGGCGTACGCTTTCCATATCCCTTTTCAGAAACAACCAGTACGGTTTGCTCCGGACTATTCACGCAGATCATTCCTATTGCTTCATCGCCTTTTATTTCTTCGTCTAAACGTATTCCGCGCACACCTCCGGCAGTTCTTCCCATCGGTCTTACTTTTGTTTCAGGGAACCGACATGCTTTTCCGGATTTAAGCGCAATCATTATTTCAGATTTTCCGTCTGTAAGTTTTGCTTCTATCAATTCATCTTTTGCTTCTTCATCAATGGAGATGGCATGTATTCCATTTGCACGAGGACGTGAATATTGTTCAAGCGTAGTTTTCTTAATCGTTCCTTGCTTGGTACACATCACCACAAAATGATTTTTTAAATATTCTTCATCCGTAAGATTCTTCACATTGATGAATGCTTTTACTTTATCATCTGTTGGAATCTGTATTATGTTTTGAATTGCTCTTCCTTTTGTTGTTTTAGTTCCTTCTGGAATTTCATAAGCTCGTAGCCAAAAACATCTTCCTTTTTGAGTAAAGAACAATAAATAATTATGTGTGCTGGCAACGAACATGTGTTCGAGAAAATCTTCATCGCGCGTAGCACTTCCTTTCGAACCTTTGCCTCCCCTACTCTGTGTGCGATATTCTTTCAGGTTTGTCCTCTTAATGTAACCCATGTGTGAAATGGTAATCACCACATTTTCATCAGGGATGAGAGATTCCATATTCATTTCATCGGCGGCATACACCACTTCTGTTCTGCGTTCGTCACCATATTTTTCTTTTACTTCATTTAATTCATTCTTTATTATTTCATAGCGAAGAACTTCATCGCCCAAAACATCTTTCAAGAATGCAATCATTTTCATTAAGTCGTCATACTCAGCACGAATTTTATCGCGCTCAAGTCCAGTAAGAACACGAAGACGAAGTTCAAGAATTGCTTTTGCCTGTTCCTCGCTGAATTTAAATCGCTCGATCAATCCTGTTTTAGCTTCATCGGGGGTTTTGGATGCACGGATAAGTTTAATGACTTCATCCAGATGGTCAATCGCGATGAGATATCCTTCTAATATATGTGCGCGCTTTTCTGCTTCTGCCAATTCAAATTTTGTTCTGCGCACAATTACTTCGTGCCTGAAATCAACAAAACTTGCTATGAGATGTTTCAGATTTAGAAGTTGCGGTCTGCCGTTTATCAGCGCTACATTATTTACGCTGAAACTTGTTTGAAGTTCAGTATGCTTGAAAAGATTATTCACTACTACTTTCGCAATGGCATCTTTCTTCAATTCATATACAATGCGCATTCCATCTCTGTCCGATTCATCGCGGATATCTGAGATGCCTTCAATTTTTTTATCTGAAATATAATTAGCTGTGTCCGCAATCAACTTCGCTTTATTAACGAGATATGGAATTTCAGAAACAATAATCCGTTCTCTTCCTTTTAATTCTTCAATATCATACTTTGCACGCATGACAATTCGTCCTCTTCCTGTTTCAAATGCTTCTTTCACTCCTTCAAATCCATAGATGATTCCTGCAGTAGGAAAATCAGGCGCTTTCACATGGTGCATCAAACCTGCCACATCAATGTCACGATTATCAATGTATGCGATTGTTGCGTCAACTACTTCTGAAAGGTTATGCGGAGGCATGTTCGTTGCCATTCCGACAGCAATTCCTGATGAACCATTAATTAAAAGGTTAGGAATTCTTGTTGGAAGAACCGTTGGTTCCGTTAGAGAATCATCAAAGTTCGGACGAAAATCAACTGTATCTTTTTCAATATCGGCAAGCATTTCTTCAGCAATTTTTTTCATGCGTGCTTCAGTGTAACGCATCGCAGCCGGTGGATCGCCATCCACAGAACCATAGTTTCCTTGTCCGTCAACTAAAGGATAACGCAAAGACCATGGCTGAGCCATTCTCACCATAGTGTCATATACTGAAGAATCTCCATGAGGATGATATTTTCCGAGGACTTCTCCCACAATCCTCGCACTCTTTTTATAAGGACGGTTAGAAAACACACCAAGGTCTTGCATGCCATAAAGAACTCTGCGATGCACTGGCTTGAGTCCGTCACGCACATCTGGCAGCGCGCGAGATACAATCACTGACATTGAATAGTCAATGTAAGCGGCTTTCATTTCATCTTCAATATTTACCGGAATAATTTTGTCTTCGCTCATATTAGTTTTATCTATGAAAAGTTAATAAAAATGAGTTCTAAAATACCTCTTTTAATGTACCCTTAAATATACACCTAATCATTTAATTATGAACATTTTTACGTTGAAAAATAGAGTTATTTTCTTGTGTCGAAGTCTCAAAGCGAAACATACATTTGGCATGTGTCATATTTTGATTGTTAGGAATGATTATTGTAGGATTTTGTAACATATTGTATAGTAAGAGCGTTAAACAACTGAAATCAATTGTGAGATGAAAATAGTATCAATATAAAATTTATGGAAGCAAAATTCTCACAGCGCGTAAAAGATGTCCTCAGTTTCAGCCGGGAAGAAGCTCTTCGATTGGGACATACCTACATCGGTCCGGAACATCTTTTACTTGGAATGATTCGCGAAGGAACAGGAGTTGCTATTAAAATTCTGAAAGGACTGGAAGTAAATCTTTCTGACCTGAGAAAAGAATTAGAAATTTCCATTGCCACTCCCGGCAAGAAAAGCACATTCAAACTTCAGAATGTACAATTGGTAAAACAAGCCGAAAGAGCAATTAAGTTCACCCATCTTGAAGCTCGTGAATTGAAAAGCACAGTCATCGGCACAGAACATCTTCTACTTGCAATATTAAAAGACAACGATAGTTTAGCAACCAAATCGCTTCATAAATTCAATATTGATTATGGAGCAGTAAAAGAAAAATTAGAAACCATGAACTCAGACTCCCATTTATTTAATCCGAAAGCAGAATTTCCAACTCAGTCAGAAGATGACGATGATGATGCATCCTACGGAAATAATCCGAAAAAAAGCGGAGGCGCAGAATCTCGTTCTAAAACTCCAGTGCTGGATAATTTCGGCAGAGATTTGACGAAAGCTGCTGAGGAAGGAAAACTTGACCCGATTGTCGGACGCGAAAAAGAAATTGAACGCGTGTCGCAAATTCTTAGTCGCAGAAAGAAAAACAATCCAATATTAATAGGTGAACCCGGAGTGGGCAAATCCGCCATTGTGGAAGGGCTTGCTTTGCGAATTACTCAGCGAAAAGTTTCGCGGGTTCTTTTTAACAAACGAGTTGTGATGCTCGATCTCGCATCACTGGTAGCGGGGACTAAATATAGGGGGCAGTTCGAAGAACGAGTAAAAGCGGTGATGAACGAACTGGAGAAATCTCCTGATGTAATTCTTTTTATTGACGAGATTCATACTATCATTGGAGCAGGGGGAGCGTCTGGATCGTTGGATGCTTCGAACATGTTCAAACCTGCGCTCGCACGCGGAGAAATTCAATGTATTGGTGCAACCACTCTTGATGAGTACCGTCAGTATATTGAAAAAGATGGTGCACTTGACAGACGTTTCCAGCGGGTGATGGTAGATCCAACTTCTGTAGAGGAAACAATTCAGATTCTTCACAACATTAAATCAAAATACGAAGATCATCACAATGTAACTTATACGGATGATGCCATCAAAGCATGCGTAAATCTAACGGTGAGATATATGTCTGACAGGCATCTTCCCGATAAAGCAATTGATGCGCTGGATGAATCAGGTTCTAGGATTCACATCACGAATATCGTTGTTCCAAAAACTATTTTGGAGATCGAAAAGAAAATGGAAGATATTAAGGAAGAAAAAAATAAAGTTGTAAAGAGTCAAAAGTTTGAAGAAGCTGCACGTTTGCGAGATATTGAACGCCAGCTTTTAGAACAATTGGATGTGGCGAAAAAGGCTTGGGACGAAGAAACCAAAAATAATAAACAGGTTGTTACAGAAGAAAATGTAGCGGAAGTGGTTGCCATGATGACAGGTGTTCCCGTACAACGTATTGCTCAAACTGAAAGTACGCGCCTTGTTAATATGAACGAGGCTCTGCAAGGAAAAGTAATCGGACAATCTGATGCAATTAAAAAAGTTGTAAAAGCAATTCAACGGAACCGTGCAGGATTAAAAGATCCAAATAAGCCTATCGGCTCATTTATTTTTTTAGGACCGACAGGCGTTGGGAAAACACAGTTAGCAAAGGAACTTTCAAAATATTTGTTTGATACTGACGATGCAATGATTCGCATTGACATGAGCGAATACATGGAGAAGTTTGCTGTATCTCGTTTAATTGGCGCGCCTCCCGGTTATATTGGTTATGAAGAAGGCGGGCAATTAACAGAAAAAGTTAGACGCAAGCCCTACTCTATCGTTTTGTTAGATGAAATAGAAAAAGCGCATCCGGATGTATTCAATCTTTTGTTGCAGGTTCTTGATGACGGTCAACTCACTGATTCTCTCGGAAGAAAAGTTGACTTCAAAAATGCCATCATAATTATGACTTCCAATATCGGTACACGCCAATTAAAAGATTTCGGACAAGGTGTTGGATTTGCTACTTCTGCAAAAGCAAGTTCTTCTGACGAACACGCAAAAGGTGTTATTGAAAATTCGCTGAAGAAAACTTTTGCTCCTGAATTCCTGAACAGGATCGATGATGTTGTGGTGTTCAATTCACTCACCAAAGATGATATTCACAAGATCATTGACATTGAGCTGGAGAAACTTTACAAACGTGTGAACGCACTTAACTTCACGATTAAAGTTACCGAAGCAGCAAAAGATTTTATTGTTGATAAAGGTTTCGATTCTCAGTATGGAGCACGTCCATTAAAACGCGCCATCCAGAAATACATTGAAGATCCTCTTGCCGAAGAAATTGTAAAAGCAGGTGCAGCCGAAGGCGACACGATTGAGATTGGTTACGAGAAAGGTGCGGAAGAAGCCACAATAAAAGTGGTGAAGCCGAAAGAAAAAAAGACGAAGAAGAAAGAAGAATAATATTTAAGTAGAATTAAAAAAGGCAGAGGGAGAAATCTTTCTGCCTTTTTTGTTTACAATCCCGTATAATTAAAAGGAGTAATCTTTTTCAATTCTTCTTTTACTTTCTTATCTACATTTAACGAATCAATAAAGACAGAGATTTCTTTTTTACTAAATTTGGAATTGGTGCGGGTAAATTCTTTTAATGTTTCATAAGGATTTTTATATCCTTCCCTGCGTAAAATGGTTTGAATGGCTTCTGCCACTACCGCCCAATTATTTTCAAGGTCTTTGTCTATCGCTTCTTTGTTCACAATAAGTTTTTCAAAACCTTTGAGGATTGACTTGAATGAAATAAGCGAATGTGCAAACGGCACACCGATATTTCTCAGCACGGTAGAATCAGTCAAATCTCTTTGCAGGCGTGAAATTGGAAGTTTAGCAGATAAATGTTCAAAGATTGCATTTGCCATTCCGAGATTTCCTTCGGCATTTTCAAAATCAATAGGATTCACTTTATGCGGCATGGCAGATGAGCCGACTTCGTTTTTTTTTATTTTCTGCTTGAAATAATTCATGGAAACATAAAGCCAGATGTCGCGCGACAAATCAATCAGAATGGTGTTGATGCGCTTCATGGCATCAAACTGCGCGGCAAGATTATCGTAATGTTCAATCTGTGTTGTATATCGCGAACGATGCAAACCTAATTTTTCTTTCACGAAATTATTGGCAAACTTTGCCCAGTTAATTTCAGAATAAGCCACATGATGCGCGTTGAAATTTCCTGTGGCTCCGCCAAACTTTGCCGAGAAAGGAACTACTAATAATAATTTTTCCTGCATTTCCAATCGTTCAACAAAAACCAACATCTCTTTTCCTAATCTGGTGGGCGAAGCAGGTTGTCCGTGTGTTCGCGCCAGCATGGAAATATCGCTCCATTCTTCGCTCAATCTTCTTAGGTCATAAATTATTTTCTGTATGAGAGGAAGATAAACATGATTCACCGCATCCTTGAAAAGCAAAGGAACGGCAGTGTTGTTTATATCCTGAGATGTAAGTCCGAAATGAATGAACTCCTTGTATTTAGAAAATTTCAGCGAATCAAATTTTTCTTTTAGAAAATATTCAACCGCTTTCACATCATGATTGGTTATCGCTTCTGTCTTTTTTATTTTCTCGGCATCTTTATGGGAGAACTCCATATATACTTTTCTCAGTTTTCCATAATTTGCCTTTCCAAAATTCTTAAGCTGAGGCAACGGCATTTCGCACAAAGCGATGAAATATTCCACTTCTACAAAAAGTCGGTATTTAATTAAAGCGTATTCAGAAAAATAATCCGACAGTTCCTGAGTTTGCACGTGGTATCTTCCATCTATAGGAGAAACTGAAAGAAGCGGAGTAAGATTTTCATTCATAATAATAAATGTAAAAATGAATTTCGAAGGTACGAAAAAGACATGATTACAACTTGCAATATTTTTTTACTTTTGCCATCCATTGCGGAAGTAGCTCAGTTGGTAGAGCACTACCTTGCCAAGGTAGATGTCGCGAGTTCGAGCCTCGTCTTCCGCTCAACGAAAATCCCCTCACGAGGGGATTTTTAATTTCTACAAAAATGAACAACGATAGCGACAATCATCCTGAAGAAGAAAAAGACATCGCCGATGGCAGTCAGGAATTATTTGAGCATCATAAGTTTGTTGTTGACAAAGGGCAAGAACCTGTTCGTGTAGATAAATTTCTTGTCACACACATTGCAAACGCAACCCGCACACGGATACAATATACCATTGAAGCCGGAAATGTTCTGGCAAATGGTAAAGCAGTAAAGTCCAGCTATAAAGTCAAGGGTGAAGATGTGCTTACCATTGTACTTGCGTTTCCTCGAAAGGAAATAAATATTCTTCCCGAAAATATTCCAATTGATATTGTTTATGAAGATGATGACCTCATTGTTGTAAATAAAAAAGCCGGAATGGTTGTTCATCCAGCTCATGGAAATTATACCGGAACTCTTGTCAATGCCCTACTCTATTATCTTAATGGAAAAGATGCATCATTAAAAGCAAAATTAGACGACCAAAATTCTGTGAGACCAGGATTGGTGCATCGCTTGGATAAAGAAACATCAGGACTGATGATCGTTGCGAAGAATGAACTTTCGCTTGCTAAACTGGCAAAAGAAATGTTTGACCGAAAAATTTCAAGAAGATATCAGGCGCTTGTATGGGGCGAGCCGAAAGAAAAAGAAGGAACAGTGAACATTAATATCGGCAGAAGTTTGAGCGACAGAAAAAAAATGGCTGCCTTTGCCGATGCAAATCATGGCAAGATTGCGATTACACATTATAAAGTAATTGAAAGTTTCAGGTATGTTTCTCTTATAGAATGTAAACTGGAAACCGGACGCACNNGGAGATAAAGTGCTGAAGAATTCTGCCAATACAAAATTCAAACAGTTTGTAGAAGAATGTTTCCGCATTTGCCACCGACAGGCACTTCATGCAAAATATCTTTCGTTCACACATCCTACCACAAAAAAACTCATGGAGTTTGAATCTGAACTTCCTGATGATATGAGGACGGTGATTGAGATGTGGAGAAAAGAAAATTAATTTCTAAACAAACATCTTACCCGGATTCATAATTCCATTCGGGTCAAAAAGTTTCTTGATTTCTTTTTGCAGCTCAATAGCTTTAGGATGAAATGCAATATCCATATAATTCTTTTGCACCCAGCCAATGCCATGCTCGCCTGAAATAGTTCCTTTCAGTTCCTTGCAAAGAGTAAATATTTCACGTATAGCTTTTGGAATTTCAGTGTTCCATTTTTCATCAGGCATTTCCTGCTTGATAATATTCACATGCAAATTGCCATCGCCAGCGTGTCCGTAGCAAATAGACTGGAAACCATATTTCTTTCCTATCTTTTTCACGCCAGCTAAAAGTTTTGGCAGTTCAGCGCGAGGAACAACCGTGTCTTCTTCTTTATACACTGAATGCGATTTCACCGCTTCGGCAACATTTCTACGCAACCGCCAGAGATTTTGTTTTTGTTCTTCGGTATCTGCAAAAAGAATTTCATCACTTTCAAATTTCTCAAATACTTCTGTAAGTCGTTCTACATCTTTCATCATCACATCTATATCGTTGCCATCAACTTCAACAAGAAGATGCGCCTGTATTTCTTTCTTGATTGAAATAGTAATACCGCTGACAAATTTCAACGCCCAGTCGATCGCATCGCGCTCCATAAATTCCATTGCAGATGGAACAACACCAGCACGAAACACTGCAGATACCGCTTCACATGCTTTTTCCGCAGAGAAGAACGGTACAAGCATCACCACATTCTTTTTCGGATATGGAAGAAGTTTGAAAACAATTTTTGTGATCACGCCAAGAGTTCCTTCGCTGCCGACAATCAACTGCGTAAGATTATATCCTGTAGAATTTTTCAGAACATTCGCGCCTGTCCAGATAATTTCTCCGGTCGGCAAAACCATTTCAAGATTCAAAACATATTCTTTCGTAACGCCATATTTCACAGCTCTCGGTCCGCCTGCCGATTCAGCAAGATTTCCTCCGAGAAAACAACTGCCTTTGCTTGAAGGATCAGGAGGATAAAACAAACCTTTTTCAATTACCGCTTCCTGAAAAACCTGCGTAATGACTCCCGGCTCAACGGTTGCCTGCAAATTGCGTTCATCAATTTCAAGAATATGATTGAATCGCTCCATTGAAAGAATCACACCGCCAAAAACAGGCAACGCACCACCGCTCAAACCCGTTCCCGCTCCTCGGGGAGTTACAGGAATATTTTCTTTGTTGCATACTTTCAGGACTTCAGAAACTTGTTCAGGAGTATTTGGTTTTACAACAACTTCAGGGAGGAATTTCAAATCTTCGGTTTCATCCGAAGAATATTTATCAAGCGAATCTTTATCGAACAAAACAAATTCTTTCCCTACAATATTTTGAAAAGAAGAAATATGACTTTGATTGATTTTGGTAAACATCATTTATTGTATTTTCACGTTCTGTTTTACAAATGTATTAATCCTACGAATTGCTTATGAATTTGAATTACAAATTACGAAATTTGTTTTTACTACTGTTACTTCCACTTTCTTCCTGTATTATTCCTTTCAGATCATTTGACAAATCCAAACCAACTGCTCCGCCTGATTATTCGCAAACAAAATATTGGGCGGCACTTCCAACGATAAAAGACAGCGCAGATATTGTTCCTTATAATTCTAACTTGAAAGATGAACAAGCGAATGCAAAAGCGGATGTATTTTTTATTTATCCAACAATTTACTGGATAGGAAAACATTGGAATGCAAATGTGAACAACCACTATTTGAATTACAGAATTCAAAAAACAACTATTCGTCATCAGGCAACTGCGTTTAACGGAAGTTGTAAAATATATTCGCCTTATTACAGGCAGGCGGCACTTTATTCTTACACTAAACTAAACGGCAGCGGAAAAAAAGCGCTTGACTTTGCATATCAGGATGTGAAAGCAGCATTTGAATATTATCTGAAAAATTATAACAATGGTCGCCCGATAATCATTGCATCGCACAGCCAGGGTTCACAACATGCGGATCAATTGCTTCACGATTATTTTGAGAAAGATTCTGTGCTTAGAAAAAGATTGGTGGCTGCTTATGTAATTGGCGGTAATGTTCAAAAACATGAATTCAAAAATATTCCACCAAGCGATTCTGCAACGCAAACCGGTTGTATTATCTGCTGGAATGCAAGACGAACAGGAGAAATAAAAGACCAATATTTTGAAGGTGATTTTGAATGTGTGAATCCGCTTACTTGGAAACGAGATACTGTTTTAGCTCCGCTTTCACTTAATCATGGAAGTGTTCCTTGGGAGTTTGCTGAAATTGATCAGGGAATTGCCGATGCGCAAGTTTCGCCAATAGGAAACGGATTGCTTTGGGTTCATAAAAAAAACCAAACAGGGTTTCAAAAAGAACATTTAATATGGCGTTGGTTGTTTGGAGTTAATAAACGCTATCACATTCTCGATTACAATCTTTATTGGATGAATATTCGGGAGAATGTGAAACAACGGGTGGATGCTTACTTAAATAAAAAAGGGCAATAATATTACTGCCCTTTTTAAATCAACAAAATATATTCTTATTTAACAATACTAAACTTATCCGATTTGATCAGGTTGCCTTCATTATCATTAAGCTGATAGAAATAAAGTCCATTATTGTACACCTGAGTATTGATCGTTGTCAGATTATTATGCACCGCAACGCTGTTGATTTTCTTTCCGGTAATATCAAATATGGAAAGTGTGGTTGCAGTATTGTTCAAACCTGTAATGTTAAAGTTTACTGAATTGGATGCCGGATTTGGAAAAACATCTACATGACTTTCGGCTGATAATAACTGATTAATACCTGCACTTCCTACAACACTAACATCATCCACCCATAAAACGCTTCCGGGTTGTGGTTTGCGATCGAGCGATGAAGAACTGAATAAAACATATAATGTATCAGGAACTAGAGAACTCACAGAAACAAAGGTGATAGTAGCTTGTTGCCATGTTGAAGACGCTGTATTTATTTTAACTAACCCTCCGGCAACTGCTTGGCGATGGTTCACCAATAATACACGGCACTCAGCAGTATCTACTCCATGTGGTTTATACTTATAATAGAAACTGAATTGAGTTAAATTTTGATTGCAAGGAATTCCAGGTATAAATGTGGTTGTTAATTCGTTCACGTTTCCGTTAAATAAAATACCTAATGTATCTAAATAATTATGTCCGATGAAAGGAACGCCCCATGGAGCATCATAGGTATAGGAAGCTGGCGTATAAATCACAGTTTCAATGCGGGCTGAATAACTTCCTGAATGTGCGGTGTCGCATTGAAAAACAGATATTGGGCTTGCACCTACAGCAGCATAGTTGAATAAATTGTAATCCCACCATCCGGTAGAAGCATTGCCGCTGTTAGGATCATTTGCAGTTGGCACTGCAAGATTTGAATGCCATGTTTCAAAACCCGGATTAATAATTTGCGCATGCGCTGCCTGCCATCCAAACACGAAAGCAAAAGCAGAAATAATGAGTAAATGTTTTTTCATAGTGTGTTGTTTTTAATTGCCTGCTAAGTGGCAGACAAGATTATTGTTTGTTTTTGGAAAAAGAAAAGCAATGGGGGGAAATGGTGCTTATCTTGTTTCTTGGTAAAAGTAATTATTTTTTGTTTAATAGTTTATTATGTTTTATAAAGATTAATCGTTTTGATTGTTGTGATGATGACCGCTGTCATTCCGAGTCCCGCTTCTTAGCGGGATGAGGAATCTCCCAATAATATTTCTACATCACAGTTATGAGATTTCTCATCCTCAAAGCAGGATTCGAAATGACAATTGTTACAAAATCTCCACGCTGAATTCTCCTTTCATGTTGGCATCAGCATTATAAACCATCAAAAAGGAATTGGCAATATTTCCCAATGCACTTGCATCAATGGTTTGCTGTGTGCTTGGTTCGAGCGTTACAACTGCTGCGGGCGGATTTGCATCTTTTGTTTGTGATAAATAAAATTTAAGCTGTGTAGTGCCGGAGTTTAAAAGATTCAGTTGATCGGTTGCGCCAAAGGTATGTTTCACAATGGTGTATGCAGCTTGTGTTGCCACCAATCCTGTAAACAATGTTTGATGTCCGTTGCGGATTCCCTGCAGGTCAAAGAACTGATTTATTTTTTCGGGCGTTGCAGCGTACTTTTGAATGAACGCACCGATGTTGCTATACTGACCGATGCAAAAATTTACGCGGGCAGTTTCCAGATTTCCACTCATAGTTGCCGTATTACTCTTACTACCTTTTTGAGTGGTGAGCGCAAGGTCAAGCTGTTTGTAAAAAGCATCCACATCCATTTTCACCGTTGCAAGAGCGGTGTTTCCGCCAATGGCAATGCTGAGTCCGTTCACTGCATTGATTTTATTTTGCTGACTTCCGGTTTGAAAGGGCGTTCTGCGGTTGGGCAAAAGCTTGGTGTACTGCGTAGTATTTTGTGCGTACACATTTTGAATTGCAATATCCCATGCTTTAATTTTTGTGTTCGACAGTAAAAGCAGCAACTGGCTTAAGTTTAATGTTTCGCCCTGCTGCAAACCACCCTGCGCCACCCATGCCTCGTATGCACTTTTGTAGGCAAGGTGCAAAGGGTGGTAAGAATTATAAAGCGGTAAAATGAACGGATCCGTTTTGGCGGCATTGAGCGCGCTGTCGTGAAACGTGCTGAGTTGCATACCAAGTTGGTAGCTGCCATCGGTGGCATGAAGGATTGGATTTTGTGTGAACGACCATGCTTTCATAGTAAAATGGTTTATTGGTTTATGTTTGGTTTGAGTAGCATTATTAAAGAAGTTACAACGGTGGTATTCCTTGCAGAGGATTGAGGTATTGCAGTTGCAATGATGCCATCCCTTGCAGAGGATTGAGGTATTGTAGTTGCAATGGTGTAATCTCTTACAAAGAACCGCATCTGTGGTGTTTTTTTGCGGTATGAGAACCTAAGGCGGGGGTAAAAAAGGTTTTCGGTAAGCCCTATGGGGGAGGTTGGGTTGGGCTTTTAACTTTTCTTCTATATACTTATATTTTCATATCGGGGTTTGTGTTTATTTTGACCTCATCCCCGTCCCTTCTCCTTAAGGAGAAGGGAGTGAGGGTTGAGGTGGTTATTATTTTTGAATCACCAACTTCTTTGTTGCCACGCCCTGCTCTGTTTTTAATTGCAGAAAGTAAATTCCATTGGGCACATCAATATTTATATAAGTAGATTGATTAGTTATTAATGATGAATTCACTTTTTCGCCCATTACATTATAAATTTCTAATTCTCCTTTTGATAATTGAGAATTGAAAATAAAACTACCATTGCTTGGATTGGGATAAATACTAAACTCATTTTGCAAATCATAATTTGAAATATCAGTAGTGCAACTAACCGTTGCAGTAAAAGTATTTGTGCAGCTATGCGTATCGGTAACTGTTAAAGTAAAGGTGGCAGGAGCAAGCCCTGTAATTGTTGCTGTTACTTTACTGTTGCTCCACAAATAAGTATAAGGAGCAGTACCACCCGAAACATTTGCAGTTATTTTTCCATTATTTGAAGTACAAGATGTTGGATTAGTAACAATCATGCTCGTAGAAAGTGCAGCGGGTATGGTGGCAGTTACCGTTGCCGTTGCACTTGAAGCATCTGTTATAGTTGCAGTATAGGTTGTACCCGCACATAACCCTGTTGCAGTTTTAGTTGTTTGACCATTGCTCCACAAATAAGTATAGGGCCACAAACCATAATTTATAGAAACAGTTGCAGTATCATGACAGGGTGGATTTAGACAGCCGGATGAAACGGTGGTTGTTAATGCCATAGGAAGGCAGGCACTTGATAATGTACCAATACTTGCTGTTATATTGGTTGCAGCGACTGAGCTTGAGAAAGGACCAGCACCTCCATCACTTACTTCAGTACAAGTAGCAGTATTAGTTGTTGTTGCAAAAGGTCCATAACTGCAACATCCATTACCCATGCTGTCTAATTTTACTGCATAAATATTATAGTAACTTGGACTATTAGGAATGCCACCCGCAAGTGCATATCCAGCATCTTTTGTCTGAACAATGGATGGCAACCAACTATTATTAGAGCCAACAAATTTTGTCCATTTAACATTAAACATACTATCTAATTTTACTACAATATTTGAATTAGGAACAATATTCCCATTTGCTCCACTAACTAAAACATAACCACCATCTTTAGTTCTAGTCATTGAACCCGATGTTATATTATTAGCGGAATTAGCATGCCCCATTGGAATTGTTTTAGACCATTTCCAAACTCCGACACTATCTATTTTTACTAAATACGCACTATGATTTGGGTAAGTAGCAGCAGCAAAAATAATGTAACCACCATCATTACTTTTGAGCATTGAATTAACACCATCAATATTATAAACCGCATCTTTAATATAATAACTCCATTTTTTTGTACCCACACTATCAAATTTGGCAACGAGTACTAGACCTCCTCGACTACCAGTTATAACAATTCCTTTATCCTTGCTTTGAACAATTGCATTGCCGGTATAACCTATGCCGGATTGCTGAATTGTTTTAGACCATTTAGTTGCACCTGTATTATCCAATCTGAATATAACAGCAATATTATTACCACTACCGGTGGAATTACCTACACAGGCATATCCTCCATCGCTTGTTTGTATAATGGAGTTGACTGTTCCGCTACCAATTGTCTTTTGCCATTGCATATTTCCAGTATTATCCATTTTCACAACATACATTTGTGTATTCGCAGTGGGGTTTTCAGATTGACCTGCTGCAATATATCCACCATCCGTAGTTTGGATGACGGTAGTAAAATTATCCGCTACCTGATAGGAAGAACCATAAGATTTTTTCCATAGTAATGCCCCTGTGCTGTCTAACTTAGCGACATAAGCATCCCAACCAGTACCATTTCCAACATCATCATAACCATATCCTGCAACCACATAACCCCCATCGGTTGACTGAATCATGGAATATCCAAAATTGTCATAAATCGAAGGCAAACTTGCATTAATTGATACGCAAAATGTTCGCTGTTGTGCATTTGCAATTGTGCCAGCAAAAGCAAATAAAATAAAAGCGTAAAGTTTTTTCATTGCAGTTTATTGTAAATAAGTAATTGTAAAAAGGCAATTAATGTAAGCTGCTTTTCTGCTAATAAAAAAAATTTCGGGGGGGGGGGAAATGCAAATGAATAATTGATAATGGAGAATGAAAGGAACCTCCCCCGCACTTCGTGTCTCCCCCTCCAAAGGGGGATAAGGGAAATTTTATTTGTTGCGGTTGGTTCATTTCATAAAAAAAGTATGTGCAAATGTAAATAATATATTTTAATACCTTATCTTTTTAGGATTGCAGCGATTATCAAAAAATGTAACTATTTCAATTACGCCTTTACGAACTTTGTAACGATACACCAACGAGGTTTGCTTGCTTATAATACACCGGTGCACATTCTTATACTTTGTTGATTCGGGGCAGGAAAAAGGAAAGGAACTTATTCTTTCTATTTGATGAATTGTTTCGGCAATAAAATTATTTACTTCGCGTGTAGTCCAATGGGTTCTTAAATAATTAATAACGGCATCAAATGTTTCTTCGGCTTTAGGTGACCAAACTACGGGCAAAGTCATTTTGCATATTTTTTCATTACTTCTTTATGCGGCTTGCTTAATCCATTATCCAAATCAGCAATACCTTCTTTAATGGCTTTTTGTTCTTCTTTGCTTATCGTATTCCACCAATCTGCTTTAGAAGAAACAAGTAAATCTTTTATTTGCTGCACAATGGATTTGTTTTCAATACTCAAAACCATTTTAGCAAGTTGTATTTTTTCTGCTTGTAGGTTCATGGTTTAGTTTTTTAGGTATTATATAGTAATGGTTTTATTTAAAGATACAAATTAAAAATTTATGCCATTACTTTCTTCAACGCCTCTGCCATAGTTTTACCAATTACCGCAGGAGAATCCACCACGTGTATTCCACACTCGCGCATAATTTTCATTTTAGCTGCTGCGGTATCATCGGCTCCGCCAATAATTGCGCCCGCGTGTCCCATTCTTCTTCCGGCAGGTGCAGTTTGTCCGGCAATAAATCCCACAACAGGTTTCCGTGGGTTTGCTTTCACATAATAAGCGGCTTCGTTCTCCATGCTTCCGCCAATCTCACCTATCATAATAATTCCTTCGGTGTCGGGGTCGTTCATTAAAAGCTCAACCGCTTCTTTGGTAGTTGTTCCGGGTATCGGGTCTCCTCCTATTCCAATGCAAGTGCTTTGTCCCATTCCTGCTTTTGTAACTTGGTCAACGGCTTCATACGTGAGCGTGCCAGAGCGGGAAACAATTCCGATGTGTCCTTTTCTGTGAATGAAGCCGGGCATGATTCCGCATTTTGCTTCTCCGGGAGTAATTACACCGGGGCAATTTGGTCCGATAAGGCGTGAGTTTCTTCCTTTTAAATATTCTTTTACAGCTATCATATCTTTTGTAGGAATTCCTTCGGTGATGCAAATGATCACTTTAATTCCTGCTTCGGCAGCTTCCATAATTGCATCGGCAGCAAATGGTGGCGGCACAAAAATTACGGATGTATCTGCTCCGGCAGTTTTAACGGCTTCAGCAACGGTGTTGAAAACAGGTTTATCCAAATGCTTGGTTCCGCCTTTGCCTGGAGTAACTCCGCCAACAACGTTGGTTCCGTATTCGATCATTTGTGTGGCATGAAAAGTTCCTTCACCGCCTGTAAAACCTTGTACAATTACTTTGGAATTTTTGTTTACTAATACGCTCATATAGTTTAGTTTATAATTGATTATTAAATTTAATCCGCTAAATTAAAGTTTTCCTCTTTAGTAAAGATGTTATTTAATAACTTTGTTTTCGTGAAAAGTCCGCTGAATAACGATACCATCTGTGCACTGTCCACTCCACCCGGAACAGGAGCGATTGCTGTTATCCGCGTTTCGGGAAAAGATGCGCTGAGCATCTGCGGAAAGATTTTCAGAAAAAAGAATTCCAAACCAGCCGATCTTTTCAAATTTAAAACTCATACAGTTCATTACGGAGAGATAATTCATAACAACATTGTGATTGATGATGTGGTGATCTCACTTTTTAAAGCACCGACTTCTTATACAGGAGAACATATTGTCGAGATTTCCTGTCACGGTTCACAATATATTCAGCAGCAGATACTTCATTTGTTGGTGAAACACGGAGCGCGTCTTGCCAATGCAGGCGAATTTACTTTCCGTGCTTTCATGAACGGAAAGTTTGATCTGTCGCAGGCAGAAGCGGTTGCCGATCTCATCTCATCCCATTCCGCCACTTCTCATCACGTTGCCATGCAGCAGATGCGCGGAGGATTTTCAAGCAAGATAAAAGTACTTCGCGACAATCTTATCAACTTTGCTTCATTGGTTGAACTCGAACTTGATTTCAGCGAGGAAGATGTGGAGTTTGCCAGCAAAACAGAATTAACAAAACTTGTTTCGTCTCTGCAAAGTATCATAGAAAAACTCATCCGCTCCTTCGAACTTGGAAATGTAATTAAGAATGGTGTTCCGGTTTGCATTGCCGGAAGACCGAACGCAGGAAAATCAACTTTATTAAATGCGTTGCTTGACGAAGAAAAAGCAATTGTTTCAGATATTCCAGGCACCACGCGCGATGCCATTGAAGATGAAATTGTAATTGAAGGAGTGCGTTTTCGGTTCATCGACACGGCAGGACTTCGCAAAACAACCGACACGATCGAATCCATGGGTGTTGCCCGCACGTATGAGAAAATGAAAGAAGCAAGCGTTGTGATTTATTTATTCGATGTGCACGAACTCAGCAGCACGGAATTACAAAAAGAGTTGGATGAATTAAAACAACACATTACAAATGCAGAATTAATTATCACAGGAAATAAAATTGACAGAGAAGATATTGCTTACACTAAAAAAGAATATTCACATTTTAAGGATATTATTTTTATTTCATCAAAAGAAAAACAAAATCTGGAAGAACTCAAATCGCGGCTGATTGATATTTTTGATGAGAAGTCAAGCAACATTCCCGAAACTATTATCACCAACGCTCGCCATGTGGAAGCGCTTCAACAAACTAACAATGCGCTTACCAGAGTAAAAGAAGGATTAGAAAAAAAATTATCAGGAGAACTTCTTGCCAGTGATATTCGGGATGCGCTTCATTATCTTGGTTTGATTACAGGTGAGGTTAGCACGGACGATCTGCTTCAAACGATTTTTTCAAAGTTTTGCATCGGCAAATAAATGAACTAAATACTTTTGTAAAGTTCCGAAAACTGTTTTCCAATAGATTCCTTACTGAATTTATTTTTACCCGCTTCACTTATTGCCAGATGATTAAATGAAATTTTCATTGCAGAATTAATTGCCTTTTCCCATTCTTGAACAGTATTTTCTACAAGAATACCATTGGCTTCATTCACCAGTTCAGGCAAAGCACCAACATTCGATGCTATAACTGGAGTTCCAGTTGACAATGCTTCAGCAACCACAATTGAGAAAGTTTCGATAAGAGAAGCATGAAGAAAAAAATCTGATTTATCAAGAATTTCAGCAACATGGAGTTTGGGAATATCTCCATAAAAATGAATTTTATAACTTAAATTTAATTTCTTGATTTCTATTAGTTGCGAACCATCACCAACAAAATGTAATTCTATTTTTTTAGAAATAATTTTGGATATTTGTTCAAGCGCATTTACAAAAAGCATTGGTTGCTTAGGGTGATTCCATTTTGCAATACAAGAGAAAATTACTTTATCATTATCTGATTTTTTAGGCGAGAATGAAAATATATTTATATCAACTACATTCGGAATAATTTTAATTTTAGAAGAATCAGGCAAATATTTCGAAATATTATTTTTTAGAAATTTAGAAACCACTGTAATAAATTTAGCATTTCGATATGATCTTCTTCCTTGAAACGAAAGAAGGTTAGTACCCATATACTTATCAACCTTAGACCAATGCTCTGTGATTATATGTGTTTTATTATATTTCACCGAAAGCTTATCGCCAATAATTGCGCATGGATATAATATATTGGAATGAATAATATCGGGATTAAATGAAGGATAAATGGTTTCATGAAAATACTTTTGTAAAACTGAATACAAAAAAAACGGATTAATGTAAATCCATTTATAAAATCTCGATTGGATATGAATAATATGAGTTTCGATTCCATATTCATCAGTAAATTTTTCAATACGTTTTCGAAAAACATTTTCCCAGTAAGATACATTAAGAGCAAGCACAACAACTTCTTCTCCTGCATTTTTAATAGCAGAAGCATGTTCTTTTATAAAATTTCCATTTAATGGATATTCCTTTGAAGGATACAAACTAGATAGAAATAATATTTTCATAAAATATCTGTAGGTGCAAAGATAGCAATCTCATTATTAAGGATTTATTGATTTTTGTTACTTTTGTTCACATCACATTATGAATACCATTAAAAAAAATATTGATCAGTTTCTTCTTGGTCCTTTTTATAGACAATTCACAAATACGATATATAAAGAAACACGTGATTGCAAATCGCTTCTTGATATTGGATGTGGTTTTAATCCTGCTATGAAAAAAATAACATCCGGAATGGAACGGTCTGTTGGACTGGATGCTTTTGTTCCAAGCATTGAAAAAGCAAAAAAGATCAATACTCACTCTGAATTTATTATTGAAGATGTAATGACCGCTTTAGAAAAATTTCCGGATAAAAGTTTTGACGTTGTTACTGCTTTGGATTTGATCGAGCATCTTGAAAAAGAAAAAGGATTGTGGCTGAAACAACAGATGGAAAGAATTGCCAGAAAAAAGACAATTATTTTTACTCCGAATGGATTTGTTATTCAACGACCTTACGATAATAATCCTTGGCAGGAGCATAAATCAGGATGGGAATATGATGAAATGAAAAATTACGGTTATACAATTTATGGTTTTGGAGGATATAAAAAATTACGAGGCGAACGGTTTGCAATCAGATACAAACCAAGAATTCTATGGAAATATTTTTCTTTCTTCACACAACTTTTTACTTTTAATAATCCGGATAAAGCATTCGGAATATTGTGCATAAAACAACTTTAACCGAATGGATAGTTCTCCCCCGCTAGTATCTATACTTACTCCCACTTATAATCACGGAAAATATATTGCAGATTGCATTCGTTCTGTGCAAAATCAAACCTATTCAAACTGGGAGATGATTATTATTAATGATGGCAGCACAGATAATACATTTGAAATTGCATCTGAATTTCAAGCGAAGGATCCAAGAATTAAAGTGTACAATCAAAAAAATATAGGAATATTCCGGTTGAAAGAAACCTATAATTTCGGATTAGGAAAATCTTCAGGAAAATATATTGCAATCTTAGAAGGAGATGATTTATGGGAACCCGAAAAACTTGAACGACAAGTTCTCCCACTTGAAAATAATGAGAACATAGTTGTGGCATGGGGGAAAATCCAATCTGTTAAAGATGACTTAAGCGAAATTTATGCTGAACATCCTTCCTGTAATCCAGCAGAAAAAAAATTTTATTTCAATAAACCCATAGGATGTATTCTTAATTTACTTTATCGTATGAAAGGTATTTCTGCACTTACCTTATTAATAAGGAAGGAATGTTTGGATAAAATTGGTGGATTTATTCAACTCTTCAATCTGCCTCTCGTAGATTTCCCTACTTTGTTAGAACTTAGCATTATGGGTGAATTTTATTTTGATGAATCTATTTTAGGGCAATGGAGAATTTATTCCGGACAAATTACCAAAACTTATCCTGTTGAAATTCAAATTGGCTGTTATGCACTTATCAAACAACATCTCTCGAAACTTCCTGACGAAATCAAAAAAAATGTTCAAATAAAAGAAAATGAAATTGATGACTACTTCAATAAAAATATTCAAATAGGGTATGCTCGCTCTGGGAGATATAAACTAATGCAGAAAAAATTTTCAGAAGCAAGAAAAGATTATTCAAAAGCTATTTTTTATAAAGGAACAGAAAATTATTTATGGAGACTCCGCTCGATTATTGGATATTTCTTCAGTTTTCTCAATATGGATATCGAATGGTTAGCTAAACTGTTCGGAAAAAAAACATATACCTCATAAATTTTACTTAGACCTATTCGTTAAAATAATTAGAACATGAAATCATTATTAAATTTTATTTTAAAAATTCCAATTGTTGGAGGAATTACTAATTTTTTTCTTAAAAAAATAAAGAATAAACAATTTCCAGGTTCAGAAAAATATTGGGAAGATCGTTATAGATTAGGTGGAAATTCTGGTTCTGGCTCGTATAACCGACTATCCGAATTCAAAGCAAGAACAATCAATGATTTTATTGCAGGAAAAAATATTTTCTCTGCAATGGAATTCGGTTGTGGTGATGGAAATAATCTCTCGTTAATAAAATATCCAAAATATATTGGGCTCGATGTTTCACCTACTGCAATTAAAATTTGCATGAATAAATACAAAAATGATTTATCGAAAAGTTTTTACGTTTACAATTCTCTTTCCTTTTGCGATAATCATCAACTATTCAAAGCAGAAGTAACTCTTTCTTTAGATGTAATTTATCACCTTATAGAAGATGAGATATTTTCAAAATATATGACTGATTTATTTCAATCTTCCGAAAAATATGTTATAATTTATTCCCGCAATTATTCTGAAAAACACGATTTCCATCAGAGAAGCAGGAACTTCACCAAATGGATTGATGAAAATCAAAAATTATTCACGCTGATAAATAAAATTGAAAATCCTTATAGATTTGATTTAAAAGATCCGAATAACACATCCAATGCCGATTTTTTTATTTACCTAAGGTCAGTTAAAAAATGATTTCAAAGAATTTTTTCAAATCATCTTTTATATATACTGTAATTGGAGCATTACCGCTGGGATCAAGTATTATACTTCTTCCGTTTTACACAAACTTTCTTTCCACATCTGATTTTGGATTACTTGCAATTTATATTGGTTTCACTTTTCTAATTCAGATTGCTGTGAATTTTGGGATGGATACCTATATCGGCATTCATTATATTCACACGTCAAATGATCAAAAAAAACTGAAAGAAAGTTTAGGAACAGTTATTGCTTTACTACTCATTTCAGGACTTCTATTCACTCTTATTTTTATTTGCATTGGTGATTTTTCATTTAAGAATATTTTTACAAGAGGAGATATAAATTTTTACCCATTTGGATTTATGTCAGTACTGACAGCTTTCTTCAACAGTTTTTTTAAAACATATTCCAATCTTCTTATCAATCAGCAGCGACCTGAAAGATTTTTATGGATCAATTTATTTAATTTTATTCTAACAATAATTATTTCAATAATAGGTATTTTTTTATATCCGCATACTCTTATTGGTCCAATGTGGGGACGTTTTTTATCGGGGATTGGAATTTTTATTCTTGCATTGTATTTTTTTCTTACGGAAGTCGGCTTGCATTTCAAAAAAGATTTATTGAGAGATATTTTTTCTTTCTGCATGCCAATAACTATTTATTATTTACTTGGATGGGTAGTATCGTATATTGATCGATATATTATTAATAATTACATGAGTTCTGCGGATGTTGGTGTTTTCGACTTTGCTGTTAAATGTACGCTGTTGATTGATTTTCTTCAAATGGGTCTTGCTAATTCAATCACTCCAAAAATATTTTCAATCTGGAAAAACAAAGGCGCGAGTGAGAGTTCAGTTGAGGTAAATAAATATTATAGCGGATTTACAGCATTATCTATTTCTGCAATTTTAGTCACCATAATACTTATTCCGATAATTGTTCCATTGATTGTTTATAAGGATCAGTATTATCAAGCGTTCATTTATGTTCCTGTTCTTGCTATTGGTTTTGGCTTCAAAGGGTTATATAATATGTTTCTCAATCCTATATATTTTCAGAAGAAAACAAAAGTACTTACTAAAATATTTTTCATCAGTTCTGTTATTCAAGTAATCACAAGTATATTTTTTATAAAAGCATGGGGAGTGTGGGGAATAATTTGGGCAGGATTGTTTTCAAAACTTATTCAGGTAGTGTTACTTTATTTTGAGAGTAGAAAAATATTTTCATATAAATTCAATATGACAAAACTCATTATGCTTCCCGTTTTTTTTTCAACTATTATCATTATGACAGAAATATTCTTTTCGAAACTTATGAATATAACCATTCTTCATGTTAGCGAATTTATTTTGATTTCAATCATCACACTATTTGTTTATAAAAATGAAGTTGCATTAATAAGAAAAATGGTATTTCCGCCAACTGTTTAATGAATTTCCCAAAGGATCCTTTATGAAAATTTGAATGAATTAAAAATCAAATTACTCCTTGAGTAGCTATTCTGGAAAGTATAAACTTATGTGGACTTAATGTTTCTTTCTCATCAAGGATTTTCCAAACAAAAGATATTCCTCTTTCTAAATGAAGAAAACCATTTTTTTTTCTCACTTCAATTTCATTTTTACCATATTCATTATGGGAAAAATCCCATGTTCTTATTAAATTAACCTTGTGTTCCTTCTGCTTCAACAATAATTTTACAGCTTTATTAAGTAGTGATATTTTTTGACTTTTCTCAAGCCCATTTAAATAGACATCATTAATTAAATACCAAATTCCTTCTTTGTGCTCATTGAAAATAATGTTAGCGATAATCTTTGATTTTTCAAAAAAGGAAATATTAATAATTTGATCATGATAGGGATTATTTACTATTCTCCATTTCAAAAAAGATGAATCTTGTTTAATTGCAAAAGACTTATCTAAAGCAAACTTCAAAAGATGGCTATTATCGTGTTCGTATGTTTTATCCTTTACAACACTCGTCAAATCTTCAACTATCGCCATTCTATGAGGAAAATAAGTTTTTAATGAAAGAAGTTTTGATAAAACACAAAGAATAAATATTCTAAATCGATCGAATGCATTATTATGAGTATTCAACTCGGATAAATATTTAAATGAAGTTAAGGTATTAATTACCAACAAAGACTGGCTATGATCGTATGGAATAGTAAAGCCTTGTTTTAAAAATGGCTTTTTAGCCGATGTAAAGCCCCATATATATTTAATATTATTTTCTCTGCACTTCTTGAAAAGAAGCTGATACATATTCTCAAAAATATTCAATCCTCGATAATCAGGATGAACAAGAGTGTCTTCTGATTTTGCAGAGAGAATCGTAGTACCTTCAGCAGTAATTAAATTTATGGGAATAGCACATTGTGTTCCAACAATTTTTTTCGTTTCAACATCTTTCGCAACTACATAAATTGCTTTTCCTGCAGGTGCTTTATAAAACTCCCAAATAAATTCTTCTCTGGTTCTATTGTCCTTATAAATTAAATTATGAAAATCGACAACCTCATTAATATCTGAATCCTCAAGAAGTAATATTGCAATATTCTTTTTAGTCATTGAGTATTTCCTCTGGTGTAATGGATGTTATTTCAGATTCTTTCAAGTATAAAAGTACTTTTTTATATTCTTCGAGATAGCCGGAGTATTTATAGTTAGTAAAATAAGTATTGTGCCATAAAATTGAAATAACCGAATTATTTTTATTCTTTTCAATAAAATTAATTATACTGGAAGCAGTTTCCTTTAATGGAATTTCCATGTAACAATGAAGCGTGCCATCCATAACATTTAACGGAACCTCAATAAAATCATACGGTGCTTGAGTAGAAATATTGTAGGGTTTAAACGGCAAACCATAACTATTTCTAAATCCATATCTTTCAGCATAACCAAGACTCGCATCAAATTTTATTTCAGATTTTTCTATTTCATTCCATGATGATGGTAAAGTAAACTTTAAGAAATGATACCTGTTTAATTTTGTTTTAAAAGGTAGCTTTTTCAATTCTTCATCTATTGAAGTATCATAGCAACTTTTATGCAGTCCGTTACTCTGAGAAAATTTTAATACATTATTTAGTTTCCCAATTGAATAGTCTGCATTTTTTACTTTATTGGCACTCCTTTTTTTTGTCGCTATCCAGAAAAATGTACTTTTTAAATCATATTCCGAATGAAGTTTTACTATTTTGTCAATATTTTTCCAATGTGGGTTTGACAAAATTTCATTCATTATTAATTTCAGAACAATATCCAATCTGCCTTTTTTTATAGCCCATAATCCATCCTGAAGAAAAGAGCCGTAAATCGTGTCAATGTCATGAGAAAGAAACACTCTTGATTTCTTTTCAATTCTTGAAAAATTTTTTAAAACTAAATTCTCTTTGCAAAAATTATCAAAACATTCTTGCACTAAATTTCTTTCAATACAGTTAAATTTATACTGATAGGATTTGTCGTATCGAAATCTACCATATCTATCAAGAACATCATTGTTTTGTCCATCAGCATATTCTTGAAACGAATTAATCATATAAAAAGCTGTACCTAACCAATCTGGATTTTCAGTATTGTGAAACCGTAAATAGGGATGCTCTATGAAATAAGCTTCATGATTAAATATTTTTTTGTTTAACAAAGAATAATAGAATTCCATGTTGATTGGAAGGGAAAGAGGATCAGTATGATCAAAAATCAATTGAGCTTTTGATTTTTCATTTACAAATTTAATAGAACAAGATTTATTTTTTCCAAGTATAGAGAGAATATACTCTAATGGCTTGGAATATATTTGGTTGTTTTTAATAAATACTATCACTTATAAGGATTTAGTATTTTATTACAGCAAACATTTCTTTCAGTTTAGCAACACAAAAATCAATTTCATCCCTTGTTGTGTATTTGCTGAAAGAAAAACGAACGGATGGTCGTCTCATATCGGAACCAATATTTTTTAGAACATGCGAACCTTGATTGCTTCCTGAAGTACACGCGCTGCCACCTGAAGCTGCTATTCCGGCAATATCAAGATTAAAAAGCATCATCTCTGCTTTTTCTGCGGGAGGAAATAAAACATTCAGCACAGTATAAAGCGAACTTTCTTTTGCATCACCATTAAATTCAATGCCGGGAATATTTTTTTCCAATTGTTCAATCATATAATTTTTCAATCCTAAAATATGTGCATGATGAGCTTCCATATCACGATGCGCAATTTCAAATGCTTTGCCAATTCCAATTATCCCGTAAAGATTTTCCGTTCCGCCTCTCATATTTCTCTCTTGAGCACCACCAAATATCAGTGGTTTAATTTTAATTCTGCTGCTCAAATACAAAAAACCAACTCCTTTTGGTCCATGAAATTTATGTGCGGCACCATTCACCATATCAACATGCACGTTTTGTAAATCTAATTTATAATGCGCCATAGTTTGAGTAGTGTCACTGTGAAAAATAGCATTGTACTTTTCGCACAACTCCCCTACTCGCTTTATTGGCAGAAGATTTCCAATTTCATTATTAGCATGCATCAACGAAACAAAACTTTTTTCGTTGGAAGAAAGTAATTCTTCCAAATGATTCAAATCAACATGACCTTTCTTATCAAGATCAACATAACTAAGTTTTATTTTTCCAGCTTGTTCAAGTGATTCTAACGTATGAAGAACAGCATGATGCTCTACTTTACTCGTGATGGCATGAAGAACTCCCAGATCGACAACAGCTGAACGAATTGCGGTATTAATAGCCTCGGTTCCTCCGGAAGTAAAAAAAATTTCAGCAGGAGAAACATTTAAATATTTTGCAATTGTTTTTCTAGCTGCTTCTATTCCCGATCTTGTTTTTCTACCAAATGAATGAATAGATGAAGGATTTCCAAAATGTTCCTTCATGTACGGGAGCATCGCTTCGAAAACTTCATTATCAAGTTGAGTGGTAGCTGCATTATCTAAATAAACTTTCATCAGTTTCCGTTTCGGTTTGCTTTAATTAATTCTTTAATGTCAGCAATGATTTTTTGCGCAAGATTATCCGCAGTTGACTGAGATTCACTTTCCGAATAAATCCGAATGATCGGTTCAGTGTTTGATCTCCTCAAATGAACCCATTCTTTTCCGAATTCAATTTTCACGCCATCCACGGTATTCACAGGCTGCTTTTTATATTTTTCTTTCACTCCAACCAATAATTTATCTACATCAATTCCGTGTATCAATTCAATTTTATTTTTTGAAATATGATAATCCGGATAAGTGGCGCGAAGCATGGAACAACTCTTTCCAAATTTCGCAAGATGCGTGAGGAACAAAGCAATTCCCACTAACGCATCCCTTCCATAATGAAGTTCAGGATAAATAACTCCGCCATTTCCTTCACCGCCAATCACCGCTTTATGTTTTTTCATCATCTCCACCACATTTACTTCTCCAACAGCAGATGAAAAATGATTTCCTCCGGCTTTTTCGGTAACATCTCTTAAAGCACGAGTAGAAGACAAATTTGAAACCGTATTTCCTTTTTTATTGTTCTTCAAAATATAATCCGCAACAGCTACCAAGGTATATTCTTCACCAAACATTTCTCCATCTTCACAAACTATGGCAAGTCGGTCAACATCCGGGTCAACTGCAATTCCAAGGTGTGCATTTTTTTTCTCAACAACTTTTGAAAGATCATGGAGATTTTCGGGTAACGGTTCCGGGTTATGAGCAAAATCTCCAGTTGGTTCGCAATTCACTTTAAAGATTTCTTCAACACCAAGTGCTTCCAAAAGCATAGGCACAGCAATTCCTCCTGTGGAATTCACAGCGTCAACTGCAATGCGAAACTTTTTTTCTTTAATTATTTTTTTGTCAACTAAGTCAAGCGCAAGTATTTTATCAATATGTTTTTTAATGTAATCATTCATTTCTTTTCTTTGTCCAAGAGATTGTATTTCCTGAAAAAGGATTTTTTCATCTTCAGCAATTTCCAAAACTTTCAATCCATCTTTTTCGGAGATGAATTCGCCATCGCTATTTAAAAGTTTAAGCGCATTCCACTGTTTGGGATTGTGGCTGGCAGTTATTATTATTCCTCCGTCAGCTTTTTCATCCATAACCGCAACTTCCACGGTTGGTGTGGTGGAAAGTCCCAAGTCAATCACATCAATGCCAAGACCTAGAAGTGTTGACGAAACAAGTTTGCTCACCATCTCTCCGGAAATTCGCGCATCTCTTCCAATAACAACTTTTGATTTTTGATTTTTTGATTTTGTTTTCTGACTGAGCATCCATGCGCCATAGGCAGAAGTGAATTTTACAATATCTGATGGAGTAAGATTTTCGCCTGATTTTCCGCCAATCGTTCCCCGAATTCCTGAAATAGATTTTATTAGCACAAATTTTAGTTTTAAGTACATCAAAGATAAATTTTCGCACCAAATGAGAGATAAAAATTATGAACCATCGTGAATGCTTTCAAATTATCAGCGATTGATTTTCTTTTAACTTTGTTTGAGATGAAACACGATGATTTAATAAAACGATTTGAAGAATTGCTTTCGAACAACACGCGCAGTTTTTTTGATGCGGATGAATTTGATATTCTCATTGATTATTATCTCACAGCCAATCAATATCACAAAGCGTTGCAAGCAGTTGATTTCGCTCTTGAACAATATCCATATTCCATTGATTTTTTAATTCGAAAATCTCAACTTCTCAGCGCGAATAAAGAAACGCGCAAAGCATTGGAACTTCTTCTTCAGGCAGAAAAAATCGACCCGCTTCATCCTGAAATTTTCATGACGCGTGGTTCGATTTACAGTTTGACAGGACTTCCTGAAGAAGCAATTAAGAATTTTAAAAAATCAATTGAACTTGCCGGAGAATCAAAAGAAATTATTGAAGATGGATATTTGTATCTCGCTTTTGAATATGAGAATCTGGAACAATATGAAGATGCCATTTTTTGCCTGAAGAAAACAATTGACCTGAATCCTTTAAGTGATGCCGCGCTTTATGAATTATCATTCTGTTTTGAAATCACTAACAAGGATAGCGAAGCGGTGGAATACTTCAACGCTTTTCTCGACAAACATTCTTACAGCAACTGCGCTTGGTTTAATCTCGGAGTTGCTTACAACCGACTCGGACTTTTTGAAAAAGCAATTGAATCTTATGATTATGTAATTGCCATCAAGGAAGATTTTTCACCAGCTTATTTCAACAAAGCAAATTCTCTCGCTAATATTAATAAGCTCGAAGAAGCCATTGCCTGCTATGAAGAAACTTTCAAGCATGAAAAACCTGAAGCGATTACTTATTGCTACATTGGAGAATGTTACGAGAAATTAAAAAACCTTGAACAGTCGCTGGTAAATTATACGCGCGCCACCACACTTGACCCGAATCTTGGTGATGCATGGATTGGAATTGGAATTGTTCTTGACCAGCAAGATAAATTAACCGAAGGAATTCATTATTTAAAAAAAGCGATCGAGATTGACAAAACAAATGCGGATTATTGGTATGTGATTGGAGATGCTTATCAGAAATTAGGTTTTGCCGAAGAAGCGAAAGATTCATACAAAAAAGTTATAGAGTTGGATCCATCGCTCGAAAATATTTGGCTGGATTATTCAAATCTTCTTTTTGAGGAAGGCGATAAAGAAGATGCCGTTGAAATTCTTGCTCAGGGAATAAAACATCATCCTGACAGCGCGGAATTATTTTACCGAATGGCAGCTTGCCTGCTTTGGGTTGGAAAAAAACAGGAAGCGCTCACGTATCTTCAAAGCGCATTACAGTTAGATTATAAAAAGCATAAAGAAATATTTAAGTTTCTCCCCGAATTGCGAAAAAACAGAACGGTAATTGACATGATTAAATCCTATAGAAAAAGATGAACACTTCACTCACTCACATTCCCAAGCGAACAAAACGTCCACGAAAGGATGGCGTAACTATGGTCATGGACAAAGGACTAAGTCTTCGCCAGGCAGAAGACATGATTGATTCTTCCGGAGATTTTATTGACTTCGTGAAACTTGGTTTTGGAACTTCTGTCATCACAAAAAATCTTGCCGAAAAAATAAAACTTTATCAGCAGGCAGATATAAAAACTTATTTCGGTGGAACATTGTTTGAAGCATTTGTAATCAGAAATATGTTTGATGAATATTGTTCTTTCATTGACAAATTTAAACTTGATGCCGCAGAAGTTTCTGATGGCTCTATCGAAATCAAACACGATAAAAAATGCGAGTACATCAGCAAACTTGCAAAAAATTATACTGTTCTTTCTGAAGTCGGTTCAAAAGAAGAAGGCGTGATTATTCGTCCTGCCATGTGGATAAAAATGATGAATACGGAATTGGAAGCCGGTTCGTGGAAAGTAATTGCCGAAGCGCGCGAAAGCGGAACGGTTGGAATTTATCGTTCGAGTGGGCACGCGCATACTTCGCTTGTAAGCAAAATCACTTCAAGCGTAAAGCAGGAAAATATTATTTGGGAAGCACCAAATAAATCTCAGCAAGTATGGTGGATAAAACAAGTTGGTGCGAATGTAAATCTCGGAAACATCGCACCCAACGAAGCATTGGCTCTTGAAACGCTTCGGCTCGGACTGAGAGGGGATACGTTTTTTACTTTTCTTCCGAAAGAATTAAATAATAAAGTTTAAACTTTATTTTCCCTATGAAAGAAGTTACCCCCACGGAACTTAAATCAATAATGGACAACAAAGAAGATTTTCAACTCATTGATGTACGCGAAGAACATGAAGTGGATATTGCCAGCATTGGTGGGGAATTAATTCCGATGGGAGATGTGATGGATAATGTTGATAAAATTTCCAAAGAGAAAAAAGTAATAATTTATTGTCGCTCAGGAAATCGTTCTGGCGCTGTGGCACAAGCATTAGAAACACATCACGGATTTACAAATGTTTACAATCTCAAGGGCGGAATTCTCCAGTGGTCAGATGAAATTGATCCAACAATTACAAAATATTAATTCCGCATGATAGAACTATTCAAACATATTCTCCATCTCGATTTCGAATGGTTGTTTCAGCAGTATAATACGGTTGTTTATATAATTTTATTCCTTGTCATTTTTGTTGAAACAGGCGTAGTTGTTTTTCCATTTCTTCCGGGTGATTCGCTTTTGTTTACCGCAGGTCTATTTGCGCGACTTGGCTACATGAACATGAGTTTTCTGGTGCTGCTTCTTTTTTCCGCAGCAGTATTGGGCGATAATTCAAATTACTGGATCGGCAGAATAATAGGATTAAAAATTTTAAAATTAAAACTAAACGGAAAAAATATTGTCAAACAAGAATATCTTGACAAAACACATTTCTTCTATGAAAAATACGGAACAAAAACAATTATCATGGCGCGCTTTGTTCCTATTGTGCGAACCTTTGCTCCATTCGTTGCTGGGATAGCCGAGATGGATTACAAAAAATTTCTTCCGTTCGATATTCTCGGAGGAGCAATCTGGATTCTTAGTTTAACTTTTGCAGGATATTTTCTTGGCGAAATAGAATGGATAAGAAAAAATATTGAACTGGTTGCACTCGGAATAATTTTTCTTTCTATTCTACCAATTATCATTGAGTTTATAAAACATAAACTTGTCAAGAAATGAAGACATACGGATTGATTGGCTTCCCTCTCTCCCACTCTTTTTCTCAAAAATATTTCACAGAAAAATTTACTCGCGAGAAAATTACCGATTGCGAGTTCAAAAACTTTCCGCTTGAAAACATAAATGATTTTCCTGCTCTTATAAAAAACAATACTACACTTTTCGGATTAAGTGTAACCATTCCGCACAAGCAAAACATAATTAAGTTTCTCGACGAAGTGGATAAATCAGCAAAAGAAGTAGGTGCAGTGAATTGCATTAGAATCAAGAATCATGAATCAAGAATCATGACTGGCTATAATACCGATGTTTTTGGATTTGAATCTTCTCTTAAACCATTACTTCAGGAAAAATATTCCAAAGCACTAATTTTAGGAACTGGAGGAGCAGCAAAAGCAGTTGCTTATGTTTTAAATAAACTCGGAATAGAATTCTTGTTTGTATCGAGAAACGAAAATCAAGTATCAAGTATCAGGTATCAGGATTTGAACGAGGAAATAATGACTTCTCACTCTCTAATCATAAATACAACTCCACTCGGAATGTTTCCAAATATTACTGACTGCCCGAATATTCCCTACCAGTTTCTTTCATCCAAACATTTGCTCTACGATTTGAATTATAATCCGGAAGAAAGTTTGTTCCAAAAAAAAGGAAAAGCAAAAGGCGCACAAATTAAAAACGGATTAGAGATGCTGCATCTTCAAGCGGATAAAGCATGGGAAATCTGGAACTCATGACCAAAAAATATTTTCATACGCTGGATGCGCTACGCTTCTTTTCTTTTCTTTTGGTTTTCCTTCAGCATGTTCCGGCATTTGGCATTTCATGGTATTCTAATATCAATCATTGGGGTGCAAATGGTGTAAACTTTTTTTTCATCCTTAGTGGATTTCTTATTTCATTTCTCTTAGTTCAAGAAAAGTTACAAAACAATTCAATTAATTTAAAAAGTTTCTTTTTAAGGCGTATGTTAAGAATATGGCCAATCTATTATTTACTTCTAATTATTTTTTTCATCCTACCAGTTGGCATAATAAATAAAATGGGATTATATAATCAATTTGGCTACAAACACGAATGGATTTACTCCTTTACATTTCTTGAAAATTTCAAAGCTATTTCGATGAATAAATTAACCAGCATTACCCCATTATCAATGAACTGGTCTTTATGCGTTGAAGAACATTTCTATTTATTAATTCCATTGCTGATAAAATTTGTTCCTGTAAAACGCATCCCGATTTTTCTTGCCGGAATATTTTCAATTTCATTCTTGATAAAAATCGCAGCTTATTTTTTTCATCATACTGATTTCATATCTACTGAACTTATTTCATGCTTGGATTTGTTTTCAATGGGAGCATTACTTGGTTATTTAGTTTCGATAAAAAATCAACGCATATCTTCAATCATTCTTGCCGTTCCATCTTTTTATAAATGGGCATTTATTATCGGAATTATTCCCTTGACATTTATTGCGCAAAATTTTATAATTAAAAATACTATGCTTTATTTTCTCTACCCGACAATCCAAGGAGTTTTTTTTACGTTATTACTTGCAATATTTATTCCTCAAGGTTCAAAACTGAAAATATCTTCTAAAAATATTTTATCCTATTTCGGAAAGATGAGTTATGGTATGTACCTTTTTCACATTACTATCGTAAATATTATTTATCTGATTTTTTTAATGCTTGGATTCCATGTAGATAATTTCGCAACACTTTTTATTCTTATTATTTCATCGCTCACACTTACCATTGCGGTTTCCCATCTATCTTTTGTTTTCATTGAGAAGCCAATATTCAGAATGAAAGAAAAATATTTTCCAAAATAGATTTCATCTCTCCTTTACCATTAACTTTGGGTTTATGGAATTTCAACTAACATCCGATTTTTATCCTACAGGCGACCAACCTGAAGCCATCAAGCAATTGGTGCAAGGACTAAAAGACGAAGTTCCTTTTCAAACTTTGCTTGGTGTAACAGGTTCCGGAAAAACATTTACGGTGGCGAATGTGATACAACAGATTCAGAAACCAACGCTTATCCTAAGTCATAACAAAACACTGGCTGCGCAATTGTTTGGTGAGTTCAAGCAGTTCTTTCCGAAAAATGCTGTCGAATATTTTGTTTCCTATTACGATTACTATCAGCCGGAAGCATTTTTGCCAGCGACAAATACATTTATTGAAAAAGACATGGCGATAAACGATGAGATCGAAAAGTTTCGTCTCAGTGCATCCTCTGCCCTGCTTTCCGGCAGAAGAGATGTGATTGTTATTTCATCTGTGAGTTGCATTTACGGAATCGGAAATCCTGCTGAGTTTCATAAAAATATAGTTGAAGTAAAAAAGGGAGAAAAAATAAGTCGGAATAAATTTTTGCTTCAACTTGTAAATTCACTTTATTCAAGAACAGAAGTTGATTTTCAGAGAGGGAATTTTCGCGTAAAAGGAGACACAGTAGATGTGAACCTTGCCTATGCGGATTATTCCGTGCGCATTTTATTTTTCGGAGATGAAGTTGAAGAGATTCAAACTTTTGAAACTTCCACCGGAAGAATGATGGAAAAGTTTGACAGCTATATTATTTACCCTGCAAATATTTTTGTTACTTCTCCTGATACTATCAACAAAGCGATCGCAAACATTCAGATCGACCTTGGCAAGCACGTAGATTATTACAACGAGATTGGAAAACCTTTGGAAGCAAAACGCATTTACGACCGCGTAACTCACGATGTGGAAATGATGAAAGAACTTGGCTACTGTTCCGGCATTGAAAACTATTCACGCTATTTTGACGGAAGAAAACCGGGCACTCGTCCGTTCTGCCTGCTGGATTATTTTCCAAAAGATTATTTAATGGTGATTGATGAAAGCCATGCAACCATTCCTCAGATTCACGCCATGTACGGTGGCGACCGCTCGCGCAAAGAAATTCTTGTAGAGTATGGATTCAGATTACCTGCAGCGATGGACAATCGTCCATTAAAATTCGAAGAGTTTGAATCTATGCTCAACAAAGCAATCTTTGTAAGTGCAACTCCTTCTGATTTTGAATTAAAAAAATCCGAAGGCGTTGTGGTAGAACAATTAATTCGTCCCACCGGATTACTTGATCCGATGATTGAAGTTCGTCCCACTCAAAATCAAATTGATGATCTGCTTGAAGAAATTAGAATAGTTACCGCGAGAGATGAACGCGTGCTCGTAACCACACTCACAAAACGAATGGCAGAAGAGCTGGCAAAGTTTCTTGCAAATGCAGGCGTACGCTGCCGTTATATTCATTCAGATATTGACACAATGGAGCGCGTGGAAATTCTTCGCGACCTCCGGCTTGGATTATTTGATGTACTTGTGGGAATAAATCTTTTGCGTGAAGGATTGGATCTGCCGGAAGTTTCTCTCGTTGCAATTTTGGATGCAGATAAAGAAGGGTTCCTTAGGTCGGAACGCTCATTGGTGCAAGTTGTGGGAAGGGCAGCCAGAAACGTAAACGGAAAAGTAATTATGTATGGTGATAAGATTACCGATTCGATGAAAAAAACCATGGACGAAACCACTCGCAGAAGAAAAAAACAAATTGAATATAACTACAAGCACGGCATTACCCCTACTACTATCATTAAAGCAAAAACAAATATGTCACCGCTCGAAGGTGGCACTGGCGGAGGAACGAAATACGCTTACATTGAAAAAGAAACTTTTGATTACGCTGCTGACCCTGTGGTGCAATATATGAGCAAAGAACAAATTGAAAAAGCAATTGCACAACTGAGAAAAGAAATTTCGCGCGCAGCAAAAGAAATGGATTTCATTGAAGCCGCACGATTGAGAGATGAATTGTTTGCGATGGAAAAGAAATTAGACAAGAAATAGTATTTAGCAATTGACAAAAATCATTTCCTATCAATTCTCATTTACGTTACATTTGTCTAAATTCAATTAATCAGAAATGGAATACATCGATTACTACAAAATATTGGAATTGAATAAAAATGCAAGCGAGAGCGATATAAAAAAAGCGTTTCGCAAGCTTGCAAGAAAACACCATCCAGATCTAAATCCTAATGACGCTTCTGCAAAAAAGAAATTTCAAGATATCAATGAGGCAAACGAAGTTTTAAGCGATCCTGAAAAAAGAAAACAATACGATACTTACGGTAAAGATTGGAAACACGCTAAGGAATTTGAAAAAGCCGGAGGGCAACGCCAGCAACCATTTGGAGGATTTTCGGGCAGACAACAACATTCCGGAGGTGAAGAACACGACTTTTCTGATTTCTTTGAATCCATGTTTGGTGGCGGTTCATCACGCAGCGGCAGAGGAAGACAATCCAGATTTAAAGGTCAGGACTTGAATGCTGAATTGCATCTTGACTTAAAAGAAGTTTATAAAACCGATAAACGAACATTAACTGTCAATGGCAAAAGTATTCGTCTTAATATTCCTGCGGGAGTTGAGAACGGACAAACCATAAAAATCCCCGGACATGGTAGTGAAGGAATGAACGGAGGAGCAAGCGGAGATTTGTTCATCACGTTTAATATTTCCAATCACACCAGGTTTAAACGCGAAGGAAATAATCTATACTCGGATGTTGATCTGGATTTTTATACCGCGGTGTTGGGAGGAGAAATTACCATTGATACGTTTGACGGAAAAGTAAAACTCAATGTAAAACCCGAAACACAAAACGGCACTAAAGTAAAACTGAAAGGCAAAGGATTTCCGGTTTATAAAAAAGAAGGTGAGTTTGGCGACCTATATATTACTTATCAGGTGAAGATTCCAACAAACATTACTGAGAAAGAAAAAGAATTGTTCAGGGAATTAGCCAAGCTTAATAAAAAATGATTTCACAGATAAAAACAAAAAAGAGATTTCACCGATCCTAAAGTCATTCTATCGGTGTAATCTTATTGCAATCTGCGTAATCCCAATATGAAATTAGAATACGTTAAAGATATAAACGGCTATGATGAACATGCCATCCGGCTTTCTGATTTTGATTCTTCGCAGGCAAATAAATTCAGAGAAGTAATTAATTTAATTATTGATACTAAAACATCCATTGAACTTACCAGTCATGATTTCATTGAATTGTTAAACATCAAACTCACACTGCGTGTTGCCGAAGAAGACCTTGGAATAACTACTACCGATTATGTAGATTTTTTTTGCGACCTTACAATTGATTCCTACAAAAACATCGCAACATTGTTAGAACCATTTTGCAGAAAAGAATCAAGAGGTTATCAATGGCTATATGATATTGACACACCGATTGGTTTTTTATTTTCTGCGGGAGGAAGATGGTGAATTACTCTTTCACAATTTTCTTGGTAGCTATCCCCTGCTCTGTTTTGAGTTGCAGAAAATAAATTCCGGCTGCTTGCGCAGAAAGGTTAATGGTTAATTGTGTTGATTGAGGTAATTGGGTTTTGCTGTAAACTTTTTCTCCCATCACATTATAAATTTCTATTTGGCTATTAGCTAATAGCTGGTGGCTATTGGCTTGTATTTGAAATTGCCCGCTTGTGGGATTGGGAGAAATCTTTATTTGTATTTGCTTATCTTCTACATTATCAATTCCGGTAAGCAAATAACAAAAGCATTTATGGCATAATGTATTGCCAATAAATAAAGTTGTATCATTATTTTTAAAACAGGTGAATTCAAATTGGTCGCCGTTAGTTATTATAGCAGGTACTAATGGGTTAAATAAACCATACCAATTAATACTACCAATACCTTCGACAACTACATCAGGATGGGAACAATTTTTTCCATTTTGCAATGCCCACCGTTTTCTATATTTTCCATCTAATAAAAGAATTGAATCAATTGCTGTAACCACACGGGAAAAGGTATCAGTAGTTATCTGATATGGTTCCGTTCCCATTAATGAATGATAATAAGTAATGGTATCACCTATTGAAAGATTGAAATCATATAATAATTGTTCTTGCGAAGTATGAATTATAATATAAACTCTTTTATTTTGTTCCCTGATTGCAGCATAATAGGTAGATTGTTCATAGGGTAAATCCATTATAGTAGTATCAATAATTGAATATATTTTCTTATAACTCTTTCCATTGATACTAGTATCGCCCCTCATAGCATAACGCCATTCTCCATTATGTCCAGGTAAATTATAAATATTCCAACCCCTAAATGCCCAAATAGCATTCGTATCAGGAAACGGATGATAAACATTCGTCTGCGCATCGGCAGAAAAGAAAACAATTGCAAATAATATAAAAGCGTAATGTTTCTTCATTGAGTAAAGATACACATTTTGTAGAAAAACAAAAAAGCCCACTCCGCCAAACTCGAAATGGGCTTTATTTATTTCACTACGCTTTTGGCGCAGCGGGTTTTGGCTTTGCCTTGGGCTTTTTATATTCCGATTTCTTTTTAATGCCTAAACTCTGAATTTCGTTGCTGTCATCTCCAAATTGCGAGATCACCTGGTTTTTCACACCCAGCATGTAATTGTGAAAAGCCCATTCTGCTTTTATCGCCAGATCGCGTGCCGTATTGTAGGCGGAAAGTGCCTGCGCTTCAGCATCGCTGGTGTTAGTATGTGTGGTTTGCAACGCAGTGCCATTCGCCACAACGTAAGCTGGGTTGTTAGGCGCATAATTTGCAATTTTTTTGAGTGATGCAAACGCATCGTTGTCTGCAGTTACTTGTGCCGGTCGTAGCCGTTTTGTTTCATTCTTTGCCATTTTTTGAATTGTTTAATTGTTTTTGTTTTGATTTGTATTGTTTGGTTTTAAATTTTTGCTGATTTCGCAATAACAATGCACCGTTACGCAATCACATCGCATCTGCATAAGCCAACATGACGATGTTTTGTAATCACAACGCATCTGCATAAGCCAACATGATGATGTTATGCCGTCACCACGCATCTGCATTAACCGACATGATGATGTTTTGTAATCACAATGCATCTGCATAAGCCAACATGATGATGTTATGTAATCACCAGCCGATGTTGGAAGATAATCTTGCAAAATTGCTTTCCAACGGCAAGTGGTTGACGTAATATATAATGAGTGAGAAAGAGAATTTAATTCCTGCTTAAAGGAAGTTGATGAGGTATTGTATGACGACAACTCTGTTCTCATTAGATAAACAGCGGTGGTTTACTATGCGAATATAACTCTTCCTCACAACTAAAACTTGAGTTATCTCAAGGTCGCAGGTTTTTTTTATTGAGGAATAATGGCTCATTATTTGCAATACAACTGTTCATGTTTGTCCGTATATCTAAGTATATATCTTTGCAGCTTATGAAGTTTTATTTTCTGCCCATTATTTATTGCGTGCTGTTTATTTTTTCTGCCGTTGCTCAAACCCAGCCAAGAAAAATAGAACTGCTTCATGCCAATTCTCTTGAACATGACGACCGGCTTGGAAAAGATGTGAAACGTTTACTGGGCAATGTGTCGTTTCAGGATGGTAACACCCTACTCTACTGCGACAGCGCGTATATGTATCCTGATAACAGCGTGGATGCGTTCAGTAGAGTTCGCATTGTGCAGGGAGATTCACTTACCATTCACGGAGATTTTTTAAAATACAATCCCAATACGCGCATCACCGAGATCCATAAAAACATAAAGCTGATACAAAAGTCAACCACGCTTGTAACCGAACTTTTGTATTACGACATGGCTACGCACAAAGCAAATTATCCCAATGGCGGAACCATCACCAGCAAAGATAATGTGCTGGTGAGTGATATGGGTTATTACAATCCAAAGGCAAAAATGTTTTCCTTCAAAAAAAATGTGGTGCTCACCAATCCGCAGTATGTTATGTATTGCGACACGCTGAATTATAATTCATCGAACAACACAGCTTATTTTGTTGGTCCCACCAGAATAAAGAACAAAGAGAATATTATTTACTGCGAAAGCGGATGGTACAACACCAACAACGATAACGCACAGTTCAGCAAGAACGCGAGCATCATCACGCAGGGCAGAAAAATGACAGGCGATAGCATTCATTACGATAAAGTAAAAAAGATTGGAATTGCCATTGGTAATGTTTCCATTCTTGATAGCGCACAAAGTATTCTTGTTACCGGAGATAAAGCGATCAACCTTGGCAAACAGGAAACATCTACCGTTACCGGTCATGCGCTGCTGAAACAATTCTATGGTTCGGATACATTGTTCCTTCATGCCGATACACTTCGCACGGTGGATGAGCATCCGCTAAATAAAAAACATGAACCGGATACTTCTGTTACCTGGCGGATGATGTACGCTTATCACAAAGTAAAATTCTATCGCACCGATATTCAGGGAAGATGTGATTCGCTGGTGTATTCAGGAAAAGATTCCATCATGCGTCTTTATATTCATCCTATCATGTGGTCGGAAGAAAATCAATTGATCGCCAAGAAAATAGAATTGAAAACCAGCGGAGGAGAAATCTCAAAAATGTTCTTGAAAGAATCTGCATTCATTATTTCGAAAGAAGATTCTATAAAATACAATCAGATAAAAGGAAAAGAGATGACGGGTTATTTCAAGAAGAACAAACTCTCCAAAATTCATGTGGAAGGAAACGGTCAGACGGTTTATTTTGCAAAGGACAAACAGAAAAAGATCGGCATCAATAAAGCAGATTGCAGCAATATGATGATCTATATAAAAGAAAATGCCATTCAAAAGGTTACGTTCCTTAAAAAACCCGATGCCACGCTTTTTCCTATGAGAGATTTCACTCCCAAAGAATTCATGTTGAAAGATTTCATCTGGCGGGAGAACGAACGACCGCTTTCTGTTGGAGATCTGTTCTGTGAATAATTTTATTCCTTCAAACTTAGAAATACTTATTTTTGCGTCCCTTTATTAAGAGTTCTTTTTTTTTGCCCGGATGTTGGAATTGGTAGACAAGTACGTTTGAGGGGCGTATGCCGCAAGGTGTGGGGGTTCAAGTCCCCCTCCGGGTAC
>PLUL01000057.1 GCA_003164895.1 Bacteroidota bacterium | reverse complement strand
CCCCTAAAAGAGGTCTGAAGAGATTTACTGAAAAATAATCTTTATGCTTGAATTTTTCTGACCCAGTAGTATCATTTCGGGATTTTGAATTTTTGTTCCCTTTACCTAAAGGAAAACCTATTTTTGTTCCCAATCGTAATACAGGAAATACAGAAAAACCTTTTGCAAGTCCTAATTTATTCTCATAATAATTTTCACAATGGCAAGCAGTATCAGGAGGATTAAGGAATGTGGTCATGGTATATCGAATAGATAATCCAATACCGCCATAAAATTCTAAAATCCCTGATTTATTTCTCCATCCCCATTTAGCTGCAAATGATGCAATATATCGTTGTTGCGAAAACAAAATTTCCTGATTCACATATGTGCCCATATGGTCACCATATTTATAATGGAATGCAATTTCTGGTGCAAAATAAATTAATGAATTTTTTTTATGATAATATTTTCTGGAAAACCACAATCCAACACCCTTTAACTGAAAATCTCCCTGGTATGGGGAAAAATCAGTAAAAAATGTAAGTGCATCACTTGGCCAAACATAACTCAAACCGAATTCATTTCCCCGCCCTTTTTTATCAATGTGTTCGTAAAATAAAATTACTTCTCCTGTCAATGCTCGGAGAATTTTAGTTGAAATATAATCTTTGTGTGAGAATTTATTTGTTGCAGATGTGTCCTGCGCATGTAAAGGCACTGCTGTTAAGAGGAGAGAAGCTATCAGGATGAAGAAAAGTTGTCTCAATTTTTTTGTCGTTTGAAATGCTTGCTAACGTTTTTCGCATTGCCGTCTCGGGCGGGAATGAAAACGAAAGCATTGTCATCCGATACAGAACAAACTTATGAAAAAATAAACTGTCTACTACAAATCAAGCCCGACTGACGCGAATGCAATGTTATGCCCAGTTATTTTAATTTGTAACCTATTTTAAAACCAGCTTCAAAGTTTGGAAGAATAAATTGTCCTGCTTTGTTTTCCAAAATATTGCCTCCATTGTCTCCGACACGTTGTATATTATTATTTTCCTCTGTAGTCAGTGTCGAATGAGCGTTCTTAAATCGCACTCCCAGTCCGACAAAATAGTCTAATGTAATACCGCATTTAAAAAATTCCACTAAACCATACTTAATTGTAAAACATCCAACACTTTTATAAACAGTATAATCCTTTCTGTAAATAGGTTTTATATTAATTGTGTCCCATGTGTTATATGTTTGATACTTGTAAAACAATTCAGCGGAAAAATATGTGTCTGATGTAAAGCCGGATTTTTTTAAATAATATTTGAATTCAGTTTTTGCCAAGATACCCTGATTATTTTTTATTCCATTAAAATTTGGGAAATATGTCCCGATTTCATGATAAAATGCGTAGTTGTTTTTTAATTTGTATTCAATTCCAATTCTTGGTGATGAGCCACTGTAAAAGTCGATTAACGATAATGGTGTCAGTGTCAAACGAAGTTTGTTGTCGATACTGTCTTGTTGTCCAAAAATAAGTGTCGATGAAAACAATAAAATAAGTGTCAGTCGTGTCTTCATTTATAATTGGGCATAACTTGTTTATACCTGCGTATCATTTACCGTTTTACGCCATTTACCGCCCCCTTTTGGGTGGATAACGGCGTATGCTCACATGCGGTTTGTTCCGTTATCCCACCAAGAGCAAATGTATTATTATAATTCCAAATCATCAAACGGGTTTTGTATTTCGCTCAGTTTCTTGCTGCTCACATGCGTATATATCATGGTTGTTTTTGGATTGTTATGCCCAGGTAATTCCTGTATATATCTTATATCGGTTCCTGCTTCGAGCAAATGTGTGGCAAAACTGTGGCGCAGGGTGTGTAAAGTTACATTCTTTTTTATTCCGCATTTCTTAATTGCATTTTGCAATACTTTGGCTGCGCTTCGCTCGGTATATTGTCCTTCAAATAAATATTTCTTCGGTTTGTGTTCATCGTAGTAGGTGCGAAACATTTAGGTAAAGACTGCAACATATATTTATAGCAAGAAATTTAGTTAGCGGCTTATTGATGGCAATTGTTTTCACGGGCAAAGAATTGAAATTCCATCTCTGCGTACTTGTTTTCATGGGCAATGGTATTATTTACAAACGCACGTAAACTTATTTTAGGGGCGCAGAAATCAGGCATGGATTGCAGCAAATGTTTACAGCAGGAAATTAAATTGGTATCCGCTTGCAAATAGTTATTTGCAAATGCAACTATTGAATATGTCTGCTGTATGGACTTGTTGTGACGGGCAACGGTATTATTTGCACAAGCACATATACAATGTGCGCCTGTGCTGAAGTGGATAAGGAGTTGTAGTAATTACTGCCCACCGGCAGAGAATAGTTTTTTCATTTGTATGAACGCAGTACAACGTGCGCAGAAGATCTGTACCATGGAAAAAATGATCTTTTCCGGCTGTGCGGTCATCTTACAACAGGCGCCGATAAGTTGAGAGGAGGGAAATATCATCTTAGAGCAAGTGCAAATGAGTTGAGAACAGGGAAAAATGGTTTTTTCCTGCTGTAAAGTAATCTTACAACAGGCGCAGATAATTTGAGAGGAGGGGAAAATCATCTTAGAGCAGGCGGAGATAAGTTGCTCGTAGGGAAAAATGATTTATTCCTGCTGTAAAGTAATCTTACAACAGGCGCAGATAAGTTGAGAGGAGGGGAAAATCATCTTAGAGCATGCGGAGATAAGTTGCTCGTAGGGAAAAATGATTTATTCCTGCTGTAAAGTAATCTCACAACAGGCGCAGAAGATTTGCGCCATGGGAAAAATCATTTTTCCCTTCTGTAAGATGTTCTTGACGCAGGCAACTATTATCCCGCCTTGCGAAATTGTTGTAAAAACTCATTGTGGGATGTGCGGCAGGAGGGCAACAGCAATTTTAGCGCACTATTATATCTGTATAACAGGGTATTTAATATCTCACAACCTCATGCAGCAATTATATAAAGCAAGGCGAACGTCACATCACTTTGTGCGGACTACATATGAAGTCGAGAGGGCAACACATCACAGTTGGTTAAGATGTTGTGATGCAGTTTGAAATTAAAATCGCTAATAATTATTATTGGTTTACATTTGCATTATTAAAAATAATATTCCAAACGAATGGCAAGTAAATTCACGGCAAGAGGAAGGAATGTTGCTGTAATTGCTTTTGGTACATTAGCTTCTGTTGTTTCTATCGTTCTCACTTCTTATTAATGTTGTTTTATTCTTAAAATGGACAAAAATATTAATCTAAAAATAAAATTAGAATTCTCCGATTTTCTAAAATTCCAATATTATAGTATCCTTAAACGCTACGTGTTTCTTTATTGGTGGCTTTTAATCATTGTGATGCTTCCTCCCTTCATCTTTATTTGTTCAGCAGAAGACAAAGATGCTCTAAGCGAAATTGGAATTATGGATTTTTTCGGTCCAATTGTATTTACGATAATGTTTGTTTTGATCTTTGTGAGTCTTTACTTTGTTTCAAAAAAATCTTTCAAAAATGATAAGCTGATTCAAAAGGAACACGATTATTTATTTTCAGCAGATGGTATTAAAATATCCAGCGTAAATTCTACTCTTGATGTAAAATGGGATGAATTATTCAAACACATAGAAACAAAAAGCAGTTTTTTTATTTATGCCTCCCCGCAAAAAGCTTTTATTATACCCAAAAGGCTTTTATCTGAAATTGAAACATTAAGAACCATTCTTGAAATAAATATTGTCTCCAAAGAAAAGAATGGGTTGTTTACTCCCGGACGAATACTGAGAATATTAATGTATTTGACAATTCCTTGCATTTTTCTCTATTTCTATTTTGATAAAGACCAAAAGCCCTCACTAAACAAATATATGAATGACGGCTATGAGAAGGAAAGAAAGTATGATTACCAAGGTGCAATTTTATATTATAGTAAAGCAATAAAAGAAGATTCAATGTATTCAGATGCCTATACGTGTAGGGGACGAGCAAAAGGAATGTTAAGAGATTATTCGGGAGAAATTCTAGATTGTAAAAAAGCAATTAAACTAAGCAACGGTAACGGAATGGCATATTATTATTTGGGCTGGGCAAAACATTGCATGGGTGATTCTACTGGATGTTGTATGGATTTACGAAAAGCCGACAGTTTGGGATTTCATCAGGCAAAAAAAGCAATAGAACAATCTTGCAAATAAATGCCCGTATGTGCAAAATTGTTCTTCTTGCGAAAGTAAAATATAAGCTAAATGATAAAGTAGTTTATTATATCTACACCGCGTATTTATCCAACTCCTTATTAATAGCAGTAATGCGGTCTTTTACAGGCATGCCAATGTTGTGCGCTCCGTATTCATCGTATCGGGGAGCATTTTTATTCTGGTAGAACAAACCAATTGGAATGCTGTCTTTTAATTCGGCATACTCTCTTCCTTTATTAATATCGCTTGGGTCATGCTTAATAATGTTCTTGAAACTCTTCTCTGCTTTTTCATCCAGCTTAATTCCGTTCTCGTGCGTGAGCAATGTTAATGCAGATTGATCGGCAATGGTTGTTTCATACAGGTCGCCCATGAACTTAGGACAGCGTTGCAGAATACGTACAAAAGAAAACCCTTTGTGCTCATGCGCTGCTTTAATGGTCTCGAAAACATGCGCAGGTTTCCAATCAACCGTTTGCGCAACAAAAGAAGCATTCGCCACGCTCAACGTTGTTTGTATAGGATTTATAGGAGGCAATACCGAACCGTGAGGATGTGTGTTCGATCTTGTTCCTGTTGCACTTGTAGGACTTGTTTGTTTTTTGGTAAGACCATAAATATTATTATCCAGCAGCAAAACGGTCATGTTCATGTTGTAACGAATGGCGTGTATCCAATGCGCAGTGCCGATGGAACAGCAATCGCCATCACCTGTAACAACGAACACATTGAGATCGGGTCTGCGGAACTTAACTCCTTCGGCAACCGGAAAAGCTCTTCCGTGCAAACCATGAAACCCATAGGTGTTCATATAATGCGGGAAACGGCTGCTGCATCCAATGCCACTTACAAATACAGTTTTTTCGGGAACCAATTGTTTGTCTTTGCAAAGTTTTTGTACGGAATTAAGAACGCTGTTGTCTCCGCATCCCGGACACCAGCGCGGAACACCTTTTTTATAATCTTCCACCGAAAAAGCCGTTTCGCCATGCGACATATTGCAAAGATTATCGTGTGTTAATTCTGACATATATAAATAATTTTTTGTTCTTACTTCTTACTTTTTAATTCTTCTTTTATCATATCCAGTACTTTGCTTGGATTTATCGGCTGACCAAAAACATTGCTGTAGCAATCCACATCCACAAGTGTATGTGCTCTTAACACCCATGCAAGCTGCGCGTAGCGTCTGTTCTTTTTTGTGATGAGCGGATCGCCAATGGTATCGCTGTAATTCAGTTCAACTGTTTTTACTTTTTTGAACTTGCTGAATATTTCTTCCAATCCGGGTTCCATCGGGCTAAGGAAATGCAAATGCAGACTGCTTACTTTCATTCCTGTTTTTCTTGCGGTTGCTACTGCTTCTTCAATAGCGCCTTTTGTAGAACCCCAGCCAACGATCAGAAGGTCACCATTGTCATCACCGTTTACTTTTGGCGGTTGTAATGTTTGCAACACGGCAGCAATTTTTCTGCTTCTTGCTTCGCTCGACTTTTGATTTGTTTCCGGCTCGTAAGCAACTTTACTGTGTTCATCGTGTGCTAATCCTGTCAGAGTATACATTCCATCTTTTTGTCCCGGGATTGGACGTTTGCTGATTCCTGTTTTAGGATCCCAATCAAATGGACTTACATTTTTATCCCATGCACTTTGGTCAATCGGTGCAGCAAATGATTCTGCATTTATTTTAGGGCGGGGGAAAGGCGAAACTCCTGTAGCAAGATTGGTATCCGATAAAATAAATACCGGTGTGCGGAATTGCTCGGCAAGTTTGCGCGCTTTAATTACGAAATGAAAACATTCTTCAATGGTTCCGGGTGCAATTATGATCTTGGGAGCATCACCTGCTTCTCCGTACAAGGCAGCTAACAGATCTCCCTGTTCAACTTTTGTTGGCAAACCGGTTGAAGGACCGCCTCTTTGCACATCAATAATTACAAGGGGAACTTCTGCCATTACAGCCAATCCGATAAATTCTGTTTTAAGAGCCAAGCCGGGACCGGAAGTAACGGTAAGAGCAGTTTTACCTGCATACGAAGAGCCGATCGCAAAACCAATAGCTGCAATTTCATCTTCTGCCTGATGGATTATTCCGCCTGAACTTTCTATACACTCAGCCAGCTTGTGCGAAATGGAAGTTGCAGGTGTGATGGGATACATAGCGCAAACTTCGATTCCTGCAGCCATAACCCCCATTGCCATTGCTTCGTTTCCATTCATTACGATATGGTCGCCCACATTTTCCAGGGGAGGAATTTCAAAGTTGATATCCAGATTTTCTTTTGCCCAGTTATATCCTCCGTGTAAAAGATTCACATTGTCCTCAAAAACTTTTTCCGATTTTTTCTTGAACACTTCTCTTATCTGGTCTTCCGCTTTTGAAAGATCGCGATTGTAAATTTGACAAAGCATTCCAAGCACCCACATGTTCTTTCCTTTCTTTGCATCCGAAACATATTTCATGCATTCTGCTTCCATGGGGATCTCAATCACCTTAAATCCTTTTGAGTGGAAATCGGATAAAGCCGTTGCATACTCCTCTCTATTTTTGCTCGCCCATTTGTTTTCCAATAAAATAACGGTGCCTTTTGTGTAAGCATCCTGCGCAATTCTTCCGTAAAGAACTTGTTCATTGAGGGCAACAACAAGATTTGCATGATCGCCCATATTGGTAACTTTTTCAGAACCCACGCGGATGCGAATGCCCGATGCACCTGCTCTTGATCTTGCCGGAGGTTGAATCTCTGCCGGAATAATTTCTACTGTCCAGACTCCATTTCCCATTTTTGCAGAAATAGATCCGAAGCTTTGTCCTGCTTTTTGCGCTCCTTCTCCTGAGTCGCTTACAATTTCAACAACGTGCTGGCTAACTGTAATGGGACTGCTTTTTGTTTTTTTCTCAATCGGAAAACTTTGTGTTGTGCTCATACCTGTTTGCTGTGTTTTATGTAGAAAACTGTTGTCTCAGCTCTGCTTAATTATCTTAAGCAAAACGCTGTGTAAAATAAATCTTTCTTGTTATAACCAAATATGACGGTTGTCATAAAAATATGATGAAATTATTTTTATAATCTCAGCATACATGCTGATAGAAAATGGGAATAGGGAAGGAGATTGTCTTCCTGCTAATTAGTTTCAACGCGTATTTTCATAGGAGAATTTGGATTCTAAAACCAAATCCCAGCAGACAAAATCAATTCATAACAGGCAAGATTTTGTTTTGCAGTGCCGTCATAAATGATCAAACCACGATACAAAGCATAAACAACTTTGTTGCTGAATTCTAAATAAAAATTCTTGAAGAATGTTGCCTGAATTCCCGCTTCGGCTCCGGCATCCAAACCACCCATTTGAAAATGGGGAATATTTCCTTCTCCCATAATTGTATTTTCCACATGCGGGAATACAAATCCTACTCCGCCTTTCATAAGAAATTTTAATCTCACTTTTGAAGAATCATTTCCTACAAGATTTATTCTTCTCACCGCGTTGAACAAAAAGAAATTAGCTCCGTTATTTAACTGGTAAGAAAGATTATCGGGTGTTCGTGCAAAAGTAGAATCTATCGTTCTGCCCTGATACGTGCCTTTGATATGCAGCGTTTGGTCGGGAATCTGAAATTTTGTGTGGTCAAAATTTAATTCCACGCCCCATTTTTCATTTATGCGATAACCAAGTCTGTAATTATATTGCGGAATGGTAAGCGCCTTATTTAAAATTCCTGTCGTCCATCCGGGTTTGTCAATTCCCTGCGCTTTTACAAATGAATAATTATTATTAAGTTCAGGTTGCTTAATGGTAATATCGTTATTGGCATACCATTCCTTATTATACCCCCATGAAAAATAAAACCTGCGCTTCATCTTTTTGGTTTGACTGAAAGAATTTAAAACGAGAATAAAACATGCTGCTGTTAACGAAATTTGTTTGGGGGTGAACATAAATGGGGGATTTAGTTTGTTTGCTAATTGGCATTATCTCCTCGCAATCTCCGGAATCTTTTTCGGGCTTCCACCGTGTATAAGCTGCCGGGAAATTTGGCGAGGAGTTCTTCGTAAAGTTGTTTTGCTTTGTCGGGGTTTTTGAGATAAACTTCATTCAATTCGGCAAGATAGAACATGGCATCATCGCCAAGAATATCAAAAGAATAATTATCAAGAAGTTTTTGCAATTGCTCTGCCGCATCCGTGAATTTCCCCTGCTTCATTTTTATTTTATATTTTTTTAAAAGGATATCATCGTTAAGTGAAGATGTTGGAAATTTTTTCGCAATGGAATCCAGCGTGAGTAAAGAATTATCCAATTGATTTCGGAAGCACATCAAATCTGCTCTCGAAAACATGCTGAGCGCAAGAGAATCTCCGTCTTCTTTTAAATTATCGCTGATGGTGAGCGAAAGTTCCATGGCATCGTTGGCAATTAATTTTTCAGTAGCTGCTTTCAACACATCCAATTGTGCCTGCGCCCATTTGAATTCTCCGTTGTAATAAGACAGTTTCGCATTGCGGAATTTAGCTTCGTTGCCAATGGGTTCGTGTTTGAAATCCAATTCAACCTGAGAGTAGAGCAGGGAAGCATCCCAGATTTGATCGGTCATCAAAAAAATATCTCCAAGTTCAAGTTTACATTCTGCCTGTAAGGTTTGGTTGATGCCGGGCAATTTAATTGCTTCGTTCAGAATGTCGCTTGCTTCAGTAGTTTTGTTCAAGAAGAATGCCTGAAGATGAGCGAGATTTTTCATCAGGATGGCGGAGCTTGCACCTTTGCCGAGTTCATCCAACGTGACGGTGAAGTTTTTTTCAAGGTTCTGCAAATCGGTTGGAGTGTAATCAAACTTGGTTGTTACTTTTTTATATAGCGCATTCAGCAATTCCATTCTTGCATTGACATAAAAATAATTTTCTTTTCCCTTGTCAATCAGATACTGAAAACATTTTGCGCCTGTTTCGTAATCTTCGTTTGAAACTGCTAATTTTCCGAGTGACATCATTCGGTCGCCTTCTTCGTGAAGTCGTTTGTCCAATGCTTTTGATTGGATAAACGCACTGTTGAAGTTTTTTTCCTGAATGAAAAACCAAATGAGCAGTTCGGAGAAAATAGTTCTATCCGGCATGGATTGAATTTTTTTCAGCAGTTCTGTTTTAATAATGTCATTTTTATTTTCGTCTTTATCTTCTCCGAATGAAGGATGCAATCCATTCTGAACCGTTTGCAGTTGGTCGTTGTTATCTTCAAGAAGTTCAAGATATTCATCCACCATTCCGGTGATATCACCTTTGCGCGAACACACTTCTGCAATCTCTGCGTTGAAGGGATAAAATCCTCCGAGAATCTTTCTGCCTTTTTTATAAGTTGCAATGGCGTAATCCCATTCCTGTAATTGAATAAAAGAATTAGCGAGATCGAAAATTTGTTTTTGATCAGGAAGAAGTTGCTTAATTGCTTTTTCGTATTCTGAATTTCCTTTTTCGTTCTCTTTGTTGTCTTTGTAAAGTGTCCCAAGATCGACAATGTAAGTTAGATTCTGAGGATATTGCTTTATTGTTTTCTTAATTACTTTTTCTGCTTTGTCAAATTGCTGAAGTTTGGTCAGACACAAAATGTACGGATTGTAATATTGAATGCCATCTCGTTTATTGAAAAACTTTTCATAGTAAACAATTGCTTTGTCGTACTCTTTGTTCTGGAGATATTGAAAAGCAAGTTGCTCGTCGGTGGATTGTGCAAATGACGAATTACAAATGACGAATGAAGAAAGGACAACAAAAAAGAAAGCAATTCTATTTCGTGTTTTTTGTATCATTTCGTTTTTCGAAGATTTAAACTGTCGGCAAAAAAAGCAATTTGTGTTTTCATTGAATCTAATTTTCCTGAAGATGATTTTGCTTTTTCTATTGCTTTGTTCACCGTTTCGTAAATTTTTTTGGAAGCATTTATTTCGTGAACGATGTATTCATCCGATTTATTTTTCTCTATTAAACTTTCATTCAAATCGTGTTTCAGGTCACTGATTCTTTGCCTGGATTCGCTGATGGCTCTCCCCATAAATTTTTTGTTATTGAGCAGATTCGAAATGTTACCTGATAATTCATAGGCATCGGTCAAAAACAGTGCTGTTTTTTTCTTCACCGTGTCTTGAGAAAGTTTTCCCATAATAATATGAAGATTATTGGCTGAAGAATTGTAAGACGCGCGAAGATTGCTTGTATCAACCGAGAGAAGATTTTTTTCTGCACTTACTAAAACTGTTTCTGCGCTGTCAAGACGGGAAATTGCCTTGGTGTAATCTGATTTTGGTTTGCAGGAAGAAAGCGCCAATAGCCAATAGCCAATAGCCAATAGCCAAAAAGGAAAACGAAGAGTCGGCTTAATCACTTTTAATATCGGTGTAATCTTCGTTTCAGTTTGAAACGAGTTTGTTCAATTTCGCAATTCCCTGTTCCACCGTATCGGCAACTGTGAAAACCGTATTCAGTTTTGTAATTACTAAAAGTTCTTTGATTCGTTTGCTGACATGAGCAATTACTGCTTCGCCGCCTGCTTTGCGTGCTTTGGTCAGAATCTGAATAAGAATTGTCAATCCGCTGCTGTTTAAATATTTCAATTCGCTGAGGTCAATTACAAAACGGATCTGATTGTTCAGAATAATTTCATCAACATCCTGCATAAGTTTGTCTGCTTGATTTTTGTCAATCAATTCTCCGGTGAAAACAAAAATGTGAATGTTGCCTTGCTTTTTTACGGTGTGAGTGAAGAACATGGTAATTAGAATTAAGATTATATTTATTGCGATTAATTTTTTTGATGTTCACATTTTTTTCCGTCGGCTAATTTTCTGCAGCGACCGAAAAGATTTAAAGCATGCGAAGATATTGTAAATCCCAGAATATCTCCCATCTTGTTTCTGGTTTGCTGGATACGCGGATCGCAAAATTCAAAAACTTTGCCGCAATCTTCGCAGATAAGATGGTCGTGTTGTTTATATTCGTATGCTTTCTCAAACAAAGAAATATTTTTTCCGAAGTGGTGTTTCACTACCAGATTGCAATCGAGTAAAAGTTCAATGGTGTTGTAAACGGTAGCCCTGCTCACACGGTATTTTTTGTCTTTCATTTTCGAATACAAAGAATCAATATCGAAGTGTCCGTTGTCGGAATAAATTTCTTCCAGCACAGCATAGCGCTCGCCGGTTTTGCGATGACCATGTGCCTGAAGATAGTCAGTGAATATTTTTTTTACAGATTCTATTGTTTCTGACATTTCTAAAAATATTGAGCGAAGATATTAATTCGTATCGAATCGTGAAACTCCCTGCACTCCGGGAACTTTTTTTAGCTTGCCCATTAGTTCGGTCAGGTGTTTTGTATCGTGAACAAAGAGCATGATTTTTCCCTCAAACACTCCGTCATTCGTATCAAAACTAAGCGAACGCATATTCACATTTAACTCGCTCGAAATTACTTTTGTTAAATTATTTACCAAGCCAAGCGAATCTGTTCCAATAACACGAATTCCTGCGAGGAAGGAAATCAGTTCCTGATTTGTCCATTTTGCTTTCACCACGCGGTAAGCATGGTTGGCAAGCATTTGTGTGGCGTTGGGACAATTTACACGGTGAATTTTTATTCCATCATTAATAGTGATAAAACCAAACACGTCATCACCCGGAATCGGATGGCAGCATGGAGAAAGTTTGTAATCAATCTTGTCCATGTTATCACCAATCACAAGTAGGTCGGATTTTCCGCGAACATTTGTTACAAGTTGTTCAAGCGAAATTTTTTCTTTGGCAATAATTTTAGTGGACTTATTTTTTTCTTTCCTGAAATCTTTTATCTCGCCAGGTTTAATGTTTCCGATGGCAAGGCGGTAATTAAGCTCCTGCGAATTCGGAAGTTTGAAAATGGAAACTACTTTGTTAATATTTTCTGGGGAAAAAGAAAGTTTTAATTTCTTGAAACGTTTTTCCAATAATTCTCCGCCTTTCTCTGCAACTTTTCTTCTTTCTTCTTTGAGCGCAGCTTTGATTTTCGATTTTGCTTTCGCAGTTACCACATAATTGAGCCATTCCTGTTTTGGAACTTGTTTTGCAGAAGTTAAAATTTCTACCTGATCGCCGCCTTTTAGTTCGTGACTGAGAGGAACCAATCTATGATTTACTTTCGCGCCAATGCATTGTTCGCCCACTTTCGAATGAATGTCAAATGCAAAATCAAGCGCAGTAGCTTTCACCGGAATCGTTCTCATTTCTCCTTTCGGAGTAAAGACAAAAATTTCTTCAGCAAAAAGATTCAGTTTGAAATCGTCCAAGAAATCGAGTGCGTTTTCATCTGCACTATCAAGCATGTGGCGAATGCGTTTGAGCCATTCATCAAATTGAGTTTCTTTATCTGCTGATTCTTCAGTGCCGGTTTTATATCTCCAATGCGCCGCAAATCCGCGTTCGGCAATATCATCCATTCTCTCCGAACGAATTTGTACTTCTACCCATTTTCCTTCCGGTCCCATAACGGTGGTGTGGAGCGCTTCGTACCCATTTGCTTTCGGAGTAGATATCCAATCGCGCAGGCGTTCAGGGTTCGGATAATAATAATCTGTTACAACGGAATAAACTCTCCAGCAATCTGTTTTTTCTGCTTCTTCATTTGTTTCCAGAATAATTCGGATTGCAAAAATGTCAAACACTTCTTCGTATGGAAGATTTTTGGTTCGCATCTTATGGTAGATGGAAAAAATAGATTTCGGTCTGCCGAAAATTCTGAATTTGAATCCGTGTTCAATCAACGATTCAAGAATCGGGTCAATAAACTTTGTGATATATTTTTTTCGTTCCGGTTCCGACTCTTTTAATTTTTGCTGAATGGTATTGTAAACTTCCGGCTCGGTATATTTTAATCCCAAATCTTCCAGTTCGGATTTTACTGCGTTCAATCCCAGCCGATGTGCGAGAGGTGCATAGAGATACAAAGTTTCAGAAGCAATTTTTCGCTGCTGGTGCTCGCTCATCGAACCCAACGTGCGCATGTTATGAAGACGGTCTGCTAACTTTATTAGTATAACTCGCACATCATCAGAAAGAGTGAGCAGCATCTTGCGGAAATTTTCCGCTTGAATGGAAAAATTTGTCGGGTCAATAACTTCAACGCCTTTTATTTTTGTTAGCCCGTCAATAATTTTCGCCACTTTTTCTCCAAACATTCCCTGCATGTCGGCAAGCGTCATGTCGGTATCTTCCACCACATCATGCAGTAGCGCGCAGATGACAGAAGTGGCACCAAGACCAATTTCTTCAGCACAGATTTGCGCAACAGCAATGGGATGATAAATATAGGGTTCGCCCGATTTTCTTCTCACGTTCTGATGCGCTTCCATCGCTACATCAAACGCTTTGCGAATCATCAGTTTGTCGTCCTTGTCAAGTTTTCTGCGACAGGATTTTAATAGCGCACGATACCGTTTGATAAGTTCCTTTTTTTCTTCTTCCGTGTTTATGATTGGTGACTGAACAGCTTTTGCCATAAAATATAATTTCTCCTTACAAAGTTACAAATAAGTTGGGTTCGGTAAAACAGATGTCAGAAATGAAATTTTGAATAAGTTATTTTTTTTCCCTGCGCTGTAAAAAGTTTTTCGTAGTGAGTTTTTATAGATTTCACTTCTTCTCTTGATTTTTCATTGTCTGCGTACAAATCATTTGTGGAATCAAGCAAGATTAATTTGTTTTCAGAAATAACTTCTAAAGTGAACTCGTATAATTCAGCACTGTCAGTCTTTAAATGAACAACTCCGTTCGGTTGCAATATGTTTTTGTACCGATTCAGAAAAATGAGATGCGTCAATCGTTTTTTTTCTTTGTTCGGTTGTGGGTCGGGAAATGTTATCCAAATCTCGCTTACCTCATCTTTTTCAAAACATCCTTCTGTGAATTCAACTTGCGTGCGCAGGAATGAAACATTTTGAAGATTTTTTTCCTGTGCATTTTTACTTCCCCGCCAGATGCGTGCGCCTTTAATATCCACTCCAATAAAATTCTTGTTTGGATATTTTTCTGCAAGTCCAATTGTATATTCACCTTTCCCGCAGCCAAGTTCCAGTACGATCGGATTGTTATTCTTAAAATATTCCTTGTTCCATTTTCCTTTCAACCTGAAATTATTTTCTCTTTCATCAAACAGGAATTCATGCACATTCGGAAATGTTTTCAGTTCTGCAAAACGTTGTAATTTATTTTTTGGCATGGTACAGATAACTAATCGTTGCGAATTTACGAATGATGCGATTCGTAATTCGTAAATTTGTATTTTATTCGATATTCGTACTAATGAAAATTTTGGTCGCACCGCTTGACTGGGGATTAGGGCATGCCACACGCTGCATTCCTATTATAAAATATTTACTTGAAAAAAAATGCAAAGTTATTATTGGCGCAGACGGTAGACCGCTTCAGCTTTTGCAAAAAGAATTTCCGGCTCTTGAATTTGTAACGATGCCCGGATATAATATGGTCTATCCAAGAAATGGCTCAATGGCTTTGAAGATAGCAACCCAGATTCCGAAAATTTTAACCGGAATAAAACGTGAACACGAATTACTAAAAAGAATAATTAAAGAAAAAAAGATTGATGCTGTGATTTCGGATAGTCGTTTTGGTTTGTGGAGTAAGGAATTGCCTTGCGTATTCATAACACATCAACTGATGGTAAAATCTCCAATTGGAGAAAAAATCATTCATCGGCTGAATAAAAATTACATTTCAAAATATTCTGAGTGCTGGATTCCGGATTATGCCGGAGAAAATAATTTATCAGGAGATTTGTCGCATAAGTTCCCTTTGCCTGAGAATGCAAAATTTATTGGAGCATTATCAAGATTTATCAATGGATTCATTGAGCCGAAGAAATATGATCTGTTGGTCATCCTGTCCGGTCCGGAACCTCAGCGAACAGTTTTTGAAAAGAAAATTTTGCTACAGGTTAAGGAAGTTGAAAAGAAAATCTTGATAGTTCAGGGTATTACAGAAAAAAATGAGAAAAGAAAAATTTCGGAGAATGTAGAAATGATTTCGCATTTAATTTCTGAAGAATTGCAAAAGCAAATTCTTTCTTCTGAAATT
>PLUL01000005.1 GCA_003164895.1 Bacteroidota bacterium | reverse complement strand
CATTGGAGTTCAGACATATTAATTATTGCATCATCGTTCCTCCTGAAAAATTTAAAGAAGTTTTTTTACGACAATCACATTTAGTTTTCAATGAAAAATTTCTCGAACAGCTCCCAACACACATTAAACCAATTTTGAAAGATGAAAAAAAAGCAGCACACTTTTTTTTTAATAACTGCATTGTAAAAGTAACTGCAAACAGGTTAGAGACGATAGAATATTCCCAAATAACAGAGACTTGTATATGGAAAACGCATATCAGAAAACGCACATTTCATTACACATCGGAATTCAACAACTGCCATTACAGCAAATTTATTCGAAATGTTACGAATGATGAAGAAGATCGGTGCATAGCATTTAAGACAGCAATAGGTCATCTACTTCATAATTTTTGTTCTCCTACCAAAAGTCAGGCAGTTATTGGATACGACGAAGAAATTACAGACCTAAAAAATCCACAGGGTGGAACCGGGAAAGGGTTGTTCGGCAATGCCATCAAAGAATTACGTGATGTAGAAATAATAGATGGTAAAAATATTAAGAAGGACAGCCAATTTAAATTTCAAAAGATTACTGACCACACACAAATGGTTTTTATCGATGATATAAACCCTGAAATTGGATTTGAAATGTTTTATTCGTGTCTGACTGATGGTTGGACAATTGAACCAAAACATAAACCTCAGTTTTTTATCAAACCAGTAGACAGCCCAAAAATGTTTCTGACATGTAATGCAATATTAAAAGGAGGAGGAACATCAAATAAACGAAGACAATTTCCCATAGAATTTTCAAATCATTATTCGAAAAAAATTAAACAGGGTAATGAAGAACCCATAAAGGAAGAACATGGATGTGTCTTCTTTGATGAAGATGATTGGACTGAGCTGGAATGGAATATGTTTTACTCATTCATGCTTGATTGCGTTGCATTATATCTTCAAAATGGCTTGAAAACTTACACACATCATAATATTGATTCGAACAAATTAATTCAGGCGACCAGCGATGATTTTTCTGAATGGATTGAGGAACAAAATTTTGAATTGGATGTGGATTATAATATGCATGAAATGTTTGAAAAATTCAAACAAACTTATTATGGTGAAATGAGTGATTTCAAAGCTCGTGGCTTCACTAACTGGTTAAAGAAATTCGCGGCAAGCAAAGGATGGAAGATGAAAATTAAACGATCCAACAGCATTTCATCTTTTCGATTTGAGGCGTTAAGGCGCGAAGAACCCATTAAAGATGAGTATATGTTTTAAAAAACAGCCATATACCCCTGAATAATGAAAAGTAAACGCCTTAATGCCTCCCCCCGCGCACAAGTCGACTTGTGCGGGGGGCGCAGCAAACTCACGGAGGTGGTGCTGGAGTATTTGAAATTTGTAAACCAAAAAAGTCGGAGTAATCCGCATAACTAAAATGAGCATCCTTAATAAAACAGTATCCTATTTCCTAAGCAAGAGGCATCTCCAGATTGACGGTAAAAAAGGCACGTATGTCAACCTTCTTGCCCTATTACAGACAAGTAGGTTGCACCCGAAGCAACGCGAGCAGGTAATGAAAGTTCGTGCGTGTACAAACAAGGAACAAAGAGACCTCGAAAAAGAAAAATTATCTTGCTATACTCCTGCCGGGCGTTTCGATCCTCGCGAGGATGATGGGCTGATAGAACTTTCCGGGCTTGCTGCTTTTGACTTCGATGGCGCGGAGGGGCATGATATTCCAAATTTACTAAAAGAATTAAAAAAAATACCGCACATCGCTTATGCTGGGCTGTCGTGTTCAGGAAAGAGATTGTTTGGTATCGTTCCTTTTCTTTATCCTGATAAATACGAACAACAATATATTTCATTCATTAAATCATTCGAGCGTTGGGTAGGAATGTCGATGGGTGATCACTGCCATAAATCAATCTCACAAATACGTTACGTTTCTGTCAACGAACCGGATACGGAATTTTATAATCATGAAGCTACAGCATATCCCTTATTTGAAGAAAAAAAATATTACCCATCGCCGATTCGCAAATCCATAGAGCTCCCATCAAACGGAACTAACTGGGTAAAAGCTTTTGATTGGGTTGTGGAATGTAAGAGGAAAGACATGGAATTTGAAGACGGTAACCGCCACAAATTTATTCGTTCTATTGCTCGTTATGCAAACCTCAAAGGCATTCCTGAAGCATACACTTTAAACGGATGCCTGAGATATGTATGTGAGCGCAAAACCGAAACGGAAATTAGAGATATAGTTGCATTCATTTACAACAAACATAAGGAGAGCCACAATCGACTTCCATATAAACCAAAATAAAATTATGAAAAAACCTATCAAAGTCGTTTACCATTTTATTTGTTCTTGGTGCAAAAAAGAGTTTGTCGCCAAAAAGAAACACGCCAAATGCTGCTCGGCGAATTGCCGTGTTGCCCGCAATAATTTGATCAGGTATCAAAAACAACAAGGTCACAATACGTAATCATTAAGCAGATATGTTATTGGCGTTATGGAAACATTTCGCAATCTTTGGGTTATTATTGACTCAACAATGACAACACGTTAAATATATAAACACCCGATATGAGTTTAACAAAAACCCAACTTGAACAACTTGAGAAGTTATCTTCAAGTAAATTTCAGCAACATACGTGCGAGGTATGTGGCGAACCTTTCTACAGCGTGAAGTCCGCAAAACATTGCTCGCCCCGATGTTCAGCTAATGCCTATCGGGTTCGGGTTGAGAAGAAAAAAGAGTTGCCCGGAAATAATATAGAAGAAGAGGATTTAGGCGACCTCGAACAAAAGTTGATCGATAAAATAAAAGAATCAAAACTAAAACACTTATAAATATGAAGAACAAAAAAATAATTGAGGATGCGATGGCAGAGAATGAACGCATCGGCAAATTACACGACAAAGAGAAAGAGGAAAAAATCGCACTAAAAAAAGAAAACTCAGAACTCCGTAAGGAATTTATACGCGATTTTATCAAACAATTTCCAAAGGACACTGAATCGTGGGGACTTGCAACAGACGAACTGCCCGAACTACACAAGTGGATGGCTGACCGCTACAACGAGGAGGCTCCGGAAAAACCATATCGTTTTGATTTTGAGAATAGGTCATGGACTCCCGCTATTCGCAATACACGTCATCGAGAAGGCATCGAGAAACTTTTGGAACTCATGGATGACAAACAAATCGGTGAGGTGAATGAACGTTTCAGGAATTGGTTTTGGCGGAGCATTGTCTCCGATCCAGCCGATAGCCACAAAACACGGGCAGAGATGAATGCCGCTTCCATGAAAGTGTCTGTGTGGTATGATTCGGCTTCGGAAGAAGAAATTGATCGCGTGGTGGAAGGATTAGGATATAAACCATATAAATTTAAGGTGGATGGTAAATATCCCCTATGGGAAGATTTAGGGAAGGGATATTCTGAAAAATTCGGACAAGAACTACGAGGCGATCTCGAATCGTGGGCGAATAAGAATGTCGTTTCTGAGGGATTGGATGGTGAAAAATTTGATGACAAAAATTTGGAAGAGAATTTTCAGGAAGGAAATAAAGAACGCAAAGAGGAAGGTAAAGAACCATTGACCAGAGAGAAATTTTTAGAAAGAAAAAAGCGATACGCTGAAGCCAAAGCGAAAAAAGAAGAATTAGAAAAACCGAAAATGCTTGTGTATCACAAACAACGGATCGTGGGACGATTAATAGGAAGCAAGCAAACCGATAACTGGGATGAAATTAATGTTATGAGCGATGATGCTAAAAAAATTAAAAAACTTTTGAATGATGGGTATGTTCTGAAAGATGATCCTTTAACTGGGGACACAGCAATCCACCAAGAGAAAACTGAAGAGCCAACGCTCCTTGACCATATATATGGGCGGGCGGGAAAGAAAACATCAGAAAAAATCGCGTTGGTACTCGATGTATATAAGCAACTACCAACGCTCGACAGCGACCATGATAGACGCGCTTTCATAAGGCAGAATGCAAAACGATTCCCTTCGGATTTAAAGGCAAAAATAGACAACCTAAACAACCTTGATGAAATGGTTTCCGAAATCGGAAAATGGATTTCAAAAAATAAATCATAAATCAAAACAGAAATATGAACACAGGAACAAAAATCGCAACTGGACTATTGTTGGTCGGAGTAACCGCATACCTTTTATCTGAAAATTTTCGCAACAAAGTAGACGGAATGGTTGCTATGCTTTGGGAAGAAATAAAGCGAACAAAATCTGCCGGATGAAAAAATATTTTCGCATACTCATGGCGAAATAATGAGCTTCCCTGCACGTCAATCTTTCAGCGTGCGGGGTTCTCATTTTTACTATTGATTACTACATTAAAAATCCTCCCCCAAACAAGTGAGTGTTTTACTTAATGCCGATTTTGCAAAGAATCTCCGCTAACCCTCCCTTGTAAATAGGCACGTATAATATCGGACGGTTGTTTAAACACAGGCGATTACATCCTTTGGCGAAATACCTGATATGAGCATATAGGGTTAAGTCCAACAACGACAAGTTATTATTTAAAATAATGATTAAGCGCAGGGTGGAATAATTTAAAATAAGTTATGTTTGCTATATGTTATCAAAGACGATCACACTCGACCATCTCAGGCATCGCGGTATTCAAAACATACGGATTGATTTTAAGTTCGACAGCGCACTAAATGAACTTGCAAAATCGCTGCCTGCCCGATGGAGCTTTTCCAACAAATGCTGGTATTTGGAAAATACGCAGGAGAATGTTCAGAAAATATTTACTGTTTTTAAAAATAAGGCATGGGTGGATATTACACGGCTGAAAGCTAGGCAGGAGTTGTTTCCAAAAACGGTTTTGCAAAAGACAAAGGAAGCGCAGAAAAATACTGCGAAAGTGAGTGAGGAAACAATTTTGCGCATTCATGAATTCGAGAAGTATTTAAAATCCATTCGCTACTCGGAACGAACGGTAGAAAATTACATTCAGTCGCTTTCTTCCTTCTTTGGTTTTCATTCACCCAAGAGACCGGAAGAAATAACACATGCCGATATTGAGAAGTTCAATTTTGAGCACATCCTAAAAAATCAATATTCGGTGAGCTACCAGCGCCAAGTGGTGAGCGTGCTGAAATTATTTTATCAAAGGATTGCAGACCGAAAAATCGATCTGCAAAAACTTGAACGACCGCCCAAGAGCAGGATGTTGCCAGTGGTTTTATCAGAGCAGGAAATGATTGCCATGTTAAAATGTATTCCAAACGTGAAACACAAAGCTATTGTTATGCTGCTTTATTCATCGGGACTTCGCATTAGCGAACTGTTGAATTTGAAAATTGCAGATATTGATATGAACCGAATGCAAATAAGAGTGGTGCAGGGAAAAGGAAACAAAGATCGGTATGTAGGATTATCGGAAGTATTCCTTATTGTTTTGAAACGATATGCCGAGGCATATAAACCTACGGATTATGTTTTTAATGGCGAAGGTGGCGGTAAATATTCGGCAGAAAGCACAAGGGCAATAATACGGAATGCCAGCAGGAAGGCGGGAATAAAAAAGAAAGTAACGCCCCATATATTACGACACTCGTATGCAACGCACTTATTAGAAAACGGAGTTGATTTAAGGTATATTCAAGAATTGCTTGGGCACAAATCCTCAGAAACAACAGAGATTTACACACATGTGGCACAGAAAAAATTAATAAACATTAAGAGCCCATTAGATATAATTGTGAAGAACGAGATGAACAAACAAACGCAAATAGATGAAGGGGATAAACAGCAACAACAGTTACGCATATCCCCCCAGAAATAAAGGATATTCAGTACATTTGTTACGCATATAACAAGTTA
>PLUL01000055.1 GCA_003164895.1 Bacteroidota bacterium | reverse complement strand
GAAGGTCCTGGCGGCGGCGGCGGCGGCGGGTATATTGCGATTTCCAACGGATCACCAGTAAGAACATCTAATGGTGGTGTAAATGGAACAACTAATTCTAGTGGTCTAACTGAGTTTATTCCTAACGGTGCAACAAAAGGTGATTCAGGAACCGCTTATGCAGCAGTAACAAATTTTTTTATCAACGCTCCGAATCTTACGATTTGCACTGGACAATCGGCAACACTCAATGCCACTTTGAACGGAACAGTTCCAGGAGGAACAACAATTTATTGGTACGATAGTCTTGTAGGAGGAAATAATTTAGGCAGTGGAAATACTTTCACCACTCCCACCCTCACCATAACCACAACGTATTACGTTGGGACATGCCCAGGCACTTATCATCAGCCGGTAATTGTTACAGCAACTTCTTCTCCGGTGGTTGCGGTAAGTCCTAACGCAACTATTTGCAGTGCAGGAAATACTACTCTCACTGCTTCGGGCGGAACAGGATACGTTTGGTCTCCAGCTACAGGTTTAAATAATACAACCATTTCAAATCCTGTGGCATCACCTACTTCAACAACAACTTACGTTGTTACTGCAACAACTCCCTGCGGACCTGGAACCAATACAGTAGTTGTTACTGTAAATTCATCATCCATTACAGCAACTATTTCACCTAATACAACTATTTGTTCAGGTTCGCCAACAACACTTAGTGCAACAGGTGGAGGGAACTATTCTTGGAATACCGGAGCGACCACTTCTTCAATTACTGTCAATCCAACAAATAACACAACATATTCTGTAATTGTTGGAAGCGGAAGTTGTACAACTACTGCTACAACTTCTGTTACTGTCAGCAACGGAATAAACGCTACCATTAATGGACCCACAGCTATTTGTACAGGCAATAGTGCTATACTCACTGCTTCGGGGGGTGCAAATTATTTGTGGAATACAGGTGCCACCACTTCTTCAATCACAGTTACTCCAACAGCAAACACCACTTACACGGTTACCGTTTCAAATGGCAGTTGTTCAGGCACCGTAACACATACAGTAAATTCAGGCGGAAGTATTACTGCCGCGATTGGAGGCAATACAACTATTTGTAGTGGAAGCATTGCTACACTTACCGCATCGGGTGGAAGTAGTTTTTCATGGAGCAATGGAGCTACTACTGCTGCTGTTTCGGTTAGTCCGGTAACAAACACAACCTACTCGGTCATTGTTTCTTCCGGAACCTGTGCCGATACTACTTCTGTTACCGTTATCACCCACCCTACTCCATCCGTATATATTTCCGGACATACAATGATTTGTCTTGGTGATTCCTCCATATTAACTGCCTCTATAAACATTCCAGGTGCTGCCAATTATTTATGGAATACGGGTGCAACCACTACCACAATTACAGTAATTCCTACAGTAACCACTACTTATACCGTAATTGGTTCCACTGCTTTCTGTTCAGGTGCTGGTCCTTATACCGTAACGGTTATATCTCAGCCAACCTTGACTATTTCACCCAACACTACCATCTGTTCCGGGAAAACCGCTACACTCACAGCTTCAGCTTCGGCAGGTGCAAGTTATTCGTGGAGTACCGGATCTATTACTTCTTCTACCACAGTTAATCCCGCTGTTACTTCTACTTATTCGCTTACTGTTGCAAATGGTGCTTGTACGAAAATGGATACTACATCCGTTACTGTTCTTGCTTCACCCACCATAACTGTTACAAATAATTCAACTATTTGTGCCGGAGATGTTGTTACCCTTAATGCTTCGGGAGCAAACGCCTATTCATGGAGCAACGGAGCAACTTCTTCTTCCACTACAGTAAACCCCACCTCCAGTACAACCTATTCTGTTATTGCAAGTATAGGAAGCTGCTTCGCCACCGGTACAACTTCTATTACCGTTTCTCCTATTACTGCAAATATTACGGGTAACACACAAATATGCACTGGTTCTACTACTACCCTAAATGCAATGACTTTTGGAGCGACTTATTTGTGGAATACCGGAGCAACTACCGCAGCCATTACCATTCCTTCTGCCGGAAATTATTCTGTGCTTATTACTATTGGTACCTGCACTACCTCTGCCATAACAACTGTTACGGTGAGTCCTAACCCCATTGCACATGCTTATTCTGATGTAACCATTATTCAGGGGCAAAGCACAAACCTGAACGCAACGGGTGGAACAAATTATGTATGGGATAACGGAATGAACGGAGACATAATTACGGTTTCACCTCAATCCACCACCAACTACTGCGTTACTGTTTACGATGCAAATAATTGCCACGATACCGCTTGTGTTACCGTTAGTGTTGAGCTTTGCTCTGCTGCAGGAACCCTTTATCTGCCCAATGCTTTTTCACCCAATAATGATGGAGACAATGACGCTTTGCAGATTTATTACGGCATTCCGAAGTGTATAAAAGAATTTCATTTGACGATTTATGACCGATGGGGATCAAAAGCGTATGAAACCACCGACCCTGCTTTTAAGTGGGATGGTGTTTACAACAAAAGTATTTTTAAAGGAACCGGTGAAGCTAACACAGAGGTATTCATTTATTATATGAATGTGAAGATAATGGATGGAACTCAGATTTCACGAAAAGGGAATATCAGTTTGGTGCGTTAGCTACCCACAAAAAATGGCTCCGAATGCGGTTCAAAGGATTCCGAATGACCTCAACATAGTTCGAAATGGGGTTCATGAAGTTGGTAATGCCCTCAACATAGTTGGAAATGAGTCTGTTCAATTCACTGTTTTAAATCAAAATTCATATTATTCGCAAACCTGCCTGCCGGCAGGCAGATTCGTATCCATTCGTTATCCGTACCTACCACTTACTAAAAAAATCCAACCAGTTACTAAATAGTGAGAACAATTCTTGTTCTTTGCTCGTATATTTGACCTGAAATAGTTCTGCTAAAAAACTTACCATGAAAAAAAGTCTACTGCTCGCCTTCGCAACAATGCTGTTTGCATCTGCTTCATTTTCCCAATGTGCGCCTGCTATGGCAATGGATACTTTGAACATAAACCAAGTAAATGCATTAATGCTTAACGGAGGAGATTTATGGGGCTCTTATGCAAAACAAGCCGCTTATTATGTAGTTCCCAAAGGAACAGGTCTAATGACACAATTTAGGGGAGCACTTTGGATTGGGGGTTACGATTACGCAGGTAATTTGCACGGAGCTATGCAGGAATATCGCCAAGGAGGGAATGATTTTTGGCCCGGACCGCTCGATACAATAAGTGCTTCGATAGATTCTGTTAACTGCGGATTGTATGATAAAATATGGAAAGTAAATAGAGATAAGGTAGAAGATTTTAAATATTACTGGGCGCATGGCAATGTGCAGAATGGAACCTACACTCCCGACCCAAGTATTTTAAACTGGCCCGGCAACGAAAATACTTCGCACGGATTTTCACACAAACTTGCTCCTTATGTAGATGTGAATCACAACGGAGTTTACGACCCGCTTACAGGAGGCGATTATCCCAAAATGATGGGCGACCAAATGCTGTGGTGGGTGATGAACGACAAAGGGAATATTCATTCTCAAACACAATGCTCTCCTCTGGGAATTGAAATTCATGCAACTGCTTATGCATTCACTTGTCCACAGATTGCTGACAGTGAGAAGGTGATTAATTACACTACTTTATATCACTATGAAATTTTTAACCGCAGCACTTTTGCCTATGACAGTGTTTATGTAGCCCTTTGGCAAGATGGTGATTTGGGTTGTGCAACAGATGACCATGTTGGATGCTATCCGGCAGGAAATTATTCTTATTACTATAACGAGGATTCAATTGATGTTTCATGTGGTTCAGAACTCGGCTATGGTGCTGACCCACCAATTTCAAGTACCGTTATTTTAGGCGGTAAGCAGATGGCCCATTTTGCCTATTTCACAAATGGTGGTGCTCAAGGATATGGCGACCCAGCTATTTGTAAAGAATATTATGATTATATGACCGGTTCATGGGCAAATGGTAATCCCTGGATGTATGGTGGGTGGGGATACCCACCCACCAGCAGCACCACACCAACTCCATTTTGTTTTCCTGATTTTCCATATATTACTTCTGGATGGCACGATCCACTCCCCTATGGCGATACAGTTTCTGATGATAGGCGAGATATGACTTCCTGCGGTCCATATAAATTATTGCCGGGTGCAATAGATACTTTTGATTTTGCAGTTGTTTATACGCGCGATACAACGCTGCCGTTTATGGGGAAGGCAATATTTGATAAGAACATGCACGATAATCAACGCATTCAGCGATGGTTTGCAAACAATAGTTTTCCATCCTGCCTGCAATTAAATACCAGAGTGAATGAACAAAATAATATGGCAAATAACTTTACAATTTATCCCAATCCAACAAGCGGAGAGTTTCAAGTATCAAGTGATAAGTATCAGATATCAAGTATTGAAATATATAATGTGTATGGAGAAAAGGTGTACGAGAAATTGTCAATTACCAATTCTCCATTGTCACTTAATTTGAGCGAAGCGAAGAATGGTATTTATTTTCTGCAACTCAAAACAAACGAGGGAATAGCGGTGAAAAAGTTGGTGATTAGTAAATAATCTCACCCAAACTCTCTTTCATTTTTATGTAAGGATTTTAGCGGATTGGAATTAATTTCTTTCTCGTGATTCCTTGTTTTGAAAATATCGCAGGCAAGATACACCGCACTGCGAAAGGAAGTTTCGCTCGCCAAATTTTTTCCGGCAATGTCATAACCTACTCCGTGATCGGGAGAAGTGCGAATGACGGAAAGTCCTGCGGTATAATTTACTCCGGTTTCAAACGCCAGTGCTTTGAACGGAATTAATCCTTGATCGTGATACATGGCGAGTACCGCATCATATTTTGTATGCTTCATACTTCCAAAAAATCCATCAGCAGAAAATGGACCTTGCACAAAAATTCCTTCGGCTTTTGCTTGTGAGATTGCGGGCATAATCACACTGCTTTCTTCGCCACCGATGGCGCCGCTATCTCCTGCATGAGGATTTAATCCAAGCACAGCTATTTTTGGCTTGCGAATTCCAAAATCTTCCATGAGCGATTTGTTCATGGTTTTTATCTTCTGAACTATTTTTTCCTGATTGATAATGGCGGAAACATTTGCGAGAGGAACATGTCCTGTTACCAATCCCACTCTGAAATTTTCGGAACACATCAGCATGAGTGCAGGATTCTTGAAACGCATTTCCAAATAATCAGTGTGTCCCTTAAATTGAAATTGCGGCGACTGAATGTTATGTTTGTTGATGGGAGCCGTAACAAGCACATCTATTTTTTTTTGTTCTAACGCATCACAGGTGCTTTCAATGGATTTGAGCGCGTACTTTCCTGCTGTCTCGGTTGAATTTCCGAATTCAATAGGAATTTCTTCTTCATACACATTGAAAATGTTGAACTGTTTCAACGCGATTGTTTCCAAATTACGAAGCGGATTGAAACGCATTTCCACATTCATCGCTTTGCGGTGATAAGAAAAAGTTTTTTGCGAACCGAAAAGCACAGGCGTGCAAACTTCCAGCATTTGCGGATCTAAAAATGTTTTGATGATAACTTCCAAACCAATTCCGTTTGGATCGCCTTGCGTAATGCCAACTCTTATCTTACTCATGATAAATTATTTTAAAATCTAAAAACTAATAAACCTGATGCTTTCCCTTTTCAAATAATACGATCAAATAATAATACCATAAAATACCAAATACATAAAGTAACGCAGTAATTAAAAAAATGTAAGCGTATTGCACTTCGTGAGTTCTTAGCACTTTAAATATAATGGCACTGAAAAACCAGCTGCCCGACCAGATGGCTGTGGTGAGCGAACTCACAATTTCACGATGCCGGAAGCCGACAAATTTCATGGTAAGATCGGAAGTGATTGGCGCAGCAATGTTCATCAGCGGTTGACGAAGCACATAACAAATAATTGCCACTATCGCTGCGTAGGCATAAGTGCTGTAAAATTCCGAGAAAGACAATCCAACCAAACACAATACCGCCAACAATTGAGATGCAGTGATTGTAATTTTATATCCCAATTTCTTTTTGATACTCGGCACATACATTTGCATCACAAATACAAATAATGTTGTGAAAGAAGTTAGCACCGCAAAATCTGAAGATGTCATGTGATGTATTGTTGTAAAGAACAGCCCCATAAAAGGAATTGCTAATCCTGCACCGGTGGCAATCACCAATGTAGGCACCATTGCTTTAGCGACCAACCACCATTTAACATCCCTGAAATCGTATCGGCTTTTTTTGAGAATGGGGACATAAAATTCCTGCTTCTTACTTGCGAACACAAAATAAATTCCACCTAAACCAATAATCGAAATTATTTTTAAAATCATTTTTTCATCAAATAATTCAGGATTTATATAGGTTAATAACCAAATAAGTCCGCCGCTTAAAATACCTCCTAAACTATTTGTAGCGTAGCACAAAGAAATTGCTTCGGTATGATGTTCCTCTTTTACATTTCTTAAAAGATAAGGTATGATGGAAACATCCAATCCCAAAATAGCAACGCCAAACAAAAACATTAAAACATAAATCAAAATATCAAGATGATATTGCACTGCGAAAATCATTCCTAAACTCAATAGTGGTGCGAAAATAGCAGAGATATAAAAAAACGGTTTTATTTTTCTTCCGTTGATATACAACCCGAGATAAAAAGAAAACAGCAGCACGCTTAAAAATCTATATCCAAAAAAATCCGCCGCTTTATAATCGGCGTATCCTGCTTTATTCATGTAGATAAGCAGAATGGTCAGAAACGCATACTCAATAAACTGAATAAAAAAATGAGCAGTAATAATGGAGAGAACAGACTTATCAAGATGTTTGTACTGGCTGAATATTTTAAACATAATTTAATTATTATATTGAGCGTACAACGATTCGTTTTTCGTAGATTTGAAATGTAAATGTAGAGAAAATAGATTTACTATTTCGAATGAAAATTGACCAACTTCTAAAACGCGCGCTTAACTTTGAATTTCTTTCTGCTGAGGAAGGAGTTTTTCTTTTTGAAAATGCTCCCATTTCTAAACTGATGTATGTGGCGAATGAGTTACGAAAAATTCAAAAGCCCGATGGAAAAGTTACTTGGCAGATTGATAGGAATGTAAACACAACAAATGTTTGTATCGCTAATTGCAAGTTCTGTAATTTCTACCGCATTCCCGGACATGCCGAATCTTACATCACCGATATTGAAACGTACAAGAAAAAAATTGAAGAAACATTTCGTTACGGTGGCGACCAGTTGCTGTTGCAAGGCGGACATCATCCTGAACTCGGATTAAAATTTTATACTGATTTATTTAGACAACTGAAAAAATTATATCCTAAACTAAAACTTCATGCGCTTGGTCCGCCCGAAGTGGCACATATTACCAAATTAGAAAAATCAACTCATACGGAAGTTTTGAAAGCGTTGGTGAAAGCAGGACTTGATTCTCTGCCGGGTGCAGGCGCAGAAATATTAAATGACCGTGTTCGCAGATTAATTTCAAATGGAAAATGCGGAGGGCAAGAATGGCTGGATGTAATGCGCGCGGCACATAAATTAAACATCACCACTTCCGCCACCATGATGTTCGGGCATGTGGAAACTTTGTACGAACGATTTGAACATTTGGTCTGGATACGCGAAGTGCAAAATGAAAAACCAAAACATGCGAAAGGATTTTTAGCATTCATTCCTTGGACATTTCAGGATGTAGATACCCTCCTCGCTGAAATCCGTAACGTAAAAAATATAACCACAGGCGAGGAATACCTCCGCATGATTTCTCTGAGCCGAATTATGCTGCCGAATATTTTAAACATACAAGCATCTTGGTTAACGGTTGGAAAAGAAATTGCACAACTCTCGCTTCACGCCGGAGCCAATGATTTCGGAAGTATCATGCTTGAGGAAAATGTGGTATCTGCCGCAGGTGCACCGCATCGTTTTACTTCAAAAAGTATTCAGCAGGCAATAATCGAAGCCGGATTTGAACCACAACTCCGAAGCCAGCAATATGAATACAAAACGCTACCCAAAGAGACTGTTGAGCAGGTGGTTAACTATTAACAACCGCGTATTGAAAATATTGAAGAATTTATTTTTTGGTTACCTGCAAGTAATATTTATCTTTGTACACTTGTTTAATTCTGCCAGATGCAAAAAAGAACTCATTATTTATTAAGTACTGCTGTTGGAATACTTGTGCTTCCTGCGGTTATGTTTTATTTTTCTGCATGCCATAAAAATAAGGATTGCAAGGCAACCATTACTGTAACAACTGCTGCCGGATTACCAATTATTGGCGCTTCAGTTATTATTGCACCGCCGACAGGGGGAAATCTAACCTCATCGGCTGCTAATTTTGGTTCCCAACAAACCCAAACGGGAACTACAGATGGTTCCGGCTCTATTACGTTTACTTTTAAATTACCAGCCATTCTTCAGGCAACTATCGTCACACTACCAGTTCCGTATGTGTCGTGTGTAAACTGTCCTGCATTGGTTCAGTTGCAAGAAAGTTCAACTGTTACTAAATCCGTTACAGTTCAGTAATGATGGAGTAACTCTACTCTGTTTTTTGTTTCTTTTTTTAATTTTTATTCGGGTATTTGCACTATTTTTGATAGTAGTTTTTATTACGTGAAAAATTTTATACTAATATTATTTTCTCTGCTATCCATTTCTGCATTTGCCACCCACATGCGATCAGGGGAAATTACTTATACTTGTTTGGGGGGATACACTTATTCTATTACGGTTACCACTTATACAAAAACATCCTCCTGTGCGGCTGACCGTTGCGTTGACACAGTTTATTTTGGTGATGGAACTTATGCCGTAGCTCCTCGTACCAATGGTCCTCCATGCTCAACACCAGGAATAGAAACACAATATGGTTGTCCTACTTCAATGGGCGGAACAGGTCCACTTCCCAATAATCCATACTGTGGTTTTTGCGGAGTGCAGATTGTGCCATGGAGTTTGGTTATGAAATTAAATTATTATTCCTGTGTACATACTTATCCAGGACCTGGAACATATATTATTTCGATGACAGATGCTGCCCGCAATGATAATATTGTAAATGTGGGAACCGGTGTTAGCTTTTCCATTCAGGATACGCTCAATGTCGGCGCTTTTTACGGTTGCGTTAACTCCCCTATTTTTACTCATCCTCCTATTGATGCTGCCTGCTTGGGGCAATGTTTTGTTACTAATCCCGGCGCTATATCTCCCAATGGAGATAGTTTGGCTTACCATCTTGGAACTTGTTTTGATTATCCCAGCCATCTTATCCCTAATAATTTAACAGTCGGCGTTACCGATCTTCCTACAATTAATCCCATCACAGGAGATTTCAGATGGTGCAGTCCAACGGTTCAATCGGGTTATTCTCTCCCGTATCAATATAATTATGCTATTGACATCCAAGATTGGAAAAAAGTATATGGGCAATATGTTTTGGTTGGCACGGTGCGCAGAGATATGCAAGTGCTGGTTTACGATTGCCATCACAATCCGCCAATAGTTACTCCGGTAAACGATACTTGTATTTTAGCCAATACAGTGTTCACAATCACCGATACAGCTATTAATCCCAATGGTTTTAATATTCAATCGTTCATAGCAACAGGCGATCCGTTCAATGTTAATCCATCGGCTACGTTTTCAACAAGTCCTACTCTTCCGCCTGTCAATAATTCCACAATCGTGGTGGGAACTTTTTCATGGACACCCACTTGCTTGCAGGTGAGAAACACTCCTTACAATATTCAATTAACCGCAGTGGATGACGGACGTCCGGATTCTCCAGTACCTGTTTATCTTTCCGATTACAAAACATTTAATATTACGGTAATTGCACCTGCGCCAAAAAATCTTACAGTTGTACCAAAATGTTCTGAAATGAAATTAAATTGGGATACTGTTTTTTGCAATAACCACACCGGAAATTTTCTCAACAAATACGAAATTTACCGAAAGATTGGCTGCGATACATTAAAGCACAACTATTGCGAAACCGGAGTTCCGGCATCGTGGGGTTACACGCTCATTGCAACTGTGCCTTATAATGTAACTACTTATACCGATAACAACGGAGGTGTTGGATTGACCCCCGGCGGAAATTATTCTTATCGCGTGGTAGCTTTGTACCACGATGGCGCAGAAAGTTATTGTTCAGATCCTGTGTGCCAGCATTTGGTGCGCGATGTGCCTATCATCACCAATGTGGATGTTATTTCAACAAGCGCTACAAGCGGACAAATAAATGTGAAGTGGGTAAAACCTTTGGCTGATCCTGCCGATTTTGATTCAACAGCGACTGGAGTTCACGGTCCATATAGTTTTATTGTACTTCGGGCAATCGGATTTACAAATTCGAATTTTCAAACTATCAAAACTTTCACAAGTCCTTGGTTTAGCACGCTTGATTCAACATCGTATTTGGATAACGGACTTAATACATCGAGCCATCCTTATACTTATCGTGTGGATTTTTATTATCCTTCGTCAACCGATTCTTGTCCAACACAAAATGCGTCTTCGGTTTTTCTCTCTTGCCAAACAGGTCAAAGCAGAAAAATGCAGTTAAGCTGGCAAACAAATGTTCCGTGGACGAATGACAGCTTTACCGTTTTTAGAAAAAATATTTCAAATGGATGGGATTCTATCGGCAAAACTAATTTGCAAACTTTTACCGACAGCAATCTTTCCAACGGAAAATCTTATTGTTATAAAATAAAAAGCATCGGGCATTATGGCGACACCGCACTTCCGCATCCGCTTATTAACTGGTCGGAAGAACTTTGCTGCACACCGGAAGATCGTACACCACCGTGCGCAAATTTACTTGCCGTTGATTCAAGCTGCGAACTCAGCCAAAATCTTCTTAAATGGACAAATCCGAATTCAATATTTTGCAGCTCATGTCCTAACTGTATTGACGCATTGTATTACATTATATATTTCTCTCCAACTCAGGGAGGAGATTTGTCTGCGATTGACACAATTCGCAATATTCAAACCACACAATTTTTGTATGATGGTTTAAAATCTATAGCCGGATGTTATGCGGTGGCTTCGGTAGATTCAGTTGGCAATCAAAGCGCTTACAGCAATATTGTATGTGTTGATAATTGCCCGTCCTATCAACTTCCGAATGTATTTACTCCTAATGGTGACGGGGCGAATGATTGGTTCACGCCAATTCATCCGTATAAATATGTGAAAGATATTGACATTAAAATTTATGACCGTTGGGGAATTTTGGTTTTCCATACTACCAATCCGGAAATTATGTGGGATGGAAAAAGTTCGCAAACAAATATGATGTGTGCTGACGGAGTATATTATTATATCTGCGTTGTAAACGACATTCGACTGAAAGGAATTGTTCCTAATGTTCTCAAAGGCAATGTATCAATATTGAGCCACAAGTAGCATTCAGAACAAGACGATTAGGCGGTTACTCTTTACAAAATCTTTTCTATCAAAAATAGTGAAATACAATTATTGCCCTTTTATTTTAGAAGCCTCATATTCTATTCCTCTATAGATTTTATTTGCCTCCACATCTGATGCCAACGATGATTTTAGGGCTGGACATTCTGTAAATAATTTTTCCAATTGCTGATTTACTGTCAGATTATTATAAGATGTTAAAATTTTTATCATCACATGAGAATTAATTTTATTTTTTTCTTTTTTAAGAAGATCCATTAGAGGAATTACATATTTTTTATCCTTACTGGCATAGATATATTTCATACTGTTCACAAAACAATGCCGGTCTGCGCCCGGTTGCAAATGATTCGTTAATAAATCATCAATGTAAGCAGGCGCATCTTGCTGAAGAATCTGCAACACTTGTCCGAAAGTATATGCACGCAAATAACTATTCTCATTTTGAGCATAGATACATTTTAATAGATAACGATACGTTCTATCGGCATCTACTTTCCATAAATCAGATGGCATACGAGAATATCCATCAGGATCTGCCTCAAACTTTACGAATAAAAAAGGAGCATAAATTTTTGTAAAATTATTTTTTATGGAAGTAATGATTTCTTGTTTTACAAAATTATTTTTTTGTTTATCTAAACCGTCCGCATCTGTTTGAAGCCATGCCCGCTGTAATAAGAGAAGCGCTTCCTTGTTTTTATATCCGCTAATAGCATTGAGAAAAAAAGGATCTTGGTAATATTTTGCCATGTTGTCAGATAGATACTTGAACAATTTTGGGTGATGAAAATTTTGAAAAATGGAAAAAAACTTCTGTGCTTCTTCCTGCGAATTATTGTCGGGAAGATTATTCAGAATCAAATCCAGATCATTATTTTTTTTGTATTTCGATAAATAAATTACCGCATCTTGATTCTGTTTTTCCTTCACCTGTTTTTTCACACTCTCATAATAATTTTTTTTGGCTGGAGCATTACAAAATAAATTCACAGTTTGTTTTAACTTATTGGGGACACAGATCAATATGCTGTCTATTACTTGCAAATTAATTGTGTCTTTAAGGTACGGTTTAAATTCCACTGTCTCCTTAATGGGAAGCTCTCCTATATCGGAGCTGCCAATGAATGCAACAAATAATTCTCCCACACCGTCTGCTGCGTAATAGGGTGGGATACAGCCGTCATCAGGATCAGCCCAATGCATCAGCTGCACTGTTTCGGTGTCATTCAAATGTTCTTTTATCAAGTTAACAAAATGTAATTCGGAATATTTCTGAGTAAGATAATAGATGGAATACGCTCGCACCTTGGGTGAAACGTATTGAGTAAGATTTATTAAATCTTCTTTAGTTGCTTTGCTAAATAATTGGGAGGCATTTTTACTGGTAAATTTCAAATACTTATTGATAGATATCCGATCTTCCTTTTCCAGAAGTTGAACAATAGTATTGATGGAATCTTTATGAGATGTCTGAGCAGACAGAAATAAAGATTTAAGTACCATTAACAAAGCAATAGATATTTTAATTGCTCTTTTCATTAGTGAACATATTGCTTTAACAGAAGTTAGGCGAAGTTAAGTTTGTTTTTATAATCTTCACTATTATTCCTTGTTCAAACATCATCGCGGTTGATTTATTTAATTGATAAAATATATTTTGCGATTTCATTCCTGTCATCATCTGTTAATTGTGAAAGAGTTGGCATTTGAGGGAAGTTAGCTCGTTTTTTTCCAGGTATTTTTATCCATTGTTTTAATCCTTCGGCATTGTCGTGGTATAAAGAAATAATTTCGGTTAATGGCGGACCAACCACCTTCACATCTTTTCCATGACAAGGTGAACAGTTTTGTTTAAAAATAGCTGCTCCTTTTGCTACATCACCTAATGATTCGTCGATTTCAAATTTTTCCAACTCCGGATGTTTGCATGTATCTCCAAATACACATTTCTTTTTTGCTTCATTTAAAACATTTAAAATGTTTTCTGTTTTGAGTATTGTTAATTTTTGATCGGGAGTTAAGGAATTATAATAGTAAAAACAACTGCTCAACCCCATGAATGAAATAGTGATGATCAGGCATATCACTACTTTTTTAAAATTCTTTTCAATGTTCTCGGGTAATCCTGCAATTGCTTTATAAATCCAATACATTGCCGGTAAAGAAATAAATGCACCTGTAAAAATGTTTAACATTAAATCCCAACTCATCTCTCCTGATGGAAGAGTCAGAATTAAAATTGGACATAACACAAACTGCAAAACACTCGCTGCAAATACCAATGAGTAATTTTTTTTTTGCATTTCATAACGAGTACTAATTTTAAATTTTTCCTCGGACAGATTTTTTTTGCGATTGATTTTCCAAAATAGAAATAAGCCGATTACTTCCAATAAAGAAAATATAAAATATAGATAATGGAAGAAAACATTGGGAAACATGAAAACCGACAAAAATTCTTTTATCGTCTCCCACTTTTCATGCTCGTATAATAATATCATACTCTCAAAAAATAATATATTTCACCACACAAAATTAAGAAAGAGTCGGAGATTAAGCCATTGTGATTTCACGATGCAATATAAGACTAATTGGCAAATTTTTTATTGAAATAAAACTTAAAATTTATATTTGTAATTTTGAGTTCAAATAAAATATTCGATTATACGTTTGATTTCTTTTGAATCAACTTTAAAATGGAAAACTCAGATAATCAAAAAATAATCATTACAAAAGACCATGCGCTTCTCGCCGGAGTATTACTACTTGCCGTGATAGTATTTTGTATTGTAGTTTTTTCGAATCTTCACAAGAACAATTCTTTGCAGCCGCTTCCTTTTTTAGGTAAATGGACACATGTTACAATTCATAAAGATGGAAATGATGTGCAAGATTCTATTCCTCACAGAGTGCAAAATTTTTCTTTTGTTGATCAAACAGGAAAAAAAATTACCAATGATGACTTTAACGGAAAAATATATGTTGCGGATTTTTTCTTTACTACCTGCCCAAGTATCTGCCCTAAAATGACAAAACAAATGCAGCGTGTAGTTGAAACATTTAAGAATGAACCAAGAGTATCTTTTCTATCTCATACCGTTTTTCCTGAACATGATTCCGTAAATGTGTTGGCAACGTATGCAAAAAATCATGATGCCGATGCAAATCGTTGGCACTTTGTTACCGGGAACAAAAAGGAAATCTATGATATGGTGCGAACTGGTTATTTGCTATCAGCAGATAGTGGCGATGGAGGCAAAGGTGATTTTGTACACACTCAGCTATTTGCATTAGTAGATTTTAATCGTAATTTGAGAGGTGTTTATGCAGGTACAGATTCATCAGATGTTAATAAACTCATAGCCGATATCAGGCAATTGCTTAAAAGTAAAAATTAGTAGCGAAGCACAAGTTCTATCGAAGTTGCAAGTAAAATTCCTTTTTCTCAATTTTTCCAATTCGTAATAATTCCTAATTCGTACATTCGTACAAAATTGTTTTAGCTGATTTATGTTCACAGGAATCATTGAAACCACAGGCAAAATAATTTCTCTTAAGAAAGACAAAGCAAATCTTGAAATCGGGATTGAATCTTCCATTGCAAAAGAATTGAAGATTGGACAAAGCATTGCGCATAACGGTGTTTGTTTGACGGTAGAAAAAATTTCTTCTGCAAAGAAACTTTATTTGGTTACTGCGGTTAAAGAAACTCTTGACAAATCTAATCTTGGCTTATTAAAAAAAAGAAGCATGGTAAATCTTGAACGCTCGCTAAAAATCGGAGATAGATTGGATGGACATTTTGTTCAAGGACATGTGGATTGTACAGCAACTTGTTCCGACATTCAAAAACAAAACGGAAGTTTTATTTTCAAATTTGAAATTCAAAATTCAAAATCGGGAAATCAAAACCTTTTGATTGATAAAGGAAGTATCTGCATTAACGGTGTGAGTTTGACTCTTATTGAAGTAAATAAAAATATTTTTTCAGTTGCAATTATTCCTCACACTTTCAAGCATACAAATTTCAGCACAATGAAGAAAGGCGATTCAGTAAATATAGAATTTGATGTGCTTGGAAAATACATTCAAAAAATAATTTCAAAATAATCCGTGGCTGAAAAAAAATTATTCCTTCTGGATGCGATGGCGCTTATCTATCGCGCGTATTATGCATTGGCAAAAAACCCGCGTGTTACTTCAAAAGGAATGAATACATCTGCGATTTTTGGATTCACAAACATTCTGCTTGAACTGCTCCGAAAAGAAAAACCAACTCATATTGCGGTGGCATTTGATATGCACGGACCAACCGAACGAGAAGGTTATTTTGCAGAATACAAAGCAAACCGCCAGGCAACACCCGAAGATATTATTAGTTCAATTCCATACATAAAAAAGATTTTAGGTGGGTTTGGAATTCCTGTTCTTGAAAGCGAAGGACACGAAGCCGATGATATCATCGGAACACTGGCAAAAAAAGCAGAGAAGCACGGATACGAAACCTACATGGTTACTTCCGATAAAGATTTTGGACAATTAGTTTCAGATAAAACTTTTATTTTTCGTCCACCTGTTTTTAAAAGCGGATGGACTGTACTTCGCGAAGAAGATGTTTTGCAACGCTGGGAAATAAAAGACGTGAAACAGGTAATTGATATTCTCGGATTGATGGGCGATGCGGTGGATAATATTCCTGGATTGCCGGGTGTTGGAGAAAAAACTGCCATCAAATTGGTAAATGAATTTGGAAGTGTGGAAGGCGTGATTGAGAATTCCGACAAGCTGAAAGGGAAATTACAGGAGAACGTGAGAAACTTTGCCGACCAGGCAATTCTATCAAAACGGCTGGCAACCATTCATTGTGATGTTCCGGTAAAATTTGACGAAGAAGATTTAATAATGAGCGAACCCAATAAAGAAAAACTTTCAGAGATTTTTTCAGAATTGGAATTCCGAACATTAGGAGCAAGAATTTTAGGAGAAGGTTTTTCGGTTGGCAACACAAATACACCTGTTCTCCCGCTCACCGATTCTCCAATTCAAAAAGAAACAGAGACAACCAGAAACGGCGAAACGGCGAAATCTTTACAAACAATAAAAGAAGTTGCTCATACTTATCATCTCATTGACACAAAAGAGAAAAGAAAAAAACTCATTTCAAATTTAGAAAAACAAAAATCCATTTGCTTCGATACAGAAACAACCGGAACGGATGCGCACAATGTGGAATTGGTCGGCATGTCGTTTTCATTCAAAGAACACGAAGCATATTATATTCCGATTCCTGAAAATTACAATGACGCTCACGCAATTGCCGCTGAGTTCAGAGAAGTTTTTGAAAATGAAAACATCGAGAAGATCGGACAGAACATCAAATACGATATGTCAGTATTGAAATGGTACGACATTGAGATTAAAGGAAAACTATTTGACACGATGATTGCGCATTATTTGATTCAGCCAGACATGCGCCACAATATGAATCTGCTTTCTGAAACATATTTAAATTATTCTCCGGTATCCATTGAAACGCTCATCGGCAAAAAAGGAAAAAACCAATTGAGCATGCGAAACGTTGAGATAGAAAAAATTTCAGAATATGCTGCTGAAGATGCGGACGTGACCATTCAACTTTACGATAAGTTCTTGCCGATGCTGAAAGAGACAAGCACACAAAAACTTTTTGAAGAAGTGGAAATTCCGCTCGTACCGGTTCTTGCTGATATGGAAACCGAAGGAATGAAGATCGATGCTTCCGTGCTGAAAGAACTTTCCGGTGAACTTGCAAAAGACATTGTGCTTTCTGAAAAAGAAATTTATTCCCTCGCCGGACAAGAGTTTAATATTTCATCACCCAAACAGGTTGGAGAAATTTTATACGATGTGCTGAAAATTGTAGAGAAGCCCCAGAAAACAAAAACTGGTCAGTACGCAACAGGTGAAGATGTTCTGGAAAAATTAAAAGGCACGCACCCTGTCATTGACAAAATTCTTGAATACCGCGAATTGCAAAAGTTGAAAAACACTTATGTGGATACGTTGCCTGAACTTGTAAATCCACGCACCGGAAGAATTCATACCACATATAATCAAGTTGTGGCTGTTACAGGAAGATTAAGTTCCGATAATCCAAACCTTCAGAATATTCCCATCCGAACAGAGCGAGGAAGAGAAATCAGAAAAGCATTTGTTCCGAGAAACCAAAACTTCACTCTTCTGTCAGCAGATTATTCCCAGATTGAGCTTCGCATCATTGCAGCTTTGAGCGGTGACGAAGGAATGATAGAAGCATTTCACAGTGGACAGGATATTCACGCGACAACAGCTTCAAAAGTTTACGGAGTAGAAATTGGAAATGTAACTTCCGAAATGAGAAGAAATGCCAAGATGGTAAACTTTGGAATCATCTATGGAATTTCTGCCTTCGGACTTGCGCAGCGACTTAGCATTCCACGCACTGAAGCGAAAGAAATTATTGAAAATTATTTTTCAAAGTATCCAAAGGTGAAAGAATACATGAATTCAACTATTCATCTTGCAAAAGAAAAAGGTTTTGTAGAAACTGTTTTGGGAAGAAGAAGGTATTTGCGCGACATCAATTCGGGAAATGCAGTGGTACGCGGTTATGCTGAACGCAACGCTATCAATGCGCCCATACAAGGTTCGGCTGCCGATATGATTAAAATTGCTATGATAAATATTCAGAAAGAATTCAAAAAGAAAAATTTCCGTTCAAGAATGATTTTGCAGGTGCATGATGAATTGGTGTTTGATGTTTTCAAAGAAGAAGTGGAAGAGGTAAAACCTGTCATCGAAGAAAACATGAAGCACGCCATTAAACTTATTGTTCCGATTGAAGTGGAAATGGGAACGGGTGTTAACTGGTTGGTTGCGCACTAAAAAAGACATAAAAAGGTGAGTTGCAAAAGGTTGACAATCATACTTCTCTGATTAAATATTTTTCTATCTTTGGCAACCACTAATAAAACAATTCCATTTAACTAATTAAATCATCATGAACTCGTTGCAAAAATTATTCGTTTCAGGTATTGCAGTTTTTTTTCTTTCGCCTTTTTTTTACAGCTGCGGCTCAAATAAAGAAAATGCTGAAACAGAAGGAACCGATACTACTTCCATGGGTAAATCAGGTGGAATGACTAAAACCACAAGTAAAGCTCAGAATATTTTTTATTCAATTCCTTCTCCTATAGAACTTGCTGAACTTATTAAAAAAGCAGGCGCAAAATACAATAAGGATTTGCTGAATCCCATAGAGAATAAATCGAAATATATGACCAACACCAGCAAGGCATTGAATCTTGGTGTGTATGGTGCTGACCTAAGTTATACCAGCGTATTTGATGACAACACCCAAGAATCCATTCTTTATCTTGGATGCACTCGCACACTTGCCGAAGCACTTGGAGTAGGCAGCGCGTTTGATGAAAAAACAGTAGATCGCATTCAAGCAAATACTGCCAAGAAAGATTCTCTTCTCAATATTATTTCTGATTCATATATGTCAACGGATGAATTGTTGAAAGAAAGCCAGCGTGAAGGAGCTTCTGCACTTGTTGTTACTGGCGGTTTTATCGAAGCGCTTTATCTTGGAACACAACTTGCAAAAACAAGCAAGAATGGAGGAGATATTATCAACCGAATTGCAGAACAAAAAGGAACGCTTGATAACGTGGTTGGATTACTAACCGCTTATGAAAAAGATGCAGCTGTTGCAGGCGTTCTTGCCGATATTAAATCGTTGAAAGTAATTTATGATCAGGTAAAAGTTTCTTCTGCATCTACATCACCTTCAGATGTAAAAACAAATCCTACTACAAAAGTTACTACAATCGGCGGAAAAATTACCTATACAGTTACTCCTGAATTGGTAACAAAACTTACTGAAAAATCAGCGGAAATCAGAAACAAAATCATCAGCGGTCAAAACTAATATTCGTCATGAAAAACTTTTTAAATCCTGCAAAAATTATTTTGATTGGTGCTCTTGCACTGCTAACCTCGGTTAATTCCTTTTCGCAGTGCAAAGGGTTTGTAAAAAAACAAATTCCAAAACTTTCACCATTCATTCACAACGGGCAAATCAACAGTTCGGTTCTTCTTTCTGGAGACCATGCTGAACTTACTTTGACATTTTATTCCGGACAAAATTACCGCATACTTGTTACTGGTCAGGAAACCCTTGGCAATGTTTATTTTGTAATGCGTGATGCGAGCAAGACACAAATTTTCAGCAGTAAAGATCAAAAATCTGATTTTTGGGATTTTACTGTTGAATCCACACAACAATTAACGATTGAAGTAATGGTTCCGGATGTGGACGCACCTTCGGGGCTTGTTCCCAGCGGATGTGTTTCTATTCTTGTTGGATTCAAGCAGTAGAGAAAAAATTAATTTTTGAAAATGACGAATCGAGAAATTGGTTCGTCATTTTTATTTTAGGAAAAACAATTTCAACAATTTCTCTATCTGATTCAATCAAGGGTTGAGGCGGTGCTTTTTCTATCTTTGTGCATCAATGGAAGAAAATAAAAAACCAACTTTTTGGGCAAGAATTCGCAACAGGTACCGGCTTGTTGTGATGAATGATGACACCTTTGAAGAAAAATTTTCTTTAAAACTTACTCCTCTGAATATTTTTGTCGTGGCTGGATTAATTTCCATCATTATGATCGCCCTAACCGTAAGTCTGGTTGCCTTCACTCCTTTGCGCGAATACATTCCCGGTTACGGTTTAGAAGTGAATACACGAAAAGACCTCATCAATCTTACCCTTAAACTTGATTCTCTTCAGCATGAACTTTCTATGCGCGCCTCTGCAATGGAAAACATTAAAAACATTATCAGCGGAAACGCAAGCGGTGATTCTCTTTCTCAGAAAGGAAAAACAAAAACTGCCTCTGTTCCTCAAAATGCTGACATCAAGCCATCCAAAGAAGATTCCGCTTTTCGCACGCAGGTAGAATCACAGGATAAATATTCCCTGGCTTTTTCCGAAAGGAAAACAGGAAAAGAAAGCATCAGTAATTTTTTCTTTTTCACGCCTGTGAAAGGAATGGTTACCGCTTCGTTCAGCACATCGCAAGAACACTTTGGCGTTGACATTGCGGCAAAAGAAAACGAACCTATCAAAGCCACGCTTGACGGCACGGTGCTTTTTGCAGGATGGGCGCAAGAAACAGGATACACAATTGAAATACAACATTCAAATAATCTGGTATCGGCATACAAACATTGCTCGGTACTGTTGAAAAAAGCCGGACAGTTTGTGAAAGCTGGCGAAGCCATTGCCGTTATTGGAAACTCTGGTGAACAAACAAGCGGACCTCACCTGCATTTTGAACTTTGGTACAATGGAAATGCAATTGACCCACAGGAGTATATGGTGTTTTAAATATAAGTTAATATGAAAAATATCGCAGTCATAGGAGGAGGAAGCTGGGCAACCGCTCTGGTAAAAATGCTTTGCAACAATATGGAAAATGTGAATTGGTGGGTGCGCAGCAAAGAAACCGCTGACTACATTCTCAAATATCATCACAATCCGAATTACATTTCTTCCGTTGAATTTGAACTGAAAAAAATAAATGTAAGTTCTGATTTGAAAGAAATAATTTCAGCTTCTGATGTACTCATCATGGCAATTCCTTCTGCATTTCTGAAAGAATCGCTTGCCGGAATCACCAAAGAAGATCTGAAAAATAAAAAAATATTTTCAGCCATCAAAGGCATTGTGCCCGAGCACAATCTCATTATCGCGGAATTCTTCAACCAGATTTACGAAGTGCCGATAAAAAATGTTGGCGTTATTACCGGCCCCTGCCATGCGGAAGAAGTGGCAATGGAAAAACTTTCCTACCTCACTATCGCATCACAAAATCCTGAGAGTGCAAATTTTGTTGCATCTAAGTTGGCTTGCCGTTATATCAAAACCTCCACCAGCGATGATATTTACGGTACAGAATATTCTTCTGTGCTGAAAAATGTTTTGGCTATTGCTGCCGGAATTTGTCATGGACTCGGCTATGGAGATAATTTTCTTTCCGTGCTTATCTCAAACGGAATTCAGGAAATAAAACGATTTGTGGATGTGGTGCACCCTATTACACGCGACATAAAAGATTCTGCTTATCTCGGTGATTTGCTCGTAACGGCTTATTCTCAGTTTAGCCGAAATAGAACTTTTGGCGGAATGATTGGCAAAGGATATTCTGTGAAATCTGCGCAGATGGAAATGAATATGGTTGCAGAAGGATATTACGGAGTAAAATGTATTTATGAAATCAACAAAGAATTAAAAGTGGAAATGCCAATTACAAATGCGGTTTATCATATTCTCTACGAAAAAATTTCTCCAACGATTGAAATGCGATTGCTTACGGATAAACTTTCGTAGTTACTATTGATTTTTCTTCGGGAGAAATCTTAAAATAATTACAAATAAGAAAATAACTCCCGAAGCATAAAAACAAATTCTTCCTATAATATCTCCCACCTGCACATAAAAAGTTTTTTCTGAATTTCTGTTGATGCTCGCTTTAATTACACCCGGCTTCCACCATTCGGTTGGTTGAAGAATATCTCCTCGCTCATTAATGAAACATGAAGTTCCTGTGTTGCCCGAACGCGCGATGCTTCTTCGTGTTTCAATTGCGCGCAATCTTCCATAGAGAAGATGTTGTTTGTACCCCGGCGTATCTCTCCACCAACCATCGTTGGTGATAATGAAAATAAGCGCGGCTCCGTTTCGAATATATTCGGTGATAAATTCTCCGAAGACAGATTCGTAGCAAATGACGGGGGCAACAACATTCTGGATATTAGATGTTAGATTAAGGATGTTGGAATCCTTATTCCTTATTCCAAAATCCTTACTCTGGTTTTGGTCTTTGAATACCGTTCGCTCCTCCTGCGTTCCCAAACTGCCAGATGTTCCTCCGAGGTCAATCGCAAACTTGTCTAAAAACCCGAACACGGCAGGATATGGCATGTGCTCAACACCTGCAACTAATTTTGATTTGTGATATACTTGGATTTTATTTGAATTGTCAATTTGCAAAGCGGTATTGTATGCGTCGTAATACCCATCCTGTTGATTGAATCTTCGCGCGGTAACAGAAAGTTTTTCTCCCTCTTTATATAGACGAAATGTGGACGCGCCCGTAATGATTTTCAGTTTTGGAAATGGTTGTAAAAACACCCTGAGTTTTTTAATGCTCGCAGTTTGTTCCAAGTCGTTTTCCCAGATATCTTCCGTAAGAGCCGTTTCGGGAAAGACAACATAATCGGTAGATGAATCAACTTTTTGTTTGGCAAGGTCAAGCATTTTATTCAACTGCTCTTCAAAATTCATTCCGCTGAATTTTTCACTGTAAGGGTCAATGTTCGGCTGAACAACAACAACATTCACGGGATTTAATTTTTCGTTGTATGAATAATAAATTATACCGGAAATAATTATCGGAATAATAATTATCAAACCGATTGCCATCAGTTTCCGTCTGCCATCTGCCATTTGCCATTTGCCATTTTTCAAAAGAGAAAATACCATTAAATTCACAATAAGTACCCATAAACTTCCCCCTAAAGTTCCTGTAAATTCATACCACTGAACGCAAGTATGAAATGATGCAAAAGCATTTCCGAGTGTGAGCCAAGGCCAGTTTAAATCCCAACGGTAATGGCAAAATTCAAAGGAGAGCCAAAAAATAATAAATACAAAGTTGGCAGTTGGCAGTCGCCAGTTGGCAATTAACAGTCGTTTTTTTGTGAGATGAAATATCCAAAACACAGCAGACATAATAAATGCATTGCCGAGTACTGCCAGGATGGCTCCGCCTAAAGAAGCATTGTAAACCCACCAGATGGCTGCTAAATTCCAGATAAAAAAAGTCAAGTAAGAAAGCCCGAATAAAAGCGTGCGCCTCGCAGTTGTTTGTCCTGAAGAGAAAGCGTTTTCAATTTGCAGAAGCGGAACAAAAGCAATAAAAAGTAAAAATGGAAAACCGTAAGGAGGCCAGGAGAGAGCAAAAATAATTCCGCTGAGAAGAGAAAGAAAATAAAGTTTTTTTCTTGTCATTGTGAAAACTAATTCTTACGAAAGTAAGGAAATAAAAAATCCCACCTTATTCAGATGGGATTTTAAAAATATTTCTTTTAAAAATTATCCTAATGCAATTCTTTTAAAACCGGTAATCTTTGCGTCTTTGTCAACTTCGGCAAGGTATTGGCTCACTGTTTTCTTCCCATCACGGATATATTCCTGATTGAGGAGAGTGGATTCAGAATAAAATTTATTGAGTTTTCCCTGAGCAATTTTTTCGATCATATTTTCAGGTTTATTTTCCTTGCGTGCAAGTTCGCGACCAACTTCCAGTTCGCTGTCAATAATATTCTGCGGAACATCGCTTTTATCGAGAGAAACCGGAGACATTGCTGCAACTTGCATCGCAATATTTCTCCCTGCTTCATCATTTATATTTTTTGAATATCCTACAATAGTTGCGAGTTTATTTCCAGGATGATTGTATGCAACAACTTTTCCGGTATTGAGGATTTCATATCTGGAAATTTCAAGCTTCTCTCCTATTTTTCCAATCAGTTCGGTAAGTTTATCTTTGATAGAAAGAGAGCCGGAATAATTAAGAGCTTTCAAAGAATCTATGTTCGCAGGAAATTTATCAAGAGCAATGTTCGCAAGAGTTTCAGCAAATAATGCAAATTCTTCATTGCGTGCAACAAAATCTGTTTCGCTGTTAACAGCGAGTAAAATTCCTTTTGTACCATCTGCAGAAGTTTTTGCAAGAACAATTCCTTCTTTCGCATCGCGTTCTGCACGGCTTGCCGCAACTTTTTGTCCTTTCTTGCGGAGAATTTCAATGGCTTTATCAAAATCTCCACCGCCTTCGGTAAGCGCTTTTTTACAATCCATCATTCCTGCTCCGGTAATCTGGCGCAGACGATTTACTTCGGATGCTGAAATAGTTGCTGTTGCAGACATATCAATATTATTTAGTAACCGGTTTAACAGGAGATTTCATTCCGGCTGCTTTCTTCGCTGCTTCTTTTGCAGCCGATGCAGCCATTGCTTCTTCAGCTGCGAGAAGAGCCATCTTCTTGGAATAATTCTGTTCGCGCTCTAATTGTTCTTCTTCGCTAACTACTTCATCAGCAGATTTTTCTTTGTCTTTTGTTCCTTCTTTATCGCGCTCATTTTTTCTTTCATTCAATCCCTCTTCAATTGCTTTTGTAACTACACCAACAATGAGTTCAACAGAAGTTGCTGCATCGTCATTTGCAGGAATAGGAAAATCAACAACGTTAGGATCTGAGTTAGTATCAACAATTGCGAATGTCGGAATGTTAAGACGTTTTGCCTCTGCAACTGCAATATGTTCAATGTTTACATCCACTACAAAAAGTGCTGCTGGCAAACGAGTGAGGTCAGCAATACTTCCGAAAAGTGTTTGTAGTTTATCGCGGTGGCGGCTCATCATCAAACGTTCTTTCTTTGACATAGAATCCATGGTTCCATCGGTGCGCATGCGGTCAATAGTTGCCATTTCGCGAATAGACCTGCGGATGGTAACAAAGTTGGTAAGCATTCCACCGGGCCAACGTTCCGTAACGTAAGGCATATTAATGGTTTTTGCTTTTTCAGAAACTACGTGCTTCACCTGTTTTTTGGTGGAAACAAATAAAATTTTTCTTCCTGACTTCGCAATGTTCTTGAGCGCGTTAGCAGCATCTTCAAGTTTTGCAGATGTTTTGTTCAGATCAATAATGTGAATGCTGTTCTTATCGCCAAAGATGTATGGAGCCATTGCAGGATTCCATTTGCGTGTGAGGTGCCCGTAGTGTGCGCCTGCATTCAGAAGTTCGTCAAAGGTTACGCGTGACATTATATGAGTTTAAAGTTAAAAGTTTCAGGTTTAATTTCTAATACAAATAAATTCTAACGTTTAGTGAACTGGAATCGTTTACGTGCTTTTTTCTGTCCTGGTTTTTTACGTTCCACTTTGCGTGAATCGCGTGTCATGAGTCCGTCAGCACGCAATGATTTTTTGGTTTCCGGGTCAATCTCCACCATGGCGCGGGCAATGCCAAGGCGGATAGCTTCGGATTGTCCGGTGATTCCACCACCATGAACATTCACACTGATGTCGTATTTTGTAAGACAATCTAATTTTACAAGCGGTTGCGTTACTCGTGCGTGTAAAACGATGGTCGGGAAATAGTGTTTTGATTCCTTATTATTAATGACAATTTTGCCAGTTCCCTTTCTTACCAAAACGCGGGCAACCGATGATTTTCGTCTTCCTACTGTTTGAATTAATTCCATGATTTCGTTTTTAGATTACACCGATTGAAAAAGCGATTGCACCGATTGCTTTGCAATAAAGTAATCTGTGTAATCTAAAATTCATCTGTGTAATCATTATTAATTTATTTTGATTTTTTTTCTAAAACAGTTTTCAGGTTTACCGCCTTGGGCTGTTGCGCTTCATGTTCATGTTTGTTGCCGACAACTACATGAAGATTTTTAAAAATCGCCTCGCCAAGACGAGTAGTAGGAAGCATTTTCTTTACAGCACGTTCAACTACAAATGTAGGTTTGCTCTGAAGAAATGTTTTTGGAGTTCCGTAACGTTGACCACCTGGATAACCGGTATGACGAACGTAAACTTTGTCTGTCATTTTTTTTCCAGTAAGACGAACTTTCTCAGCATTTATCACAATTACATTATCTCCCATATCAAGATGCGGAGTAAATGTTGGTTTGTGTTTTCCTCTGAGAAGATATGCAACTTTAGATGCAAGGCGTCCGAGAACTTCATTTTCTGCGTCAACCAAAAGCCAAGATTTTTCTTCCTTGGCAAAGCTGACTTTTGTTGTGTAACTGCGTGTGTCCATGTTGTGATTGTCTTTTGTGGTTTATTACCTTTTTACAAAAGGGTTGCGAAGATAATAAGTATTTTGAATCCCCGAAAAATAATCGGGATTTAATATCCTGACGGGTGTCATAGTATTCAATGTTGGGCGATTTTGATTGATTTTTGCTATAATTGAACTGAATTTACTTTTTAACTGTTAAAATGTGTTTTTGACACCCCAAAACAAACTTTCCCTTCATTTAGTTCATTCCCAAAAAATCAGATTCTTTCTTTCTTGAAACCGTAAAGCGTACATCTGATTCTTTAATAAATTTGTCCGCAATAATTTTATATGAAACAATCATCTGACGAAGCATTAAAAACGGTAAAATCCGAAGACAAAATTTTTATTCATAGTGTTGTAGCTGCACCTCAGGAACTAATCCGAGCGTTGGTGAAAAGAGCGGACGAACTAAAGAATGTTCAGATATTTCACATGCATACGGAGGGAAAAGCGGAATATGCAAAAAGCGAGTATGCAAAAAGTTTTACTCCGAATGTTTTTTTTGTCGGACAGAATTTGAGAGAAGCGGTTCAGAGTGGTCGCGCAAATTATATTCCGATTTTTGTCAGCGAAATCCCAGCGCTGTTCAGAAAAAAAACAATTCAGCTTGATGTTGCACTTCTTTCAGTTTCTCCTCCCGACAAACACGGATATTGTTCCCTCGGCACTTCGGTAGATATTTCATTAGCTGCGTTGGAAACGGCTAAAACAGTAATAGCTCAAGTCAATAAATTCATGCCGCGAACGCTCGGAGATGGATTAATTCATATTAGTAAAATTCATCATGTGGTTGAATTCGACGAGCCGATCCCGGAAACAGCGGACCACATAAATACTCCAGAAGAAAAAGAAATTGGTCGCTTTATTGCTGAATTGATTGAAGATGGATCTACATTGCAACTGGGAATTGGTGCCATTCCCAATGCGGTGCTTACACTATTAAATAATCACAAGGATTTGGGAATACATACCGAAATGTTTTCTGATGGTTTGATTCCGCTGGTTGAAAAAGGTGTGATAACGGGAAAATTCAAAAACCATTTTGCGGGCGAAATAGTTTCCTCGTTTGTTATGGGAAGCCGAAAACTTTACGATTTTATAGATGATAATCCCTTGGTGGTTATGATGGATAGTAGTTTTGTCAACGATACGCACATCATCAAAAAAAATCCAAAAGTAGTTGCTATCAACAGTGCTATTGAAATTGATCTTACCGGACAAGTATGTGCCGATTCGATAGGAAGTAATTTATATTCGGGCGTAGGCGGTCAAATGGATTTTATTAGAGGTGCTTCGCTGTCGGAAGGTGGAAAACCAATAATTGCGTTGCCTTCCATAACAAAAAAAGGCGTTTCAAAAATAGTTCCGTTTTTAAAACAAGGTGCCGGAGTTGTAACCACCAGATCGCATGTTCATTATATTGTTACTGAATATGGAGTTGCAAATTTGTACGGACAGAATTTGAAGAAGCGAGCAAAAGAATTAATCAAGATAGCGCATCCTTCGCATCGCGAAACATTAGAAAAAAGTGCGTTTGAATTATTTAAGGGGAATTACTAAAATTAATTTATTCTTCCGGTTTTAATTTCTTCCACCACATTCGGATCAAGCAGCGTTGATATATCTCCGAGATTTGAAAAATCACCTTCGGCAATTTTGCGTAAAATTCTTCTCATGATTTTTCCAGAACGGGTTTTCGGCAGTCCTTTCACAATTTGAATTTTATCTGGTTTTGCAATGGCTCCCATAAATTTAGTTACAGTGGCAATAATTTCTTTTTTCAATTCATCCGTATCTTTTCTGCCGTGGTCATCAATGGCAAAAGCATAAATGCCCCATCCTTTTATCTCGTGAGGAAATCCAACGACTGCCGATTCAACAATATCAGGATGTTGGTTAATGGCATTTTCAATTTCGGCAGTGCCGAGCAAATGACCTGAAACTTTTATCACATCATCCACTCGTCCTGTGATTCGATAATATCCGTTTTCATCACGCTTGCATCCATCGCCTGTAAAATAATAACCATGGTAGTGAGAAAAATAAGAATCGAAACAACGCTGATGGTTTTTGTAAGTGGTTCGAATCATTCCGGGCCAAGGAAATTTCATGCACAATCTTCCTTCAACATTGTTTCCTAAAAGTTCTTTTCCGCTTTCGTCGAGCAAAACAGGTTGAATGCCGGGAAGCGGAAGCGTTGCAAAACTCGGTTTTGTTTTTGTAATTCCTGCCAGGGGAGAAATCATAATTCCGCCTGTTTCGGTTTGCCACCAAGTGTCAACGATGGGACATTTTTCCTTTCCGATATTTTCGTTGTACCAGTTCCATGCCACTTCATTGATCGGTTCGCCAACTGTTCCGAGCACACGAAGCGAATCTAATTTATACGGCTTAACAAAATCCAATCCAACTGCTTCGAGCGAGCGAATTGCCGTGGGCGCGGTGTAAAAAATATTCACCTTGTATTTATCAATCACTTGCCAGAATCTTCCTGCATCGGGAAAAGTTGGAATGCCTTCAAACATTAAAGTGGTTGCACCGGCAAGAAGCGGACCATAGATCAAATAGCTGTGACCTGTTATCCAACCAACATCGGCAGTGCACCAAAAAACTTCTCTTTTATTATATTGAAAAACATTTCTGAAAGTGTAATCAACATAAACCATGTATCCGGCAGTTGTGTGAACCACTCCTTTTGGTTTTCCGGTGGAGCCGGAAGTGTAGAGAATAAATAACATATCTTCCGAATCCATTTCTTCAGCAGGAAAATCAGCGGAAACTTTTTTAATCTCTTCCTGCCACCAAACATCTCTTGAGTTTTGCATTTTTATTTCTGTATTTGTTCTCTTTAGAACAATTACTTTTTTTACCGAAGTACAAGTTTGAAGTGCTTCATCGATTACAGATTTTAGCGGAATATCTTTTGCTCCGCGAAAAGCGCCATCGGCAGTAATTACAATGCTGCAATCGGCATCGTGAATTCTATCTGCAAGAGATTGAAAAGAAAATCCTCCGAACACAACAGAATGAATGGCACCGATTCTTGCGCAAGCCAAAACTGCAATGGCAAGTTCGGGCACCATCGGCATGTAAATACAAATGCGGTCGCCTTTTTTTGCTCCGTTATTTTTCAAAACATTTGCAAAACGGCAAACTTCAGAATGTAATTCTTTGTAAGAAATTTTTCTGCCTGTTTCATTTGGATTGTTCGGCTCCCAAATAATTGCGGTTTGATTTCCTCGTTCGGCAAGATGGCGGTCCAAACAATTTTCGGTGATATTTAATTTTCCACCGATAAACCATTTCACATTCGGTTCTGTAAAATTCCAATCAAGAACTTTATCCCATTTTTTTTTCCAGACAAATTCTTCGGCTTGTTTAGACCAAAATTGTTCAGGATTTTCTACACTTTTTTTGTATTCGGAAAGATATTGCTCGAAGGATGTAATTCGATTCATGAAATATGGATTTGGAATAAAAGCAAATTTACGAAAAGAAAAAACTTGTCTGCTGATTTTAAATTGCACTTAGCGGAACCATCTGATTCTTATCTGCATCCCATATTTTTAGACGAAGACATTTAATTATATCTGATGGATTGAGAGTAGTAATTTTTGGATTTTGAAGTTCAGGAACTGCTTTCATTGCTTCGGGCAAGCGATAAAAAGGAATCTTGGAATTCAAATGATGAATATGATGGAAGCCGATGTTCGCTGTAACCCATTGCCAGAAAAAATTCATCTTCATGTAGCTCGATGATTCCAACGCAGCATGATCATAACTCCATTCTATATTATTTCTGAAAGAAACTCCGGGAAAATTATGCTGAGCATAAAAAAGATACGCGCCAAATCCGCAAGCAATTGAAAAAGGAATAAGTATCGCAAGTATCCAGGTTATCCAACCGAAAAAATAAATTACCGCAACAATAAAAATCAGATGAAGTATAAGCGCGATGAGCGAATCGTAATGCTTTCGGGGACTTGCAAGAAAAGATAGGATACACATTCCAAAACTGAACAGCGTAAAATAACCAAAGATCATATTTAACGGATGCCTCACCGCCAAATATTCCCTACGCTCACTTTTGCTGGCAGTTAAAAATTTTTGTTTGGAAAAAATCGGATAAGAGCCAATGCTTGCGCTGAAAAGTTTTGAATTGTTATTGTGATGGTAATCGTGCGAACGTTTCCAGATGCTCGTAGGTGCCAGCATATACAATCCAAAGATTGAAAAAATAATTTTTGCCGGAATGGATTTATACAGAATGGAATGATGCGCATAATCATGGTAGATGACAAACATTCTGGAAATAACGAGACCGCTCATGATGCTCGAAAAAACTCTCGCAGCAATTGGGATATGTAAAAACGTTCCTACATTACATAAGATCAAAATCAATAAGGTGGAAAGTGTGTAATACCAACTCTTCCATCTTATTTCAGATGCAAATGGTTTTGTGGCAAGAATTAAATCTTTTCCGGTTCTCATAAGAATGAAATGTCGACAAAGATAAAATTTTTCTTGAATTATAAAATGATGAGAATCAGCGTTTGTGCTTCCATCGTCTGTGCGACCACAGCCAAGTTTCTGGATTCTTATGAATTTCTTTTTCTAATTTTTTTGTATGAAGTTCAGTGATTTCTCCATCAGAAGTTGATGAAGGATTTTCACAAAGCGTTTCGGCAATCAGTTCATATTTTCTCCGACTGATGCGCTGAACATTTACAAACACAACAGGATAATTTAATTTGCGTGCGATTTTTTCCGTACCCTGATAAACCGGAGTATCCTGATTCAAAAATTTTGTCCAGTAGGCATTTTCAGGCGGAGGAGTTTGGTCGGCAATAAATGCTGTGGCGTTGATCTCATTTTTGTTTGCAACCATATCGCGGAACGTATTTTTCATTGCAATCAGTTTTGTGCCGAACCGCGTTCGCATTTTGATAATTAATTTATTAAAATATTTATTTTCCAGCGGATGATAAAGCACGTAAAGCTGTTGTTTGCACTCAATGCTGAACGAATTTCCGCCCCATTCCCAGTTTCCCAAATGTCCGAGGACAAGAATGATACTTTTTCTTTCGTCAGCATAATTCTGAAAAAGTTTTTTAGAATTTTCATTCATGCTGCAATGTTTAAGCATGGATGCTTTGCTGATGCTGAGTGTTTTGAAAGTTTCCAACAGCAGATCGCAGAGATAGCTGTAAAACCCTTTTTCTAATTCAGAAATTTCTTTTTCTGATTTTTCGGGAAACGAGTTGCGAAGATTTTCGGTTACCACTTTTCTGCGGTAGCCAAATACATAATATATAAGAATGAAAATAAAATCAGAGAACAGATACAAAACTGGAAATGGAAGTATGGAAATAAAATAAATAAAAGGAAGAGCGAAATAAAATCCGAGTGCCTGCATAGTTTAGTTTCTGTTGAACAATAATCGTTTCCCTTTCACAGATTCATCAAACTTGCCATTTTCATAAACAAGGTGACCATTCACAAAAGTATGCGAGACATTGGAATGAAAAGTTTGCCCCTCAAATGGTGACCATCCGCATTTTGAAAGAATATTATTTTTTTCAACCGTCCAAGGAGAATTCAAATCCACTAAAACTAAATCAGCAAAATATCCTTCGCGTATGTAGCCGCGCTTTTCAATTTGAAAACAATCTGCCAGCGCGTGGCTCATTTTCTCCACAACTTTTTCAATAGTAATTTTCTTTTCATGAATAAGCTCCAGCATTGCAACCAAAGAATGCTGAATAAGCGGTCCGCCTGACGGAGCTTTGAAATAAGATTGTTTTTTTTCTTCCAATGTGTGCGGAGCATGATCGGTGCAGATAACGTCAATTTTATTTTCCAGAACTCCTTTCAGCAAAGCATCGCGATCGTTCTTTGTTTTGATGGCAGGATTCCATTTTATGAAATTGCCTTTTGTTTTGTAATCCTCATCCGAAAACCAAAGATGATGCACGCAAACTTCAGCAGTAATTCTTTTTTCTTTCAGTGGAATTTTATTGTTGAACAACTCTAATTCTTTCGCTGTGGAAATATGAAGAATATGTAATCTTGAATTATATTTTTTTGCCAATTCTACCGCAAGTGAAGAAGATTTATAACATGCTTCTTCGCTGCGAATTAACGGATGACATTCAATAGGTATGTTTTCTCCGTACTTGGCTTTGAACTTTTCCATGTTTTCTCGGACGGTTGCTTCGTCTTCGCAGTGAGTGGCAATCAGCATTTTGCATTTTGAAAAAATATTTTCAAGCGTTGTTCGATTATCCACCAGCATATTTCCGGTAGAAGAACCCATGAACATTTTTATTCCGCAAACATTTTTGGGATTAGTTTTCAGCACTTCATCAATATTTTCGTTGGAAGCTCCCATAAAAAAGGAATAATTTGCCAGAGAAACTTCTGAGGCACGCTGATATTTTTCTTCCAACAATTTTTGCGTGAGTGTGTTTGGAACAGTGTTGGGCATATCCATGAAAGAAGTAACGCCACCTGCCGCCGCCGCTTTTGCTTCGGTATAAATTTCTGCTTTGTGTGTAAGTCCCGGCTCGCGGAAATGAACCTGGTCGTCAATAATTCCGGGCAATAAATATTTTCCTTGAGCGTCAATAACTTTTTCAGCAAAAGCATTTTGAGCTTCGCCAATAAATATTTTCGAAATAAATTCCCCATCAATTAAAACGCTGCCAAGAAAAACTTTTCCTTCGTTGACAATGTTTGCATTTGTAATGAGAATTTTACCCATCAGAAAGTTACTTTCATTTTCATTTCTTTTCCGGCACGGGAAATTATCACACCGGTTGATTCACCCTTATTGAATTTTGAGAGTGCTTTCATGTAATCGTTTATATCATTTATTTTTATTTCTCCCAATTGAATAATTAGATCTCCCTGCAAAAGACCTGCTGCATCGGCAGGTTTTCCTTTTGTAACTCCATCCACACGCAATCCTTTTCCTTCAAACGTGTAATCGGGCATAATTCCAAGTGTAACTTTGAAAGATGATTTGCCTTCTTCGGTGTTTTTTGTCGTGAGGAATTTCATTTTTGGAAGCGATTCGGTTTCTTCGATCACTTTGATGATGTATTCCAAAACCTTTTCTTCTCCTTTGAAATTTATTTTTTCCCAATCATCGCTTGGCTTGTGATAATCGGAATGCTGCCCGGTAAAAAAGTGCAGCACAGGAATATTTTTCAGATAGAAAGAAGTTTGGTCGCTTGGACCAATTCCTGAACTGTCTTTCTTGATCTTGAAACCGGAATTTGTTTTATCCAGCAGAGGAACCCAGTCGGCAGAAGTTCCAACGCCATAGACAATTATTTTATTTGTCGAATCCGCCAGTCGCCCGATCATATCCATATTGATCATGTAATTCACTTTTGAAAAATCAACTGTTGGATTTTCGCAGAATTTTTTTGAACCGTACAATCCGAGTTCTTCACCCGAAAAACAAATGAAAAGAAAATTAAATTTCTCTTTGAGGTTATTTTGTGAAAAGTATCTTGCAAGTTCTAATACTCCGGCAGTTCCTGAAGCATTATCATCGGCGCCGTTGTGAATTTTTCCTTCGGGATTTGCATCCAGTGAATTATGATCCATTCCCATTCCAAGATGATCAAAATGCGCTCCGATGATAACGGTGTAATCCGCCTTGTTATCGAGATACGCAACTACATCGCGCGCAGAAATAGTTTCACCACCAATCGTATCATGAGGAGATTTCGGTTTCTTGAATTGATAATTATAAAAATAACTGTTGTTATTTCCTTTCGGCTCCAGATTTAATTTTTTGAAATTGTTCGCGATATAATTTGCGGCAATCAATTCTTCAGGCGATCCGGTGCCCCGACCTTTCAATGAATCGCTGGCAAGAAATTTAATATGCTGTTGAAGATTTGGAATACTGATCTGTTGAGAAAAAACGGAAGTAAGAAGTAAGAAATAAAAAATAAGAGCTGTAACTATTTTCATATCGTTTTTCGTTTTTCAATTTTTTTTGTACGCATCTGTAAAACGCCCCAGAAAGCTTCTTTGAAAATTTTTGAACTCATCTTTGAAACTCCTTCCACGCGATCGGTAAAAGTGATCGGCACTTCCACCACTTTAAATCCTAAACGCATAGCAGTATATTTCATTTCGATCTGGAATGCGTAACCCACAAATTTTATTTCTTCAAAATCAATTGCTTCTAAAACTCTTCTGCGGTAACATTTGAAACCGGCAGTGGTATCTCGGATGTTCACCCACAAAACCGCTCTCACATAAACAGAAGCAAAATACGACATCAATATTCTATCGGTGGGCCAATTCTGAATTTTTCCTCCGCTCACATAACGCGATCCCACCGCAACATCGGCACCTTTCACACAAGCCTCGCGCAGACGAATCAGATCCTGCGGATTGTGCGAAAAGTCGGCATCCATTTCAAAAATATATTCACAGGATTTTTTCAGTGCCCAATTAAATCCGTGAATGTAAGCGGTTCCTAATCCTTGTTTTCCTTTTCTTTCCTCTATGAAAAGTGTGGAAGGAAATTCCTTTTGAAGATTTTTTACAATTTCAGGAGTTCCATCGGGCGAGCCGTCATCCACAATGAGAACATGAAACGGAACGGAAAGAGAAAAAACTTTCCGGATCATCTTTTCGATGTTCTCCTTTTCGTTGTAGGTTGGTATGATGACTAAGGAATCTGACATTGCGTTTAACAGATGCAATAATAACGAAATAAAACATGGTTAGTTTAAGCCAGTTGTTAAAAATTGTGAAGATAAAATATATGCTTTAGTCCAGATGACGTTTTCCTAAACGGCTTTCTATTTTAGATAAAATTCTTTCTTCAAATTTCTTTATTTGCTCTTTATTTGCAGCTCTGGTGAAATCTCTATTGATATCTCTCCAATTTCCTAATTGAAGACTACTATTTATTCCAACAAAGGCAAATGTTGTTTTTGTTTCTTTAACATATGGAGTTTGACGAATCCAGCCGTACACAATTTGATTTTCTTCAGGATAATAAAAATACACATGATAATACAAATTATTATCTGGATTATCTCCACGACCATCTTTTAATCCTGTTTCAAAAGGCAGACAATATTTTGAATTTTCGGTTTTAAAAAGTTCAACAGCATGAATTAATTCAGAGTCAGAAACATTAAATTCATATTCTTCTGCATCCACATCATAACCAGGAGCGAGCATAATTCCAAAATAAAGCAACCCTCCGCCCATTAAAATAAATATTGGAACAAGAATGATAAGTACTCTTTTGGCTACTGGATTCATCGGCATGAGATAAATTTTCCTTATTAAGATTTGCTCAACAAATTCCTCAAACTCACTTTCTCTTCTACAATACTTGCAATTTTATCTATCGGAATTCTTTCCTGTTTCATCGAATCGCGGTGGCGCAGCGTAACGCAATTATCTTTCAGCGATTCATGATCCACCGTGATGCAGAAAGGAGTTCCGATGGCATCCTGCCTGCGGTAACGTTTGCCGATGGTGTCTTTTTCCTCGTAATAACAACGGCAAATTTGTTTCAGGTTGTTGAATATCTCCATCGCTTTTTCGGGCAGTCCGTCTTTTTTTATGAGAGGGAACACCGCCACTTTTACAGGGGCAAGCGCAGGAGGAATTCTTAAAACAGTTCTTTCATTGCCTTCTCCTTCAGCATTTGCAGAATCTAATTTTTCTATTTCAAAAGCCGAAGCCAGTACCGCAAGAAACATTCTGTCAAGTCCGATGGAAGTTTCTATCACATAAGGAACATAACTTTTGTTGAGTTCGGAATCGAAATATTGCAATTTTTTTCCTGAATGTTTTTCGTGCGATGACAGATCAAAATCGGTGCGCGAGTGAATGCCTTCAATTTCTTTAAAGCCAAAAGGAAACATAAATTCAATATCACAGGCGGCATTTGCATAGTGCGCAAGTTTTATGTGATCGTGAAAACGATATTTTTCCGTTCCGAATCCCATCGCGTGATGCCATTTGATCCTTTTTTCTTTCCATGTGTTATACCATTGCATTTCTTCTCCCGGTCGAACGAAGAACTGCATTTCCATTTGTTCAAATTCTTTCATGCGGAATAAAAATTGTCGCGCAACAATTTCATTTCGGAATGCTTTTCCCGTCTGCGCAATGCCGAAAGGGATTTTCATTCTTGCGGAGCGTTGAACATTCAAAAAGTTCACAAAAATCCCCTGAGCCGTTTCCGGTCGCAGATAAATAATATTTGAATCTTCCGAAACAGAACCCATTTGTGTGGAGAACATCAGATTGAACTGGCGCACATCTGTCCAGTTTCTTGTTCCGGAAACAGGGCAAACGATTTCGCAGTCAATAATTATTTGTTTTACTTCCACCAGATCGTTTTTCTCCAGCGCATTCTTGAAACGAGCATTTATCTCATCAATTTTTTTCTGATTTTCTACAACTCTCGGATTCGTAGAACGAAACATCGTCTCATCAAAATTTTCAAAACGCTTTTTTGCTTTCTCAACTTCCTTTTCAATCTTCGCTTCAATTTTTGAAATATGTTCCTCTATCAAAACATCGGCACGATAACGTTTCTTTGAATCTTTATTATCAATAAGCGGATCGCTGAACGCATCCACGTGTCCGCTGGCTTTCCAAACTGTTGGGTGCATGAATATAGAAGCATCCAGTCCAACGATGTTGTCGTTCATTTGCACCATGGATTTCCACCAATACTCGCGGATATTATTTTTTAATTCCACGCCAAACGGACCGTAATCATACACAGCACCAAGTCCGTCATAAATTTCGGAAGATGGAAATACAAAACCGTATTCCTTGCAATGTGAAATAATATTCTTGAAAAGTTCTTCTTGTGTCATAGTCTGCAAAAATGAGAATTATTTGTGAACACTATGCCAATTCTTTTTCTCCTATTTTTGTCCTATGAATTTTTCCATTAAAGATATTCTTACCATCACGATGATCTTATTTGCCGTGATAGATGTTATCGGTTCGCTTCCGATATTAATTGATGTGAAAAACAAAGTTGGAAAGATTCACAGCGGCAAAGCGACACTGGTTTCGGGAGCGATCATGATCGTTTTTCTTTTTGTAGGTGAAAGCATCCTTCATCTTATCGGTATCACGGTAAGTGATTTTGCCATTGCCGGTTCACTTATTCTTTTTTTTCTTGCGCTAGAAATGATACTCGGAATCCGATTTTACAAAGACGATTCTTCTGCTACTGCTAGTGTGGTTCCGATTGCTTTTCCGCTTATCGCCGGAACCGGAACGCTCACCACGTTACTTTCCATCCGCGCTGAATTCAAAGAAGTGGAAAATATTATTATTGCCATACTCATTAATCTTGTTTTCGTTTATCTCGTTTTGAAAAATATGCACTGGCTGGAAAAACTTCTTGGAACAGGAGGAATAAATATTTTGCGAAAAGTTTTTGGAGTTATCCTGATGGCGATCGCTGTAAAATTATTCCGAAGCAACCTTCATATATAGATTTTCTCGTTTCGTTGTAAATAATATCTTTGCCGTGCAATTCAATATTTTATAATATGAAATTAACCGAAATTCAAGAGCTCATTAAGTTTGTTGTTAAGTCGGGAGCCAGCGAAGTTACATATGAAATCAAAGGATTAAAACTCACGATAAAAACTCCCGGAAAGAATGGAGGCGAGCAACAGCAAATCATCATGCACGCGCCTATGCAGGTAGCGGCACCGACCGTTTCTGTGCCAGTTGAGAAAAAATCTCCTGCTAAAAAACAAGAATCTGCTCCGGTTGCTGACGATTCAAAATTCATCACTATAAAATCTCCAATGATTGGAACTTTTTATCGTTCCTCGGCTCCTGATAAACCTGCATTTGTAAACGTGGGGGATGAAATTAAAAAAGGGCAAACCATCTGCATCATCGAAGCGATGAAACTTTTTAACGAAATTGAATCTGAATTTTCAGGCAAGATCGTGAAAGTTTTGGTGGAAGATACCACTCCGGTTGAATACGATCAGCCATTGTTTTTGGTTGAACCAAATTAAAATTATCAAGTACGAATTACGAGTTACGAATTAAATCGGTGAAATCTTTTTTCTAATCGGCTAATCCCCATAAAATGAAAATTGTCATTCTCTCTTGTAATCCGAAATGTTATTCTACAAAACGACTCGTTGAAGCGGGCGAAAAGCACGGACATGAAATGCTTGTGCTTGATCATACGAAGTGCGTGCTGGTGATAGAGAAAAACCGCCCGCATATTATTTATCGTGAGCAAGAAGTGAAAGGTGTGAGTGCGGTGATTCCGCGTATTGGCGCTTCGGTAACTTTTTACGGTGCCGCGGTGGTGCGACAATTTGAGATGATGAAAATTTTTACCGCGGTGGAATCGCAGGCGTTGGTGCGTTCGCGCGACAAACTCAGAAGTTTGCAATTGTTAGCCCGTGCAGGAATCGGAATGCCAAAATCCGCTTTTGCATCCACCACAAAATACGTTGACAATCTTATTGAACAAGTCGGTGGTGCACCTGTGGTGGTGAAACTTTTGGAAGGCACGCAGGGAATCGGAGTGATACTGGCAGAAACGCACAACTCTGCCAAATCAGTTATCGAAGCGTTTCTTGGTGTGAAAGTGAATTTGCTGGTGCAGGAATTTGTGAAAGAAGCAAAAAGTGCTGACATCCGCGTGTTTGTTGTGGATGGACAAATTATTGGCGCCATGAAGCGTCAAGGTGTGGAAGGAGATTTTCGTTCCAATCTTCACCGCGGAGGAACAGCTACCTCGATTGAACTTTCCACAGAAGAAAAAGCAACTGCCATTCGTGCAGCAAAAAAACTCGGACTGGGAATTGCAGGTGTAGATATGCTTCAATCCAATCGGGGCCCATTGGTGATGGAAGTAAATTCTTCTCCCGGCTTGCAGGGAATTGAAGGCGCAACTAAGGTGGATATTGCCGGAAAAATTATTGAATACGTGGAGCGCAATGAGCACGTAGATTGAATTTCCCTTTTTAGAATAAAATCTGTCTTTTCAAGATCAAATTCAAAATTTATTTTCTCGTTTCGCTGTAATATCTCTTTTGTATTTTTGTGTTCTTTTTTGATTTGATAAAATCATGTGGAAATTCCTTGCACGCAATATTCTTAGAAACCGCATCGCTATCATTCTTGTGCTGGCTGGCATCACCGCATTCATGGGCTGGCATGCAAGTAAGGTGGAAGTTCAATATGAATTTCCGCGCCTGCTGCCTGAAGATGACAGCACGAGCATACAGTACGATAATTTCATAAAACTTTTTGGAAAAGACGGAGCCGTGATGGTAATCGGCATCGAAGACAGCAGTTTTTACCACCTGCAAAAATTCAACGACTGGTACGATCTCACTTACAAAATAAAAAACATTAAAGGCATTTCAGAAGTCGTTTCGGTTGCACGAATTTATAATCTCACAAAAAACGATTCGCTTCGAAAATTTGAATTCAATCCTGTTATTACGAAAAAACCAACTTCACAACCGGAAGTTGACAGCATCCGAAACGTGATAGAGAATCTTCCGTTCTACGAAGGATTTGTGTTCGAAAAAAAATCGCACACGCACATCATGGCGATTACATTCAAGCAAAAAGAACTGGATTCAAAAGCTCGGCTTGCAATTGTGGATGATATCCGCAGCGCTTCGGATATTTTCCTTGCACAGCATCCGGAACTGAAAAATAAAATTCACTTTTCCGGTCTTCCTTATATACGCACACAAATTGCGCGCACCATCATGCACGAAATGGTTTTGTTCATGTGCCTCGCGCTTTTGGTAACCACTATTATTTTGTCGCTGGTTTTTCGTTCACTGCTTCCGGTAATTTTTTCTATTCTGGTGGTGTGCGTGGGAGTAACCTGGTCGTTCGGCTGCATGGATCTTTTCGGTTATAAAATTTCGAGTTTGATCGGATTGATTCCTCCGCTTCTCATCATCATCGGAATTCCGAATTGCATTTTGCTTTTGAATAAATATCATATTGAATATTCGCGTCATAAAAATCAGGGACTTGCACTTTCACGAATGGTGGAAAAAATCGGCATCTCACTTTTTCTTGCAAATGTTACCACTTCCATCGGATTTGCGGTTTTTTGTTTCACAAAAACTGAAATACTTTTTCAATTCGGATTGGTGGCTTCAATAAATGTGATGGCGACATACGCGATTTCCATGCTGCTTATTCCTGTCATCTTTAGTTTTTTTGCACCGCCTTCCGATAAACATACGCAACACCTTTCACGAAAACCGCTTGCAAGAATTCTGGAGAAAGTTGATTATCTGGTTCATCATCACCGGAAATTGGTTTACACGATCGTTTCAATTATTATGATTGTTTCATTTTACGGAATAACAAAAATAGTTGTGCTTGGGTATGTGGTGGATGATTTGCCGAAAAACCATCCTATTTATAAAGACATGACTTTCTTTCAGGAAAAATTCGGAGGCGTTCTTCCTTTTGAAATTGTTGTGGATGGGAAAAAAGAGGGCTTTGCGATGAAAGAACGTTCGCTCCGAAAAATAAATAAACTGCAAAAACTTCTTGCCAAATACGATGAATTTACTCGCCCGCTTTCTGTAGTGGAAGCGATAAAATTTTCGAACCAGGCAATGAACGATGGGAAAAAGAAATTTTATATCCTTCCGGGAAATTTAGACCTTGCGAAAATTTCCGAATATTCTTCTGAAGCAAAAGAAAAGCAATCACGCTTTCGTTCTTTTCTTGACAGCACAAAACGTTTCACCCGCGTAAGCGTTCAAATGGCAGATATTGGTTCAATTAAAATGAGATCGCTTACAAAAGAATTACGTCCTCGGATTGACTCTGTTTTCAATTACGATTACGAAGAAAATAAATGGGCAGCTGATAGTTTGCGCTACAACATTGCAACCACCGGAACCAGTTTGATGTTCATGGAAGGAAATGGATTTTTGGTAGGAAATTTATTGGAAAGCGTTTTGCTGGCAATTGTTTTGATCGCGCTTGTTCTTTATACGCTGTTCATGTCGCCAAGAATGATTTCTGTTTCGGTAATTCCGAGTTTGGTTCCGCTGATTATTACTGCCGGACTTATGGGATTTTTCGACATTCACCTGAAGCCAAGTACGATATTAATTTTCAGCATCGCGTTTGGAATTTCATCCGATGGCACACTTTACTTTCTCACAAAATATAGGCAAGAGTTTAAACATTTTCCGAACAGCATTTCAAAATGTGTTTCTCTTACGATAAAAGAAACTGGCGTGAGCATGATATACACTGCCTGCATTCTCTCCTGTGGATTTGGAATTTTTACCGCTTCCAGTTTTGGTGGAACTGCCGCACTCGGTTTGCTAATTTCTATAACTTTGTTCATGGCATATTGTTCAAATTTAATTCTTCTTCCTTGTTTTCTTTTGTCGCTTGAAAAACGATTGACAACAAAAGAACTTTTAGAAACTCCTTTGATTGAAATGGAGGAAGATGAGGAAGAGAACGATAATCAGTAATATCAAATTAACATGAAAGGAATAATTTTAGCAGGAGGTTCCGGCACACGGTTGCATCCGCTCACACTGGCAATCAGCAAGCAACTTATGCCCATTTACGACAAGCCGATGATTTATTATCCGCTTTCGGTTTTGATGATGGCTGGCATAAACGAAGTGTTGATCATCTCCACACCTCACGATTTGCCAAGTTTTCAAAAATTGTTGGGCGATGGAAAAAATCTTGGATGTAAATTTTCTTACGCAGAACAAAAAGTTCCAAACGGACTTGCGCAGGCATTTGTTATAGGAGAAAAATTTGTTGGAAATGATTCTGTCGCTCTGGTTCTTGGCGATAATATTTTTTACGGTGCTGGGCTTGGAAGGTTGCTCAAGCAACATCAAAATCCTGATGGCGGTGTTGTTTTTGCTTATCACGTTTCAGATCCTGAACGCTATGGCGTTGTGGAGTTTGATAAAACTGGTAAAGCAATTTCCATAGAAGAAAAACCCCAACAACCGAAATCTCATTATGCAGTGCCTGGTTTATATTTTTATGACAACTCGGTGATTAAAATTGCCAAAGAACTAAAACCAAGCGCGCGCGGTGAATATGAAATTACGGATGTGAACAAGGAATATCTCAAGCAAGGAAAACTTAAAGTTGGAATTCTTGATCGCGGAACCGCTTGGCTCGACACTGGAACTTTTTCTTCGCTGATGCAGGCAAGCCAGTTTGTACAAGTAATCGAAGAACGGCAGGATTTGAAAATTGGTTGCATAGAAGAAATTGCTTTCCGAATGGGTTACATCAATAAAGAACAATTGAAAAAACTTGCCGAACCATTGCTGAAAAGCGGTTATGGAAAATATCTTTTAAATCTGGATTAAACATGACAAGAAAAATTTTAATAACCGGAGGCGCAGGATTTATTGCAAGTTCGCTTGCTGAAAAACTGGCAGAAGATGCTAACAATAACATTGTAATTGTGGATGATCTCTCTACCGGATCAATTGATAAAATTCCAAATTCAAAACACGACAATATTCGTTTTATCAAAGCGGATGTAAATATTTTTGAAGATATTTCAAATATTTTTTTCTCTTTCCAACCTGATTATGTTTTTCACTATGCAGCAATGGTTGGCGTAAAACGCACACTGGCAAATCCTGTGAAAGTGCTTAACGATGTTTCGGGAATTAAAAATATTCTCAATCTTTCTAAAAGCACAGGAGTAAGAAGAGTTGTTTATTCTTCCTCTTCCGAAGTTTACGGAGAACCTGTTGAACTTCCGCAGCACGAAGAAACCACTCCGTTGAATTCACGCCTTCCTTATGCCATCGTCAAAAATATCGGCGAAGCTTATTTGAAATCATACAAGCAGGAATTCGGTCTCGACTACACTGTGTTTCGTTTTTTCAATACCTATGGACCAAAACAAAGTAAGGATTTTGTGATTTCTAAATTTATCAATCGCGCTTTGAAAAATGCAGATATTGAAGTTTATGGAGACGGGAAGCAAACGCGTACTTTTTGTTTTGTGGATGACAATGTTGAAGCCACCAATAATTCATTTAGTAAAAATATGTTCGTGAATGATGTGGTGAACATCGGCAGCGATATTGAAATGACCATTCTTGATCTTGCAAAAACAATTATTAAGCTCACCGGATCCAAATCAAAAATTATTTTTCTGCCGGCACTTCCCGAGGGAGATATGACGCGCAGACAGCCGGATGCAACTAAAATGAAACAACTTCTTCAAAGAGATTTTATTCCGCTGGAAGAAGGTTTGAAAAGAATTCTCAGCAACACAAGTTTTATTCTGAAAGATTAATTTTCTGGCAGTGTCTGATATGATAAAAAACTTTCAGCAAACCATTAACGAAGAGATAGAAAAACTTTCTGCCGAACTTTCTCTACCTCCATCTGAATTATACGAACCTATTCGTTACATGCTTTCAATGGGTGGAAAAAGAATTCGACCGTTGTTTGTGCTGATGGGCTGCGATCTGTTTGGTGGAAAAATGTCTGACGCAATTTCTCCGGCTCTTGCAATAGAACTCCTCCATAATTTCACTTTGGTGCACGATGACATCATGGACAATGCTCCGCTTCGCAGAAAAAAACCAACAGTTCATACAAAATGGAACACACCTACTGCCATCTTGAGCGGTGACGTGATGATGGTGAAAGCATATCAGCTCATTTGCCGAAGTAAATTACCTCCGAAAATTCTCGATTCTGTTTTGTCGATCTTCAACCAAATGGCGATTAAGGTTTGTGAAGGGCAGCAATGGGATGTGAATTACGAGAACCTACATAAAATTTCAATTCAGCAATATTTTCAGATGATTGAATTAAAAACTGCCGTTCTTCTTGCCGCTTGTCTGAAAATCGGAGTTCTCATTGGAGGTGCCCATCAAGAAGATGCAAACAATCTATATGAGTTCGGAAAAAATACCGGCATCGCGTTTCAGCTTCAAGATGATTTGCTGGATGTGTATGGCGATGCAGAAAAATTCGGTAAACAAAAAGGCGGTGATATTCTTGCAAACAAAAAAACTTTTCTTCTGCTGAAAGCAATGGATATTACTTCAGCCAATCAATATATGAACGAGGAATTATTGCAATGGATGAGTATAAAACCAACCGAAGGTAAGGATGCGGAAGAAAAAATCAATTCTGTGACGCGCATCTACGATTTTGCGAACATCAAAAAAATTACGGAAGAAGAAATTAATTCATATCATAAAAAAGCAATTACCTCGCTTGAAAGAGCTTCTGCTTCATCTGAGAAAAAGAAAGAATTGATTGATTTCACTTCTGCACTTCTGCAAAGGGAGGTGTAATTATTTTTTCTTCTATTTTTTTTGCCAGCTGGAAATGTCCATTATCACTATAATGGACTTTATCAGGTCCTAACAGGCTTTCAGGAAAATCTGCCGAAAACAAATTCACATAATTAATTTTTTCTTTCTCAAAACACGACATCAACTCGCGATTCAGATTTATTAATAGTTTTCTTTCTTGTTTGTCATTGGACACAGCCGGTGGTCCCATAACAATAAAACGAATGTTTTTCTGAATGCACAATTGATGCAACAATAAAAGTTTCTGTTTCACATAATTTATTGCCCATTTGTCCAAGCCAAAAATCCTACCGAGAAATAAATTCATTGAATGTGTAAGAGACCTTTTTGTTCCATTAGGATTCCAGTCCATCTCCACAATCAGTTTGTCATTTTCTAAAAACCATTCTGTTTTTTCTTTGGAAAATAATCCCGGATGAACTTTCACCTCTACACCACCACCTATCTTTGGAATTCTTGGAAGTAACTTGGTGAGAATACAAAAAGGAAATGGTCGAATCAAAAACACTACACTATCAGGAAATTCAATTGAAAGATGAGATAAAAATATTTCTTCGACCAATGAAAAAGAAGCATAACGAGCTAAATCAATTTTCAACTCAGCATTTCTTGAAAGTAATACATTGATGAATCTTTTATCTTTTGCAACTGTTTTTGTTGTAAGAAGACATCCGCCAAAAAAAAGTGCTTTCATTGCAATACAAAGATGAATATTTTTATTTGTTCTGTAAAATTTTATAATCGTATTTCCTCTATTCTTCTTTTTAGTTACCTTCGCAACTCTTATGTCAATCCCGTTAAAAAATATTCGAAACTTCTGCATCATCGCACACATCGATCACGGTAAGAGTACGCTGGCTGACCGTTTGCTTGAGATCACTCAAACCGTACTCAAACGCGACATGATGGCGCAGGTTCTGGACGACATGGATATTGAGCGCGAACGCGGCATCACCATCAAGAGCCATGCGATCCAGATGGAATATATTCATAAAGGAGAAAAATATTATCTCAACCTGATCGACACTCCCGGTCATGTGGATTTTTCTTACGAAGTTTCGCGTGCGATTGCTGCCTGCGAAGGTGCTTTGCTGTTGGTGGATGCATCGCAGGGAATTCAGGCGCAAACAATTTCAAATCTTTATCTCGCGTTGAACAACAATTTGGAAATTATTCCTGTGTTGAACAAATGCGATATGGAATCGGCAAAACCGGACGATGTTTCTGATCAGATGGTGGATATCATCGGTTGCAAGCGCGAAGATATTTTAAGAGCCAGCGGAAAAACCGGAATGGGAATGGACGAAGTTCTGAATGCAATCATTGAAAAAATTCCTGCACCAAAAGGAGATTCTACGCAACCATTGCAAGCACTTATTTTCGATTCCATGTTCAATTCCTTCAGAGGAATTGTGGCGTACTTCCGCATCTTCAACGGAGAATTAAAAAAAGGAGACAAAATAAAATTTCTGTCAACTGGACATGAATATAATGCCGATGAAATTGGAATTCTGAAAATGAAACAATCTCCAAAAGATATTGTTGAAACAGGAAACGTAGGATATATTATTTCCGGAATTAAAAAAGCAAGCGAAGTAAAAGTTGGGGATACGATCACACTCGTTTCAAATCCAGCAGAACGCATTCAGGGTTTTGAAGATGTGAAGCCGATGGTATTCGCAGGAATTTATCCTGTGAGCACCGATGATTTTGCCGAGCTCCGCGAAGCAATGGAAAAATTACAACTCAACGACGCTTCGTTGACATGGGAACCTGAATCTTCTGCCGCACTCGGATTTGGTTTCCGCTGCGGATTTTTGGGATTGCTTCACATGGAAATTATTCAGGAACGATTGGATCGTGAGTTCAACATGAACGTAATTACCACGGTGCCGAACGTAAGCTACCGAGTGTACGATACAAAAGGCGAGATGAAAGTGATGAACAATCCTTCCGAAATGCCTGATCCAACGAGAATGCAAAAAGTGGAAGAGCCAATCATCCTTGCAAACATTATTACAAAAGCGGAATTTGTAGGCAGCATTATGAATCTTTGTATGGACAAACGCGGCATTTTTAAAAACCAGGTTTACCTCACAACCGACCGCGTGGAACTTACTTTTGAACTTCCGCTGGGCGAAGTGATTTTTGATTTTTACGACAAACTGAAAAGTATTTCTAAAGGATATGCTTCATTCGATTATCATGCTTTTGATTTCCGCGAATCGGATTTGGTGAAGTTGGATATTCTGGTGAACGGTGATCAGGTGGACGCACTTTCTTCACTCATCCATCGAGCGCGGGCACACGAATTCGGCAGAAAGATTTGCGAAAAATTAAAAGAATTGATTCCTAAACAACAATTCCAAATTGCGATACAAGCTGCCATCGGTGCAAAAATTGTTGCACGCGAAACTATTTCTGCTATGAGAAAAGATGTTACCGCAAAATGTTATGGCGGAGATATTTCACGTAAGCGCAAACTTCTGGAAAAACAAAAAGAAGGAAAAAAGAAAATGAAACAGATCGGCAATGTTGAAATTCCTCAGAGCGCGTTTGTGGCGGTACTGAAGCTTGACTAACTCAACAATTATTTACTTTCCTCTATTGAAATCTCGAAGAATTCCATGATAGGATTGGCAAGAAGTTTTTTGCAGGATTCTTCCGCTTTTTTCTGAGCTGCTTCTTTGCTGGCAGCTTCAATTTCAATTGAAATGTGTTTGCCGATACGCACGTTTGTTATTTCGGGCAACCCAATATTTTTCATGCTTCCGGTTACAGCTTTTCCCTGCGGATCGAGGAGCGCCTTGAGAGGCATTACATTAATTTCTGCTTTAAACTTCATAGGTGATTACACAGATTAGAAAAAGATTACACCGATTTTTTTATTACAAGATTATTTATTATCGAGAGAACTATGTACAAAATTATAATTAAAGGAATACCTACAAACTGAAATACGATCAACAACAATAACGAGAGTGCAAGAAAAATGAAGCGTATTTTATTCGCTACCCAAGAAAAGTTTTTGAACTTGAGTGCGAAGAGTGGAAGCGGAGCTACGAGCAGGAAAGAAGAAATAACAACTATACCAACTAAGAAAAATGGGTTTAACACAAAATGCAAAAGGTCCCCTTTTACTTTATCCAACGCAATAGGAAGAAATGCAATAAAAATTGTATTTGCTGGAGTAGGAACTCCAATAAAAGAATCGGATTGACGAGTGTCAATATTAAATTTTGCAAGGCGAATTGCAGAAAAAATTGTTATCAAAAATCCAAAATATGGGAAAACAAGTATTGCATTACTTGAAAAAGTATTTGCATCCGAAGGGTTTCCCATACTCATTACCATTGAAGCTCTTAAAAAATAATACATCATCACCCCCGGCACCACTCCAAAACTCACCATATCCGCCAGTGAATCCAATTGCTTACCGATTTCGGAATGAACCTTCAGCATACGCGCAGCAAAACCGTCAATGAAATCAAACACACATGAAATTCCAACCATGTATGCGCTCCAAACTAAATTTCCTTCAAAGGCAAAAACTAACGTAATGCATCCGCAAAGCAAATTGCAAAGCGTAAAAAAATTGGGAATGTTTTTCTTAAAATTCACGTTTATAGGTTGCCGACAAAAATAACCATCCTTTACTTTCATCTTTAGTTATTTTTGCAAAGAACTCTGCGAAAGTAATGAACATTTCAAAAACCATTCGAGAAAATAAAAATAACATTGTTGTTTTTTTCCTGCTGATAGCATGTTCTTTCATTGCTTATAGAAATACGTTCGATATTTTGGTTCCTACGGATTTTTATCCCACACTATATCGTTTTGAAAAATATGGATTCAACGCTTGGCAGTATAATTTTTTTGAATCTGGTGTTCAGCATTTTTTTACTCATCTCATATTCCTGTTTCTGTTCAAAATTTTTGGAGCGAGTAGCATAGGATGGGTGGGGTTGTCCGTGCTCGTACATGGGTTTAATGCATTTCTTATTTATAAAATAATTATAGAATTAAGTCAACCCATTGTTTTTGAAAAAAATAAATTATTATCACTTTTTTCTTGCTTGCTTTTTTTGTTTTCACCCTACCAAACAGAAGCGGTGCTTTGGTCTTTTGGTTACCTATATGCAGTTTGTTTTGGCTTAATAGGCATATTATCTCTTATTTATTATTTAAAAACCACTCGAAAACAATATTTAATTTTCTTACATATTGCTTTTGTAGCTTCTCTATTATCATTTGAATCTACTATTGTGATGCCTGTCATCTGTTTTTTACTATATATATTTTTTATTCAGTTCTTCGGAAAATTAATTTCGTTTTTCAAATTTTGTTCTTTAGCCATACTACCGCAGCTTATTATTATTTTTCTTTATTTCTTGGCTAATAAATTTTATTCCGGACAATGGGTGGGTCATTATGGGTCTGCAATACATCTAAAAATTTCCTTTACGCTTGTCGCAGTTGCTCTTATAAAATATTGCGCAAAGTTTTTTTGCTTCTATCGCTTTTTCCCTTTGGAAACAAAAGATTTTATTTATAATTACTGGCACCTTCATATTAATGATTTGTATTTTTTTTGTATACTTTTTACTCTATTTGCACTTGCTGTTGGAGCGATTATTTTTATTGTGTTGAGAAAAAAAAATCCTTTCCGCAACCTGATATTTTTTACTTTTTTTTCCTTTCTTGCTTCTTTAATACCAGTCATAAATTTAGACGCCACATTTATTAACGCAATTCATTCTGACAGATATGGATATTTTCCTTCTGTGTTTTTTTATCCTTTATTATGTTTTTTGCTTTATTATTTTCTAAAAAAATTGGGATTCATTTGTATGATTGGAGTAACGGCACTTTCTTTTGTATTGCTTTCGAGCACTATCCAAACCTGGGTTGATGCAAGCAATTATTCAAAACAATTAGTCAGTAATTTTGAGCCCTGCTTGTCAAAGCCAAATGTTTATATTTTGAACATGCCCGATAATTTTAATTGGGTTGTTACTTTCAGAAACGGTTTTGAGGAAACTATATATTTCAAGTATCATAAAAAAATTACTACTCCAAAGATTATTGCAGAGTATTATATGGCAGGCGCAACAGATTCCTTATCTGTCACGCACTCCAGTTCAAATTCCTTTATTGTTTCATCTCCAAATATTCAGAAAACATTTCTTAGAGATGGAATATGGGCAAAGTCATACGAAACAGAAAGTTATTCTGTGGTTTTTAATCATGAATTATCTTCTTATGTTTTAACATTTAAGGACAAAATTCCAGTTGGTGCAACTATTCTTTATGTTGCTGGAGACAAATGGAAAGAAGTAAACCTATAGCGGATAGATAAAAAAAAACGAATGGATTCACAATAAATTGGTCGAAAATAGGTTACAATGAGTAAGTATTTCTCGAAATAAATTTTATCTTTACTTCAGCATGAAAAAAACCAACAGCAAGTTTGCAATTTGCAGTTTACAGTTTGCAGTTTCTATTGTAATTTTTTTTGCCAACTGCTTTTTGCCGACTGCCAACTCCTTTGCGCAGGCACCAATTTATAGCAATGCATTTTTATCTATTGGTGTAGGCGGACGGGCATTTGGAATGTCGAATGCCTGCGTTGCTTCGGTGGATGATGTAACTGCAGCTTACTGGAATCCGGCTGGTTTGCTTGGAATAAAAAACGATATGCAAGTCGGCTTAATGCATGCAGAATATTTTGCCGGAATTGCAAAGTATGATTACGGTGCTATTGCCCGAAGATTAGACAGCAGCAGCGTAATCGCGCTGAGCGTAATCCGATTTGGCGTGGATAATATTCCAAACACAACCCAGCTAATTGATGCATCCGGAAATGTAAATTATGATAACATCACTCAGTTTTCGGCAGCAGATTATGGCTTCATCATTTCTTATGCTCGAGCACCAAAAATTAAAGGACTTAAACTTGGTGCAAACGCAAAAGTAATTCATCGGGTTGTGGGAGATTTTGCCAGTGCTTGGGGATTTGGATTGGATGCCGGAGCGCAATACGATTACAAAGGATGGAGGTTCGGAGCGATGGCACGAGATGTTAGCACCACGTTTAACGCGTGGAGTTACAGTCTATCACAAGATATGAAAGATGTTTTTGCAGCAACTGGAAATGCAATCCCGACAAACTCGCTTGAAATTACTATGCCCACTCTGATACTTGGCGCGGCAAGAAAAATTAATTTGATGAAAGACCTCACCATGCTGACGGAAGCGAATGTAGATTTTACTTTTGACGGAATGCGAAATGTTGTTTTCAAAAGTAGTGTGGTTAGTGCTGATCCTCACGTTGGGTTTGAATTTGGTTACAAAGGACTTGCCTTTATTCGAATGGGCGTGATGAACATACAGCAGGAAAGCGATGTTACAGGAAAGCCAATTTGGACGATGGAACCAAATTTCGGAATCGGTTTAAAAATTAAACGTATCAGCATTGATTATTCTCGAACGAACATTGGCGGTGCTTCCATTGCGCTATATTCAAATATTTTTTCCTTGAGATTGGATATCAACAAGCAGACAAAATAATTTTAAATGAAAAGAATTTTTACTATTCTTTTTTTCATTTTCTTCTGTTCCATTTTTTGCTCGGCACAGCAGCAAAAATATTGGAACGAGTGGATTAATTTTTCCGGGACCCAGAAGTATTTCAAAATGCTGGTTGACTCAAACGGAATTTATCGCCTTGATTCGCTCACACTTGCAAACGCAGGCATCAATCTTTCAACCATTGACCCTCGTTATTTTCAAATCTTTTTTCGCGGACAGGAACAATATGTTTATGTGGCAGATAAAAATGGCAATAACATATTTAATAAAAACGATTATATAGAATTTTACGGACAAAGAAATGACGGTTCGCTTGATTCGGTTTTGTACGATGGAAGTTTATACAAAACACCGCGTGTTCATCAGCCAAATCCGTATTACAGTTTGTTTAACGATACCTCGGCATATTTTTTAACCTGGAATAATTTAACCAATAACAAACGGATTACTCTTTTAGCAGGCGATACTATTGATCCGGCTTCGCCAAATATCACTCCCTATTTCATGAAACAAAATATTATTGATAACCATTCAACTTATTACGATGGATTATTCACTTCAAATAATATTAATTTTCCATGGTTCGATGGCGCTGAAGGTTGGGCTGGTGCAGAATTTAGTTATGGTAGCAACAACAACTTCACCGCCACTTTTAATACTTCAAATCTTTATTCCACACCCAATGCAAATGTTGCAATATCATTTGGTGTGATGGGCGAATCGAATGACCAAACTTTTCCTAATAATGATCACATTATTGAAGTGAAATACCACAGCAGTGCCAGTGGTTATACGGTTATTGATAATAATACTTTTACAGGTTATCATTTGCATGATTCAACAATTTACCGACCAGCAAATACATTTAGTTTAACCTTAACCGATGTAGTAATTACTGCACTTTCCGGAGGTTTTTCCACCAGTTGGAATACGGTTCCGTATGTTACCATGAAATTTCCGCACACTCCAAATTTGGAAAACAAAAATTATTTTGAAATTTATGTTCCGCAAAATTCTTTACAACCACAATCGCTTTATAATTTTACCAACGATACAATTTCTTCCGCCTGCTTTTATGATTTGACAGATCATAATCGGGTGCCAATTACCAAAAACAATAGCGGTGTTTATACTTCGTATGTGCCAAACTCATCTACCGGCGAAAAATTTTGTGTGGTGAAATCCGAAAATCAGTTTTTGCATGTTCTTTCCATCAAACCTGTGGGTGGCACCGGTTCTTTTGTAAACTACGCTGCCATGGCTGCCGATTCTGCTTTTATTATTATTACAAATAAAAATCTGATGGGTTCGGGTCCGAATGATGGAGTAAATGCGTATAAAAATTACCGTGCAAGTGCGTTGGGTGGAAGCCACAATGTTATTGTAGCTGACATTAACGATTTGTATGACGAATTCGGTTACGGTATTCCAAAATTTCCGTTCTCCATTCGCCATTTTGTGGATTATTGTTTTCAAAATTTTCCTTCACCTCCGCAAAATCTTTTTCTCATCGGAAAATCCGTAGAGCCCGATCAAACCAGAAATAAATTTTCCGATCCTACAGGACAAAATTATGCCATCACATTTGTTCCATCTATCAGCGTTCCTACTTGCGATAATATGCTGGTGTCGGGGCTTAGAGGAACTCTGCTTGAATCACCGGTTCCCATCGGGCGGCTTTCGGCAAAGAGTACCGCAGAAGTAAATACGTATCTCGCCAAAGTAAAAGATTACGAACATCCGATGCTATCTAATCCGCCAAGTCCAGATGAATGGATGAAGCAAGCTATTTTTATAGCAGGTGGTGCAGGTCTGAGCCAATATTCGCAATTTTGCCTGGACGAAAATAATTTTGCCGCGATAATTGAAGACACAAGTTTTGGAGGATATGGCCATGTGTTCTGTAAAAACTCTTCTTCTCCCACACAAACTTCGTATGCTGATTCTCTTATAGGTCTTATAAACTCAGGAGTTTCTCTTATTTCTTATTTTGGTCATTCGGCAGGAAATATTTTTGAATTTAATATTCCGCTTCCTTCTCGATGCACCAATAGTAATGGAAGATATCCATTTTTTGATGTTGGTGGCTGCGATGCCGGAAATATTCACCTTTCTCCTTATGCCGGCGATCTCAGTTCCAGCGAGATTTTTACTATTTCAAACAAAGGCACTATCGCCTTTTTTGCTGACGCAGGACTTGGAACGGTGCCAGAAGGAGAACAACTTCTTACCGATTTGCATCATGAAATAGGAAACTGGTTATACGGAAAATCCGTAGGAAAACAAATTCAAACGGCTTTCAAAAATGTAGAAGGAAATGCAAATAATCCAACTGGAACCAATTTAATGAATGCCACTGTTCTTGAAATGACATTGGAAGGAGATCCTTCGGTTATTATTCACTCCAGCAAATTACCCGATTATTCAGTAACTTCTTCATCCGTGTATTTTACTCCTTCGTATGTTTCCACATATCAACAAAGTTTTATGGTAAATGTTATCGTTACCAATCTTGGAAAAGCAATAAATCATCCTGTAAAAACAGTTGTGAAAAGATTTTTTCCGGATGGAACCACCTCCAGCGTTTCGCAAACGCTTTCTCATATTTATTATAAAGACACCCTTCACATACCGATGCCTGTTGATCCGGTGCATGGTCCGGGTTTAAATAATTTTTCAGTTTATGTTGATTCTGGAAATGTTATTCCTGAAATTCAATATCAGAATAATAGTATTTCTCAAAATGATGTATCGCTCATGATTTATTCGGGAGATATTATTCCGGTTTATCCATATAAGTATGCAATTATTCCCAACAACAATGTTACGCTGAAAGCAAATACGGCAAATCCCTTTGCTGCTATTGCCACCTATAGTTTTCAAATTGATACCACCGACAAGTTCAACAGCCCGTTACTGAGAACTCAAACAGTCAAACAATCAGGTTCGGTAGTGAAATGGGCTCCGGTTCATTATCCATTGAGAGACAGCACTGTATATTACTGGAGGGTGAGAAGGGACACAAGCGATTATCAGCATTATCGCTGGAGAGAAAGTTCATTTGAATACATTCCTAATCAACGAGGATGGGGACAGTCGCATTTTTTCCAATTCCTGAAAGGAGATTATTTTCAATACATAGATACAAACCGACTTCAAAGAAGATTTGATTTTGCAAAACAAAATCATAACATTACTGTAAGCACTCTTAACTTCACAAAAAAAGGTCGGGGTAATAATTTAGGTTTCCTGATATCGTTTTCTGAAGATAATATAGCTTTAAACTATTGGTCTTATCTTTGCGCAATTAATCCTACGCCCACTCATGTATTAGTTTCAGTAATAGATCCTATTACTGGCAACGTTTGGTCGAACTCTGGCAATGGAGATTACGGAAGTTATTTCATTGGACCATTGTCTCCGCCAATAAAATCATTCTTTTTTAAAACAGGGACTCCCGCTGAACAAGAAATACTCAGACGTTTTTTGCAGGATACTATTCCCTGCGGAAGTAAAGTGATTTTATATACCTGCGATAATAATAATCTGGGAGATTTGCTTGGAGGTAATAGCCCGAATACAAATCCGGGACTTGTTCAAGCGTTTCAATCAATAGGTGGAACACAGTTTCCAAACATTCAAAATAATTTGCCGTATATTCTCATTGGAAGGAAATGTGGTCATGCAATTGAAAAAATTGCCGGCAGCGATACTTCTATGATTGTTCTATCCGATACTTTTGGTGTGAGAAGATCCAATGGAATAATTTTTTCGGAAACAGTAGGTCCTGCTTCCAAATGGAATTCTTTTCACTGGAAATATCTTTCTGATGCATACGACACCATGACCGTTTCTATAGTTGGTATTAGAAATAACGGAACTACAGATACGCTGATGAGAAACATCACAAAAAATACTTGGGATATATATGGGCTTAACACTACTATAAATGCCGACTCCTTTCCCAACTTACAATTGCTTGGATATGCCAAAGACAGAACAAAGAAAACACCACCTCAACTCAAAAAATGGCAGTTGTATTACGTTGGTGTGCCTGAAGTTTCGCTCAATCCTGTAAAACATTATTCATTCCATAATCCCACTCTTCAGCAAGGCGACAGCGTGAAGTTGAGCATAGCAGTTGAAAACATTGGAGATTATACGGTGGACAGTTTGTGGTTTGATAGCTGGATACTGGATGCAAACAGACATACATTTCCATCTCCTCCATCTCCCCACATATCAAAACAACTCGTCAAATTTTCCAAACCATTACTTGTTGACAGCTTTGCAATTGCAACTACAACGTTTGTTACAACAAGTCTGCCCCAAGGAGTAAACAGCGTTTGGATTGAAGCAAATGGATATAACTCCAACTCTCATCATCAGCCGGAGGAATATCATTTTAATAATATCGGCACAGTTCCGTTCACTCTCAACGTGGATAAAATAAATCCCTTGCTGGATGTTACATTTGATGGTGTGCACATTATGAACGGAGATATTGTTTCGGCAAAACCGGATATTCTTATTACCGTAAAGGATGAAAATACTTTTCTTGCGTTGAACGATCCTTCGGCATTTAATATTTATCTCAAGCGACCAAACAAAAGCACGTATGATACGCTTCAGTTTAACAGCACCAGCCAACTTACATTTCAGCCGGCAGTTCTTCCAAAGAATAGCTGCAAAATAATTTACTTGCCTGCCCTTACGGTTGACGGCACCTATCAATTACAAGTTCAGGCAAAAGACCGCAGCGGAAATGTTTCGGGAAGCAACACCTATCAAATATCGTTTGAAGTAATTAATAAGCCAAGTATAACCAATGTGCTGAATTATCCGAATCCGTTTTCTACTTCCACCCGATTTGTATTCACGCTCACAGGATCGGCTGTGCCGGATTATTTCAAGATACAAATCATGACCATCACCGGAAAAATTGTTAAGGAGATTGACAAATTTGAAATGGGTCCGCTTCACATCGGAAAAAATATTACCGATTATGCCTGGGACGGAAAAGATATGTTTGGCGATCGGCTGGCAATTGGAGTTTATCTTTACCGAGTGGTTACTCAGCTAAACGGAAAATCTCTCGACCATTTCGACAGCAACGCTGATTCCTTTTTTACGCAGGGCTTTGGAAAAATGTATTTGATACGGTAACCGCAGTTTCTTTATAACCATTTACTGAATTTTTTTATGTACCAATTTTTTACGATTTGTGTAAGCACGCAATAGCTGACTAATATTATTATCAGGAACGGAAAATAACTTAATGGCAATGCTTGTAATTTTAATGCCGATGCAAACGGAGAAAACGGAATAAAAATTCCGATTGCCATAACCAATGAAGTCAGAGCCACCACAGGTGTTGCCGCCCAACTTTGTATGAAAGGAATTTTTCTCGTGCGTATCATGTGCACGATGAGTGTTTGCGATAATAATCCTTCGATGAACCAACCCGATTGAAATAAACTTTGGTGTTCCGGTAAATTTGCTTTGAAAAAGAAAAACATTAATGCGAAAGTTGCATAATCAAAAATCGAACTGATGGGTCCAATAAAAAACATAAAACGTGTAATGCCTGCGGTATCCCATTTTTGCGGCTTCTCAATAAATTCTTTATCCATTTTATCCCAAGGAATTGAGATTTGCGAAATATCGTACAAAAGATTTTGCACCAGAATATGAATGGGTAACATCGGCAGAAACGGAAGAAATGCACTTGCTCCCAACACACTGAACATATTTCCGAAATTGCTGCTGGCAGTCATCTTAATATATTTGATAATGTTGCCAAAAGTTCTGCGTCCGTAAATCACGCCTTTGCGAAGCACCATTAAATCATTTTCAAGTAAAATAATATCTGCACTTTCTTTAGCAATGTCCACAGCGGTGTCAACCGAAATACCTACATCGGCATCGTGCAACGCGGCTGCATCGTTAATACCATCACCCATAAATCCAACGGTATGTCCTTTTGCCTGCAATAATTTTACGATGCGGGATTTTTGAATTGGATTGAGTTTGGCAAGTATGTTTGTTGATTCTAATTTTTCCGTCAACTCATCATCATTCATTTTCTCAACTTCTCTGCCTAACAAAACATTGTTGACAGGCATTCCCACATCACGGCAAATTTTTCTGGTAACAATTTCATTATCTCCGGTTAAAATTTTAATGCTGACACCTAATTTTTGAAGCTCTTCAATGGCAGGTTTTGCCGAAGGTTTTGCCGGATCAAGGAATCCGATAAAACCTGTGAGCACCATATTACTTTCATCGGCAATTGAATAGGTAAGTGAACGCTCATCATATTCCTTTATCGCAACCAATAAAACGCGTAATCCATCTTCATTTAATTTCTTGGAAGTGTTTAAAATAATTTCCCGAACTTCAGAATCAATCGGAACAATTTTATCTAATTCAATATGTAATTCTTTGTCGTCTCCAGGGTCAAAAGCATGAGAACACACATTCAGCATTTCTTCCACCGCACCTTTGCAGATAAGCAAATGTTTGCCGTTGCTTTGTTTCAGTATCACCGACATTCTTCTGCGTTGAAAATCAAATGGTATCTCATCCACTTTTTGATAATGTTCATCTGCTTTTATACAGTTGCGCACTTCTGCATGTTCCAATACCGATAAGTCCAATAAATTCTTTAATCCGGTTTGGTGGAAACTATTTAGATACGCCCATTTCAAAACCTCATCGTCTTCATCTCCCAAAACATTCAAATGTCTTTCCAAAACAATTTTGTCCATTGTCAATGTTCCGGTTTTATCTGTGCAAAGAATATCCATCGCACCAATATTCTGAATTGCATTTAGGCGTTTCACAATCACTTTTCGTTTGCTCATATTCACCGCACCTTTTGCAAGATTGGTGGTAACAATCATGGGCAGCATTTCGGGAGTTAACCCCACAGCAACTGTAATAGCGAAAATCAATGCTTCGAGCCAAGTGCCTTTGGTAAAACCATTTATCAGAAACACCAATGGCACCATAACTAACATGAAACGGATAAGCAAAAAACTTACACTTTTTACGCCTTTATCAAAACTGGTTTCAATAGTTTGACCTTTGCCGGTGATGGCTTTACTCAATGAACCGAAATAAGTTTTATCTCCTGTAACAACTACAATCGCCATGGCAGTGCCGCTTGCCACATTTGTTCCCATGAAACAAATATTATCCAATTCAAGAGGTAATTTCTTATCGCTGTCCGTAATAACAATATTTCTTTTTTCAACAGGCAAGGATTCTCCGGTGAGCATGGATTGGCTGATGAATAAATCTTTCGATTGAATGACACGGCAATCAGCCGGTATCATATCTCCGGCAGAAAGAAAAATAATATCTCCCGGCACTAATTCTCTGATATCAATTTCCTGTTTACCGGTTTCTTTCCGCAAAACAGTTGCAGTGGTTTTAATCATTCCCTTTAATGTCTCTGCAGCTTTGTTGCTTTTGAATTCCTGCCAAAACCGAATCAAAGAGCTAAGCAAAATCATAAGAGAAAGTAAAATGATTGTTTTAAAATCTCTATCCTCAGGTTTTGCAAATAACACATCTGTCAGAAATGAAATAGAAGCGATGATAATCAGCACTGCATTGAAAGGAAAAATAAACGCATGTAATAATTGATTGAACCATGAAGGCGGTTTTTCATGTTGAATTTCATTTTTCCCGAATTGATTTTGTTTTTCTTCAACTTGATTTATTGTAAGCCCATCCATACTGCTGTCTAGCGTTGAAAAAAATGCACTGCTTTCGCTTCGGGCAATTTCGCGAAGCTTATTTCCTGCGGCTTCATCAAATCCGTTTGTTCCTGATTTGGAAAAAGGATTTTTACTTTTTAGCTGTTCTTTTATTTTTGTGGTAATCATAATCTGATTTTATTTTATGATTTTTATTTTTCAGAATCCAACATGAATTCGGATTCCATATATGTTAACCGGACCTTTTCTATCTTTATTATAAGCAGGATTTACCACCAACTGATAATCAGGTGAAACCTGCACTGATTGTGCAAGCTGAATTCGGTAAAACGTTTCCATAATATATTCATATCCATAATTTAATTTTCCATCACCAACGATAACACCAATTCCGCCTGCCTTCAAGTAATCAATGTGGTCTGGAGATAAGCCATTCACCACTCCTGCAATTCCAAATAAATCAGCAGCGCGTTTCCAATAATTTCCGTGAATGGTAAATCCTAATTGCAAACTACGGTCAATATCGGTAAAAGCCCAAGTAGCATAATGTCCATCGTTCCAACTCCATCTTGAAAATATTCCAACACCTGCTATTATTTCCTGTTCGATATTAATTCCATAACCATATTTTTTTCCGGTGAAAGTTGTTCCTTCCACTTCGCTTGAAATTATTTTTTCCAAAATGCTGTCTCCTTTTGCCATCTGATTAATTGCATCCGTATATTTTGGCGCTCTGCAAAAAGTTGCAAATAAAGTTCCACGTATCGTGCCCGGGTGATTTTTCAACTTCCATTTTCTTTCGTACTCAATCGTTTCGGAATGTGCGCGGGTGGAAGAATTCAAACTATATTCCATCGGCAAATGATTTGCCTGATTGGGGACAGCTACGGACGATGCGCGTATTGACCACATCGGTTTGATTAATTCTATAACTCCGCCTTCGGTATATCCGCGGGTGTCTGCCGGAAAATCCCACGCTCCATGCGCCATCAACGACCAATTTAAAAATTGTGTGCGCGCATCGTGATTATACGAATTTGCATCAAAAAAATCTGCCAAACAAAATTTACCAATAGAAATTACAATTCTTGAAGTTGGCTTTTTCCCTTTAAGTTGATTAATGTCGCTTGACAAATTTTCAATCTCTGAATTTCCTAAAGAAATAATTTGCTGAAAAAATGCTCGAGCGACAAATGGCGTTGGCGTTGGATTTCCCACGCGATAAATTTCGCCATTCGGAAATCCGGCAATTCCGGTTGCTCCGTTAAAACCATTTCCTCCGGTCAATTCAGGATTAAAATAAAAGGCAGCATTCTTCCACAGTTTTCTACCAAGAAAAATTGTGTGCGTAATAGATAAAGCATTATCTGCCGAATTACTTAAACTTTTTGCTCCAGAATAAGGAACCTCAAAAGCCGGATGATATTGATAAACTGTTGAAACCTGAATATGCAATGTCCACTTTGCAACAGAATCTTTTCCTAACTCATCGTTGGCGATGAAATTGAACTTTGGAATATTTTTTTTATTTTGACTTAAATCAGAATTAAGTGGCTTCAAAAATAATTTTTGCTGATCAGAATAAGTTGATTGTGAATAAAAAGAAAAGCTTGGTATTTCGGTTGTATCCCTCGGCTCACTCTTAACTTTAATGGAAGTGAAAAGCAATGCCGAAAAAACGATTGCTTGTTGTGCCTGATGGATTTTTTTCCTTTCCATGACTTTTGCGTTTTACCCCTTAAAACAAGGGAAAGCAAAAGCCGTCCGATGCAGTGGGTTAGATTAATAATTTCTTGCAACTCGAACCAGGGTCCATTTTATGATTTTAAATATTTCTAGGCAAAAGTAAAACTAATTATTACAAAACAAACAATTTTCTGAAAAAACTTCATTACCTTATTTTATTTCAATTATGAATTCGGTTTCACATCATAATCTTTTTCATTTATTTTTTTTCCTTCCACATTATAAAAAATCCATTTGCCAACTTCCTTGCCGTCTTTGTAAGCGCCTTCGTAATAAATTTTTCCGTTTTCGTAATATACAGTTGCTTTGCCGTCACGTAGCCCGTCTTTAAAAAATCCTTCACTCTGCATATTTCCATTCTCAAAAAAACTTATCCATTGCCCGTTGCGTTTACCGTTCACATAAAAACCTCTCATCTTTACAACTCCGCTGGGATATTTTGTAATATAATCTCCCTGCTGCACCGGAGGATTTTTTTCTATCACGCCGGTAAGCCCACGCATGGAAGTATCAACGTTGCTTGTTTTTTCTTTGTCTTTTGTGCCTGATGAACAAGAGACAAGGCATAAGCCGTAAGCTATAAGCGATAATAAAATAAATTTTGTTTTCATACAGTTTATTTTTTTCTTTCTATTGTATAAAGCACTAATTGCTCCAGCGCGTTTTTAGCTTCGCTGTCTTTAAATGAAGAAAGCAACTGCAATGCTTTGTCTTTGTGTTCATTCATTTTTTTCGTTGCGTATTCAATCCCACCGCTCTTCAATACGAAGTCAACCACTTTTGCAATTTTTTCAGGATCATCCTGATTGTTTTTTATTGTGTTGATTATTTTTCTTTTGTCAAAAAAAGATGCGTTGTTCAGCGCATAAATTAATGGAAGCGTAAATTTTTTTTCCTTGATGTCATTACCGGTCGGTTTGCCAATGTCGGTTTCAGTTCCAAAATCAAAAAGATCATCCTTGATTTGAAATGCAATTCCGGTTTGTTCTCCGAACAATCTCATCTTCTCAATTGTTTCCGCATTGCTTCCCACCGATGCCGCACCGCAGGAACAACACGATGCGATCAGCACCGCAGTTTTCTGGCGGATGATTTCAAAATAAATCGGTTCATCCACATCTAATCGCCTTGCCTTTTCAATCTGCAAAAGTTCTCCTTCACTCATTTCTCTCACTGCGTTGGAAACAATTCCGAGCAATTCGTAATCCTTGTTATCCACCGACAATAACAATCCTTTGGAGAGAAGATAGTCGCCGACCAGCACGGCAATTTTATTTTTCCATAGAGCGTTGAGCGAAAAAAATCCTCTGCGGATATGCGAATCATCCACCACATCATCATGGACAAGCGTGGCGGTGTGAAGCAATTCTATCAGCGATGCAGCACGATATGTGGAATCATTCATCTCACCACATGTTTTTGCTGCAAGAAAAACAAACATCGGTCGTAACTGTTTTCCTTTACGCTTTACGATGTAGTGCATGATTTTATCGAGAAGCGGAACATGACTGCGCATGGATTCTCGAAATTTTATTTCAAATTCCTCCATCTCTTTACGGACAGGCGCTTTTATATTTTCAACCGAAACAGACATGCTTCAAATGTAGTAATGATTTTATTTCTTGATAGCAGTTTTATTTTTGTTCGCCAGTTGCCCGCAAGCCGCGTCAATATCTTTTCCCCTGCTCTTGCGAACATTGACAATAATATTTTTGCTTTCCAAATAGCTCACAAATTTTTTCAAACGCGGTTCCGTTGTCTGGTGATATTCAGAATCTCCGATGGGATTATATTCGATGATATTTACTTTGCAGGGAACGATTCGGCAGAAAGTTTCCAGTTCTTTTGCGTCTGAAATATCATCGTTGAAATCTTTGAACACGATGTATTCGTAGGTTACGCGCGTTCCGGTCTTCTCGTAAAAATATTTGAGTGCATCAGCAAGTGCTTCCAAAGAATTCTGTTCATTGATGGGCATAATTTTATTTCTCTTTTCATCGTTGGCAGCATGGAGAGAAAGAGCGAAATTGAATTTCACTTTATCATCGCCTAATTTTTTTATCATCTTCGCAATTCCTGCTGTGGAAATCGTGATGCGTTGCGGTGACATTCCCAACCCTTCAGGAGAAGTAATTTTTTCTACCGACTCCAGAACATTTTTGTAGTTCAGCAAAGGTTCTCCCATTCCCATATAAACAATATTTGAAAGTGAGATTCCGTATTTTTCTTCCGCCTGTTTTTTGATGATGGCAACCTGGTCGTACATTTCATCTGCATCTAAGTTGCGCAACCTTTCTAATTTTCCTGTTGCACAAAAAGCACAGGTCAAGCTGCAACCCACTTGAGAAGAAATGCAGGCAGTCATTCTGCTTTCGGTTGGGATTAGAACTCCTTCAACAATATTTCCATCGTGTAGGCGAAAAGCATTTTTTATGGTTCTATCCTTACTGATCTGTGAGGTGGCAATGGTTACCGCGTTGATCGCAAAATTCTCGTTTAGTAATTCTCGTGTTGCTTTCGGAATGTTGGTCATCTCCTCAAATGAGCGGGCAGATTTTTTCCACAGCCATTCGTACACTTGTTTTGCACGAAATGCTTTGTCGCCATTTTCTAAAAAAAAACTGGTGATTTCTTCTTTTGGAATTGCGCGGATGTTTTTCTTTTGCATACCAGTTACGAATTTACGAATGAATTTGTCATTTCGAGTGAAACGAGAAATCTCCCACAATTCTCTGCTCATATTATAGAGATTCCTCACTTCGTTCGGAATGACAACAAACACATTAATATATTTGCATAATGAGAAAAATTTCTGCCGATTATATTTTTCCTGTTTCATCGCCACCGATTAAAAATGGAATTGTGATTATGGAAGATGATGGAAAAATTATTGATGTTATTAATCCAACTTCTAACCTCCAACCTCCAACCTCTGAATTTTTTGAAGGCATAATTGTCCCGGGTTTTGTAAATACGCATTGCCATCTTGAATTATCGTACCTGAAAGATAAAATGCCGAAAGGAAAAGGATTGGATGAGTTTGTAACAGAAGTGGAAAATATAAGACGGAAATTTTCAGAAGAAGAAATTTTAAATGCGCTTGTCAAGGCGGAAGATGAAATGATAAAAAACGGAATCGTTGCCGTTGGGGATATTTCTAATTCCGATTTTTCGTTTCATCAGAAAGCAAAAGGGAAATTAAAATATCACACCTTCATTGAAGTGTTGGGTTTTCATCCTGACAGAGCTGAAAAGGCATTCCAAACAGGGAAGCAACTTCAATCCAAAGTCCAACATCCAACATCTATTGTTCCGCATTCGCCTTATGCTGCTTCGGAGAAATTACTGCAACTTATAAATGACGAAGCAGGAAATTCAAACGGAATTCTTTCTTTTCATAATCAGGAAAGTGAAGAAGAGAATTTGTTGTTTCAAAACAAGAGCGGAAAAATCCTGAAACGTTTTGAAAAATGGGGAATTGATGCTTCGTTCTTTCAACCTGCAAAAACAAATTCCCTGCAATTCATTCTTCCGAAGTTGAACAAGGCGAAAAATATTTTACTCGTTCACAACACCTACACTTCGAGCGAAGATATTTTATGGCTGAAATCCAACATCCAACATCTAACATCCAATATCTATTTTTGTTTGTGCCCGAATGCAAATCTCTATATAGAAAATCGTTTGCCGGATATTGAAATGTTTATAAATGAAGGAATGAAAATCACCATCGGCACCGATAGCTTGGCTTCCAACGATTCACTTTCTGTTTTGGATGAACTGAAAACCATTGCAAAATATTTTCCAAAAATTCCTTTTGAAACTTTAATTACCTGGGCAACAAAAAACGGTGCAGAGTTTCTCGGATTTGAAAAAGAACTGGGAACAATTGAAATAGATAAAAAGCCGGGATTGAATTTGATTACAGGAATTGATTGGGAGAAAATGAAATTATCGGAGAAGGTGGAGGTGAAGAAGTTGGTGTAAGAAATATTTTTTTCAGTTTATTTTGTTCTAGCTTTTTTATCTGATGCTTCCTCAATTTCTTTTACCGAAACAATCTCGATTGCGTTATCTGTAAATCTAAATCGCATTTCAAAAGTCGGCTTCTCAAAACATATCCTACATGAACCTATAGGTGAACAAGGCTGTTTTTCTACAACCAAATTATTTTCAAACCCCACATGATTATATCCCATATCATTGCATTGTCTTTCAGCAAACACTTTTTTTCTGATAGGAGAAGAATCTAATTCTAAAATAGTATCATTAACAGACGCTACAAGATGCCAGAATTGAGCTGCGCCTGCTCCAGATACATCTGTGATAACAAGAACTGCTTCTTTTTTATTTGACGTATTCAAAATCTTTTCTATATATGGAGCACTATAAACTCCAACTCCATTACCAGTTAAAGTTTTCTCTTCGTAAATAACGTGCCAACCGATTAAGTTAGAAAATTTTAAAATTTTTATTCCTGAATTACCATCCGTTGAATCAAGATTTAGAATACTTTCTTCAGTTTTTGGACCATTAATTCTATATGAGAAAGCAATTTCGTCAATCCCATCACCCTCGAAGTCTAATTTAAATTCTTTCTCAACAGAGGAGTGTGCTGGTAAGAAATGATTAATATCTGGAGTATCTTTTTTTGGGGATGTTGTTTGACCAAAAGAGTAAACTGAAAAAGTAGTCAAAAGAAAACAATAAAGCAATTTCATTTTTGTGTTTGTAAGCGTAATACGAAGTTAGAAAAAATAGCGAGGAAATATTTTACGCCACCTGACTCTGTCCGCCCAAAAGATTCAATTCCTCAGAAGGTTTTAATTTATTTCCGGAAGAAACAACAGGACGGTATTTTATCAGCGCTTCAGCAATAATGAAATCGCGGGGAGAAGTAATTTTTATGTTATCGGGATTTCCGTCAACCAGATGAATACGTTCTCCTGCCGATTCTACTACCGAAGCATCATCGGTAAAATGAATTTTATATTCGGCAGTGGAATATGCTTTTTTCAAAATACTGGCAACAAAACATTGCGGAGTTTGAATGATGCAATAGCGTGTGCGGTCGAGCGCAATGCTTTTTGTAGAATCAATTTGCCGGATGGAATCGCTCAGCGGAATTGCGGGAACTGCGTTGCCGTACATCTCGGCAGCTTTGAACGCGGTAACAATTGTTTTTGCACTCACCAGCGGACGGGCGGCATCGTGCACAGCAACAATTCCTTCGTCTTCAATTACTGCCAATCCCATTTTTACAGATTCAAAACGATTTTCTCCGCCTTCAACAATTTTTACTTCGGTATTAAAATTATGTTCCTTACATAATTCCTGCCACTGCGGAATCAAATCTTTATTCAGCACCAAAATAATTTCAACATGAATTCCGGCTTCGGCAAATTTTGTGATGGTGTGCATGACGACCGGTTTGCCGTCAAGTTTCATAAATTGTTTTGGAACGGGGGTGTTGGCGCGTGTTCCATTTCCGCCGGCAACGATGATGGCGTACTTTTTAACAGGGGATTCTGTCATCTTTCTTTTTCTTCAATAATAGTTCTGCGCGATTTTTTTTATTTTGCCGAAAAAAATTCTTACGCAAAGTAACGAAAGAATTTTTTTATGAGCAACGATTATTGAATTTATTTTTTAGAGCGTCAATGATGAATCAGAGAATCAACATTGCATCTCCGTAAGAATAGAATTTGTATTTTTCTTTTATAGCTTCTTTGTAAGCCTTCATAATCAAATCGTATCCGCCAAACGCGCATACCATAATAAGCAGAGAAGATTCTGGCGTGTGGAAATTTGTAACCATGCTATCGGCGATATTAAAATTGTAAGGAGGGAAAATGAATTTGTTTGTCCATCCTTTGAACGGTTTCAAACGTTGCGTGGTTGAAACGGAAGTTTCTACCGCACGCATTGCGGTGGTACCCACCACGCAGATTTTTTTCTTTGCATCTTTCGCGTGATTCACAATGTCCACCGCACTTTGAGGAATTTCCATTTCTTCCGAATCCATTTTATGTTTGGTAAGATCTTCCACTTCAATCGGGCGAAAAGTTCCGAGACCAACGTGAAGCGTGAGTTCCGCAAAATTAATTCCTTTGATTTGAAGTTTGCGCATTAACTCACGGCTGAAATGTAAACCGGCTGTGGGTGCAGCAACAGCGCCTTCCACTTTTGCAAAAACAGTTTGATAGCGTTCAGCATCACTGGGTTCAGGTTTGCGCTTGATATATTTTGGAAGCGGAGTTTGTCCCAGATTGGTGAGTAAGGCTTTGAATTCCTCATAGGGTCCGTCAAAAAGAAATCGCAATGTTCTTCCGCGAGAAGTGGTGTTGTCAATCACTTCCGCCACCAGCGAATTTGCATTCTCACCGAAATAAAGTTTGTTGCCAATGCGGATTTTTCGCGCCGGGTCAACCAGCACATCCCAAAGTCGGCTTTCGCGGTTTAATTCGCGGAGGAGAAATACTTCAATGCGCGCTCCGGTTTTTTCTTTGTTGCCATACATGCGGGCTGGAAACACCTGCGTGTTGTTCACCACCATTGCATCACCCGATTCAAAATAATTTATAATATCTCGGAAATGTTTGTGTTCTATTTTTTTTGTTTTCCTATTCACTACCATTAATCGCGCATCCTCGCGTTGTTTTGCGGGATATTCAGCAAGTAAATCTTTCGGCAAATTGAATTTGAATTGGGATAATTTCATAATTGAGTTTTAGTAGGTTTTTAAAAAAGAGCGCGAAGGTAATGTATCAAGGAGGCGATGTCAAGTGTTTTGAGAAATTTATTTTCATGACTATTTTCAATTCGTATATTCGCAAAATATTTTTTGAGTATGAAAATCTCTTACAACTGGCTGAAACAGTACATTGATTTGGATATTTCCCCTGAGAAAACGGCTGAACTTCTTACTGGCTGCGGACTCGAAGTGGAAAGTGTGGAGAAACACGAAACCGTGAAGGGCGGATTGGCAGGATGCGTGATTGGAGAAGTAAAGACAAAAGAAAAACATCCTGATGCCGACCGATTAAGCATAACAACTGTTGATATTGGCACCGGAACCCTTCTAAATATTGTTTGTGGCGCGCAAAATGTTGCAGCGGGACAAAAAGTGGTAGTGGCTACAGTCGGTTCCACTATTTATCCGACAAAAGGTGAACTGATTACTTTGAAGAAAGCAAAAATTCGCGGCGCGGTTTCCGAAGGAATGATTTGTGCCGAAGATGAACTTGGGTTAGGAAATTCTCACGATGGAATTATGGTGCTGGATGCTACGGCAAAAATCGGAACGCCTGCAAAAGATTATTTTAAGATTGAAGAAGATTCCATTCTGGAAATCGGTCTTACTCCAAATCGGGGAGATGCTGCTTCGCACATCGGTGTGGCGAAAGATTTATTCGCAGTTCTGAATTGGAATTTGCCTGAAAATAAATATGATTTAAAAGTTCCTTTAGTTGATGCATTCAAAATAGAAAACGAAAAACTGAAGATTGAAGTAGTCGTGGAAGATAAAGATGCATGTCCGCGATATTCAGGAATTACTATTTCTGATTTACAAGTGAAAGAATCTCCCGATTGGTTGAAAAAAAGATTGCAGTCAATTGGACTGAAGCCGATAAATAATATTGTGGATGCAACAAATTTTGTTCTGCATGAACTTGGTCAGCCGCTTCACGCATTTGATGCAGATAAAATTTCGGGAAACAAAATAATCGTTAAAAAACTTCCTGCAGGAACAAAATTTGTTACCCTGGATGGAGTTGAACGAATACTCACTTCGGATGATTTGATGATTTGCTCTGAAAAAGAGCCGATGTGCATCGCTGGAGTTTTTGGCGGATTGCATTCAGGAGTAACAAACGAAACAAAAAATATTTTTCTCGAAAGCGCTTATTTTTCTCCGACTTCCATCCGGAAAACTTCCAAGCAACATTTGCTGAAAACCGATGCTTCATTCCGTTTTGAAAGAGGCGCTGACCCGAATATTACGGTATATGCACTTCAACGAGCAGCGCTGCTTATTAAAGAAGTTGCCGGCGGAACAATTTCATCCGACGTGGTGGATATTTATCCAGCACCTGTTGAAGAAAAGAAAATTGCTTTCTCATTCCATAACTGTGACACACTTATCGGAAAACAAATTGACAGAACATCCATCAAACGGATTTTTGAACTTCTGGGTATGGAAGTGATTTCATCCGGACAAGATGCGCTTTTACTTTCTGTGCCTACAAATAAATCGGATGTTACTCTGGAGCAAGATTTAATTGAAGAAGTTTTGAGAATTTACGGATGTAACAACATTGAGATTCCTACTTCGGTGCGTTCCTCGCTTTCTTTTATTTCAAAACCCGACGCGGAAAAAATCCGCAACGTGATTTCCGATTTGCTTTGCGGAAGTGGGTTTACGGAAATCATGTCCAATTCGCTTACCAATTCCGAATTACTGAACTTCCTTCCTTCCGAAAAAGAAAATGTTGTTGAACTTCTGAATCCTCTCAGTCCGGAATTGAATATTCTTCGCCCATCTCTTATCTTCAGCGGACTGGAAGCAATTGCGTACAATCAGAATAGGAAAAATTCTGACCTTAAATTATTTGAGTTCGGAAAATCATATAGAAAGAAAGAGGTTAAAGTTGAAAAACCAGAAGTAATACCTGTTTCGGAAAAAAATCATCTTGCACTTTTTCTCTGCGGAAAAAAACAAGCGGAAAGTTGGAACGTACAACAGGGAAGTATGGATTTCTTCCACTTGAAATCATTTGCCGATAATGTTTTGGAAAGGATTGGAATTAAAGTTGAAAAAGTTTCTGAAATCAGTTCTGAAATTCTTTCTTCCGGATTATCGTATGAAATCAGGAAGAAAAAAATTGTCGAGCTTGGTTTCGTTAAGAAATCTTTCCTGAAAAAATTTGACATCCGGCAGGAAGTGTTTTGTGCCGATTTCAACTGGGATGTTGTCATTGAGTTGTCAAAAAATAGTTCAGTGCGGTATAAAGAAATTCCAAAATTCCCTGAAGTAAGGCGTGACCTCGCTTTGGTGGTGGACAGAAATGTGAAGTATGAATTATTGGAATCACTTGCTTTTCAAACTGAAAAAAATCTCCTGAAAAATGTAAATCTGTTTGATGTTTACGAAGGCGATAAAATAGAAGCGGGAAAAAAATCCTACGCGCTTAGTTTCATTTTACAAGATGAAAATGCAACACTAACAGATAAAGAAGTGGACAAAGTAATTCAGAAATTAATAACAACATATCAGGAAAAAGCGGGAGCAATTATTCGATCCTGAAATTATTTTTTTATTATTTCACCACACTCACTCGCCCAATATAAGTGTGCGCTTTATCAAAAACATCGGTCAGTTTCACTTTCCACACATACACATCTTCCTGAACTACTTTGCCGCTGCCTCCGCTCATATCCATTCCTCCTTTTACTACTACCCCATCCCATTTGCAAGCAGAAGGCATTCCATCCTGATTGGTATTATCCCAATCTGTATTCTTACCTGAATAGTGGCAATCCCAAATATCATTTCCCCATCTGTCAAATACCCATATATTATAATCTTTGATGCCTCGACCTTTTCCAAAGAAAAAGTCGTTATTGCCATCTCCGTTGGGAGTAAATGAATTTGAAATGTAGAACGTAAATTCAGGCAATAATTCCACTACATGACAAACAGAATCCCAACAGCCAAACTGATTTTTAACATTAAGGCAAACATTATAAGTATAAAAATCATTATTTGTCGCAGTAGCTGAATAAGAATGAACAGGGTTAACTATGTTTGAAGCGGAATCCCCATCGCCAAAAGTCCATACCCATTGAACAACATCATTTGACCATTGGTCACAAAAAGAAAAAACTGGATCAGTAACAGGAACTGGGTTTGATAATATACAGAAACTTGACTTCGGCAATGGATAAACATTCGCTACTGGATTAATTGAAATGGAATCCTTACATCCATTTGCTGTTGTAACTATCAAACTTGCACCAAATGCACCGGGAGAATTGTAACAAATAGAAGATGGATTTCCGGGAGAATTATTTGTAATATAACTTGCAGGTGAGCCACCAGGAAAAGACCATTGCCAACTCACAATATTATTTCCGACTAAGGTAGTTGATGAATCCTTATAATTTGTAACGCAGATAGGCGCGCAACCGACTCCCGAACCAGAAAAATTTGCAACAGGAGGTGCAAATACTGTAACCGGATGGGAAATTGTATCCTTGCACCCTCCTTGTGTTGTTACTGTTAGAGTAGCAGTATATGTTCCAGGTGTATTATAGATTGTGAACGGGTTAGTAATTGCACTTGCTGCCGGAGTTCCACCTGCCATATTCCAACTCCAAGATGTAATGTTATCTCCCGAAGGTGACACAGATAGGTCAACAAAATTTGTCGCATTGCCTATACAAGGTGAATTGGAACTAAAATTTGCAATGGGTAATCCATATATTGCAACTGGAAGAATAGTAGTATTTGTACAACTATTTTGTGCTGTTATCACCAATGTTACATTATAAATTCCGGCAGGAAAAGTAACAATCGGATTCTGTGTTGTGGATGTTGATGGATTTCCGCTTGGGAAATTCCAACTCCAACTCGTGATTGCTCCTCCAGTAGATGGTGAAGTAGAATTATCTGTCAACGAAGTAACATTGCCTGCGCAAACCGTGTTACTTGAAAATGCTGCTTGAGGTATGGCGTTCACAATAACAGGTAAAACAGTAGTATCGGAACATCCAAACTGAGTAGTAACAATTTCTGAAACTGTGTAAGTACCTCCTGTGGGAAAAGAAACTGATGGATTCTGTGCTGTGGATGTTGCCGGAGTACCTCCCGAAAGATTCCAACTCCAAGTTATTGTTTCTCCTGCAGGTAGAATAGAATTATCTGTCAACGAGGAAACAGTACCTGCACAAATCGTGTTACTTGTAAATGCTGCCTGCGGTAATGGATTAACTGTTATCGGTAATTTTACTGAATCTTTACACCCCGCTTGAGTTGTAATGATTTGCGTTACAGTATATGTTCCCGATGTTGCATAAACGTGAGAAGGGCTTTGTATTGTAGCATGAGGTGTTCCATCGCCAAAATTCCAATCCCATGAAGAAATTGGATCACTGGTACTGGCAGTTGAAGTATTTATAAATGTAGTAGTCGTTCCCAAGCATACAGGTCCAGTATTAAAAGCAGCAACAGCATTGTTTGTCGTAAATGTAAGTGTCTTTGTGCCATTACACCCCGTTGAAGAAGTTACATTTAATGTAACGGTATGAGTTCCGGGTGGAAAAGTTACTGAAGCTGTTGGAGTAGTTGCAGTTGCCGGATTTCCCGAAGGAAATGTCCAATTATATCCGGTAATAGTGCCTCCACCAATTGGAACGTAGGAAGAATCTGTAAATGTAGTTACTCCCGAGCAACTGGTAGCAAAATGAAAATTGGCAATGGCATTATTAGGCTTAGGTACATAAGGAATTTTGAAGTCACAACCTGATGGCTGATGTACTAAAACAATAAATGTATCGCCAACCGCTGGTGTAGGAGTAATGCTTGGTGATGTTGCACTGGGTGGACCTGTGTAAGGACTACCATTATGTGTCCATTGATAAGTATAATTTATAAGAGGGTCATTGGGTGCATTTAATGTTACAGATTGCCCGAGGCAATATGCTGGAGGGCTTCCGCCAAGCGCACCACATGAAAAATCCCAATAGGACCAACAACTGTGGCCACCCAAAGCACAATCTGTATTTGTAATTACAGTTTTGAGAGTTTGTCCTACATAGTTTGTTAGATTTACACCCACAAGAGTCCACGGCTTATAAGTAACAACACCATTAGAGGTTGGAGAGCAATTTGATGCGTAGAATCCAGGACCTATACCACCAGCTAGATCTGCAGTATATCTTTGTTTACTGCAAGGAACAGTATCGATATTATTAGGAGCAAGTATATATATTTCTGTGAATGGCGCTTGATTCAATGTATGCCCACTTGGTGGGTTCTCTACAAATACTGCATAGGCATAAATAAAATTAATGTCTTGTGCAGAAACAGTAAAAGAAAATTGTAGTTGTTCAGAACAACCATTCCCTTGAGCACCACCACCCGGAGCTGGATATGGAGGATTACTCGCGCAATTTCCCTGAATACCATTTGTTAATGGTTGCCCAATCAGGATAGATGAATTTCCAAAACCTGGTGCTACGACAGGTACAAGCGGACCTGCTCCAACAGAACAAGCATCGTTACCAGCTCCACTGGTTATGGCAAAACGAGGAGCCATAGTTGCAGGAGCACCTGGAGCAAAAAAAATCGGTAGGTCGCCATTAGTTCCTAGTTGATGATATCCTTCACTAGATTGCCAAGTAGACCACCCATTTTCCGCACCCATATCACCACAAGTGGCAAAAGGAACTGGATTAGTTCCATTATTTTTTTCAACCTGTTTTCCGTTTACGGAAACACTATTTTTTTTTTCGCTTTTAAGATCAACACCATTTATTGTTTTTGCCCCTGACGACCCAACCTCTTGAGAAAATGCAAATTGAAAAGATAAAAGAAATGATGTAAGTAACAAAAAACATCTCGTGATGAACATTCTGTATGTCATAATTAATAGATGTTCATTATTAATCAATAGTTGCATAACAAATTTTTTATTTCACGACAGTAACATTACCCGTATAAGTATGATGTTTATCAAAGATATCTATAATCTCCACTTTCCACACATACACTTCTTCTTGAGAAATATTTCCGCTACTGCCATTCATACTTGTGCCGCCCGATATTGCTTTGCCATCCCATTTACAGGCAGAAGACATTCCATCCTGTTTATGTCCGTTAAAATTATCATTATCCCAATCAATATTTTTTCCGGAGTAATGACAATCCCAAACCGAATTTCCCCATCGGTCAAAAATCCAGATGCTGTAATCAGTAATTCCTCTCCCTTTTCCGAAGAAAAAATCATTTATACCATCTCCGTTTGGAGTAAAACTATTCGGCGCATAAAATTCAAATTCAGGCAATAGTTCAACCTTTTTACATATTGAATCTCTACATCCATGTTGATTCAACACATTGATGCAAACATTATAAATATAGTCGCTGTTGTTTATTGCGGTGGTTGAATAAGAATGAATTGGATTTGTGCTGATGTTATCAGTCGGTGTTCCGTCTCCAAAATTCCATGTCCATTGCACAACATCCGCCGACCACTGATTACAAAAATTAAATATCGGCTGGTTAACACTTGTACTTGCTGAAATCGGATCTATGCAAAATCCGGCTTGAGGTAAATTAAACACTTTAATATATTGATTGCTTTGCAAAGTATCTCGGCATCCAAAGTTTGTCATTACAATAAGCGATACATTATAAGTTCCGGGATTATTAAAAGAAATGCCCGAAGGATTTTGCTGAATGGAAGAAGATGGATTTCCGCCTGAAAAATTCCAAAGCCAATTGGTGATTGTTCCGTCAGCCGATGTGGAAGCATTGACGAAACCCACATTATTTAAAGGCGCGCATCCGCTATCTGGATGTGAAAAAGCGGCTACAGGATTTTTATAAACAGTAATTGATTTTATTATAGTATCTATACATCCTTTTGTTGAAATGGCAATCAACGTTACAGAATAAGTACCCGATGTACCGTATGAATAAGCTGGGTTCTGCGCAGCAGAAGTTCCCGCAGGTGCATTGCCAAAATTCCAGTTCCAGGTTGCAATGGGATCTCCCGATGCAGGCGTTGTTCCATTTGCAAATGTAGCTGAAGTATTCAGGCAAACATTTGGTGCGGTGAACGAGGCAACAGGAAGCTGATTAATTGTAGTCGGTAAACTTTTAAGTATCTGACAACCGCTATCAGAAGTTGCAGTAAGTATCACTGGAAATGTACCCACATTGGTATACGTATGGCAGGGATTCTGAAGAGTTGAAGTATTATTATTTCCAGAATTAGGATCGCCAAAATTCCAACCCCATCCTATAATACTTCCCGATGTAATTGTGGATGAATTTCCAAAGCAGGTGCTGTTGCCCAAACAAATTGTTGTAGAACTGAAATTCACAGTAGGCAAAGGATTCACCACAACATTTATTGAGTTCGTATCTATGCAGCCAAAATTATTTGTGATGGTAAGTGTAACGGAATAGCTTCCAGGATTGCTGTAAGTATGAGTCGGACTTTGGAGAGTAGACGTGTTTCCATCTCCAAAATTCCAGCTCCAGTTTGAAACGGTATTATTACCTACGGATAAATCTGTAAAAGTGTTCACATTATTAAAGCAAACATTATTGCCTTTTTGGTTTGCCACGGGAGCCGGATTTACTATCACCGTATTTGTTGAAAGCGGAGATATACAACCATTTTCATTTACAGAAAGTGTAACTAATTGTGTGCCTGCGGTTGCCCAATTAACAATATACGGTCCTTGACCGGAACCTGAAACAATGTTGCCTCCGCTAAAATTCCAAGTGTACGTGTCGCTTGCTACTCCTGTTCCCGTATAGGTAATTGTATTATTAGTTCCGATACAAATAGATGTGCCTGTAGTACATGCAGAAGTAGGTGTTGTTGATACTGTAACGGGAATGATGGTTGCTGCTGATGGATTGCAGGCATTTACGTTTAACGAAACACTATATGTTCCTGAATTCGCATAAGTATGAGTGGGATTCTTCGCAGTGTCCAATGGAGAACCATCCCCAAAATTCCAACTGAAAGTTGCACTGCTTCCTGCACCGCCTGTGTAAGTGAAGGATGCATTATTGCCAGCGCATACAGTTGCACTAACGCTGAAAGTAGAAGAAGGAATTGTAGTGGTTGGGCAATAGGTAAAAACAATTTTATAATTATGAGGACCTGATGGACCACTATCGTCAAATCTATAAATTGTTTCCCAGTTATTACTTGCACTTGGTGCCTGAATTAAATTACAAATATCGGAACATAGTGTAACGGAAGATGTCATATCCATACAGTTGGTAACACCTGCAAGAGTATAAGGAGTACTCCATAATCCCCACGGGTTTCCGTTCACAGATAAAACATCTCCTGAACAATTGGAATGCTGACCCGGATTTGAACCACCAAAATTTACCCACCACATCTGATTTCCTTGAACGTGTAAATCATCCATGTAATCAATACACGCATGTACATCGTAAGAAATACATTGTCCTTGACATTTCTGAAAAAAAGAACCGGAAGTTATGTTACTGAAAACAAAAAACAGTACATGTATTTTTTGCTTCATCTCAAAATATTTAAATTTAATTCTATAAGGATACAAATCAATGCATCTAACGTATTTTTTAGTTGATATTGTAAATTATTTAATGACAGAAACTCTACCGACATAGGTATGATTTTTATCAAAAACATCTGTTAGTTTTACTTTCCATACATACACATCTTGCTGAACTACGTTGCCACTGCCTCCGCTCATATCCATTC
>PLUL01000019.1 GCA_003164895.1 Bacteroidota bacterium | reverse complement strand
GGCATTAAAAAGAAATCGGAATATAAAAAGCCCAAGGCAAAGCCAAAACCCGCTGCGCCAAAAGCGTAGTGAAATAAATAAAGCCCATTTCGAGTTTGGCGGAGTGGGCTTTTTTGTTTTTCTACAAAATGTGTATCTTTACTCAATGAAGAAACATTACGCTTTTATATTATTTGCAATTGTTTTCTTTTCTGCCGATGCGCAGACGAATGTTTATCATCCGTTTCCTGATTCAAATGCGGTGTGGACAGTTTTGTTTGAATATCAAAGTAGTCCTTCTAATTACTCTCAACAACTTCAAAACTATTTTATGAAAGGTGACACCACAATTAATAATAAATTATATCATAAAATTTATAATGGCAATGGTTATAGCGGTGCAATTCGACAAGATATAACAACAAAATCGGTCTATTTCCATGGTTATTATCAAAGCTCTTTTGCCAATGATACTTTGCTGTACACATTTGGTCTTCATGTTGGAGATACTGTTCCGATTAAATTTGCTAGCGCAGTTTATCCAGAAAAAATAATTTCAATTGATTCAATATTAATTAATGGTAATTACAGAAAAAGATTTAATACAAATGGTTCAATCAATAACAATGCATGGATTGAAGGTGTTGGCAGTACACATTTTTTATTTATGCCTTTTGATTATTAATTTGAATGGGCATGGACGTTAGTTTGTTATACTGAAAACGGAATACAGTTATATCATCATACTACTGTAACACCATATAATACGGTGGACACTTGCTTAGGTTTACTCACAGGAATGAAAGAAGATGATGAATCTCGTTTAATAAAAATATTTCCCAATCCTACGAACGGGCAGTTTAATATGCAAATAAATCAATTATCCAATTTGCAAATGAACAGTGTAGTGATTTACAATGTGCTTGGAGAAAAGGTTTACAGTAACACCCAATTACCGCAATCAACACAATTAACCATTAACCTTTCTGCGCAAGCAACCGGAATTTATTTTCTGCAACTCAAAACCGACGAAGGTGTGTTGAGCAAGAAGCTGGTGGTGGTGAAGTGATTACTCCTCCGTATTCTTAAACTTGCGCTGGAAAAGATTTTTCTGCTGCTCGCTGCCAATCGAAAACTCATAAGGAGTTTGTCCGCGTTCGCCTTTTTGCGTGCGCTTATCGGCTTTCAATTCCTGAACAATCTTATTAAAGGCAGGGTCGCCCGAAACGGCTGTGAGCAATCCTTTTGTGTAGCGGAAATAATACCAGTTGTTCTTATCCACTTCTAAATAAATATCTAGGATGTCGCCCGTTCTTTTCTTCGACAGCGCAATTTTGCCCGATACATATTTGTTCACCTGGTTCTTGTGAATGAAACCAATGCCAATGGCTCCGGTTGAAACGTAGGCGTTATTCTTTTTATCCCATTGCGCATGAACATCAGTTAAGAAAATGGTGTGATCCAGTTCGTCAGGAAACTTTTTAAACTTGCCGTACAGACTTACATCGGCAATAAGTTTGTCGGCTTTTTCTTTGTCCAAAAGTTCGTGCAAACCTTTTTCAAACGTGGCGCCCACGGTAACTCCTGTGAGCGATGTTGTGTTTGAAATCAGTTCCGACATTTTATCAAGCGCAGAATTGTCGAAGAAGAAATCGAGCGCCATCATCATATTGAACGACGCGGAATCGGTTTTCAGATCGTGCGAGGCATTTCCCACCGCGTCTATCTTCACTTGTCCAAGGTCGAGACCCAACCCGCCCATCTTTCCTTCTCCGTAAACTGTGCAGGCATCCGATTTCAAGCTCAGGTAATTTCCGGTAAGTGTTGGCTCGTTGAGTTTCTCTTTCGAAGTGATGCGATATTCTTTCGTTGGTTTGTCATAGAATAAAAATCCTGTTGCCGAGATAACTTCCTGATCGTTCTTGTGAATTTTTTTGGTGAAGAACGAAGTATAAATTCCTGATGTATCGGCAGCCACCATAATTGCCGCGCTGATGTCTTTGTCTCTGTCATCCACCAGTTTGTCGGTAACCGGAATGAGAATCTTTTCAGGGTTAATTTGTGCGGAGAAATTAAACCATGTTTTTCCGTTGCCAAGCGCAGGGCAGGTTTGAGTAACCTTGGTTGAACCCGTAAACACCATGAACTGATTATTGGAAGCAAGATTTACTTTCCCCTTGAATTCGTAATTCGGACTCAGCATAAAATGCGCAGAATCCAGAATGGTTGCTTCGGCAATGGTTTGATAAGTGGTATCCACGCGGATGTTTGCCAGATAAATGGGTTGTTTGTTTTTCATCTCATCCACGTAATCATAATATCCCGATGCGGCATAACTCTTTCTGCCGAACAAATTAGCATTGGCTTTGTAAACGGTGTGATACGCAGTTATGCTGTTGGCAACAATTTTTGCGTTGGAGAAAGTTTTCATCTCGGCAGCTTTCAGAATGGTAACTTTTCCGCTGTCGGGATACACTTTTGCATCGGCAACATTTATCCAAGCCACATCCATCGCGGAGATGATGTAATTTTTGAAATCGAATTTAGCTTTTGGTGCATTGAACCGCAAGGAGTCCTGTTTGGGATTCGTAGAAATAAATTCAGGTCCTGAAAGTTCGAGCATACGTGCATCTTTTGGTTTGTTCGCGTCGCGCGAAGCAAGTTCAATTTCGCCTGCATCCATGTTCCATTTAAAGTTATCCATGTAGCAGATATACAGGTTGACAGGAAATTCAACAATGGAACCTTTTCCGTTCGATGCAAAATCACCCGTGCGTTTCTCAAAATCAACAATGGCATTGACGTTTTTTGTGGAGAAGGCAAATTGCGAACTTTCCAATGCTTTCAAGCTAAACGATGCGGTGTCGGACAATACTTTTTTATTTTTAAATTTCATCAGGTTGGCAGACATGGTTGCGCCGGAGAAATCCAGTTTGCCGTTTCCATTCATTTCTTTTGGCGAGTAATCCACTCTTCCCTTCATCTGCGCTTGCCCCTTATACATATCCAACGGTTTCACTTGCGAGAATATCTGCATCACATCTTTTTTGGGAGTCCAATGAACATAAACACTGTCTCCTTTCACCGGAGGATATTCCACCTTCTCGCCTTTCTGTTCGCGCACTGCAAATTTTTCCGCCATGCCATTCACCGAATCAGGATAGAAAACCATATTGCTTGAACTTAAAGTAGAAGTGAGATAATCAATCGTACCGTCGCCGTGCAAACCTTCGTTGCTGAGTTTGATTTTGTTCGTGAATTTTCCTTTGTCGCCATACGAAGCAAATCCTCCACCCGGAGCTGGTCGAACAAAACCCAGCGAGTAATCCGGCTGAATGGAAAGCGTGTCAACAAAGTCAGGAAAAATTCCTGCGGAAGAAAAAATTCCTTTTAGTTTCAGCGCTTCCGTTTTGAAATTATCCAAACTGCTGAGTGTATAAGGATCGATCTTGAAATAAAATTTATCGCGCTTGTAAACACCTTTTTGTATGGAATGCTTGCTGTAATAAACAAAAGATTCTTTGGATGAATTGAAAATAGGATATTGAGGATAAGATGTTCTGCCAGACTTATTATTTGTTTTGTCAATAATCAATTCTCCCTGCACTTGTTCGATAACGGATTTTACGGGCACATCAGGAAAACTTCCAAACGCATCGGGCGTTAATCTGCGAACGGAAAAACGAATGGAGTCGCCATTATTAATGTTGATCTTGAACTGGTCGTAATTGAAAGAAAAATCTTTTCCGAAGATGGAAAATTTTCCAGCTTGAACCACTCCGCCAAAAGTAAAGTCGCGATTTTTCTTTAGCACAACTTGGTTTTTTGCAGGATAAATAGTTACGTTTTCGGAATCGCTTAGGAGAATTTGCGAAACTCCATAAATTTTCAAATCATAATTCAAAAGATTAAGAACGGCATTGTTTGATCCGCCATGAACGTTGGATTTAATTCCAATTACATCGTAATCCACAGCGCCTGCTTTCGCTTTGAGAAACTGTTCCAACCTGTCTTTTAAAATTATTTTATCTTCATCTGGTTTGTAAATAATAAATCCCAGACTTGCGATGGCAATCAGAGACGGGCGAATATCGTTCGGGTCAAGCCGTCTGCATTTGGAAAATTCAACTACAGTAAATTCTTTTTTCTTTAACTGGTCACCGCAATTTTTTAACGCGCTGAGCGGATTAATATCGTCAATTCCCTGAAGCTGGTAAAAAACATCGGCACGAAAATAATTTGCTGAGGGAAATTCAGCAACTCCCTGCGAACTTCCGATGAGCGTTTTGAAATACATATTGGCTGAGTCAAGTTTCCAGTCAATTTCTTCAATGTACATATCCACTTTGTGAAATGTGTTGAAGTATGGAGTTTTTGAAATACCTTCAAGAAGCCGGATAAGGATAAGTTCCTTATTGTCAATGTCAAATTTCACATTGATGGAAGGGTGATAAATAGAATCCTTGTCAAGATACATTGTTATTGCCGCGTCATCCGAAGTAATTCTGTCTTTTTTGAAAATAAAAGTTTTTCCCGAAGCTTTCACAAGCGGTTTGTTGTTGCGCTTGAAAATAAGATATGCATCCGCAGTTTTGCTTCCTGAACCGATGAACTTACTGCCGCGCAGAGAAAATCCGCCTGAGAAATCTACTTTTCCCTGAGCAATATTTTTTATTTCAAACCGACTGCTGTAAGATTCAAATCGCGGATAAGTTGAATTCTCGGGAGTTGCATCTGGAACTGCTTTTTCTTCTATCGTTCCAAGTATGGGAGTTTTAAAATAAATTTCGTTGGTGAATTTTACAGAGTCGGCTGTATAGCTTTGTTTGGTGAGATTGATTTTGTATTTGTTGAGTTCTGCATGAACCTGTTTGTCGTCAATCCCATCGCGTGCCCAAGTAACTTTACCTCCTTTACCAACCCATTTTTTTTCTGTAGGATAATAGATTCCTGATGTTTCGAAAATAGTTGCAGTATCAGCTTTAACAGCGCAAGATAAATTTGTTTTTGAAAAAATGATTTTTGGTAATGAATCAAATTCGAATGAGTAATTGTTGTTGTCAGCAAACCATTCTTCTGCAGGAGATTTGAAAAGTTTATTTGTGCTGAATAAATTGTTGGATGCTTCCAAAAAATCAGAAAGTTTTTTCGAACTTCCTTTTCCTATGAGTTTTTCAATACTTGTTTTCCATGATTGAAAACTTTTTTCTTCCAGTTTTGTCGTGTTGTAAAAATTTATCATTGCCATGAAGAAATTGTAGTAATCAGGAAATGGGCGAAGTTTTTTTTGAAGCATAGCAATGCTGGTGATGTAGACAAATTGCCTTTTATCATCCGACATATATCCGCCAAACCAAAACGGCTTGAATTGTTCTTTGATAAAAGTATGGCCTTCTTTTTCTTTTCCCTGCACTGAGCTGAAATAATCATCCATTTCATTCAGGAATTTCACTGAGTCGGCAGAAAAAGTTTTTGGCGCTTGCGCAAATACAGAATGAAAAGTTAAAAATGAAAAACTAAAAACTAAAAATGTTTTTATAATTTTTTTCATCTGCACTTATTGAAGAAAAATTTTCTTAGCTGAATTTAAAATGTCAAATGCTTTTTTCTGGGTTGAGGATTCAGCATAGGTTCTTAAAACAGGTTCGGTGCCTGAAGCGCGGATCATCAGCCATTCTTCTTCATTGAAAAAGTATTTCCATCCATCCATGTCATCCACGCGTTGAACTTTATATTTTCCGAACGACTTATATTTTCCTTGCTTGCAATTTTCTACAATCTTGTTTTTAAGTTCTTCGGAAATATGTAAATCATTTCTCTCAAACGCAAAACTTCCGGTAATCGCATACACTTCTTTGATTAATTCGTCAAGCGATTTTCCTGATTTTGCCATGAATTCCCAAATTGTAAGTCCGATCCAAATTCCATCACGTTCAGGAATATGTCCTTTGATTGCAATGCCTCCCGATTCTTCTCCGCCAAGCAAAACATCTTCTTTAATCATTATTCCGCAAATATATTTGAAACCAATTTTCACAACCTCAAGTTCCAATCCATAATGCTTGCACATCTTTTTAATTTTTTCAGTAGTGGAAAAAGCAGTGCATATTTTTCCTTTCATCTTTTTATACTTGCACAAGTAATGAATTAAAAGAAGAATGATGTGATGCGAATCAACAAAATTTCCTTTACCGTCAAATAATCCTAATCTGTCAGCATCACCATCGGTTGCTAAAGCACATTCGATTTTATTTTTTCCTTTTTTCTTTTGAGAGTTTTTAATAAGTGTAGAAATTTCTTGAAGATTTTTTGCAATCGGTTCCGGTGAAGTTCCGTTGAATGAAGGATTGTTTTCGCAATGAAGCATGATTGTTTCAGGGAGTAATCGCTTAATAACATTCTGTCCGGCACCAAACATGGCATCGTAAGCAAGTGTCATTTTTGATTTTTGTATCGCCTTTAAATCAAAATTCTTTTCAATGTGTTTGCAATATAAAGTTTCCAAGTCAACATGCTGAATCATCTTCTCGATACTTGCTACTTGATGCGCAGTGCTTGATTCTGCATGATCAGGAATCAGATTTTCAATTTCTGAAACTTGTTCAGGAAGAAGCGGTCCGCCGTAATAACCTTTCAATTTAAAACCGTTGTATGACGGAGGATTGTGGCTTGCAGTAATGATGATGCCGAGATTGGCTTTGTATTTTACAGTTCCGAGAGAAATCATCGGTGTGGAAACAAATCCTTTTGCAAGAAAAACTTTTATGCCATGATGTGCCAACACTTTTGAAACTGTTTCGGCAAATAATTCACCTCCAAAACGGCAGTCGTGACCGACAACGATAGAGAGTTTGGAGTTTGAAGTTTGGAATTTCGAGTTGAGAAGCCAAAGAGCAGTGCCTTCTGCAACGCGGGCTACGTTTTCGGTGGTGAATTCTTTTGCAATGATGGCACGCCAGCCATCGGTTCCAAATTTAATTTTATCCATATTCAAATTTTATTTTGCTCCGATGTAATACGGAGTTCGTCTTTTAGCGGACTAAAGTACAAATAGTTTTAAACCTCTATTTTAGAAGTTTCTTAACAAGTGTTAACAGGTTTGGCAAAGTATTTGTAAGTTTGACCACCAAATCAAAATCTTTCAACATGAAAATCCAGAAACTTATTCCAATCCTTTTTTTTGCTTACTCTGCAAATGCGCAAATTAATTTTAATAAAGTAGTTAATGACGCCAGCCAAGATGTAAAACAACTTGAAGGCGGTGGAACTAAAAATCCTCTCAGCAACGACGAAGTGGTGCAAGGTTTACGTGAAGCGTTGAATGTTGGAACAAATAATTCAACTGGTTCTGCATCCAAAACAGATGGTTACTATAAAAACCCTCTCATCTTTATTCCATTTCCTCCTGAAGCGGAAAAAGTTAAAAAAACTGTTATTAATTTAGGAATGCAACAGCAAGTAACTGATTTTGAAATGAGCATGAACCGTGCTGCGGAAGAAGCGGCAAAAACAGCAGCTTCAATTTTTCTTGATGCCATAAAAGGAATGAGTCTTGAAGATGGTTTTTCTATTTTGAAAGGTGCAGATAACGCGGCAACTGAATATTTAAAAAATAAAACTTCTGCCGATCTCACTGTGAAATTCACGCCAATTATTAAAGATGCAATTGCGAAAGTGGAAGTAACAAAATATTGGAATCCGATTATTACTGCCTACAATAAAGTTCCTTTTGTGCAAAAACAAAACCCTGACCTTGAACAGTACATTACCGCAAGAGCACTCGATGGACTTTTTAAACTCATTGCCGAAGAAGAAAAGAAAATCCGCAAAGATCCTTTAGCGCAGGTTACGGATATCCTTAAAAGAGTTTTTGGAAAATAAAAATTGCGTTTGGAGTAAGAATATCCTACTCCAAACCAATTGAATTATCTAACAAGCGGTTTGTATTTGCGCATCTGTGGAATAATACTCAGTACAGGAATTTCAGAATTGTTTACAACTTCTTGGGCAGTTGATCCAATAAACATTCGCGTAAAGTTTGCTTCCTGCTGAGTCATAATAATGAGGAGATCTCCTTCTACTTTATTAGCATAATCAATAATACATTGAGCAGGTGAATCTTCCCCTTTCACAGTTTTAATTATTTCAGCAGTACATTCAATACCTTGTTGCTGGATGTAATTTTTTACTTGTTCTAACTGACGGGTAAGTTTGTTTACAATAAATTCATCAGAACTTTGCAGAACAGAAACAACTCTAATCGCTGCTTGATAAATTCCAAGTTTTGCAACTGATATTGCATGACGCACTTTATCTTTTGTTTCTTTTGTTAAGTCAAGCGGCAGAACAATATTTTTACATCCTTCGCGGTGATGTTTACCTTTGATAGTGATTACGGGACAGTTGGCTTCACGCACAACACGCAATGCATTTGATCCGATAAACCGAATGCTGAGTTTTTTACGACTATTATGACCCATAATAATCATGATTGCGCCAAGCATTTCCGCTACTTCAATTATTTTTTCGTAGGGTTTTCCTTTGGCAATCATGGTATCTACTTTTACACCGGTTTTCTTTTCGATGTCAGTTGCAAGATTGTCAAGTTTTTTCTGAATATTTTTCTTCATTTCAGTTTGCAGTTTTCCTGACATGAAGGTTGGTAACATGTTTCCATCGTCAATTACATACAGAAGAACCAGTTCTGCATTATATTCTTTTGCAAGATTATAGGATTGTCCCAAAGCAATCAGCGATTGCTCAGTGAAATCTATCGGGACAAGAATTTCATCTCTTTCGTTTTTCTTACTCATAGGAAAATATTTTATTGTTTTATTGCCTGAATTGTTTTCAAGGCATTTAATTACAGCGCAAAGATAATAAAAATAATCCCTTTGAAAAAAATGCCTTTTTCAGTAAGAATGTTACTCATTTTTTCCGCGATTAACTTCTTTGTGTTAACATCTTTTCTTTCATGCTTCCTTATCATTTCATTTTTGAACGGAACTTTGTATAAAATTATTTCACCGATAAATCTGTGAATATGGACAAACAAGAATTGAATGCACTCCTTAGTTTATTGGATGATCCAGATAAAGATGTGTTTATTCACGTGAGAGAAAAACTTTTATCAATAGGAGCGCAGGTGATTCCTGTTTTGGAAAACGTATGGGAACAATCCTTTGATACCAGCATTCAGACAAAAATAGAAGGCATCATTCATAACATACAGTTTAATTCAACGGTGCAGTCATTAAAAGAATGGGCATCTACTCCTGAACAAAATCTTTTAGTCGGCGCGCTTCATATTGCAAAATACCAATATCCGGATTTGAATGAGGAGAAATTGAAACGACAGATTCAGCAGATAAGACAGGATGTATGGATTGAACTGAATGACAAACTTACCGCGCTTGAACAGGTGAAAATCATCAATCATATATTATTTGAAGTTCACAATTTCAGCGGAAATACTCAAAACTATCACGCTCCGCAAAATTCATATATCAATAATGTACTTGAAAGTAAAAAAGGAAATCCTCTTTCATTGTCGCTAGTTTACCTCATCATTGCGCAAGATTTAAAAATTCCGATTTACGGAGTAAATCTTCCCGAGCATTTTGTTTTGTGTTATAAAGATGTTCACCAATTGATGACAGTAAAAACAAAACGCGATGCCGAAATGATTGCCGAAGGAATTTTATTTTACATTAATCCGTTCAGCCGTGGAGCAGTGTTTGGGAAAAAACAATTGGAAATTTATTTGAAAAAGATGAACTTGGAAGCACAATCCGTTTATTATCAGCCATGTTCCAACCTTGAAATGATGAAAAGATTGTTGAGAAATTTGGTTTTCTCCTATAAGAAATTAGGATATGCAGAAAAACAGGATGAAATTCAGAAGTTACTTGATGCGCTTGGAAATTAACTTACAATTTTTCCGATTGTCATAAAAATAATTTTCAAGTCGGTAAAAAAACTTTTCTCTACGATATATTTTAAATTCAATTTTAGTTTGGCAGGCATCACTTCGGTAATGTAAAGCTGTTCAGGATTTTCTGACTTTGAGAGAATTTCATTTTCATTTGCGTATGCAATAGAAGCGTAATCGGTAATACCTGGTTTTACCGAGAGGATTTTTTTCTGTTCTGGATTGTACATCTCCACATATTTTCTCACTTCAGGTCTTGGACCAACCAAACTCATGTCGCCAATCAAAACATTGAATAGTTGAGGGAGTTCGTCAATTTTATATTTGCGAAGAAAATATCCGATGTTTGTTATTCGGGAATCTTTTTCGCCAACAGTAAGCAAACTTTTTTTGTCGGAATTTTTTTTCATCGTGCGAAATTTGATAAGCGAGAAATTAATTCCGTTTTTTCCAACTCGTTTTTGTGAGTAGAAAACGGGAAATCCTGAATCAAAAACAATTAGAATTGCAAATAACAAAAAGAAAGGAAGTAGAATGATAATGCCGAGGAGGGAAAAAATAATATCGAAAATTCTTTTCAGCATCCAAGAATTTTTTGAACAGACGAAACTACTGCGTCAATCACAATTTTTATTTGCTCATTGGTTAAATCATAGTAAACAGGAAGCGAAATTTCCCTCGAGTAATTATTAAAAGCTACTGGATAATTTTTAATCTTATATCCATGTTTTTTGTAGAAACTCATCATCGGAACAAGGATGAAATGAACATTCACCGCAACTTCTTTTGCAAATATTTCTTTTATAATTTCATCACGCTGTTTTTCTTTTATTCCTTTGATGCGAAGCGGAAATAAATGATAGGAAGATTCTCTTTCTGAAGTATGAAGTGTCGGAACTTCCGCCCAATCATATTTTGAAAATGCTGAAGAATATAAGTTGCATATTTTTTTTCTTTTCACAAGCGTATCATTGTCATAATCTTTCAATTCGCAAATTCCCATCACTGCTGAAATATCAGTCATGTTGCATTTATAACCGGCTTCAACAATGTCATATCTCCATTGTCCAATTTTTGTTTTTGCAAGTGCATCTTTGTTTTGCCCGTGAAGCGATTTGATATTCAGTTCGGAATAAATCTTTTCATTGTCAAGCGGTTTTGGAAGATTCAGGCAGACTGCTCCGCCTTCAGCTGTAGTTAAATTTTTTACGGCATGGAAAGAAAAAACAGAAACATCGGTAAGCGAACCGGTTTTTTTTCCTTTGTAAGTTGCACCGATGGAATGTGCGGCATCGCTCAACACAAGAATTCTTTTTAATTTTTTCTGTTCTGGAGAATTTGCTTTGAACTTTTTTCTAATGTTCTTTTGTTTTACTAATTCATTTATCGCATCATAATCGCAGGGAAATCCTCCAAAATCTACAGGCATAATCACTTTTGTTTTGGAAGTAATTGCTTTTTCAATTTTCTCAATAGAAATATTAAAATCATCTTTGTTTACATCCACAAAAATAACTTTTGCTCCACAATGGACAACCACATTTGCCGTTGCGGAATAAGTGTAAACTGGAACAATTACTTCATCTCCTTTTGTTACACCGAACCATCTCAGCATAATTTCCAGCCCGGCAGTAGCAGAGTTAAGACATAAAGTAGATTTGCATCCGCAATATTCAGTAATTCGTTTTTCAAATTCTTTGGTTTTTGGTCCAGTCGTAATCCAACCTGAACGAAGCACTTCTGTAACGGCTTTAACCAGTTCATCGGTAATTTTTGGCGGTGAAAATGGAATCATATTGGTTCTGCTTCAGAAAATAAAAGTAAGGAATTAAAGAAAGCAAAAAATATTACACCTGTTTGAACTTCGAGCATGGATTCGGGAATGAAATTTAAAAATGTAATAATCATAAAAAAAATAAATACCCATTTTCTTTTTTTAATACCACTCCATATTCCGGAGATAAATAAAGATAATAAACCGACAATGCCCGGAACTCCCAACGCAATAAATGTTTGAATAAATTGATTATGTGCGTTTAAATTGTGTTCGAATGCTCCCGTCATACCTTTTTCTTTATAAGTTCTCATCAGTTCATCTTTTACATCGCCTGTTCCGGTTCCAATGAGAAAGTTATTTTTTATAATATCTGCAGATGCTTTCCAGATTAATATTCTTACCTGGTTACTTTCTTTTGTTGTAGTGTTTAATTTTGTTTCTATAAGCTGATGTTCGGCATTTAAAATTCTTGAATGATTGGCTGTGATAATATATTTGGTAACTGCAAAATATATACAACCTAAAACTATGAATGCAACTAAGGCGGTTATTATTTTCTTTTTTACAGACACCATTCTAAAAAAGAATACAATAAATAAAATTCCTGTAATCAAAATTCCAGCTTTGGATTGCAGCATGATGATGGAAAACCAAAACCAAATTATTAAAAAAATATCTGTAACTGATTTTCCAGTTATTGTTTTCTCGGAAATAAGTGCCGAGTATATAATTGCAATAGCAAAAGAAAGATACATCGCGAAATAACTTGGATGTAAAAAGACGGAAAGTTTAGTGTATGTGAAATCGTTTTCATTTTGAGTAATCCAAATATACATTGCATTTGAAAAACAGATTATAGTTGCTATCAAGCATCCTGTTATAAAAGCAATAAAAATTATTTTTAGTGATTTGATTTTGATAAAGTATTTTGAAGACCCGAATATTATTGGGAATATCAAAAGTGAAAGTTTTATTTGCAGGTCAATTCCACCATAATTCATATTCTTTGACCATAACATTCCAATAACATAAAGTAAGTAAAATAAAATAAATAATAATGCCGATTTATTTGATTTGAGATTTGAAATCTTTGCGTTAAAATCTCCTTCTGCAATCCAGTTGATTATTAGGAGGCATGTTAATATCGGAACTGTTTGAAATAATAATTGAATATCATGAGATTGAAAAGGAAGAAAAAAAGCAATAAGCACGCATAAGTAAAGGTGAATCTTTTGAATGGAGAAAATATTTTTCATCAGTAATTTTTTTTAATTTCGGTCATATCGTAGAGATAAACCTCCGAACCAATAGTAGTATAGCTGAATATTTTTTTATAAGTCAAGTCAAAATAATTAGTGATATACTTATTTTCAGTATCATAAATATGAGAGAAGATAATCCAGCATTTATTTTTATTGTTTTCAATTTCCTTAATATATTTATTTTCATCTTCTCTGGATACTTTGCCAAATAGTATTGGATTTTTCAAAGATATTATTTTTGTTTCGGTGTAATATTTGTATGCAGGAATAGCTCCATAATAAATGTAGATTGTTTCATTTGGCTGTATATGATTTGAAATAAATTCAACACTATTTTTTAACTCTTCTACTTTTATTGGATAGTTTTTAAAAAGGTTTATACATACCATTAATGGAAAAATTATTGGAATCCATGCAATCCACCCTTTCTTGATTTTTTGAAAACCCCATGTGGTAATGTCTATAATACCTACAGATAATATTAAAATATAAAAACCTGTTTGGTATAATATTAATCTTAAGTCAAAAGGATAAAGTTTGAAAATGGATAAGATTAACTGCAATAATATTGGCAATAAAAATAAAAATAAAATATTTTTATTTTTCGCTTTAATTAAATTATAAAGTCCTATTGTGAAAAAGACTAAAGCTATAATTCCTGCCGAGTCAAATGATAATAAGGAAAAAAAAATCATTTTTGTTTTGTAGAAACAAAAATCCCAGAAACTAATTTTAAATACATTGATAGGCATAAAACTCTCGCCCCAATAGTTTAGCATGGATTTTTTATTAGGGTGATTATTGATGAACCTATAATAATAATAACCAAAAGATAAAGCCCATGTTGTCAAGGGTAAAACTAACCTTTTGAGGTTTGTTTTATTTTGTGTTATGCCGTCTCTAATTATAACTATGGCAATTGTAAATAAAATAATTATTGAAATGTTTGATAAAAAGATACATAGTGAACCAACTATTGATAAGAGTAGCATTTTTTTATTTTGATATTTTTTTAGAAACAAGTAATATAGCAACAAACAAACAAACACATCACACATATATTGTTTTACTTCTGACGAGTAATATAATAATGAAGAATTTAGGCAGAACAAGGATACCGCTAACAATATTGTTTTCCCATCTTTTGATATATAACCAATCACGCGATAAAATAAATATATAGAAACCCAGTAGCAAAGCAGAGGAAAAATTCTCAATCCGAATTCGGAGTTTGGTAAAAGTGTAGAGAATAATTTTTCAATTTCCAGAAAACCAATAGGAGCTACCTGGTTATATTCTAATGGATTTATAAGTTCGCTATAATTTTTTGTGATAATATTTAGAGACAATAGAGATTCGTCAAACCACAAGCTTCGATTGCATATAAATTGAATAAAGGACAAAATAATTCCAAGCAGCATGACTGCAATAGTTGCCTGGTGTATTTTTTTATTGTATTGATGGTGATAATAATCGTGCATTGTAATTTGACTGGCAATGAGATAAAATAATTTTATTTTGAAAATGTGTTTCTTGTTTTATAGAAAAATCACTTTGTATTATCTCCAATGAATAATATTTTGCCTAATCCTAATAGGAACCCTATGCCGTAAGAAATATGAATTGTCGGATAGACAAAAAGTAATGATAGCTTAACTTTAAAAGTTTGACTATTGAAAAAGGAGCAGAATATATCAGCAAGAGAATATATAAGCAACGGTAAAAAAATTATAGGATATTGCACTGCAAATGGTAAGCAGAATAAATAAATTATGAAAAACAGTGGAATAAGATGCCTTAATTTAATTTCTGTTTTTATTTTTTTTATCACATACGGTTTGTAAAACCCATATTGAAAATATTGTTTGAATAAGGCAGAATAAGTAGATCGGGGAAAATAGGTTGATTTTATTTCTGGATTAAGATAAATTTTTTTACCCTTACTTTTTGCCCTGTAATGGAACTCATCATCCTGATTACGCACCATCCGTTCATCAAAAAAACCTACGTCATTAAAAATATTTATTTTCCATGCTCCCAGATAAACACTGTCAACATAACCTTTGAAATTTGGATCGTGAAACTTGCTGTCACCAATCCCAAACCATCCCGAAGTTGCGTATGCAATAGCTTTTTGTATATCGGTTATCCCAGCCGCTCTCATCGGACCGCCAACAATATCCGCTTGAGTGTTTTCAAATGTTTCAATTATTTTTTCAAAATAATTATTTTCATATATAGTATGTGCATCAAGGCGAATAATGATTTTGCCTTTAGAAACACTCAATCCTAAGTTTAAAGCTTGAGGAACATATTTATGCTTGTTAAAAAGCAAATGTATTGACTCATATTGTTGTGACCATCTTTCCACAATGTTAATTGTTCCATCTGTTGAACCGCCATCAATAACATATAATTCTTTTTCTTTTGGTTGGGATTCAGTAAAAAAGCGTAGCACCGTTTCTATTGAATCAACTTCATTGTAAGTTGGACATAGCACTGTTATTATTGGTTCAGGCAGCATTATTTTATAAAAAATGTTTTCAATAAATATCTATACGATTGGTTCATCAATTGAACTAATTTTTTTGATTTAAACGAATTAGTGGTTGCATTTTGACGATGTTCAATATGGAGTGATGGTTCATAGATCACTTTTAATCCTCTTTGCAAAGCAGTTTCAGCTACAAATATTTCTTCGCCAAATAACAGTGAAGGATAATTGATACTGCCTCCTTTTGTAAAATAAGTTTTGTTAAAAATCATAAAAGAACCGTGAATAGCATATGTATCAATTTCGTTGGTAATTTTATTTTGATTTGATTTTACAACTGTAGTTTTAATCAAATGCAATAATGTGAATATAGTATATAAATATTGGCTTGATGTAACCCATTTGTATATCTGCATTTTTTGTCGGCTAATTCTTTTTGCTATATAAGGATTTTGATGATACTTTAAAAATGTAGAATAAATATCCGGACCTAAAACATCAAATTTTTTTTCATCATATATTTTATCGAGTTGCTTGATAAAAGAAATCCCTTCAAAAGAAATATCTGTATTGCAAATAATAATTAAATCAGGAAGATTATTAATTTTTAGATAATGGTTTAGTCCGTAGTGGGCAGCGCCAAAATATCCGATATTATTTTCTGGTTTACAAAGTGTTAATGAAAGGTTTGAGTTGCAAAGTTTTTCTAAAATCTCAGGTTCAAAGCTGCCATTATCAATGATGACAGCATGAATAGTATCATTTAACAAATTGTTTAATTGCGAAGTAACGAATTCAGCTACTTCTTTTTCATTGAAGTAGCTAACTAGTAGAAATAATTTTTTTTTATCAGCCATTAAATACAAATCTTTAATTTATTCCTCTTCATAAGTTGCTAATATGTTTTTATTCGTGTTGCCTCTTAAGTATCTTCTAAATAGGATTAGTTTATGGAAAAGAAACGTAAGTGTATTGCTTCTGCGAGCAATATTATAAATAAAAAGTACCATTTTATATAGGTAAACATCGATTAAGTTTTTATTTGTGGAGTGCTTCAATACAAGATCAAAATCAATTAGCTCTTGATTTTTGTTAGACATTTTAATAAGATTTATATAATAACGGTAATCAATATTAAATCCCATTCGCAGCAAACTGATGTATTCTCCCCTTCTGTATGATCTGAAAATAATTTTCTTTTTAATAAGTGGTATTCCATCCTTAATTAATTCGTCAATTACCAAGAAAGAAGGATTAAACTGTTTTATATTTTTCTTACTATAATATAATGTGCCTAACTTTAATTCCTGCGCTCGTAAATATTTGCTCAGTCCAATTTCGTATGTTGAAATTACTTGGTGGTAGTCACTTATAATACCGTGTGTCATAAAATAATCATGAACGGGTTTTATCGCATTCTTATTCACAATTACAAAATACGATTGGATATGATATGAAATCGAATGAGAATGAATAAGTCCACAATAATCAAGATTAGATTTATTAATCCAGTCAAATGGTTCATCAAGTTTTTTAAACAATACGCACGAGTCATTAATAAGTCCCACTCGGTCGTATGCTAAAATATCAAACTGCTTCATTGCTTTGTACCACATGCCAAAATCGTATCCTTCGTTTGCGACGAATTTGAGTTTAATATTTGTTTTCTGGAGATAATGAATATCACGCTCAAGTATTTTTTTTTCATTAGTCAGCAAAATAACTTCGGAAAAATGTTTTGTTAACTCTTCTAAATAGAATTTTATATAATAAGGAATTTTTTCATCTCTAAAATAACTGCTGAAAAAACAAATTGATTTCATGTTTGATCTTTCTTTTTTATCCTTTTATAAGAGAATTATTTTTTTGCCTAATAAGGAGAATCCATGATTTTAAAGTAGCATATAAAGGATAATATTTTTTGTATTTATTTATTTTCGGGTAAAGGTTCATTATATCCTGCATTTCTTTTAAAAGCAGTTGATCTTTATAGTTGGTTTTTATGTATAAATCTGCGTGATATAAGCTGTATAGTAAGTTGTATTTAAGTTTATATAGGTTCGTCTTAGTACAATTTTTTCTAAAATTTTTATAATCCAAATCAAAAAATAATAAGCACAATGTAATTATTCTGTCACTATAGGAAGACTTGAAATATTTTTCCGAATTATTTTTTTGAGTGGCTGACAAACCATGTACTCTAAAGTTTACTAATTTATCCGGTATGTATACAAAACCATCGCGAACTCCTATTCTTAAACAATATTCTAAATCACATAGTTGAGTTACTTTAGAATTGAAAAATCCAATTTTTTTTGTAACCGATTTTCTAAACATAATGGAAGTCGGTTCGCCAATAAAATTTGAAGGAAAGCATTTTCCTATCAATGAACACAAGTATTTTGCTGAAATATGTTGCACCCCTTTATCTCCAACAAGTTGATACATTCTTGGTGTACGACTATATTTTTTTTTAATGCCAGTCGTTATGCCATCTTCAAAAATATATTCTCTTTCGCAAACTACCATTTGAGTATTGCTATTTGTTACTTGCAGCATTTCCTGTAAACAGGTTGCCGACATTGAATCATCTTGAAAAAGAAATTTTATCCACTCACCTTTTGCTAATTCTATGCAACGATTCCAGTTGCCAACTAATCCTAAATTACTTTCGTTGACAAATAATTTTATTCGAGTATCTTTTTGTTGAAATATTTTTACGATTTCAAGGGTGTTGTCTGTGGAACAATCATCGCAAATAATTATTTCAAAGTCATTATAAGTTTGTTCAAAAACGGATAACAAACATTCTTCCAAATATTTACTCCCATTATAAGTAGGTATGCAAATACTAATCAATGGTTCATTCAATGGGCGGTCTTTTATGGATTAATATTAATTGTTTAACGAATAATTTCAATGGGGTGAAAAGAAGCGAATACCCATGCTTTACGCATGAAGTGCAAAAGTCAAGAATTTTAAACCAGTAAATTCCCCAGATAAAAGTTGGATTTACAATATCTTTTATAAGTAAATCAAGATTAAGAATAATTGCACTTGTATTTTTTTGTTTTATTAATTTTATATAATACCTCGGGTCAATAATGAAATTTTTACCTAATAAATCACGGTATTCTTCTCTGAAAGATTTAAAAATAATTTTCTTTTTAATTAAAGGAATTCCTTGTTCAATCAATTGCGTAACACAAAAAAGTGATGGATTGAGAGACGATGTTATGCTAAAACATGAGCCAAGGCTTAGTCCTTTTTCTATTAAGTAAGTTGATAACCCAATTTCATAAAGTTTTACCACATCAAGAATATCCTTTCTTTTTCCGTTTTGCATAAAATAATTATAAACAGGCAGTATAGCGTTTTTATTAATGACAATAAAATAGGATTGTATGTGATAGGAATATTCGATAGAATCAACCATGCCACAATAATCCCAATCTCCTGAATTTATCCATTTGAAAGTTTCATCTAATTTTTTAAATAATATGCAAGAATCGTTAATCAGTCCTATCCTATCATATTGTAAAACATCATATACTTTCATGGCTTTGTACCACATTCCAAAATCAAATCCTTCATTAACTACTTGTAAATATTTAATATTTTTTTTATCAAGATATTGAATTTCTGTATTAAGCATTTTTTTTTCATTAGTGATTAAAACAACTTCACTAAAATGCCTGCTTAATTCTTCCAAATAAACTTTAACATAAAGCGGAATTTGATTTTGCTGAAAATAACTGCTGAAAAAACAAATTGATTTCATTGAGAATTACTTGACTTAAAATTGCCTTCAAACTGTTCAATAAATTTTTGTTTCCCATTGAAGTAATGGTCGCATAACACCGGGAAAATGCTGCATATAATCCCCTCTAGCTGAATCGCCATTTATTGAATCGTAAATTGTGAAACCAACAGCATCCATCTCATGAAAATAAATATCAAATGGATAAAGTTTCATTACGGCAGCAGAAACACTATGTGTGCCTTCCGCTAAAGTGTTTCCGGGAATCCACATGGTGGAGGTATAAATACCTTTTTGACGAACTTTATTTTTTATCTCAGAAAGATCGTGCGAACTGAATAAATGCACGCCGTTCTCGTTGAATACATTAAAACTTTCTGTAATGATTTCCTGATCTTGTAAAACTTGATACTTCATTGTGATACCAATTTTACCGGTAATATTGAATTTATTATTGACATTAAAATTTTCATCATGAGCAGTTACTTCAAGCAAACGAACTTTATCATTTCCTGGCGCGAGATTCAGGTTGTTCCATGTTTTCTTAGAAGAAACTCCGAATTGCCCGCTCAAATAGGAAGTAATTGCTTTTTCTGTTTCTCCCTCAAATGCAATAGTGCCGTCTTTCAGGAGAATAGTTTTATCGCACAATCTCGTTATTGCATCCATATTATGACTGACAAACAAAATGGTTTTACCATTTTCGGAAACATCCTGCATTTTTCCCAAACATTTTTTCTGAAATTGAGCGTCCCCAACGGCAAGCACTTCATCCACAATAAGAATTTCCGGTTCTAAATGAGCGGCAACTGCAAATGCCAGGCGGACATACATTCCGGATGAATAACGTTTAACCGGAGTGTCAAGAAATTTTTCTACTTCCGAAAAGGCAACTATTTCATCAAACTTTTTTTTGATTTCAGCTTTATTCATTCCAAGTATTGAGCCATTCAAAAAAATATTTTCACGACCTGTTAATTCAGGATGAAAACCAGTACCAACTTCCAGTAAACTTGCCACTCGACCTTCGATAGTAATTCTACCTTTTGTAGGCGTAACTATTCTGCTTAATATTTTTAATAAAGTTGATTTGCCTGCGCCATTTCTACCAATAATACCAACACGTTCACCTTGCTTTACTTCAAATGAAACATCTTTCAATGCCCAGAACTGTTCAGATTTCGGATTTCGGATTTCAGATTTCGGATTAAAAATATTTTTTGTTTTACTGGCAATAACATCACGCAATGCAGTATAACGCTCGGCATTCTGATGTTTCAGAATATAGCTTTTACTAACATTTTCAACTGTAATAATTGCGTTGCTCATTATTTGTCAGATGACATCGGCAAATGATTTTTCCATTTTTCGGAAATACAAAATGCCGATGAATAAAAATAAAATGCTTATCAATATCGAAATGAAAAAACCATTAAAATAAATTGGTGATGCTTCGCCAAGAATGCACCAGCGAAATCCATCAATTACACTTACCATTGGATTTAGCGAGTAAATATATTTTACTGTTTGTGGAATTTTTGCGCTGTTATAAATATCCGAACTACTGAATGCAATTGGCGACACATACAATCCGAATTGTACAATGAATGGAATTACATATCTGAAATCGCGGTACTTTACATTTAAAGCGGCAATGTACAATCCTGTTCCCATCGCAGTTAAAAGCGCCAGCAATAAAAATAATGGAAGAAAAATAATATTTATTCCAGGCAAAAATTTATAATAAAACATCATGCCAACCAAAATGACAAATGAAATTAAAAAATCTATCAGACAAACAATAACAGTACTTGCCGGAACAATTAATCTTGGAAAATAAACTTTGGTAAGCAAATTTGAGTTTACAACTAATGAATTACTTGCTTCACTGAATGCTGATGCGAAAAATTGCCAAGGTAGAGTAGCGGCAGTTACCAATAAAATGCGCGGTACACCGCTCGGAACATTTGAGTTGAATAACCAACCGATAAATGCCATTACGAAAATGGTAAGCAAAGGACGCAACACACTCCAAGCGATACCAATTGCAGTTTGTTTATAACGAACTAAAATATCGCGCCATGCCAAAAAATAAAAAAGCCCACGATAATTCCAAAGGTCTTTCCAATAATTTGCACTTTCTGATCCGGGTTCTATTACAATTCTGTGCTTGGACATTTGTCTAATTAATTATTTAGCAATATTCACCGCTCTTGTTTCCCGTATCACCGTTACTTTGACTTGTCCGGGATAAGTCATTTCGGTTTGTATTTTGTTTGCAATGTTGAACGACATTGTTTCTGCATCTTTATCGGAAATTTTTTCTGCAGAAACAATTACACGCAACTCTCTTCCTGCCTGAATTGCAAATGCTTTCTCAACACCGCTATTAGACAATGCAAGATTTTCTAAGTCCTTCAAGCGTTGAATATATTGCTGATGAACTTCGCGTCTTGCACCTGGTCGGGCACCTGAAATGGCATCGCAGATCTGAACGATAGGCGAGTAGAGCGAGGTCATTTCAACTTCATCGTGGTGAGCACCGATCGCATTGCATATTTCCGGCTTCTCTTTTAATTTTTCTGCAAGTTTCATGCCGGCAACTGCGTGCGGAAGTTCCAATTCCTCTTCAAATACTTTTCCAATATCATGAAGCAATCCTGCTCGTTTTGCAATTTTCGGATTCAATCCAAATTCAGCAGCCATGAGTGAACAAAGGTTTGCAACTTCACGTGAGTGTTGCAAAAGATTTTGTCCGTATGACGAACGATATTTCATTCTTCCTATCAAACGAATTAATTCAGCAGGAAGTCCGTGTACACCAAGATCAATGGTTGTGCGTTTTCCTATCTCAGCAATTTCGTCTTCAATTTGCTTTTTTGTTTTCTCAACAATTTCTTCAATACGAGCCGGATGAATACGTCCATCAGAAACAAGATGATGAAGAGAAAGACGCGCAATCTCTCTTCTTACAGGATCAAAGCAGGAAAGAATAATTGCTTCGGGTGTATCGTCCACAATAATTTCAACTCCCGTAAGCGCTTCTAACGCACGAATGTTTCTTCCTTCACGTCCGATGATTCTTCCTTTCATGTCATCACCTTCGATGTTAAATACTGTAACAGAATTTTCAACTGCATGTTCTGTTGGTGCGCGCTGAATGGTTTGAATGACGATCTTTTTAGCTTCTTTACTTGCCGTGAGTTTTGCTTCTTCCATCGCCTGATTTATGAAAGCCATTGCATCTGTTTTTGCTTCGGCTTTCAGCGATTCTATCAGCTGGGTTTTTGCATCATCAGCAGAAAGACCGGCAATCACTTCCAGTTGAGCAATTTGTTTTTGATGCGATTTGTCAAGTTCGGATTTTTTCTTTTCAATGATCTCCAATTGCCCTGTCAGATTGCTGCGAAGTGTATCCAGTTCTTTTTCTTTTCGCTGAACCTGTTCCAGTTTTTGAGCCATTTGCTGTTCCTTCTGTCTTGCTTTAGATTCAAGATCAATGGCATTCTTGCTTTTGGTACTAACATAAGCTTCATGCTCTGATTTTAGCTGCATTAATTTCTTTTCTCCCTGCAGTAGTTTTTCATTTTTGATCTTCTCGGCTTCAATTTCAGCTTCTTTTAATTTCAGCATACCTTTTCCTTCAAGCGATTTGCGAAGAAAACTGGTTGCAATGAATATTCCAATGCCAAGACCGACTATTGCCGCGATGACGATGAATATGATGGTGGTTATGTCTAAGTTCATGTTATTAATTGTTAATTGATATATAAATAAAAATCCCGTATTCGTTCTTTGTTAAGAACTAACACGGGAAAAACAATAAATAAATTGCGCTCTTTAATCTTTAACTAATTCTGCAGAGATCGCTTTGTCGATCTTTTCAAGTCTTTCCAATATAACTTTGTCTTCACGGTGATTGGTATTCTGTAATTCCACCGATTGTGATGCGAAGAACAATGAACTCATTGCAAGCAAATCCTGTCTGTCTTTAATTCCAAAGTTCTTTTCGTAATCAGACACTCGTTCGTTGATAGTTTTTACCGCTTTTCTCACATTCTCTTCTTCCGTTCTTTCAATAGTTAGCGGATAAATTCTGCCGGCAATGGAAACTTTTATGGATAGTTTGTCTTTCATTAATCGTTTTCGACCTTCTGCGTGTTACTTATTTAATAAAGAAATGCACTTATCTACTTCCCGTATCAGCTCGTTTATTTTTAATTTTAGTTCGTGTGTGTTTTCGTTTGTATTTGTTAATGATTTGGATAACCTGAGTATCTTGGTTTTGTCTTCAAGCTCCTTTATTGATTGTTTTTGTTGATCTATGGTTTGAGTTAAATGGTTGTTTTGTGTTTTAAGAGCGGACAGTTCCTTCTTTGTCCGATGGTGCAAATCTACTAATTTTTCGATTTTACCTTCCAGCGAAACAGCAATGGATTTTAAATCGCTCATCTTATCAAAAAATATTTGTTGACAAAAATACGATTCATTGTCGATTTAGCAACGTTATTTCTTGTTTTTTTAAACAATTATGAAGAAAGCCATTATCAGTTTTTTAATTCTTTCCATCGGAATAGCTGTTTTAATTCCTTCCATGCTTGATGGCGCCTGTCAGGATTCATCTTTGAAAATGCAGGGACAGGAAATAAAACCTCCGGTTAAGAAAATATTTCCGCAGGGATATTTCATTTCACCCATACAAGATTCAGTATTTGGTATTGCAGGAAACTTCGGAGAGATTCGTCCGAATCATTTTCATGCAGGACTGGATGTTAAAACGCACGGAAGAGAAGGCGCTTATGTTTTAGCAGCGGCAGATGGCTATGTTTCGCGCATAAAAATATCGCCTTATGGTTACGGCAAATGTTTGTACATCACACATCCCAACGGATTTGTTTCTGTTTACGGGCATCTTCAACGATTGCATGGAAAGGTTGCTGAATACCTGAAACAGGAACAATACAAAGCCGAAACGTATGACCTGGATATTTATCCTGAAAAGAATTTATTGAAAGTCAAGCAACACGACACCGTTGCTATTTCAGGAAACACAGGAGGTTCGCAATCACCGCACGTGCATTTTGAAATCAGGGATGAAATTACAGAACACGCTTACAATCCTTTTCTTTTCGGATTCAAAATAGCAGATACTGTTCCGCCACGCATTACAACCATTGCCATTTATCCTGCAAACGATTCGAGCCGTGTGAACGGAAAAGATGCGATGCGGAAGTTCGGAGTGGCAGGTGGAAAAGGAAAGTACAGAGTTTCTGCCGAAGCGATTCCGGTTCATGGCGACATTGGCTTTGGGATTGAAACAACCGATTACGGAAATGTTGCTGCCGCAGGAAGGCTGGGCGCGTATTCCATAGAACTGGATATTGACGGCAAACGTATTTATTACCACGAGCTGAATGAAATTGGTTTTGATGAATCGCGCTACATAAATTCGCACATTGATTATGCCGAAGAGGCGAGGAGCCACAAGGCAATTCAAAAGTGTTTCAGGGACGAGAACAATATGCTTTCCATTTATCAGTGTGTGGTGAACGATGGCTTGTTTCGTTTTGATGACAATGCAGTTCATGCTGTAAAATTCATTGTGAAAGATTTTTTTGGCAATGCATCAACAGCAGAATTCAAGGTTAAGTCAACCTCAACCCTCGCTCCCTTCTCCTTAAGGAGAAGGGAAGGGGATGAGGTGCATCATTTTAAATGCTGCGACCTTAACAAATTCGAAACCGATAACATTAAAGTAGAGATTGCGCCATGCACGCTTTACCACGACATTGATTTTGATTATTCCATGAGCAAAGATACCCTGCCCGGAAAGTTTTCGCCCATACACACGGTGCATAAGACCGATGTTCCACTGAATGCAAACTATTCTCTTTCGATAAAGACAAAACCTGTGCCCGATAAATTGCAAAGCAAAGCCACCATTGTTCTTTTGGACGGAAAGAATGAGATGAAAGACCAAAAAGGAGATTACAAAGACGGCTGGGTAACTACCGACACCCGTTACTTTGGGCGTTTTGCCGTGGCGGTAGATACCGTTGCGCCAAGCATTAAGCCCCGAAATATTTTGAACGGCAGTAATTTGAGCCACGCAAAAATGATTGCCGTAACCATTGCCGATAATTTAACAGGAATAAAAACCTACCGCGGAACGGTGGATGGCAAATGGATAGCCATGCAGTTTGAATATAAAAATGCAATGCTCTTTTACGAGTTTGACGAGCACGTTACAAAAGGAAAGCACACTTTTGTGCTTGAAGTTACCGATGGAAAAAACAATGTGCGCACTTACAAGGCGGATTTTGTGAGGTAATGGCTGAAAGCTATTAGCTATTAGCCGATAGCTGATGGCTATTTACTAATCACCAACTTCTTTGTAGCAATTCCCTCGCTGGTTTTGAGTTGGAGGAAATAAATGCCGTTAGGAACATCAAGATTGATTATGGATGATGGACTATTTATTATTGATGAATAAACTTTTGCTCCAAACACGTTATAAATTTCCAGCTGGCTATTCACTATTTGTTGTTGGCTTATTCCTTGTATTGAAAATACACCCCGCGTGGGGTTAGGGGAAATTTTTATTGTATTAAAGATTTCTTCTTTTGCAATACCCATAGTAGTTGTAACCATTGTTCCATAATAAGAACCAACACCTGTGTTAACACCTTTTAAACAAAAATTAAACTTACCGGTTTTTCCTAAAGAGTTACCACTGAATTGTAGAAATGTATATTGACCTCCTGTTGTATCTCCAGCAAATGATACATAATAAGGATTTGTAGTTATTAAATCAAAGGTATAACATCCCGAAGGAATTAAACTACTACAATTTGTTCCGTGCCACACATTTAAATGAAGAGAATCTATTGCAGGAGAAATTCCATTAAAAACCTTTATATAAAAATCTTTTGTTTTTATTTTAAACCAAGTGTCATTCGCAGGATTGGCAGTTGCATTTGTGTATCCTTGACAACCAGTCATTGATACATAAGGAAAGTTTGCTGACGCATTTACATTTCCAGAAAAAAGTGTTGTGTCAAAATTAATTGTACCATCAATGCAGTTTAGTGTGCCGTTACCATAAACCGTCCCCAAATTAATTGCGCTCAAGCAACTGTCATTGGAAACTTGTCCATAAGTAACTGTTAATGTAAAAAAAGCTGTAAGGATGAGTAGAAGTTTTTTCATTTTTATTAGTTTTAGAATTGTAATTAATTCCTTATACCTATTATAAGGTAACAAAGTTACACAATACTTGCACAAAGCCCCTCAATCCCCCTCCATTCAAAAGTGATTTTTATCACCTGAGTATATAAGCAAGATCATTGCGTATTATTTTACAATTTATTTATTTTGCCGCGTGAAAATTAAAAGCAACAATTATTCAATGGTAACCACTTCTGGCGCAAAAGCAGATAACAATGCACCATTGTTGAACAACAATTCCAAAAAAGCAGTAAACAATTTCATTTTGTTGAACAACAATTTGAAAAAAGCAGATAACAACGCTTCATTGTTGTATTACAATGCTCAATTGTTGTGTTACAATTCGCCATTGTGCAACAACAATGCAATAAAAGCAGATAAAAATGCCCCGAAAACAATAAAAATTAACTAAAAACAAAAACAAAATGCACAAACAACAAGCTCTTACCGACTTTAGCCGTGTATCTCAAGCCAATTTTTCTACTGATACTCGGCTCACTGTAACCGAGTTAACTCAAAACTCTAATGTTTATCCAAATCCACCTATTACAATGGCTATTTTATCGGGTCAGATTGATGTGTGGGATGGCATAATAAAGAAACCCGATTATCCGGGCAAAGCCAATGACCTTAAAAATACCCGAACACTTATTGAAGGGTCAATTAAGCAAAACGGAACTTATGTGAACAGCATTGCCCAAGGTGATTTGGCAAAGCTGGCAAAAAGCGGTTATCAAATTTCTAAAGCGCACACTCCTGTTGGCGACCTTTTGCCTCCCGATTCTGTAGATATTACAAATGGAACTGCGCCTAATACTTTTGATATTGATATTGCTATTGTAGATAATGCGTGGGGATATTTGTTTGCCTTTACTCCTGTAAGCAATACGGAAAAAGACCCTAATCTTTGGACAATTAAATGGAGTGCAAAGCATACTAATACGTTTGGCGGATTCATTTCGGGCACACAATATAAGTTTGCTGCCTGTGCGGTGGGTTCGAGCAACAATGTTTTCTGGAAAAACGCTCCCAATAATTTGTTTGCGCAGTAAGTGGGGTTTGTATTTGAAAAAGCTCTCTGCGAAAGTGGAGGGCTTTTTTTGTTTTGCAAAAACAGATTCAAAAAGTTTCTACATTTGTTTTGTGAAACAATACCACGATTTAATGCGCACCGTGCTGGAGCACGGCACAAAAAAATCTGACCGAACAGGAACAGGAACCATCAGCATTTTCGGTTATCAGATGCGCTTTGATCTGGCAAAAGGTTTTCCGCTTCTCACTACAAAAAAAGTGCATACTAAATCAATCATTCACGAATTACTTTGGTTTTTGAAAGGCGATACGAACATTAAATATTTAAAAGATAACGGAGTCGGCATCTGGGATGAATGGGCGGATGCAAACGGAAATCTTGGTCCGGTGTATGGTTCTCAGTGGAGAAGCTGGCACACGCCAGATGGAAAAACGATTGACCAAATCACTGATGTGATTGAGCAGATAAAAAAAACTCCTGATTCGCGCAGGTTAATTGTCAGCGCATGGAATGTTGCCGATATTGATAAAATGAAATTGCCTCCTTGTCATGCGTTCTTTCAATTTTATGTTTTAGATGGAAAACTTTCGTGTCAGCTTTATCAGCGAAGTGCTGATATTTTTCTTGGAGTTCCTTTTAATATTGCTTCCTATGCGTTGCTTACGATGATGGTGGCACAGGTTTGTAATTTAAAATTAGGCGAATTCATTCACACTTTTGGCGATGCACATATTTATTCCAATCACATAGAGCAGGTGAATCTTCAGCTCTCGCGTGATTTCCGACCGCTTCCAACCATGAAAATAAATCCTGAAGTAAAAAATATTTTTGATTTCAAGTTTGAAGATTTCACGATAGAGAATTACGATCCGCATCCGCACATCAAAGCTCCTGTAGCGGTTTGATATTTCATATTTAGTATTTCCAATTAACTATTAACTTTGTTTTCTTAAATCCCCATACCATGCGTTCATTTTATAATATTTCTATTGCAACGCTGCTCATCACGGCAGCCATTACATATTTTTGGAATCCGTTCATGTGGTCGCTTGTGATTACGGTTCCGATAATTTTAGTTGGCATCATTGACATTTCACAACCCAGTCATTCCTTGCGAAGAAACTTTCCTGTGCTTGGCAGAATGCGCTGGATGGCAGAATGGATGCGCCCAAAAATTTACCAGTACTTTATTGAATCGGATACTGATGGAACTCCATTCAACCGCATGAGTCGTACTGTAATTTATCAACGTGCGAAAAAAGCAAATGACACTACTCCTTTCGGAACTCAACTGAATGTGTATGAAGTCGGTTACGAGTGGCTCAATCACAGTATTTCCCCGCTTGACGGACATAAAGTGGAACAAAATCCGCGCGTAACAGTTGGAGGACCAGAGTGCAAACAACCTTACGATGCAAGTGTGTTGAATATTTCCGCGATGAGTTTCGGTTCGCTGAGTAAGAATGCAATACTTGCTCTTAATGGAGGAGCGAAACTTGGAAACTTTGCACACAACACAGGCGAAGGCGGACTGAGCCCGTATCATCTTGAACCGGGTGGCGATATCATCTGGCAAATTGGAACCGGATATTTCGGATGCAGAAATAAAGAAGACGGAACTTTCAGCTATGAAAAATTTGCCGAGCGCGCGGCAACACCTCAGGTGAAAATGATTGAGATAAAACTTTCTCAAGGAGCGAAGCCCGGTCACGGTGGAATTCTTCCCGCAGCAAAAGTTACTCAGGAAATTGCCAATATCCGTTTGGTTGAAATGGGAAAAGATGTTCTTTCTCCTCCTTATCACACTGCATTTAAAACTCCTATTGAGCTGATGCATTTCATAAAAAAACTTCGCGAACTTTCTGGTGGGAAACCAATCGGTTTCAAACTTTGTGTAGGAAGAAAATTACAGTTCATTGCCATTTGCAAAGCAATGGTGAAGACAGGCATCTTGCCTGATTTCATCACAGTTGATGGTGGTGAAGGCGGAACCGGAGCTGCACCACTTGAGTTTTCAAATTATGTCGGCATGCCTTTGCGCGATGCGCTTGCGTTCGTTCACGATACACTGAATGGTTTTGCTGTCAGACGGCACATTCGCATTATCGCATCGGGAAAAGTTTCTACCGGTTTTGATATTGTAAAAAATCTTTCGCTCGGTGCGGATATGTGCAATAGTGCACGTGCCATGATGCTTTCTCTCGGATGTATTCAGGCGTTGGAATGTAATACGAATAAATGTCCTACGGGAGTTGCAACGCAAGATTTGAATTTGATGAAAGGACTTGACGTGAGCGATAAAAAAGTTCGTGTTATGAATTTTCATAATGAAACAGTAAAAAGTGCGGTGGAATTGATGGCAGCTTCAGGAATTGATCATCCGAGAAAACTGCATCGCTCATTTATTTACAGACGAATTAGTGCAAGTCAGATTCAGACTTATGCGGAGATGTATCCAAATATGCTTCGTGGTGCATTGCTGGAAGCTCCTTTTCCGCAAGGATGGGAACTCGATATGATGCACAGCAGCGAAGAAACTTTTGATGCAAGTATTGCTTATGCATAAACATTAACGATTAATTTTGTTTATGGTCATATCGCTAATTGTTGCCATCTCAGAAAATAATGTAATAGGAAAAAATAATTCTTTGCCTTGGCATTTACCTGCAGACATTAAATATTTTCGCGATACAACTGTGGGACATTGCGTAATCATGGGAAGAAAAAACTATGATTCAATTCCCGAAAAGTATCGCCCGTTGAATGGAAGAACCAATATAATTGTGACACGACAAAAAGATTTTAAAGCGAAAGATTGCATTGTGTTTAATTCAATTGAGCATGCTTTGAATGAAGCAAAGAAAAAAAACGAAACCGAAGTATTTATAATCGGAGGTGCTGACATTTACAATCAAACAATTGATGTTGCTGATAAAATTTATCTCACCAAAATACACCACGCATTTGACGGAGATACTTTTTTCCCTAAAATAGATGCAAACAGGTGGAAGAAAATGATTCAAAAGGATGTACAACCAGACGAAAAAAATAAATTTCCTTTTTCGTTTTGTGTATATGAAAAAATAAAATGAGGACTACGGTTTTAGTTCTTCAGCCGGGTCCCAAAACAAATTTTTAAAATTTACAATCTTATCGTTCTTTACTTTGATCCCTTCCCTTTCTAAAAGTTTCTGCATCAATTTTGGATGACCGAAGTGATGCTTGCCTGTTAATTCTCCATTTCTATTCACAACGCGATGAGCAGGAACGAATTTTTTCTGAGAATGGGCAGCGTTCATCGCCCAGCCAACCATTCTTGCTGACTTTCCTGAACCCAAATATTTTCCAATCGCACCGTAGGATGTAACCCTGCCTTTCGGCACATGCCGGGCTACTTCATATACCAGATGGAAAAAATCTTTAGTTAGCATTAATGGTAAAAGTATATAATACTTTATAATCTTCAATATTTTTAGTGAATTCATTGAAAAAGGAATAAAATTAAAGTTTTATGTAACCCAACCTTATCATTCGCTATACCATCTAATTACTAACCCCATAAAATACTTGTATTATGAAAAAAAGAACTATACTTTATTGTCTTGTTGGACTTTGCTGTTATTTTATTATTTCAAGTTATAGTGCAGGGCCTGGTACCAATGGATATGATTGTACAGGTGCTGAAACAGCTCTTGGCAACCCTACTGGTTGTACAACCTGTCATGGATCAACTGCAACAGCCGGAATTGCTGTTTCATTAACATTGGATTCAGCTGGAGGAGTAACCACAACTCATTACAAAGGAGGAATGACATATACTGTAACCATAAAAGGCACAAATAATACGACCTCCACTCTGCCTAAATTTGGTTTGCAAATTGGGTCTATTCTAGGCACTTCGGCAGTAGCTACTCCCACTAATGCAGGAACTTGGTCAACTACTTGCCCAGTTGGCACGCATTATGCTGCTCCCTCAGCAGGAAATATGGTAGTTGGTGTTGTAGAACACAATACAAAACTTCCTCCTACCACTGGAACAGGAGGAAATGGAAGTACCTATGTTGAATCATTTGTATGGACCGCTCCTGCTTCCGGAACGGGAGCCATATCTTTTTGGGGAGTATTGAATGCTATAAATAATAATGGAAGTGCAGATGCAGGTGATCTTTGGAATTTAAACCATGTTACAATAAATGAGTGGACTTCTTCTGGTAATGCTGTGAATGAAATTTCACCAAATCAATTTAATGTATCAGTGTTCCCAAATCCTGCATCTGATTATATTAATCTTACTTATAAGCTCGATTCAAAAAGCGTTGTATCAATAAAGTTGATTAATTTGAACGGTCAGGCAGTGGCAGAATTGTTAAATGAAAATCAATCATCAGGAGCGCAATCAAACACAATAAAACTCCCAGAAGGTTTAGATAAAGGAGTTTATTTTTTACAAGCTACAATTAATGACCAGCAAATAGTAAGAAAGATTTTGGTTCAATAAATTTGGTTTGTGGTTTGGAAAACAGAGTTTCGAAAGGGACTCTGTTTTTTTTATTTCTTCTTGTACGAAATAATATGCCTTTCAGTTTTGCTGGGATAAATATCTGCAATCGTAACAAGAATTCCGGTTTCTTCCACGCTTCCAAAATCGTGATTATCCGCAGCGCCAAAAGTTTTCATGGAAGGAGAAATATTCATGTAGGAGTTGAACATGGGTGGAATGTTCTCGCCTAATTTTCGTACATGTTGATTGAGAATTGCGTATCCTTCTTTATAGGACATTCCTTTTTTCAAGAGCGATTTAAATTCTGAAATATTAGTTTCAATAGGAAGCGGATGAAATGGAACGACTAATTTTTCTGTATCAGGAAAATAAATGTCAAGAAAATACAATAGCATGTCCCTTGCCTCACGATTAAAATCTTTATACATCGTCATCTTTCCGAAAAAGTATTTCATGTCAGGATTATCCACATGAACCGCGCCAAGTCCATCCCATAAATTATCGAGAGAGAATAATCCTTTTCTGTTTCCTGCACTTGGCTGATATAATGGTTGAACGAAAGACCGCCCAAGTTCAATCGTATATGGAGCATAGTCTTTCAAAAAGGTTGAGCTGAATTTAAAATAGTGCGAAGTAGAAAGTTTTGGAATTCCTTTTTCATCTTTTTCTGCATCGCGAATAAGCATGTAACGATAACCACCAACAATTTCTTTGTCTGCCGGATTCCAAACCACTAATTGCTTGTAGCAGATTTTATCGGTGTCAAAATTATCCAAATCGCAATCCAATCCTGTTCCTCCGCCACCGGCACGGAAAGAAACTTCACGCAATCTTCCAATCTCTCGCAGAACATTTGGAGAATCGTGATGCGTTACAACATAAATTTCGTTGGAACCATAATTTGTAGTTCGTACAAATCTTTCCTTCGTGAGTTCGGCAAGAAGTAAATTTCTGTCTATCGGTGGAATGATTGGTTGCATGTGTCGGCTGTTCACTTGTGATTTGTGACTTGAAAATTTAAACTTTGTTTTTCTTTCCCCATTCTATATACATGCTGCTTCACTTTTTCCGCCCACTTGCTGTCGCTGAATTTTTTATCAAATGTTTCAAAGGGAATTTCTTTACCAAAGATAATGGTTATTGTTTTGCCATGCTGCTTATACATTTCATCTGCCAGATAAAGCATTTCAATATTCGCTTTAATGCCAAATCTTTTTCTCCATAAGGCAAGGTTGTAAAAGAAATTTGAATTTTGTCCGTCAATGTAAACGGGGATTATATTCTTCCTGTATTTTTTTGCCCGTGAAATAAAACTTTTTTTCCATTCAAGATCTTCAATGACAGATTTTCCAAATAAGCCGTTAGGAAATTGTTTGCGCGAAACAAGTCCTGATGGAAAAGTAAATACAGCAATATCTTTTGCATAGATAGATTCAATTTCTGCTAGTGCATCTGCAGACGTTTTTCCGGTAACGTTCACTCCTGCGAAAAGATTTCTAAGATTATCGAGATTAAGAAGGATGTCATTTACAAATACCTTCACATCCTTTCTCGTATTTCCTATTTCATTCAGAAACGCCATTGCATCCAATGCCCCGAGCGGATGATTGCTGGCGAAAATTTTCCCTCCTGACGAAGGAATGTTTTCAATTCCAATAACTTTTGTTTTTATTCCAAATTCATTTACAATTCCTTTTACAAAATCAAAATCGTATTCGCTTTTGTGTCTTTCAAGGAATGAATTGATTTTAGCCTGATGAATGATTTTTTTTAAATATGAGAAAATAAATCCGGGAAGTAATTTATACAGCGCAGCATTTTTGCTTTTGAATATTTCATCTATATCAATTTTATTGATCATGTTTTTTTCTTCTCCGCAAAAATAACTTTTTGTGTTTAGCAATCAGATAATAAATCAGTCAAAAAGTTGAATTAACATCAATAAACACGTTATTAACAAAATATTCCCATATTTTACCACCATCAATTTTGATGAATAATTCATAGTGAAATCAATAATCATAAATTCTATTTATATATTATATTCAAAAATATTATCAACATTGTGGTAATTAGTGGGAAATATTTATTTACATTTGTCCCAACATAATCAAGCGAGACTTTTACGCTTGAACACAAGAAATAATCATGTCGCACTTCACAGGAGAATTTGAATGTTCGGTTGACTCAAAAGGAAGAGTTCTTTTTCCTGCTGCGTTAAAGCGACAGGTATCTCCCGAAGCAGGTGAAAAATTTGTTCTCAATCGCGGTTTTGAAAAACATCTTACTCTCTATCCATTTAATGTATGGAAGGAAATTACCGGTGAGATGAGCAAGTTGAATTTATTTGAAACTGACAGCCGGATTTTCTACCGCAAGTTTCACGATGGAGCAACCGAAATGTTTTTAGACGGACAAGGAAGACTTCTTCTCCCTCAGAGGCTTTTGAGCTACGCAGGAATTAAAAAGGACGCGGTTTTTTATGCATACGCGAACAGAATTGAAATCTGGTCGCTCACAGAATTTAATAAGATGATTTCAGATAAATCAGTTGACTATGCTTCTCTTGCTGAGAAGGTGATGGGTTCTAAGAAAAATGACAAATGATAAATAAGTGGTGAACGAAGTTTACCATACACCTGTTCTTTTGAAAGATTGTATTGAAGCCCTGCACATCCAACCGGAAGGAATTTATGTGGATGCAACATTCGGTGGAGGAGGACATTCGCGGGAAATCCTTAAACAAATTTCTACAGGAAAATTGTTTGGGTTTGATTGCGATGAAGATGCGATGAAGAATAAACCGGACGACAAACGATTTACACTTATCGCCAGCAATTTCAGAAATCTGAAAGACTCGCTCCTTGAACAGAATGTTACAGAGATAGATGGTTTGCTTGCTGACCTTGGAGTTTCTTCTCATCAGTTTGATTCTGCAGAAAGAGGATTCTCCACACGTTTCGATTCGGAACTCGATATGAGAATGAATAAAGAAGCGAAAATGTCAGCGCAAGAAATCATCAGAACCTATTCTGAAGAAAATCTGAGAAAGATTTTTTGGGAGTACGGAGAACTGAATAACGCAAGACAAGTTGTGAAGAAAATTACAGCAAACCGAAACAGCATAAGAACTGTAAATGATTTGAAAAACACGATTGCAAACTGCGCTGAACGAGGAAAAGAAAATCAGTTCTATGCAAAAGTTTTTCAGGCATTAAGAATAGAAGTGAACGATGAACTGAATGCGCTGAAAGATTTGCTGATACAAAGCGCAGAAGTTTTGAAGGAAGGCGGAAGGATTGCAGTTATCTCTTATCACTCGCTGGAAGATAGAATTGTAAAAAACTTTTTCCGTTCAGGAAAATTTGAAGGAGAATCGGAGAAAGACATCTATGGAAATGTAATGGCACCATTCAAAATGATAAATAGAAAACCAATAGTGCCAAGTGAAGAAGAGATACAGCAGAACAACAGGGCAAGAAGTGCAAAACTCAGAATAGCAGAAAGAATAAATAAGTAGATTTTTTTTAATGAATAAGTTTAAAGAAGTTCCGCCACAGGAACAGCCTGCCGAAAAAAAGTTCATCCCCAAAAGCCGGGGTAAAAAAATTGCCCGCTCATTTCTAAACATTTTTAGTGGAAATTTTCTTTCCAAAGACAACGTAATTGCGCTGCTTCCTTTCATTCTTTTTTTAACCCTTATTGGTCTCGGATATATAGCAAATGGTTACTACGCTGAAAAATCTGTTCGCGAGATAAGCCATATCAATACCGAGCTCAAAGAACTTAAATCGGAATATATCATCGCGAAATCTGAACTCATGTTTATGAGCAATCAGAGCCAAGTGGCGCATGCAGTTGCTCCGATGGGATTGAAGGAATCAGTAGTTCCTCCGAAAAAAATTGTAGTGAAAGTAAACAGCTCAACACCGGCAGAAAATAAAAATTGAAAATGGCTTTAGACATCAGGAAAGATATTTTGTGGAGAATTTACTTGGTGTATTTGCTCGTTTTTGTGCTTGCGGGATTTGTTGTGTCGAGAGTGGTAAAGATTCAGATCGTGGAAGGAGCATTCTGGAAACAACGCGCGAACGAACTCACCATGCATTATGCGAACATCGAAGCGTTGCGCGGAAATATTTTTGATGTGAACGAGCAGTTGCTCGCAACTTCTCTTCCTTATTATGATGTTGCGCTTGACCTTAACTCTGATGCCATCACCGATGACATTTTTGACGACAACATTGATTCGCTTTCACTTTGTATCTCAAATCTTTTTTCGGATAAAACAAAATCTATTTACAAGCGGGAGCTTATCAAAGTACGAGCTTCGGGTGACAGATATTATGCGCTGCGCGAAAATGTTTCCTATCAAGATTTACAAAAATTAAAACATTTTCCTCTTTTCCGAAAAGGAAGATTCAAAGGTGGATTAATTTATACTCAAAAAGGAAAACGAGAACTTCCTTTCAAATTTCTTGCATCGCGTACCATCGGATATTATTCTGAGACCGCAAAACCTGTCGGGTTAGAAGGTTCTTATAATCAGCAATTAACAGGAATTGGCGGAAAGCGTCTTGTTCGAAAAATTGCAGGCGGAATTGAAATGCCTGTGAACGATGAGAATGAAATTGAACCTCAGGACGGATGTGATATTGTTTCCACGCTTGATGTAAATATTCAGGACGTTGCGGAAAATGCATTGTATCAACAATTGAAAAAACATCAGGCAGGTTGGGGATGTGTGGTGTTGATGGAAGTTAAGACCGGAGAGATACGTGCAATAGCGAATCTTTCAAAAGTTGACACAGCAACATATAATGAAAATTATAATTATGCAATCGGACAAAGCACCGAGCCGGGTTCCACTTTCAAACTTGTTTCGCTTATGGCAGGAATGGAAGATGGAAAATTTGGTTTAAGCGATACGGTTAACACAGGAAATGGTAGATGGAAATATTTGAATCAGGAAGTGCGGGATGCACATGAAGGCGGACTTGGAAAACTCACCGTTAAGCAGGTGTTTGAAAAATCTTCTAATGTCGGCACCGCGAAACTCATTAATAAATTTTATTCTAAAACTCCTCAGCAGTTTATTGACAGGTTATATAAGATGGGAATTAATCTCAATCCCGAACTTGATATTTCCGGTTCAGGAAATCCAGATGTGAAATCCACAAAAGACAAAAGATGGTCAGGTGTATCGCTTCCGTGGATGTCATTTGGTTATGAATTGCGTTTGACTCCGCTACAGATTTTAACTTTTTACAATGCAGTTGCAAATAATGGAGTGATGATGAAACCGCGTTTCGTGCGCGAAGTTCGCAAGCAGGGAAAGGCAATCAAAGCGTTTGAGCCGGAAGTTATTCATCAGCACATTGCATCAGCTTCTACAATTAAGAAAGCGAAAGAAATGATGGAAGGGGTGGTACTTGAAGGCACTGCTACCAATCTGAAAAATGCTGATTATAAAATTGCAGGAAAGACTGGTACTGCGCAAATTGCAAAAGGAGGCGGAGGTTACGGACAGAACAGCAAAAGCACAACCTATCAGGCATCTTTCGTTGGATATTTCCCTGCTGACAATCCGAAATATTCCTGCATCGTGGTGGTGAATGCTCCTTCAGAAGGAGTGTATTATGGAAACGCTGTGGCGGGTCCAATCTTCAAAGAAATTTCAGATAAAGTTTATTCTTCGCTGCTGGATATTCATAGCGAAGTAAATGAGATTCAAAATCTCGCAACAAAAACTCCTGCCATAAAAAATGGTTCAAGAAAAGATATTGAAACGGTTTGCCGCAATCTGAATATTTCAGCAAACACCAATACTTCATCATCTGAATATGTGAATGTAGCTGTGCAAAAAGATTCTTCCACAGTTTTTATCGGAAACAATATTAATCAAGCCCTTACAAACCGGGTAATGCCGAATATTTTGGGAATGGGTTTGAAAGATGCGCTGTATTTATTGGAGAATGCCGGCTTTAAAGTGAAAATTGTTGGCAAAGGAACAATTACGAAACAATCAATAAATGTCGGTACAAAATTTTCAAAAGGAACAGAACTAACACTTGAGTTGTCATAATGAAATTGCTGAAAGACATATTATACAAAGCGGGACTCGTTGAAATTATTGGCTCAACCGAGATTTCTATTTCTTCTATTTGCTTCGATTCAAGAAAAGCAGGCAGGGATTCTCTTTTCATTGCTGTGCGCGGCACACAGAATGACGGTCATAAATTCATTTCGAAAGTTGTAGAAGCAGGAACAGTGGCAGTTGTTTGTGAAGAATTGTCGAAACAGAAAAATGAGAACGTGACTTATGTTAAAGTAAAGGATAGCGAAGCAGCCCTCGGAATTATTGCTTCAAATTTTTATGATAATCCTTCTGAGAAACTAAAACTGATTGGAATTACCGGAACAAACGGCAAAACCACAACTGCAACACTGCTTCACAATCTTTTTCTATCCCTTGGATTCAATTCGGGATTGATATCCACTGTGGTTTATAAAATTGGTAAAGAAGAATTTCCTGCCACTCATACAACTCCAGACGCAATTCAGCTTAACAAATTGTTGAAGCAAATGGTGGATGCGGGCTGCAAGTACTGCTTCATGGAAGTTAGTTCTCACGCAGTGGTGCAGAAAAGAATTTCAGGATTAAAATTTTTCGGAGCGGTGTTCACCAATATCACTCACGATCATTTGGATTATCACAAAACTTTTGATGAATACATCAAAGCGAAGAAAAAATTCTTTGACGATTTAGACAGTGATGCTTTTGCGCTTGTGAATAAGGATGATAAGAACGGAATCGTGATGACCCAAAACACAAATGCCATTAAGAAAACGTACGCATTAAAATCTACTGCTGATTTCAAGTGCAAAATAATGGAAAGCCAGTTTGCTGGATTGCTTTTAAACATGGACGGAACCGAAATGTGGAGCAAACTGATTGGTCCTTTTAACGCTTACAATTTACTCGCTGTTTATTCTTCAGCAATTCTTCTCGGTCAGGAAAAATTGAAAGTGCTCACTGCGCTCAGCAATCTCGCTTCAGTAGATGGAAGATTTCAGCAGGTGAAAACACAGAGTGGAATTGTCGGCATTGTGGATTACGCGCATACGCCTGATGCATTACTCAATGTTTTGAAAACGATTCGAGAGATAAGAATAGGTGAAGAAAAGATTATATCCGTTGTTGGATGCGGAGGAGATCGTGATGCGCTCAAGCGACCTGTGATGGCAGCGATTGCCTGCGAAGAAAGCGATAAAGTAATTCTTACCTCCGATAATCCACGAAGCGAAAATCCGGAAGAAATAATCCATCAGATGCAGAAAGGAGTGGAAAGGATTCATCAGAAAAAAGTTTTGTCAATCACGGATAGAAGGGAAGCAATTAAAACTGCCTGCTCGCTTGCTTCTGCGGGAGACATAATTCTTGTTGCGGGAAAAGGTCACGAAAAATATCAGGAGATAAAAGGCGTGAAACATCCTTTTGACGATGTAAAAATATTAACTGAAAACTTAGAAATGTTTGCCGGATAATGCTGTACTATTTATTTACATATCTGCACAAGTATCATAATTTCCCCGGAGCTGGAGTGTTTCAATACATTTCTTTCCGTGCTGCAATGGCAATCATTTTCTCGCTCATCATCTCCATGCTCTTCGGCAAAAAGATCATTTCACTTCTTCGTAGAAAACAAGTTGGCGAAACCATCCGTGATCTCGGACTTGTAGGAGAAAAACAAAAACAGGGAACGCCTACTATGGGCGGACTCATTATTCTTTCCGCAATAGTAATTCCCACGCTTCTGCTTGCAAAACTTCATAACATATATATTATCCTGATGCTTGTTTCGACTGTTTGGCTTGGTATCATTGGTTTTCTGGATGATTACATTAAAGTTTTTAAAAAACATAAAGAAGGTCTTGCGGGGAAATTTAAAGTTTTAGGACAAGTTGGTTTAGGAATTTTAGTAGGAACAACACTTTATTTTAATAAAGAAGTTGTGATCAAAGAAAAACTTTACAGTCCGTCACAGAATACATTTTCAGTCAGTGATTCTGCACAAGTGGCTATGACGGAAGAAAAAACACCAATTTATTCTCCGGAAGTAAGCAAGTCTTTGAAAACTACGATCCCATTTTTGAAAAATAATGAATTCGATTATGGAAAAATAATTTCATGGACTTGCGAAGATTGCAGAAAATGGGGTTGGTTAATTTTTATTCCCATAGTTATTTTCATTATCACAGCAGTTTCCAACGGAGCAAATATTACCGATGGAATTGACGGACTTGCAACCGGTACTTCCGCAATTGTCGGAGTGGTGCTTGCGGTGTTCGCCTACGTTTCAGGTAATACAATTTTTGCTGATTACCTCAACATCATGTACATCCCGAATACGGGAGAACTCGTGGTGTTTGCAAGTGCACTCATCGGTGCGTGCGTAGGTTTTCTCTGGTACAACGCATATCCAGCTCAGGTTTTTATGGGTGATACCGGAAGTCTTGCTCTAGGAGGAATCATCGCAGTATTCGCTATTGCTGTCAGAAAAGAATTATTGGTTCCGATTATGTGCGGCATTTTTCTTATCGAAAATTTATCTGTGATGATTCAGGTCTCGTATTTCAAATACACTAAGAAAAAATATGGCGAAGGAAGAAGGATTTTCAAAATGTCTCCGCTTCATCACCACTATCAGAAATTGGGAATGCATGAATCAAAAATAGTAGCGCGCTTCTGGATCATCGGAATATTTCTGGCGATAATGACGATTGTAACACTGAAACTGAGATAGAAAATGAAAAGATTGGTTGTTCTTGGAGCGGGTGAGAGCGGAACAGGAACGGCAGTGCTGGCGAAGAAAAAAGGATTTGATGTTTTTGTTTCTGATTTTGGAAAGATAAAAGATAAGTATAAAAAAGTTCTTTCTCTTAATGAAATCGCGTACGAAGAAGGAAAGCATACCAAACGTATGATTCTGAATGCGGACGAAGTGGTGAAAAGCCCGGGGATTCCTGATAAATCGGAAATGATTGTGGAATTGAAGAAGAAAAAAATTCCAATCATCTCTGAAATTGAGTTTGCAGCACGATATACTAACGCAAAACTCATTGGAATAACCGGAACAAATGGTAAGACAACCACTACTTCTCTCATCTATCACATCCTGAAAAATGCAGGATTAAAAGTAGCACTCGGAGGAAACATCGGAAAAAGTTTTGCATTGCAGGTGGCGAAAGGCAACTTTGATTACTACGTGCTTGAGTTGAGCAGTTTTCAGTTGGACGGAATGTTCAGGACGAGGATAAACATTGCAGTTCTCACAAACATCACTCCGGATCACCTCGACCGCTACCAATACAAAGTGCAGAACTACATCAATTCAAAGTTCCGCATCACACAGAATCAAACGAAGGAAGACGCTTTCATCTATTGTGCCGATGATGAAATAACAAAAAAAGAAATAAGGAAAAGAAAATTTAAAGCGCATCTGTTTCCTTATTCAATAGAAAGAAAAGTAAAGCAAGGCGCATACTTAATAAAGAATAAAATAAATATCCATATAAACCAACAAAACCAAACCAATATGTTCGTAGAAGAATTAGCACTACAAGGAAGACACAACATTTACAATTCAATGGCAGCGGGAATCGCTTCCAGACTTGTTGACGTTCGAAAGAGCGAGATCCGTGAAAGTTTATCTGACTTTCAAAACATTGAACACCGCCTGGAATTTGTTTCCAAAGTTCATGGCGTTGATTATATCAATGATTCAAAAGCAACCAACGTGAATTCTACTTGGTATGCTCTTGAAAGCATGACAAATCCTACGGTTTGGATCGTTGGAGGAGTTGACAAAGGGAATGATTACGATATGCTTACAGATCTGGTGAAACAGAAAGTGAAAGCGATTGTTTGTCTCGGCACTGATAACAAAAAAATCATTAAAGCATTTTCAAAAGTTGTTGATACAATTGTTGAAACGCAATCTGCAAACGATGCTGTGAAAGCTGCTTCGCGTTTTGCAAGCAAAGGAGATACTATTCTTCTTTCACCTTGCTGCGCAAGTTTTGACTTGTTTGATAATTATGAAGAGAGAGGAAGAAAATTCAAGCAGGCAGTTAAATCATTGTAAGAGGAAAAATTAAAAGTTCAGCAATGAAAAATTTTCTAAAAAACATAAACGGAGATAAAACAATATGGGCGGTTGTAGTGCTGCTGTCCATATTGTCTCTTCTTTCTGTTTATAGTTCTATCGTAACGCTGGCCTATAAATACAAAGCAGGCGATACCGAATATTACCTGATGAAACATGCAATGATTATTTTGTTTGGTTTGTTTTTAATGTTTCTTGCACACAAGGTTAGAAGCGGATTTTATTCCAGGTTTGCGATCATTGCTGTAATTGCAGCAGTGCCGCTTTTACTGTTAACGCTTCTCACAGGTTCAAGTATCAACCATGCAAATCGCTGGCTGGAAATTCCTGTAGTCAATCTTACTTTTCAGACTTCCGATTTTGCAAAGATCGCTTTGATAATGTATGTGGCGCGCACGCTTGCAGTAAAACAGGATGTGATAAAAGATTTTCGTTCGGCATTTTTGCCGATTGTTGTTCCTGTACTTGTTATTTGTGGTTTAATTCTGCCGGCAAATTTTTCTACTGCGGCAATTCTCTTTTTGACCAGCATGATACTTATGTTCATCGGCAGGATCAAGATCAAATATATACTCTCATTAATGGGAATGGGTGTGGTCTTCTTTGGATTATTTATTTTATTTATTTTTCTTTTCCCTCATGTCAATAATCGTGTTGCAACCTGGAAAGCGAGGATTGAAAATTTTTCTGCAGGAAAAAGTGAAGGAAATTATCAGGTGGAGCAAGCGAAGATCGCCATTGCAACCGGCGGTATGTTCGGAAAAGGACCTGGTAAAAGCACGCAGCGGAATTTTCTGCCGCATCCTTACTCCGATTTTATTTATGCAATCATTATAGAAGAATACGGAATGATCGTGGCACTCATCGTAATCTTTCTTTACCTTATATTATTATATAGAGCAATTCGTATAGCTACGAAATGTCAGAAAATTTTTCCCAGCCTTCTTGCGATTGGATGTTCGTTCAGTCTGGTATTTCAGGCGATGATAAACATGGCTGTTGCCGTGAATTTAGTTCCGGTTACCGGACAGCCTTTACCACTCGTCAGTATGGGCGGAACATCAATTTGGTTCACGAGCATTGCAATCGGAATGATATTAAGTACAAGCAGGGAACTTGAAAAAGAAAAAGTGCCAAAGCAAATTGTTTCTCGTGATGAAGAGGCAATTGCCGCGACAGTTTAAAAATAAATTAGTGTGAGAGTAATTATCAGCGGTGGTGGAACAGGAGGACATATTTTTCCGGCTATTGCTATTGCAAATGCGCTAAAGGAAATTGACAAGAGTGTGGAAATACTTTTTGTTGGTGCAGAAGGAAGAATGGAAATGGAAAAAGTTCCTGCTGCGGGATATAAAATTGAAGGACTTTGGATAAGCGGATTACAAAGGAGATTGACCTTGGATAATTTGTCTTTTCCTTTTAAAGTAATATCAAGTATAATGAGGTCGAAAAAAATAATCAGGAGTTTTAAGCCGAACGTTGTGGTTGGCACGGGTGGATTTGCAAGCGGACCTTTGCTGCGTGCGGCAACAGGAATGAAAATTCCTGCACTGATACAAGAGCAGAATTCTTTTCCCGGCATTACAAATAAACTCTTGGCAAAACGAGTGAGTAAGATTTGTGTCGCTTACGAAGGAATGGAAAAATACTTTCCAAAAGAAAAAATAATTGTTACAGGCAATCCTGTAAGGCAGGATATTTTATCGCTCGAAGGAAAAAGAAATGAAGCGATGAAGTTTTTTGGACTGGATCCTCAGAAGAAGACACTGCTGATCATTGGAGGAAGTTTGGGCGCAAGAACAATCAATGAAAGCATCATGTTATCGCTTAAGTTGCTTGCTCAAAATAATATTCAGATCATCTGGCAGACAGGAAAAGGATATATATCCACTGCGGAAAAAGTATTTACAAAAGAAAATGGCTGGGTTGGAGCATTTATTTCAAAGATGGACATGGCTTATGCAGCAGCAGATATTGTTGTGTCACGCGCTGGCGCAATTTCTCTTTCAGAGTTGGCAATCGTAAAAAAACCTTGCATTCTTGTTCCTTCTCCCAATGTGGCGGAAGATCATCAAACGAAAAATGCTATGTCACTGGTAAAAAATGATGCGGCTCTTTTTGTGAAGGATAGTGAAGCAAAAGAAAAACTCGGCAAAGAAATTATTTCTCTGATGAATGATTTTCAATTGCAAAATAAATTAAATGCAAACATTTCTCTGCTGGCTTTTCCTAATTCAGCGGAAGTGATTGCAAAAGAAGTAGTCAAATTAGTTTCAAAGTAGAAAATGAATTTTGATAATATAAAATACGTTTACTTTTTAGGAATAGGCGGCATTGGCATGAGCGCACTAGCTCGTTATTTCAATGCCATGGGAAAAAGTGTGAGCGGTTATGATAAAACAAAAACATCTCTTACGGATGAGTTGGTTGCTGAAGGCATTCCCGTGCATTTTGACGATAGCATTGAATCCATTTCAATAGAAGCCAGAAATCATAAGGATGAAACTCTTGTGGTGCTTACTCCTGCAATTCCAAAAGATAGTGTGGAGTTTAAGTTTTTTCAGAAGAACGATTATGTGATAAAAAAACGTTCAGAAGTTCTGGGAATGATAACTGAACAGAGTTTCACGATTGCCGTTGCCGGAACTCATGGCAAAACAACTACGTCTTCATTGGTTGCGCATATTTTAAGATCGTCAGAAGTGGATTGCACCGCTTTTCTTGGCGGTATCACTCAGAATTATGGAACCAATCTTTTGCTCAGCGAGAAGTTGAAGAAAAAGAAATCGAAAATAAAACCTATTGTGGTGGTGGAAGCAGATGAATACGACCGCTCGTTCCTTACTCTTCATCCTGATATTGCCGTGATAACTTCTGTGGATGCCGATCATCTGGATATTTATGGCGATCAAAAGCAAATGGAAGATTCGTACAAACAATTTGCCAATCAGGTGAAGGATGGAGGAGTGCTTATAATAAAAAAAGGAGTGGATAAAGTTTTGGTCATTGAAAAGACGGGAAAAAAATTGTTTACTTATTCTTTACATCAGTCATCGGATTTTTATGCGAGGAAAATTGCGATAAAGAAAGGACAATATATTTTTGATGTAGTAACTCCTGAGCAGGCAATACGCGGAATGCTTCTTGGAGTTCCGGGAAAGCACAATGTGGAAAATGCTGTTGCGGCTGTTGCGGTAGCTCAGCAGATGAATGTTTTCTCGGGCAATATTAAAAATGCGCTTAGCACTTTTAAAGGAGTAAAGCGCAGATTTGAATATCATATTAAAACAGATAAGTTGGTTTTTATTGATGACTACGCGCATCATCCCGAAGAATTGCGCGCTTGTATATCGGCAGTGAAAGAAATGTATCCTTCAAAAAGAATAACCGGAATATTTCAGCCGCATCTTTTTACAAGGACAAGAGATTTTGCCAATGAATTTGCCCGAAGTTTGGAATTGCTTGACGAAGTGATTCTGCTTGATATTTACCCTGCGAGAGAAAAACCAATTGCCGGAGTGAATTCGGAAATGCTACTGAATCTGGTGGGAACAAAAAATAAAAAACTGGTTTCTAAAAAAGAATTGGTGAATGAAATTAAAAATAGAGAATTGGAAGTTCTTGTTACGCTTGGAGCAGGTGATATTGATGCATTGGTGGAGCCGATCAAAAATGAATTGATGACGAGAATTAAAAGCAATTAAAGATGGAGTTGTTTAAGAAAATATTGCGCATCTCTTTTTGGGTTCTGCTTGTTGCCGGAGTCACAACACTTTTTGCATTTGTTCAGAAGCAAGAGAACGATATGTTATGCAGAAAAGTAAACATAACTGTTCTGCGCGACCCCATGCACGAGAATTATTTTGTTGACGAAGATCAAATCCGCCAGCTGATTGCAAAACAATTCGGGCAGGTTGATAATACTCCTATAAAAAATATAGACATCAATCATCTGGAACGACTCATGTATTCTAATCCTTGGGTTTCGCGGGCTGATGTTTATATGAGCATTGACGGTGTGGTGGATATTGAAGTGGAACAACGGCAGCCGATTCTCAGAGTTATTAATTCGAACGGAGAAAGTTTTTATCTGGATAACAAGGGAAAACTAATGCCTTGGTCTGCTGATTTTACTCCGAGAACGATCGTTGCAACCGGAAATATTAATGACCGTTACGATGTGCGCAATTCTCTTTCCTATTCTGAAACAATTAACAACGATACGCTGAAAACTCGCACCAAGCTCTATGATTTATATGCGATGGCTTCGTTTATCTTGGCTGATGAATTCTGGTCGGCACATATTGAACAGATTTATCTGAATAAGAATTCTGAGATCGAATTGGTTCCGAAAGTGGGAAACCACAAAATTATTTTCGGAAGCGCGGATGAGATGAAAGAAAAATTTTGGAAACTGAAAACATTTTACAAAGAAGGATTGAACTATACAGGATGGGCAAACTACGATACATTGAATCTGAAATTCAATAATCAGGTGGTGTGCTCGAAAGCAAATTTTAAAACAGTAGAAAAAAAGAAAATCAATAATACCTCACACCATTAATATGTCAACTCCTGAAAAATCAATTCCGTCCAATGGACATCTCGACATTATTGTCGGTTTGGATATAGGCACAACAAAAATTGCCGTATTGGTAGGGCAAAGAAATGAACATGGTAAGATCGAGATTCTCGGAGTGGGAAAAGCTCCTTCATTCGGTGTGAGGCGCGGAGTGGTTTCAAACATAGAACAAACTGTTCAATCCATTCGCGCTGCGGTTGATGAAGCAGAAAAAAAATCGAACGTGGAAATTAAATCCGTGCATGTTGGAATTGCAGGGCAGCACATAAAAAGTTTGAAGCACAGCGGTTCGCGCATTCGCGAAAGCATTGATGAACCTATTTCGCAAAAAGATGTTGATTCTCTTATTGACAGCATGTATAAACTCGTGATGCTTCCCGGTGAAGAAATTATTCACGTGCTTCCGCAGGAATATACCATTGACAGCGAAACAGGAATTAAAAATCCTATCGGTCATGAAGGCGTTCGTTTGGAAGCGAACTTTCATATCATCACCGGACAAATGGCTGCGGCAAAAAACATAAAGAAGTGCGTGGAGAAAGCAGGACTGCAAGTTGTCGATTTAGTTCTTGAACCCATCGCATCTTCAGCAGCAGTTTTGAGCGAAGAAGAAAAAGAAGCAGGAGTTGCGCTGGTGGATATCGGTGGAGGAACAACTGATATTGCAATCTTCTACGATAAAATTATTCGTCACACTGCAGTAATTCCTTTTGGTGGAAATGTAATTACAGAAGATATAAAGGAAGGATGTTCTATTCTGCAGAAACATGCGGAAGAGATGAAAATAAAATTCGGTTCTGCATTGGCAAAAGAAAATCAGGATAATGAAATTATTGTCATCCCCGGATTGAAAGGAAGAACACCAAAAGAAATTTCTACAAAGAATCTTGCATCCATCATCGAAGCAAGGATGAAAGAAATTCTGGAACTAGTTGCGTTTGAAATAAAAAATTCCGGTTATGAGAAAAAACTCATAGCAGGAATTGTTGTTACGGGCGGTGGTGCTCAGTTAAAACACATAAAGCAATTAGTCGAATACACTATTGGGTTAGATACACGCATCGGTTATCCGAACGAACACCTTGGTAAAAGCACTGAAGATGTAACAAGCCCACTTTTCTCTACTGGAGTTGGTCTGGTATTACAAGGATACGAGGAACTGGAAGTTGAAAAGACAAGAAATCCGCAGACGGCAACCGTTACCACTCACTCTAAAAAATCAAGAGGCAATTTCTTTGAAAAACTTTTCACTCCCATGAAAAAGATATTTGATGAGGGAGATGAGGAGTTCAAAGAGTAATAGCTGCTGGCTCCCGTTAATTTAGAAAAGTCCTGCCGCCTTGGAGAGGTTGCGATCATAGCTCAATAGCTCAGATGCCATCTACCCGCCTGACGCCAATACACAGTTAGAGGCTGGCATTGTTTTTTATCCTTTTTTGTCTATAGCTATCAATTGGTTTAGCAATCAATTTATTTAACAAATATGCTATGATAATTGTTATTGAGACAATAAACCAACCAGACTTTATTAATGTGCCAGAAAACTCAAAACATATAATAATAACAAGTAAATGACTTATATATATAGGATATGATAATTCTCCAATTTTATCATCATATTTATTCTTTTTTAGAAAACAAAAGATAAAAGGAATACCCAAAATTATAGTTAGAAAATAAAATATGTCCTTTAAAGAAAATGGTAAATATTTTACAGCATATGATGGTAAATGAAGGTAAAAAAATACAAAAGCAAGAATAAAAAATAAAACTGATAAATACACAAGCTTATTAAATTTATACACTTTTATTTTTAAATATATTTTATATGATGCATATCCAAATAAAAAGAACATAATTTCGGTTGGGAAAAATCTAAATGTCCATGGGTCATTGCACAACCCTAAAACATTATAAATAAAAAGCCTTAATAAAAATGATAAACAAATCAGAAGAAAAACAATTTTGAATCCTTTTTTTAAAATGAAGGGTGCTAAAAGATAAAAACAAAGCTCAATTCCAAGTGACCATGCTTGAGGAATAAATAAAAATGAATATAGCGGTGGTGGTGTATTTTGAAAATTACTGGTGAAAAATAAGTTGCCATTTTCAGGACTTATC
>PLUL01000031.1 GCA_003164895.1 Bacteroidota bacterium | reverse complement strand
GCGGCATTTTTAGATTACTACGAGAAAAATCTTTCTCCTGTGGAAGTGGCTGAAGTGTTGTTTTTTCTCGAGGACAATTCCGATTTAAAACCACTGTTTGAAAGCTACAAAGCAATTTATCTTGAACACGAAAGGATAAAATTTCCAAGTAAAAATTCTTTAAAGAAAAAATTCAGCAGTGAAGAAATAGAAAAAATACTTTCTTCTGCAATAACAAAAACAAATTGCGAGCAGTTTTTTGTCGCTAGTGCTGAAGGCTTGCTTTCGGCAGGACAAAAAGAAAAATTAAATCTCTTTCTTTTTCAAAACCCTGAACTTAAAAATGATTTTGAGCTTTTTCAGAAGTGTAAACTTTTCAATGAAAAAATTCAGTTTGAGAATAAGGATTTGCTAAAGAAAGAAATAATCACAAAACAGAACAAAGAAGAATACTTTATTCGGGCAATTGAAAAAGACTTGAATATTGCTGAGCAAAAAACATTGAAACTGTTTCTACAAAAAAACCCTGTCCACAAACAAGAGTTTGAATTATTCCAAAAAACAATTCTTGTTTCGGAAACAATTTCTTTTCAGGAGAAACATTTGCTGAAGAAAAAAGAAAGGAAACCAATTTTTGTTTCGCTTTATTCTCAGCGAACGGTTTATTATGTTGCTGCCGCTTCAGTTTTGTTGCTTGTAGGATTGTTTTTCTTCTTCAGAAACAATGATACAACGAACAAACAGCTTTTTGCCAACAAAACAAATTTAATAAATAAAAAAGCAGTTGAAGCAAACAAAGAAAACGTTGAAAATCCGATAAAAGAGAACGAACAAAAACCTGTTCCGCGAATAAATGAAACCGGCAACATCAAACATCAAACATCAAACACAAAACGCATTCATATAAAGGAAAATGTTGCTTCAAATAAATTTGAAATCAAAAAAGAAGAAACCAAACTTCAGCCCATATTGTCGGATGATGTTACGGAAGAAAAACTAATCGCACAAATTGAAGAACCGCAATTGCCAATGATGCAGGAAGAAAAAATTTCTGCACAATCAAATCAACCTGAAAATAAAATAAATATTGTGAATGAAAGCCCGTCCGTTGCATCGGTAAAAAATTCAAAAAACAAATCGGATAATTATCAAACGCTGTCTGCCTTTGTTACCAAAAAAGTGCGGTCGTTGCTCGGGGTAAAAAATACGAATCCCTGCGCTGATTCGGAAAAACTGGGTTGGTGGGATCTGGCAATGGCGGCAAAAAATGGAATTCAAAAAATTACCGGAACAAAAATTATTGATGTAGACAAAAAGTGTGACGACACCGGAAATAAAGTTGAATATGTTTTTGCTGCCGGAAATTTTGAATTCAGCAAAAACGCAGCTAAATAAAATTTATTAGAATAAAATCAAATACACAGTTATGAAAAAAGTAATTCTACTCGCAATCATTTCGCTGGCAACCATAAAACTGTTTGCACAAGAACAAAAAAAAGACACTACAAAAATAAAATGGGGATACAAAACAAGGGTTTGGATTTTTGAAGACAAACTTCTTTCAAAAAAAGACAGCATCAAAAAAGAAAGAAAGAAAGGTGGAAATTTCACTCACTGGGGTGGTTTTGATGTTGGAATTTGCGCCCTGAATACTTTCCAAAATCAATTTAAAGTTCCATCGCCTGACGCATACAACACAAATTATTTTTTGAATTTAAAATACAATCGTTCCTGGTATTTCTCTCTCAATCTTTTTGAGAAAAATATTCGTCTGTATAAAAATTATGTAACTCTCGTTACCGGTTTAGGCGCAGAATGGGACAGTTATAGTTTTAGAAATAATATCATTTTGAGTCCCGATTCTTCTCACACTAATTCCACAACAATAAAAATGGACACCGCCTCCTCTAATTTGAAATACATAAAAAATCAACTCAAGGCAACGTATATAAAAATCCCTCTTTTAATTGAGTTGAATACAAATTCTTACAATGCAAATAAGTCGTTTCATCTTGCAGCAGGAATGGAATTTGGTTACAAGATAGATTCGTGGACGAAACGTAAATATGAAGAAGACGGAACCACCTACAAAGCCAAGCTCAAAGGTGATTACAACCTAAACACTTTCAAATATGGTTTGGTTGTTCGTGCAGGATATGGCGGATTTACTTTGTTTGCAAATTATTCTCTGTCGCCTCTGTTCGACAAAAACAAAGGTCCGGAAATTGCGCTTTATCCTTTATCAGCCGGTATTGCTTTCACGTTTTAGAATTTCAATTCTAAGCAACCGGTGAGATGGTAGATTTTTCATTTATTATTTCTACTAAAATCTTTCTTACTTTTGGGCTTATTCATATTTATCTTGCATGACTTTTCATTTCATTAAAAAAAATTTACTTTCAACTTGTGTTTTGCTGATTGCTTTTTTTTCGACTGCCTTCTGGAAAGGATTTGGAGGAGAAGTTTTTTCACAAACAAGAATGTTGGACGCAAAATTCATTGCTGAAAATTATTACAAAGGAGTTGTAAAAATTTTATTGTACGATTCGGCGGCGGCGAAAAAAGACAGCAATCTTGCTTACATCGGAAGAGGTTCTGGATTTATTGTAAGCGAAGACGGAATTATTTTTACCAACCGCCACGTGATTGACATGTGCGTTTATGGCTATGCGCATTACGATAAATACGACGAACAAACCAACACCACTAATTCTTATCGTGCGGAATATTCTGAAGATTTTCTTCGCGATTCAGACATTGTGAAAATAAATTTTGTGAGTTATGCCGCGCCAATTATTCAGGTTTATTATGGAAAAGGAGAAAACGATTACAAACTCTATTATGCAAAAGTTTTATCGGTGAGCATGGGTTCTTTTGACGGAGCCATGCTGAAAATTGTTGCCGATCTGAATGGGAATCCCGTTAAATATCCTTTCCTGGCGCTTCCCATTGCAAATTCCGATTCCACTTTTCAGGGAGAAGATCTTTGCGTGTACGGATTTCCGGAACAATACAAAGGGGATTTTAATGTGATGCTGAAAAACACCAGCACGCTCACGTTTGGAAAACACAGCGGATTTGATTTTGTTTACAACAAAGATTTCGGCTACATAAAAACCGAAGCATCCATCAATCGTGGTAACAGCGGAGGTCCGGTTTTTAATGCGGATGAAAAAATAATCGGCATTGCCACTGCAGCTTTCACCGAAACAAATACCGGATTGGTGGGCGGCATCAACGGAATGTATTATGTGGTGGCATCGAACATTGAACTCTTGCAAAAACTTTCAGCAAAAGGATTAAAAGTTCCGAAAAACGCCGGCTCTATTAACACGGTGAATGGTGATCACAAACCTATTTTTTCACAAACACAAATTGATGCCCTGAACAAAAAAAAGCAATCTGACTTTGATGCGCGTATGGAAAAAAAGCAAAAGGAAATTCAAGCCATGACAATGAAAAACTATCTTTCCAACACGCGCCCTCGGCAATTCAGTCTGGATGTGGAAGCGGGCGGAAGTTCATACGCCCGTGGAACGCTGGATAATTTTTGGCAGACAATTAACAATGATCCTTCCATGAAAGCGAAAGGAAAAGGAAATCCCTTCATCTGGAGCGCTGAATTAAATTTTGAAGGCGTAGATAAAAAAGAAAAAAACTTTTGGGGGTTTGGAATTCAACTTATAAAAACAAGCAACAATGCCATTGCTGCATCCAATGAATATTCGGGAGTAACAAATGCAGTTTCTCTTAACCTGATGCTTATAAACTGGTCATTCATTTATTGTCATGCCGTTGGGAAAAAAATAATTCTGGTGTTTGAACCCAGCGTGATCTATGTCAATTCCATGAAGGGCAGCATTACGGCTTATGGCAGCACATACAAGGAAAAGGAATCGGGCGGAATTGGTTTTGGCGGTGGCTGGCAGCTTTCTGCCGGGGCAAATTATATGCTTACCAAATCTTTCGGTATTTCATTTCGCGGAGGTTACCGATTTGTAACTCTTCAGGAGCAGCACGACGAATCCAGAGACGGAACAGGAATAACTTTAACAAATTCTTTTTTTGTTAACGGAACTGATGGCAACACAACGATGGTGAAATGGAGCGGCGCTTATTGCACTGCCGGAATTATTCTGACTGGAGGTGGCGGTAAAAGAAAACCATCTCGGAAAAAATCTTAATAAATGTATAAGCATACGAAAAATATCTTTCAAGTTTTTTTGCTGATAGTTGTTGTCGCAATTTCTTCCTGCACAAAAGAACCCGGCATCACTCCTAATTGGCCCATCAAAGCAACATTTCCAGGGAATGGTCGCGATTATGCTGTTGCATTTTCCATAGGCAGCAAAGGATATTTCGGAACCGGAGAGAATGGTTCTTATATGAAAGATTTTTGGGAATATGATCCTGCATTAAATAGCTGGTCTCAAAAATCTGACTTTGGCGGAACTCCACGCGAACGTGCCGTCGGTTTTTCTGTAGGAACCAAAGGATATATTGGAACAGGATTTGATGGAATGGGGCGTTATCAAAGAAATGATTTATGGGAATACGATCCAACGTTAAACAATTGGATTCAGAAAGCATCTTTGCCGGATTCGGTAAGAAACGATGCTTCAGTTTTTGTCATAGGTAATAACGCGTATGTTGGGTTAGGATGGTCTGGTTATGTATATTTAAATGATTTATGGGAGTTCACTCCTGCAACTAATACTTGGATACAAAAAGCAAATTTTCCAGCAAGCAATCGACAATCGGCATCCGGATTTTCACTTAACGGAATGGGGTTTGTCGGGCTTGGATACAATGGACAATATTTGAGCGACCTGTATGAATATGATCCAACAGCAGACAGCTGGACACAAAAATCCAGTTGTCCAATTCCAATTGCTTATACTGCATCTTTTTCTTTGGCAGGAAACGAATACTTGTGTACGGGTCGATCAGGAAATAATTACTTGAGCTCTGTATATCAATATAGCGCAACGACAAATCTCTGGACAAAAAAAGTGGGTTTCACCGGAAGCGCTCGCAATGGAGCATCCGGGTTTTCTGTAAACGGAAACGGGTATGTAGTTGCAGGGTATGATGGACAATATAGAACCGACATGTTCGAATACTTTCCGCAATAGCATCTTTCAATTTTATCTTCCCAAATAAACCAGCAGAATGGAAATGTCTGATGGATTTACGCCTGAAATTCTGGATGCCTGCCCGATGGTGTTAGGGCGAACCTTGGAAAGTTTTTCTCTTGCTTCGGAAGAAAGCGAAGTTAGTCGGTGATAATCAAAATCTTCGTGGAGTTTTATTTCTTCGAGACGCTGAATTTTTTCCGCCATCTCATATTCCTTGCTGATGTATCCTTCGTACTTCATTAATATTTCTGCCTGCTCCAAACTTTCATGTAAAAAATTTCCGGCAAGATTTTTTACGGCAGAACTGTTCCGAACAAAATCATTCAGCGAAACTCCAGGGCGGGAAAGCACTCCGAACATTCTTACCTTTTGAGAAATAGGAGCGGAGCCGATACTTTCAAGAAATGGATTTATTTCATCGGGAGAAATACTTTCGTCTTTGAAAAACTTCATGATCTTTCCTGCTTCTGAATTTTTTTGTTTCACTCTTTCCTGGCGTTCTTTGCTTGCCAAACCAATCTCGTGCGCTTTCGGTGTGAGGCGCACATCGGCATTATCTTGTCTCAACAAAATTCTGTATTCGGCACGCGAAGTGAACATACGATAAGGTTCATTCGTTCCTTTGGTAACTAAATCATCTATGAGAACTCCGATATAAGCTTCGGAGCGAGTGAGAATAAAGGGGTCTCTATTATTTATTTTCAAGTGCGCGTTAATTCCCGCCATCAATCCCTGGCAAGCCGCTTCTTCGTAACCGGTAGTTCCGTTTATTTGTCCTGCAAAATATAAATTCTGAATGCGGTTTGTTTCGAGCGTAAGATTTAATTGAGTAGGAGGGAAGTAATCGTATTCAATGGCATAACCTGGGCGGAACATTTTTACATTTTCAAAGCCGGGCATTTTACGGAGCGCTTTCATCTGCACATCTTCAGGCAGAGACGTTGAAAATCCGTTCACGTAAATTTCACACGTGTCCCAACCTTCCGGCTCAACAAAAATTAAATGCCGCTCTTTATCCGCAAAGCGCGTTATCTTATCTTCAATGCTCGGGCAGTAACGAGGACCTAATCCCTGAATTCTTCCCGCATACATCGGAGATTTACTGAAACCCGTTTTTAAAATATCATGAACTTCTAAATTTGTGTGCGTGAGATAACAAGGAATCTGTTCTTTGCCTTCGTTCTCTTTTTTTCTTCCGCGCGAGAAAGGAGAGGTTCCATCGAGGTAAGAAAACTTTTCAGGGTTCTCATCTCCGGGCTGAAGTTCCATTTTCGAATAATCCAATGTGCGTCCGTCAACGCGCGGAGGCGTTCCGGTTTTCATTCTTCCGCTTTCAAAGCCGAGAGAAACCAATTGTTCTGTTATTCCTTTGGAGGATTGTTCGCCCACCCTTCCTCCGCCAAATTGTTTTTCTCCTATATGAATGATGCCGTTCAAAAAAGTTCCGTTGGTAAGTATGATGGCTTTGGTGTTGAACTGCATTCCCATGCCGGTGATCACGCCGACAACTTTTCCGTTCTCAATGACCATTTCTTTCACCATGTCTTGCCAGAAATCTACATTCGGAGTTTGCTCCAGCATTTTTCTCCATTCGTTTGTAAACATTGTGCGATCGTTCTGAGAACGCGGACTCCACATCGCAGGACCTTTGCTTCTGTTCAGCATTCTGAATTGAATGGTAGTTCTGTCGGAAACAATTCCAGAATATCCTCCAAGCGCATCTATCTCCCGCACAATTTGTCCTTTTGCAATTCCTCCCATAGCAGGATTGCAGCTCATCTGCGCGATCTTGGTCATGTCCATCGTGATGAGCAAAACCTTTGAGCCCATGTTTGCAGCAGCAGCAGCGGCTTCACAACCCGCGTGACCGGCACCGACAACTATTATATCGTAAGATAAATTCATTTGTTAAAATGGATTGCGAAGTTACCTAAAATTAAACATAAGATAATTATGATAAGTACAACAACCGATACAAAGCATATGGTTGTTTTCGTATCAGGTTTTGATACATCAAATGT
>PLUL01000080.1 GCA_003164895.1 Bacteroidota bacterium | reverse complement strand
TTCTGTTTAGTTTTGCAAGAGAATTGTAATTTTTCGAATCGGGCACGAATATAATAAGAAATATCTTTTTAAGGATTAACTATTTATTATGTTTTTTCAAGCATGTTTAACAGAAATAAAACGCAAAAGGTTACAAGGTTTTATTAACAAGTTATAAGTATTAAGTAAAATTGACAAAAAAGATGTTTATGAGGAAATTCAATGAAAATTTGAATTCTGTTCTTCTTTGTCCTGAGCAGCTTTTTTATCAATCAAATGATTGTACTCTTTTGTTGGAATTATTTGCAATTTTCTGTCAATCAAAGTAAATATGCTTGTATATTTTTCTGAAACAACACGGTGTTCATCCCAATTGATTGTTGACTTGTAAAGTAAAAGTGTAGCAATATCGGTGGGCGTAATTAATTCCGGTGAATCGCCTTTATGATTATGATACGTTGCTTTGGTGGGATCTGAAGCTTTTCCATTGTAATGCGCAGAGATCATAATAATTCTATCATGAAGCATTTGTCTTTCAAGCAAATTATTTTCCTTTTTTTCATATAAAATTAAATAATCTCCTCCAAGCGGAACAAAGTTATCCGAGGTGCTGGATGAATAAATATACACCTTCACTTTTTTTCCGGCATCCATTGGCACTGCTTTGAGTGAAGTACCTTGATATTCCTTATAGAAAGCGGTGTCCTTTTTTATTTCTTCATAAGCTGATTTTCTGAAATCCATCAACACTTTTTCATAATTGGTTGGTTCGCGTTCATCTTCATTAAGTTTTGCATTCTTTTTCGACACATTCATTTTTGCGTAATTAAAAGTTTTTACAATCACACGCAAATCAGAAATAGAGTTTGAATGCGGTGTTGCGAGAATGCCTGTATCGGCAACCTGCCTGAAAGTTTTTGCCTTGTATTCAGCCGATGCAGTGTCCATTTCTCTCCAGAAAATTGTTTTCACAGTATCTTTATCCTTGTAGGAAAGATATCCGCTCACACCGTTTGTAGGAAATTCATTTTCATAATATAAATCGTTGGAAGTCCAATTGGCAAGAATGATGGTATAAAGTGCAAGTCCTTCCACCAATACTTCGTTCTTTTCTTTTTCAAGTCTTCGTTGAGCGTAAACAGAAGTGAAAAGTGAAAAGTGAAAAGTGAAAAGTAAGAAAGCAAAAATCCATTTCTTATTTATCATTTGTTTCATTCTTACAAAGAGAAAATAAATAATGGAATTATTTCTGGTGATAGAAAAAGAAAGAATTATTTCGCCAAAGATACAAAAGAAATACTTTTACAGCCAGAAACCCCTCATTGAAAATATCATGCATCAACATCACCACGAAGAAAAACATTTAGAAAGTTCTGATTTCATTACGGATATTGTAATTGGAATGTCCGATGGATTAACCGTTCCGTTTGCGCTGGCTGCCGGATTAAGCGGTGCGGTTCAAAACAACACCATCGTTATCACTGCCGGAATTGCCGAGATTGTTGCCGGAAGCATTGCCATGGGATTGGGCGGTTATCTGGCAGGAAGAACGGAATTGGAACATTACGAATCCGAACTAAAGCGTGAGTATGATGAAGTGGAACGCATTCCTGAAAAAGAAAAAGCCGAAGTAAAAGAAGTATTTGCCAACTACGGACTAAGCGAACATTCGCAGAATATTATTGCCGATGAATTGGCGAAAGATAAAAACCACTGGGTGAATTTTATGATGAAGTTTGAATTGGGTTTGGAAGCACCCGACCCTAACCGTGCGCGAAACAGCGCAATGACCATTGGCATATCGTATATTGTGGGAGGATTAATACCGCTCACCGCTTATTTCTTCACCCCTACTCCACACCAGGGATTAATTGTATCGGCACTGTTAACCACGCTTTGCCTTTTTGTGTTTGGATATTTTAAAAGCAAAGTTACAGGGCAGCCGCCCATACAAGGTGCAATAAAGGTTACTTTGATTGGATTAGCTGCTGCTGCTGCTGCATTTTTTGTTGCGAAGATATTCGCACAGATGTTTTAGAAATACTGCACCATTTGCACGCATCACAAATACGCGCCAGTTGAGCTTCTACTGAGGTGGGTTGGTTTTAAAATCAATTACATCCTGCTTGTATACGCTGCTATCGGCTACCGGATAATCAAATAACATTCGACTATCTACACCGCTACCTGCAGGATCAGATACATTATACTGAATCATATACTGATCGCCTGCATTGTAATTGCCATGTCGTGGAATTTTCCATTCCTTTCCACCTTTTCTATTATAATATTCATTCAGATATTCTTTTCCATTAACCAAAAACGAATACTTTATTTCTGCACTTGTCACCCGTGGAAAAGTAGTAGCTGGTCCATAAAAGATAATTACACCAATTGCATAACCGGGAGGAGAAGGAATTGTATATTTTTTACATTGGGGTAAAAAGGAAATAAGAATTATGCCGATGAAAATGTTTTTAATTCTATTCATTCAGGATTGATTCAATATGCAAATGTAAAACAATTCAGGTAAAACAATAATGACACACTCAATTCATCTGCATAGTAACAAATATACTTCTTTCACTTGTATTATTGCTAATAGGCATTCCATTATCAGTAATCACGATTAACCAATTGATTATTCGTTTTAATCAACTAATCAACCGTTATGATTAGTTGCCGATTCGTGATAACTGCCTAATCAATCGTTATTACCAATTAGTTAATCGTTTGGATTGGTTCATTATTCGCAATTACTAATCAATCAATCTCGATTACTGATTGGTTAATCGTTAGGATTAGCTAATCATTCGTGATTACTACCTAATCATTCGTGATAACCAACTAATCAATCGTGATGACTAATTGGTTATTCGCGAATGGTGAATCTGCTCAAAATTGCGGTTTCGTTGTCAGTTCGAGTAGAAACGCCTCGTTTCGTATCGAGAACTAATTCAGTATTCCCATCTCGATACGTTTCCAAAGCGAAACTACTCGATGTGACATATAATTATGACGGAATAAGTTCCGAAATTGAATCGCTCCAATGAAAATCATCGGCATTTGCGCTCACAGTTGAGTAAGTGCCTTTATTGAGGCGCATCTTAACACTCGGTTTTATTTTATACTTTTAACAATTGAAAAAGCATAAAAAACATCTGCAAGATTTCAGGATTGATAAGTTGACTTCAACAAAGAAACTGCTCTAATATTAATCGAAAAATGCTTTGACCCTCATGTTTAAAAAGCACTTCCGCATATACGAACACCTTCACATTCCTTGCTGGTTGGTGAAGGACACCTGCTGGGCGCTTACCTTTAGAACGCTGGGAGTATGCATGATCGTTCCTACTCTCACACTCGCAATTGTTATAGCGTATAAGACAAGAAAAAAAACTGAAGAGTTTTTGCCAAATGTTTCTGTTACGCTATGGATAGCAGCGAACTCCATTTGGATGTGTGATGAGTTTTTTGAACTGGGAATTAAAAAAGCATGCTACGTTCCTTTTATTATGGGACTGATAATAATTACGTATTGGCTTATCTTTTATTTTCCAGCTGTGTGGAAGGAATACAGTGACATTGAGTAGTTTTTAATTAAGCATTTTTTTCATGAGCGGTCCGCTCATCATGGAAGTGACGATCGCCATCACAACAAGCGCCACAAACATCTTTTCATCGATCAATCCTGCATTGAGCGCAAGTGTACCAAGAATGATTTCCATTGCTCCACGAGCGTTCATTCCAAAACCTACCGCCAGTGATTCGCGTTTTGATAATCCGCCCAGATATGCTCCAAGCGATGCGCCCAGAAGTTTGCAGAAGACTGCCAGAAAAAGCACCACTGCAACAAGCGTTACATCAAAATTCTGGATGAAGTTCACTTTCAATCCCAGCGTAAGAAAAAATAATGGGGCAAAAATATTTGTAACGAACTGATGAATGATCTCGCGCGCTTTTTCATGCAGGTGAACCGAATCGCCAAATGCAATTCCCATAATGAATGCACCAAGTATCGCATGAAGACCGATACGTTCTGTAAACGCTGCGGAAAGAAAACACATACCTAAACAAATTGACAGCACCCCACCGGGCCAAGAAAGTTTTGTTTGTATCCAGGGCAACGCTCTGTCAATTATTTTTTTTCCGATAAAAAGCATGAACAGACCGAAACAAAGAATCATTCCTACGGTATACCACACATTTGTGATTTCTCCTTCCTTACCAATCATGCTCAGGATGAGAGAAAACATCAGCCATCCGGTAAGGTCATCGAAAATAGCCGCTGCCATAATGATCTGCCCTACTTTTGTTTTATAAAGATTCAGATCCAAAAGTATTTTAGCAATTACCGGAATCGCGGAGATCGCCATTGCCGTTCCAAAGAAAAGGGCGTAAACCAAACGATGGTTCGTTTCATAATTAAACCATTGAGGAACAAACCACACAGCGCAAAATCCAAGAGCAAAAGGAATGATCATGCTCGTAAAACTTGTATAGATGGCCGTCTTGCCTTGTTTCAGAACCAACTGAAGCTGCACTTCAAGCCCTGCAACGAACAAAAGGAGTATAACAGAAATAGATGTAATTCCATCAAGAGCAATTTTTGCTGAACCTTCTTTCGGAAAAAGATATGAAAATATATCAGGATCAATTGCGCCAAGAACAGTTGGACCAAGCAGAACTCCCGCAAAAATTTCTCCCATCACCACAGGCAATTTAAATTTTTTACCTATCTCAGCAAACAATCTTGCAAAGATGAGCATCACTCCAAGAGTAATGAGAAGAGAAAACAGATCGGTATGTAAAAACTTAAGCACGATAATAATTCAGGATTGAGGATTTGAAATCACATCTTTCATTCCTTAATTCATACTTCATACATCCTTAATTATATTCTGGAATGAACAATTAATAAGTTACAAGGCATATCGGCAAGAATAAATTCAATGTCGTGAGTAAATATCCGGTCGAGCAAAGTAAGGTTTGTGTCCGGTGAATTAATGACAAGAAGATCTGCTTTCTTAGTTTCCGCATACTGACGAATGGCAAAACCAGGTTTTCCTTTAATTACTTTTTCATTTATCTTAAGATCATCGGTTTCGCATTTTGCAATCAGAGAATGAAGTTTGTTGCTTTCCTCTTCCGTAAATTCCTTTTTCATTTTCGTCACTTCTGGCGCGCTGCTGCTTTCTGCCATTGCCATTGAAAGAGTTGGAGAATGAACTTCGTGCACCAAACTAATTTCTTTCACTCCCATTTTCTTTGCAAAATACAAAGCGGTATTGATAGAATGAATTGTTTTGGGATGATCCACACCAGCATTCACAATTATTTTTTTTGCTGGTCTTGCTTCTTTTGAAGGATTGGTGAGAAGAAGCACAGAGCATTTTGCTTTTCTGCTGATGGTACGTGCAATGGAACCAAGATAAAATTTCAGAATATTTTCCTTTTGCAGTGCTCCTAAAATAAGCAGGTCAACAATGTTTTGCTTGCAGAGTTGAAGCATTGTATTCACCTCATCTCCTTCTGCCCAAATAACCTTTACTTTTTTCTCTTCAATATTATTTCTAAAAAGAATATCGCTGAAAACCTTTTCCTTTTCAATTGTCTTTGCACCTACATGAATGAGAATTAACTTGGAGCCACATACGTCCGAAATCTTTTTTGCTTCAGCAAGAACAGATTCCATTCGCGGAGAAAACGAAAGTCCTACCGCTATGGTTTCAAACGGATAAGAAGGACGCTTCTTTAATTTATTTAAATCAAATTCCATGAATATTCGAAAAACGAATTAGTACGAAAAAATGCGAAACAAGATATTTGTTTATGCAACTCCTGTTTTTCTAACTCCGATTGTTTTCTTCTGAACATTAGCACCGGCTTTCAAATGCTTGCCTTTATTTTCAAAAGAATGTTCGGGTTTCTTTGCAGCGTCATCGGCAACGATCGGTGCATCGCCCTCTTTTTTCTCTTCTTCTTTTTGAGTGAAAACATCGGTGGTTTGCAAAAGATTATACCACATGATTGCTTTACGCATATCAGATGAATGAACTTTTTCTTTGTCGTATTCAGGGAGTACGGTTTCGAAATATTTTTTCAACTCTTCATCCGATGATTTTGAATCAAGAGCAGGTTTACCCGCTTCCTTTTCATAAATCTTTTTCAGCAGATCAGTCAAAGGAATTGTTTCTCCATCCTTTACAAAAACGCTGATGTTATCCAGCACGCTCACTTTGGCATTGGAATGAACCGGAATTCTTTTTTTATCTACAAGCGATTCCGCAATGAATCCGATTTTGCTTTGAGCAATAACTTTATAAAGTCCGCTCATGCCGTTGATAGAAATAAATTTACTAAGATCCATAGTCGAGGGTTTTTATTGTTGTGGACAAATGTAAAAACTTTAGCCACAGATTGCGCATATTATCACCGACAAAATTCCTTCGTATATTCGTGCGCAATGAAAATGCTGATTGAAAATATCCTTATCGCACTTCGCTCGGTAACAAGTCAGTTGCTTCGCACCATTCTCACCATACTGATTATTGCCATTGGCATCATGGCACTGGTTGGAATTCTCACTGCCATCGACAGCATAAAATCTTCCATCAACAGCAACTTTACTGATATGGGCGCAAACACATTCACTGTGCGCAACCGCGAAATGACCATTCGCATCGGGAAAAGAGGAAGAAAAGCAAAAAAATTTCCTCCAATCAAATATGCCGAGGCAATGCAGTTCAAACAGGAGTTTCAATATGGTGCTGCGGTTTCTGTTTCCACTTTTGCAACGCAGATAGGCACCTTAAAATTTGAATCCAATAAAAGTAATCCCAATGTGCAGGTGCTTGGTTCGGATGAAAGTTATCTTGCCACTTCGGGATATGAATTAGATAAAGGAAGAAACTTTTCTGTTCAGGATGTAGAGAACAGTGCGCACGTTGTAATTATCGGCAACGAACTAACGCCCGTACTTTTCAAACACAAAGAAAATCCCATTGACAAAATTATTGAAGTAGGAAGTGGAAAATACACCATCATCGGAGTTTTGAAATCAAAAGGAAGCAGCATGATGTTTGGCGGAGATAAACTTTGCATTCTGCCTATAACAAACGTGCGGCAAGATTTTTCGCGCCCCGATATGTCGTTCACCATAAATGTACTTGCGCATAATGCCGTTGCGATGGATGGAGCGCTTGCCGAAGCCACAGGATTGCTGAGAGGAATACGAAAACTTCCGTTGGGTGAAGACGATAATTTTGAAATTACGAAGAGCGATAATCTGGCAAACATGCTCATTGACAATATTAAATACGTTACGCTTGCTGCAACCATCATCGGCATCATTACCTTGCTAGGAGCAGCCATCGGGCTCATGAATATTATGCTGGTTGCGGTGGCAGAACGCACTCGCGAAATTGGAACACGAAAAGCGCTGGGCGCAACACGCAAAGATATTCAGCGACAATTTTTAATTGAAGCAATTGTAATTTGTTTGCTCGGCGGACTGGTAGGAATTATTCTCGGCATAGGCATTGGCAATATACTTTCGTTTCAAATGAATTCCGGTTTCATCATGCCGTGGATGTGGATATTCGGTGGAATTATTATTTGCGTGAGCGTGGGAATCATTTCAGGTATTTATCCCGCCATGAAAGCCGCTCGCCTCGATCCTATTGAAGCACTGCGCTACGAGTAATCAGTCATTTTATTATCTTTGGGATATGAAAGCAATAGAAACAACAGGCAGTTTAGAAAAATCGGGTTTACTGAGGCTCGACAAACCTATTGCCATTCATAAAAAGCAAAGAGTAAAAATTATTATCCTATATGGAGATGAGGATGAAATTGATGAAAAAGAATGGATTGCTTCTCTTTCAGGCAATCCCGCTTTTGCGTTTCTCAAAAATAAAAAAGAAGATATTTATTCCCTCTCTGACGGTAAGCCCTTCAAAGCATGAAGCATAAAATTGTGCTTGTTCCTTTTCCATTCGACGATTTTTCTTCAACAAAAGTGCGCCCTGCAGTTTGCCTTACAGATAAAATCGATAAACACAATCATATTGTAATTGCATTTATCACCAGCCAGATATCAAAGGATAAATCAGAAAGTGATATTAGTCTTGAATCAAACGATGAAACAGGATTAAAAGTTAAATCTTTAATGCGCCTGCACCGCCTTACCACTATTCCTGCCGAACTGATCCAAAGATCTCTTGGGCAATTTCCCAAAACAAAAGAAAAAGAACTGAAAGAAAAACTTTCTCGTCTGTTTGGAATTTGAAGATAAGTTACTCCTTAATAATTTTCTTGGTAGCTATCCCCTGCTCTGTTTTGAGTTGCAGAAAATAAATACC
>PLUL01000030.1 GCA_003164895.1 Bacteroidota bacterium | reverse complement strand
CGTAAAAAGCCGGCTTAAAATATTTTATGTTGAAAGTATAAACCGGAAGCATAATTCCATTGTCTTCCACATCTTTATAATTTAATCCAAGTTCGCGCAATGCTTCCACGCGAGCCACTTCAAAATATTCCGCATAATTTCCATAATAAACATAACCCATGCGGTCGGTTTCGCCATAGCGAACTCTGATTTTTACTTCTGAACTGAACATGCTTTTATTGTATATTTATTCCAAAGTTATTCTTTTAGCGAATTACACAATGAGCAGATTTAATTTTCAATTTTCAAATTTCCGTTACAAGTATTTTTTCTTTCTGCTGGCTGGCATAATTTTGTCATGCACTTCGTTTTCTCAAATTGTAAGAAATAATTACTCGCTCAATGCGATTGATTCTTCCCTGAAAGATGACAGTCTAATGAAATCAGAAATTCTTCCTTATAAAATCAAAGCGGATAAAATTATGAATGAAGTGCTGGCTTATTCCGATCAAGTGCTAAAAGGAAATCAGCCGGAGGGTTTGCTTGGAGATTTCATGAGTGATTTAATTTTAAAGAGTGCGAAAGAACATTGTGCCGATACTTGTTCTGTTGATATATGTATTTTAAATAATGGCGGAATGCGAAATCCTTTACCGAAAGGAAATATAACACGCGATAATATTTTTCAATTTATGCCTTATGAAAATGAAATGGTTGTGCTTTTTATAAAAGGAAGTGATGTGAGCGATATTCTAAATTTCATAGCTAATAAAGGCGGAATTCCGGTTGCTGGTTTGCGAATGAAAATTAAATATCAGATGCCAAGCGATGTGATGATTGGCGACAAACCGTTTGATGAAAATAAAACTTACACCATTGTTACTTCCGATTATCTGGCAAATGGTGGAGACAATATGACTTTTTTTTTGAAAGCGACAAAGAAAATAAATCTCGGAATAAAACTTCGGGATGCGATTATTAATTATTTACAAGATGAAACAAAAAAAGGAAATTCAATTAATGTGAAAACGGATGGAAGAATTCAAATCGTTAAATAGAAGAGATTTTATTCGAAGGATAACTCTTGGCGGAGGTGCGCTTGCTGCGTTCAGCATGTTTCCTGATAAAATTATTGCTGGTGCTTCGGAAGATTTTATCAAACTCACCATTCTTCACACTAACGATCAGCATAGCAGAATTGACCCTTTTCCGATGACTGATCCGCAATATCCGGGTTTAGGCGGATTCGCGCGCAGGGCTTCTCTGATCAAAAAAATCCGCGGCGAAGAAAAAAATGTCTTGCTCTTAGATGCCGGAGATATTTGGCAGGGAACTCCATATTTTAATTTGTACGGAGGAGAACTTGAATTCAAGCTGATGAGTGAAATGAAATATGATGCAGCAACTATTGGTAATCATGATTTTGATAACGGCATCGAAGGATTGGTGAAGCAGTTGCCTCATGCTGATTTTCCATTTATAAATTGCAATTATGATTTTTCTGGCACTGCAATGAATGGAAAAACAATTCCATATAAAATTTTTGAAAAAGAAAATTTAAAGATTGGTGTTTTTGGTTTAGGAATTGAACTGGATGGGTTGGTGAGTAAAAAAAATTATGGCAACACAAAATATTTAGACCCGATTCAAAAAGCTGCTGAGTATTCTCACTTGCTGAAAAAAGATTTGAAATGTGATTTGGTGATTTGTCTTTCACATCTTGGCGACAGATATGAAGACAAAAAAGTTAGTGACTGCGTAATCGCGAAGCAGTCGAAAAATATTGATTTGTTCATAGGCGGACACACGCATCGTTTTTTGGATAAACCGATTGTGATCTCGAATAGCGATGGAAGGGAAGTTTTGGTGGTACAAACAGGATTTGCAGGTATTAAACTTGGCAGGATAGATTATTATTTTTCTCATGGTAAGAAAAAAATAAATAATCACAGCACATCTATAAAAATTTCTGATACAAACAACAGATGAAGAAAAATAATTTTTATAAAAAATATTTTTTTGTTCAGCGTTGTTAATTGAAATACTTTTCTACTTTTGAAGCATGTTCGTTGAAACAATAAATTCAGCAGAGAAAAATAAAAATATACCTCAAAAATTTTAGTGTAACTAATGAAAAAAGAATTCGACAAAGTATGGGAAGAGTGTCTTGAAATAATAAAAGACAATGTTAATGCGCAAAGTTTTAAAACATGGTTCGAGCCGATAAAACCAATTAGATTACAAACAAATGTATTGACCATTCAAGTTCCAAGCCAATTTTTTTATGAATGGCTGGAGGAACATTATGTGGCGTTGTTAAAAAAAGTTATTAGAAAGGAATTGGGACCAGACGGTCGTTTGGAGTATAGCATCGTAATGGAAAATATATATGGCGTGAAACCATATACCGTTCGCGTTCCGGCATCTAATAAAAAGGACACAAGAAATCCATCCGTGAACATGCCGCTCGACATGAGCAGCACCGGAACTATTCGCAATCCGTTTATTATTCCCGGTTTAAAAAGAGTAACCGTTGAATCAAATCTTAATCCTGATTATTCGTTTGAGCATTTTGTTGAAGGAGATTGTAATCGCCTTGCGCGTTCTGCAGCTTACGCTGTGGCGAACAAGCCGGGTGAAACTTCTTTCAATCCACTCCTTATATATGGTATCGTTGGATTGGGAAAAACACATTTGGCTCACGCTATCGGAATTGAGATTAAGAAAAAATTTCCGGCTAAAACTGTTTTGTATGTTCCTTCTGAAAGATTTACAAATCAGTTTATTGACGCGATTCAGAATAATAATACAAACGACTTTGTAAATTTTTACCAGATGATTGATGTGCTTATCATTGATGATGTGCATTTCTTTTCCGGTAAAGAAAAAACTCAGGATGTTTTCTTCCATGTGTTCAATCATCTTCAGCAGAATAAAAAGCAAATTGTGATGACGTCAGACCGAGCTCCGGTTGATTTGCAGGGAATTGAACAACGTTTGCTTTCGCGTTTCAAATGGGGATTAGCAGCTGACCTTCAGCCACCTGATTTGGAAACAAGAATTGCAATCTTGGAAAAGAAAGCGTATGCCGATGGAATTGATATGCCGAGAGATGTGATTGAATATATCGCGTATAGTATTACTTCAAATGTTCGTGAATTAGAAGGAGCTTTGATTTCACTTCTTGCTCAGGCATCGCTGAATAAAAAGACATTGAATATTGATTTGGCGCGCCAGATGATAGACAAGTTTGTGCGCAACACTGCGAAAGAAGTTTCAATTGATTACATTCAAAAAGTTGTTTGCGATTATTTTAATATGGGAATTGATTTGCTGAAATCAAAAACCCGTAAGCGCGAAGTGGTTCAGGCAAGACAGATTGCAATGTATTTTGCAAAGCAATTGACGAAATCATCACTTGCAACTATCGGAATGCATTGCGGTGGCAAAGACCATGCAACGGTTCTTCACGCTTGCCGCACAGTAAATAATTTGATGGATACAGATAAAAAATTCAGGCACTATATCCAGGAACTTGATAAAAAAATAAATTTGTCTTAATAAAAGGTAGCGGGGAAAGTATAATAGGAATTGGTTGAAAAACTAATTCCTATTTTTGTTTTATAGAAATCAGATAATCAATTTGTATGAAAAGCATTTTATTCGTTTGCCTCGGAAATATCTGTCGCTCGCCAATGGCGGAAGGAATACTTCGCCATAAAGCGGAAATGCAAGGATTGAAATTGAAAATTGATTCTGTGGGAACAGAATCTTTCCACGTGGGCGAAAATCCAGACAAAAGAGCTACAGCAACTGCTAAGGAGTATGGAATTGATATATCAAAATTGGTTGCTCGACAAATTAATCGAGATGATTTTGATACGTTTGATTTGATATTGGTTGCCGATGCTCAAGTTTACAACGAAGTAATTCACCTCGCAAGAAATGAAACTGATAAAAAGAAAGTTAATTTTATTATGAATCTTGTTCATTCTGATTTCAATACTGCCGTTCCCGACCCTTATTACGGTGGAATGGATGGTTTTGAAAAGGTTTTTCAAATGCTGGACAAAGCGTGCGATGCGCTAATTGAAAAACTTGAAAAGAAATGAAAGGAATTCTTTATCTCATTCCTGTTCCAATTTCTGAAGAAGAAAATTCTGCTATGGTTTATCCTTTGCTTGAACAAACCGTCAACTCTCTTGATGAATTTATAATCGAAGATTTAAAAACAGCAAGACGCTCACTGAGGAAAATTGGATTCAAAGGAGAGTTTGATAAAACAATTTTTCATCTTCTGAATGAACATACCGATTTGAAAGGAATAGAAAAATTCCTTGCTTCAGCAGAAAAAGGCAAAAATATCGGACTTATGAGCGATGCAGGTATGCCTTGCATTGCCGATCCAGGGAGTAATATTGTGCGATTGGCTCACAAGAAAAACATCAAGGTTATTCCGCTTTACGGACAGTCATCCATCTTTTTGGCTCTTGCCGCATCAGGATTGAACGGACAGATTTTTTGTTTTCATGGCTATCTGCCAAAAGAACAAATTAGCAGAAAGAAAAAATTAAAAGAACTTGAAAGAGATATTTCTGCCAACACTCAAACACAAATTTTTATAGAAACGCCATATAGAAATAATCATCTTCTTGAAGATATTCTTTTAACTTGTTCTTCCGAAATTTTACTCTGCGTGGCAATGAATGTAACAGGCAAATCAGAAATGATTCTTACTAAATTAATTGCAGAGTGGAGAAAAAGTGAGCTCCCCAATCTTGATAAACAACCGACTGTATTTTTGTTAGGAAAATAACAGATTATTACTTTCACAATTAATTCTTAATCTTTACCGGCATCGCTTCAAAAATACTTGTGCCGTCAACTGCTTCGATGTTCACGGGAATTCCATAGCTGGTATTGATGCTGTTGCCGTTAACTTCTTTGAGATTAATTGGCAGCGAACCGTAAATTGAATTTCCTCCAATCGCAGAAATGTCAACTTTCATATTGTCAATCATTTTTACATTGATGGACCCGTCTGGGTTTATCGGCACGGTAGCAAAGCCAGAAAGTTTTGACGCATTTGCTTTGGGTAAGATTTCTGAATTCTGAAACGCAATGATGGTTAATGCTGATGCAATAACTGTAAGCACAGTTTTGGTGTAGAAATCTGTTTTCATTTTAATAAAATTAGAAGTTGATATTTGAATTAGGAAATTCTGATTCCGATAACCAACACATCATCTATCTGCTGTTCGTTGCCAAGCCATTCGTCCATCGTGGTTTCAAGAATCATCTTATGTTTGTTCATCGGTTGAGACTGTAGAGAAAGTAAAAGGTCTTTAAATCTTTTCTTAGTGAATTTTTTTCCTTTTGCTCCGCCAAACTGGTCGGCATATCCATCGGAGAATAAATAAAACGTATCACCCGATTCAAGAATAATTTCTTTGTTTGTAAAAGGCTTTTCTATTCCAAGATAAATTCCGATTGGCATTTTGTCTGCATTAAGTTCAATTAATTCTCCCTTGCGCAAAAGATAAAGCGGATTATTTGCACCTGCGTAAGAAAGTTTTTTATTTCCTGCATTACCAGTATTCATTGCTTCCAAACATACGAGCGACATATCCATTCCATCCTTTTGTTCACCCTCTTGTCCGGTTTGTCCAAGAGATTTTATAATTCCTCTTTTCATTGAGTCAAGTGCGTTGGCAGGATTAGTAAAATTTTTTTCCAACAACACTTCATTAAGAAGGGAATATCCAATCAGTGACATGAATGCTCCAGGTACGCCATGACCTGTACAATCGCAGGCAGCTACAATGAACTTTCCTTCTTTTTCGGCAAACCAATAAAAGTCTCCTGCCACAATATCTTTCGGTCGGTAAAGAATAAAACTTTGAGGAAAACGGCTGCGCATCAATGCGTAGTGAGGAAGAATTGCCTCTTGAATTCTTTTAGCGTAATTGATGCTGTCTGTGATATTTCGGTTTTTATATTCGATTTCTTCTTTTTGCTTTACAACTTCTGCGGTGCGCTCAAGAATTATTCTTCTCAATCCGCGTGTAAAAAAGGTAACGACTCCCCAAATAAATCCTGCGGAGAAGAGAAAATATAAAAGATATGCCCACCATGTTTTATACCAGGGTGGAAGAATAATGAATTCATAAACTGCTTCTTTGCTTTCTTCATTGAAAATATTTTTTCCTTTTACGTGAAAAGTATATTTTCCTTCCGGAAGATTGGTGTAAACGGCTTTTGTTTCGTGCCTCCAACTGCTCCATCTGCTGTCGAATCCATCAAGATAATATTGATGTTGTTCAGATGCTTCATTGATGAAGTCCAATGTAGAAAATTCGAAGATGACTGAGTTATTTGAAAAATTAAGAACAGGTTTTAGCGATTGATTTTGAATTAGTGAACTTGTTGCAGATGAATCAAAAAATGTTCCGTTGAAAATCACAGAGTCTTTTCCGGTAATTACTTTACGGATTATGGAACTTGTTTGACTGTTTCTTTCCTTAACATTTGCATCGTACCTGAATAATCCTGCCGCACCGCCAAACCATGTAATGCCATTGCCATCGTGATAAATTGCATTAATGATTTCATCCGAATAAGGAAGAAAATCTCCATGGTTCCATGAGTTGCTTCCGTCTTTTTCTTTTTTTAGAAAGCCAAACTCAAGTTTGTTTTTTTGTGTGATTAGTGTTTCGAGCCAAATATTGTGTGATTGTTTATCCAGTGCTATGCGATAGATGTAACGTGATCCGTTAGCAAATTGAGTGCCAAAAGAAACATCAGGTGAAAACTTTCCGGATGAAAAATTATATATTCCTTTAGTTGTTAAAAAAATAATTTTTCCATCAACATTTTCAAAATCAATATCTCCGTCTGGCAACCCTGATAAAGTGTCATATTTGGTACTTGAATAGAATTGCGTATCGCTATTTTTACGTATTCCTTTAATGTTTTTAAATGAAATATTGATTGCGCCCTTTGAATGCCCAAGCCAAACACTTCCGTTTTTGTCTTCTCTAATAGTGTGGATGCTTTCTTTGATTTCAGGAATGCTCCCTTCATCATGCCATTTGTTTCCGTCCCAATACATGGAAGCAAACCCGTTATCAAGACCTAAATATACTCTATCCGAATCGAGTTGGGAGCGATAAATTTTCCATGGACCATATGGGAAAAGAATAGAAACATGGTTTTGCGCGTCAATAGAATAAATGTTTCCACTGGAGGTAGCAAGCAGCGAACTATATTTTCCGCTTTTAAAAGAAAGAAGATCCCAGCACTCTTCATTGATGGAAAGAATTTTTTCAAATGAAGCAGGTGCGAGGTTATGTCCATTTGCGATGGATCCTGAATGTAAAGCGAATACTCCTTGGGAAGTAGTAACATAAATTGTATTGTTGTGTCTTACAATTGCCTGAATTGTTCCACCGGGTCCATTCTTGTCAGAAAAATACGTGATGGGTGAATTGATGGCGACTTTGGCGATGCCGTTGCTGAGGGCAAGCCACATATTGTCGGAAGCATCTATATATTGAGATTTAATATTTTCATCCTGAAGCCCTACCTCTTTATTTAAAAAGTTTATAAGTTTTCCTTCTGCATCAATAATTACAGATCCTTTTGTTAGGGTTGCTATTGAATATCCAGCATCTGTTTTAAGCAGATGATAGCTGATGTTATCCAGCAGAAAAGAATCAATCTGTGTGTGGAAATGTTCAAAAATAAAAGAAGGTTCTCCGCTTATCCTGTTTCCCTTCGGCACAGATTTCATAATATACAATCCTTTCTTTTTTGTACACAATAAAATATCCTGTGATATATTTCCTTTCGCGTTATTTATGAAAGGAATCATGGCATAAATACTTTCTTCAGAAAATTCCCCTCCACCTTTCAAAGGCATAATATTATCGCCTACAATTTCCATGAGACCAATTTCTTTTTCCCTCACAAAAACATGGTCATAAACTTTAAACAAGAGGTGAAATGATTTTTCTGCATTCCATACTTTTATCTTTTTTCCATCCCATCTGAAAATTTTGTTGTCTGATTGAAAAAAGATTCCATGTTTGGATATCTGCGTACATCGTATATCTGAAAAATCTCTGTCTTTCTTTTCCAATAAAGAAAGCAAGGAGACGTAACGCATATTGCCGGATGAATCGGGTTTGAGATAGCCGAATTCTCCATTAGCGCCAACATAAATTTTCCCTTTATCATCTATGGCGAGAGAGCGCACATTGGTTTCGTTAGAAACATGGATCATCCTCCACGAAACTCCATCGTACTCAAGAACACCTTCGTTATTTCCCAAATAAATAACGCCTCTTTTATCTTGAACAATCGCCCAGTTTTGAGGTTGAGCTTTATAGTTTTTTGCTGAATAATTATAAACAGGGTAAAGCCCTTTTTCTCCTATGAATATTTTAGATTCCTTTTTTTGCCTGGATTCATTTTTGTGGGATTGTGAGAAAGAATCCGGATGGGAAACAAATAATACATTGATAAAAAGAAGTAATGCCGAAATGTATTTGTGGTTCGAAAAAAACATGGTGGCAAATATAGAAAAGATGGCTTGCTTTTGACTTTCTTTTAATTTTTTTTAACAAATGAAGTTATCAAAAGAATATTAAATTTGCCACTCTAAAAACCATAAAAAATTTATCATGAAAAACAAATTGTTCTCTTTATTCATTATTTCGGTTGCTTCATCTGCTGCATTCGCTCAGACACATAATGACGGTGCTGTTTTAATGACGATTGGCAATGATAAAGTAACGGTTGGAGAATTCGTTAGTGTTTACAAAAAAAATAACTCTAAAGAAAGCTCTCTCGACAAAAAAGCGCTTGAAGAATATTTGAATTTATATACTGTGTTCCGACTTAAAGTAAAAGAGGCGCGTGAACTTGGCATAGATACAACCAAAGCATTCCGCGATGAATTGACAGGATACCGTAAAACACTTTCTGCTCCTTACCTAACAGAAAAAGATGCCATTGATAATCTTACAAAAGAAGCATACGACCGCATGCAATGGGATATTCGTACCAGCCACATTCTGATAAAAGTTGATGCGGATGCAACTCCTCAGGATACAATGGATGCACACACAAGAATATCGCTCATAAAAGATTTTATTGCCGGAAAAGGAAATCCTTCAGCATTCAAAAAATATGAAGCAAAGGTTAATGCTGATTTGAAAATTTCTAAAACATCGCCTCCAAAAGATACGCTTGTTGCTTACAATAAATTGAATCCGCTGAAGAAAATGTTTGCATTGAAGACACATGATTTTGCTTCGGTTGCAAAAGTTGTTTCAGAACATGCTTCAAAATCTTCTGGCGGAGATTTGGGTTACCTAACCGGAATGGCTGGAATGGGTTATCCTTATGAATATGAAACCGCAGCGTACAAAGCTAAGCAAGGAGATGTTTATGGTCTTCGCACTTCGCTGGGTTATCATCTTGTTGTTGTTACCGATAAACGTCAGCATAAGGAATTGCACCTCGCTCATATTATGCTTCTGTTCAAGAAAAATATGTCGCATGATGATTCAGCAAAAATGAAAATGAAAGTTGATTCTATTTCAGGATTTTTAAAGAAAGGGCAACCGTTTGAAGAACTTGTAAAAAAATATTCTGACCATAAAGAAACCATCAAGAAAGGTGGAGATATCGGATGGATTGCGTTTTCATCCAACTATCCGAATGAATTCAAGGATGCGGCATTTGCATTGAAGGATAACGGTTCTGTTTCTGAACCGGTGAAAACACGTTTTGGTTGGCACATCATCAAACGTCTTGGCGATAGAAGTTTGCTTCCGTTTGATTCTCTCAAATCTGATTTGAAAGCAAAAGTTCAGAAAGATGCAAGAAATGTTGTTGCAAAAGATATGTTTCTTTCAAAACTGAAAACACAATATACTTTCAAGGAAGATTTAAAAGCTCGCGATGAATTTTACAAAGCGGTTGATTCTACTTTGTTCATGGGAAAATGGAATGCAGAAAAAGTTTCTTCCTTGAAAAAGCCGATGTTCTGGATTCAAAGTAAAGCTTACACGCAGGAGGATTTTGCTAAGTACTTGGAGAAAAACCAAAGAGGTGGTGTTCAGAAAAATGCACCGAAAATCATCAACTCGGTTTACAAACAATTTACTGAAGAAACATTGCTTGCGACAAAAGAAAATAATCTTGAAAAGGATTATCCTGATTTCAAAATGCTAATGGATGAATACCGCGATGGAATTCTTCTTTTCAATTTGACCGACCAAAAAGTTTGGTCAAAAGCAATTAAAGACACAACTGGTGCGAAAGATTTTTATGAAAAAAATAAAAATCATTTCATGTGGGATGAGCGTCTTGATGCTTCTATTTACACTTGCAAGGACGAAAAAAGCACTGATAAAGTGAAAAAACTGATTAAAGAAAACAAAAGTGATAAGGATATTTTATCTGCTTTGAATAAAGATACCGTGATTAATGTGTCCATCGAGAGCAAAACTTTTTCTAAAGGAGACAATGCAATGCTCGATAAGTCAGGATGGAATCTTGGCACTACAGCAAATGAAAAAGTGAAAAATAAAATTGTATTTGCAAATATCCGCAAGATTGTAAAACCCACTCCGAAAACTTATCTGGAAGCGCGCGGACTTGTTACGAGCGAATACCAAACCTGGCTAGAAAAAAACTGGATTGATTCTTTGAAACAAAAATATCCTGTTTCGGTTGACAAAAAGGTATTGGATTCAATTCAATAAAAGGTAAGGGGATAAGGTATAGGGAAATATGGCAGGATGAAAAAAATATCTTTATACCTTATACCTTATTCCTTATACCTGATTTCTCTTTGCCTTTCTTCCTGCGGAAATAAATCAACTTCTGCAAAGCAAAATGAAAAAGCTGTGGCAAGAGTCGGTGATGTGTATCTTTATACTTCTGTCCTGAAAGAAATTGTTCCCAAAGACATAGAAAAAAAAGACAGCACAGAAGTCATTCACAAATACATTAATAATTGGGTTCGGGAAACGCTTTTGTTTCAGATGGCGGAAAAAAATCTTGCTGATGAGAAAAAGAATTTTGAAAAGAGGGTAGAGGATTACCGCAAGTCGTTGGTTACTTATGAATACGAAAGCGAGCTTGTAAAGCAGAAATTAGACACAATTGTTAACGAGGATGAGATTCAAAAATATTATGAAGAAAATAAAAGTAACTTTGAATTGAAGGACAATATCATCAAGGTGATTTACGTTAAGGTAAAAAAAAAGGCTCCTAAAATTGACAAAGTGAAAGAATGGTATCGTTCGGACAATCAAAAAGACAAAGATGCACTTTCGAATTACTGTTATCAGTATGCCGATAATTTTTTTCTGGATAATAACAACTGGCTTTTGTTTGATGATGTGCTGAAAGAAATCCCTATGAAACTTTATGATAAAGAAGCATTTCTTCAAAGCAACCGGCATATTGAAACACAAGATTCAACGCATTATTATTTTGTGAACATAAAAGGGTTTATGACCAAGAATAGTATTTCGCCTCTGTCGTTTGAAAAAGAAAATATAAAAAGTATTATTTTGAACAAACGCAAAGTGGAGCTGATAAAAAAAATGAGAGAAGATATTTACAATGATGGAGTGAAAAATAAATCATTTGAAATATTTATGAATTAGTCAATGAAAAAAAATAAATTTCTTCTATTGCTCGTCTTCACATCAGTAAATTTGCTAATCAGCACATTTGCATTTTGTCAATCCAAAGTTGTTGACCAAGTTATTGCTGTTGTAGGAGGTAATCCCATTCTTCTAAGCGAACTCGAGGCAAAAGTTGTTCAGAAAAAAATGGATTCAACTTCTAAAACAGTTATTAATCGTTGTTCGGTTCTGGAAGAATTGCTTTTTCAAAAACTTTTACTTGCCCAATCAATCAAAGACAGCGTAGAAATTACAGACGACCAAGTGCAAGAAGAATTAGAAAGACGATTGCGTTATTACATCGCGCAGTTTGGTTCTGTTCAGGCGTTTGAAACATTTTATGGGAAAAGCGTGGAGAAATTCAAAGAGGAGTTCAAGGAAGAATTACGCGATGTGTTGCTCGTTCAGAAGATGCAGGCAAAAATCACCGAAGGAATAACTGTTTCTCCCGATGAAGTAAAAACTTTTTTTAATTCGATTCCGAAAGACAGCGTTCCGCTTATCAACGCGGAGATTGAAGTAGGGCATATTGTAAGAAATCCGAAAGTAAATCCTGAATTGAAAAAATACGCGAAAGAACATATTGAAACCATCCGACAGGAAATTATTTCAGGTAAAAAAGATTTTGCAACTGCTGCTATTTTATATTCAATGGACCCGGGTTCAGGTCCCAAAGGCGGTTTGTATAAAAATGTTCAGCGCGGAACTTTTGTCCCTGAGTTTGATGCGGTGGCATTCAGAATGAAAGAAAAAGAAATTTCAGAAGTGTTTGAAACGGATTACGGCTATCATTTTCTGATGGTGGAATCAAAACGTGGTGAGGAATTAGATGTCCGCCACATTTTGATTATTCCTCAACCGTCTCCTGATGATCTGGTCAAAGCACGGGTTTTTCTCGACAGCATTGCCGGTTTAATTCGCAAAGATTCTATCTCAGCTTCCGAAGCTGCTTCACGATATTCGGATGATGAAGAAACCAAACACAGCGGAGGTTTGATAACCAATCCGAGTACAGGTAATACTCGCTTTGAAATGGATCAGCTCAGCCAGATTGATCCTAATCTTGTTTTGACTATCGGAAGTTTAAAAGCCGGAGAACCATCGGCTGCTTCCTCCACTCAAACCCGCGATGGAAAACCTGCCTTTCACATTATCTTTGTAAAAGACAGAACCGAGCCGCACCGCGCAAATCTTAAACAGGATTATCAGCGCATACAAGACCAAGCGCTTGCAGATAAAAAAAATAAAACCATTACTAAATGGATAAAGAAAAGAATAACTACAAATTTTATTCATGTGGCGGATGAATACAAAAGTTGTAAGTTTGAAAGTCCTTGGATAAACTAAACTATGAATTACAAAGACGATGTAGAAGCGGTGGATGCGCTGAGGGCGAAATACAAACTCCTCACAGCAGAGATCGGCAAAGTTATTATCGGGCAGAACGAAGTAGTGGAGGATGTATTGATCTGCGTGCTGAGCAGAGGTCATTGCCTGCTCGTGGGCGTTCCCGGCTTGGCAAAAACACTTTTGGTGAATACTATTTCGCGTGTGCTGGGTTTGCAATACAACCGCATACAATTTACGCCCGACCTCATGCCTTCTGATATTATTGGAACAGAAATATTGGATGAGAACCGCCAGTTTCGTTTTGTGAAAGGTCCCCTGTTTGCAAATATTATTCTTGCAGATGAAATAAATCGCACTCCGCCTAAAACGCAATCTGCTTTGCTCGAAGCCATGCAGGAGCGAGCTGTTACCACGGCAGGAAAGCGTTACGAACTTGGAAACCCATTTTTCGTTCTTGCTACTCAAAATCCAATTGAGCAGGAGGGAACCTATCCTTTGCCCGAAGCGCAGTTGGATCGTTTTATGTTCAATGTGTGGCTCACGTATCCTAAGTTTGACGAAGAAATTACAGTGGTGAAGAATACTACTTCGGATTACAATGCCGAACTGAAAGTGATCCTGAGCGCAGAGGAGATTTTATTCTTTCAGAGCTTGATCCGCAAAGTTCCGGTAACGGATAATGTGCTGCAATATGCCGTGCGCCTTGCCGCTAGCACACGACCTGAAAATGCAGATTCTCCCGCAAAAGTGAAACAATATCTTTCGTGGGGTGCAGGTCCGCGCGCTTCGCAGTATTTAATACTTGGTGCAAAGGCACATGCTGTGGTGAACGGAAAATATTCTCCTGACATTGAAGATGTGCGTGCAGTGGCAACCGCTATTCTGCGCCACCGCATTGTGCGCAACTACAAAGCCGAAGCCGAAAACATTTCTTCCGAAGATATTATTAAGGAGTTGTTCAAGTAAAAGCAGCTGTTAGAAGTTCCCTTTTCCCCTCCTGAAAAATAATTCAAACAATGAGGAAACGCATGTTTTCTTTGTGAGGAAGAGTCACATTTGTACATAAATCCATTGTTGTTTAAGTAATGAGAATCGCAATGTCGTTATACATTACTCTTACCCGACCAACTTCCTTTCCAAAGGAGCTGCATTCTTTTTCGCACTTATTAAATTATCTTCCAACATTGGCTGGTGATGGCATAACACTGACAGGTTGCGTTCTGCGCTCGTCAGATTATCCCAGATTATGCATTAGGAATGTAATTGTCTGATTCTCACAATATAATTCCTAATGCATAGCATTAGAAATTAATGAGCTTATTGTTCTGTTTTTCAAGTCATCAGCTAATAGCTAATTGCCAAATTCAAATTTATGATATGATGGGAAAGTGTATTTATGAACAAACCGTCAGCCACCAGCTATCTGCTAATAGCTATCAGCCATTAACAATTGATCTGAGCGAAGTTCCGCAAGGAATTTATTCTCTAGAAATTACTTCCGACAAATCCTGCGCGATTTATAAAATAATAGTAGCGAGATAGTAGCTTGAATTGTAATTCGCTTGCCCATTTTTTTTATTGAAAAGAATAATATACCTTTGACATTGCTATTTCAAAAAAAACAAAACCCCATTCTATGAAATATCTTTATACCCTCATAATTGTGGTTGTTTCCACAACGCTTTTTGCACAAACAGAAATCCGAAATGCTGACGGTTCTTACTTCAAGCAATGTTCTCATTTTGAAATTTCAAAACCTTTGTGGCAATTAGCCAAAGAGCATCCTTCAGACCTAAATAAAGTGTACGGACATCGTGAAGCAAAGGATAGGGAAAGAAAAAATATACATCCGGTACAAAACCCGGAGACAGCGCCATCTATTGCAGATGACCCGATTGTGCAAAGAGAGCAAGGTGATGTGAGTACAATGGGTACAATTGTAAATGTTGATGGAATGCCTAATGTACAAGGATTTGATCCCTTAGACCCCAATGGAATGGTTGGTCCGAATTATTATGTGCAGGCGATCAATAGCAATTATCAGGTATTTAATAAAAACGGAACTGCTGCCACAGCTGCCATTGATTTAGCAACACTTTTCCCGGGATCTTTAGATGATGGTGATCCGGTTGTGATGTACGATAGGTTTGCCGATCGTTGGGTTATTACAGAATTCCTTTGTCCGGGTGGTGGTAATTGCACTAAATTATTATTTGCCGTTTCAAAAACAAATGATCCTACAGGTGCATATTATTTATACACGTTTGAACCCGACGCTTCCGATTATGCCGATTACCCAAAATATTCTATTTGGTCGGATGGATATTACGAAACCTGTAACTGCTCAAATCCAAAAGTAACTATATACGAAAGAGCTAAAATGTTACTTGGAGATCCAACGGCTGGATTTATAGTTGTTCCTTCAACTGGAAGCCCAAATCCCAATGCAGGATTTTTTTGTCCGCAAACCTTGTATGCCGATGGGCAATTACCTCCTTATGGTTCACCACAATATTATTTTTATTTCACGGATGATAATTGGGGATCTCAATTTAAGGATATGATTTTTATTTATAAAATCACTTCTAACTGGACCAGCAAAACAGGCACGTTTACAAAATTTGATTCACTGGCAACTTTACCCTTTAATTCTTATTTCACCGGAGGCACTGAACAAGATATTTCACAACCAGGCACCTCAAATAAAATAGATGCGCTGGATGGTTTTTTCTCCTATAGAATTCCTTATTTGAGATGGACAAATTATAATATTGCATTAATGTGTCATCCTGTTAACACCGGAACTTCAAGTATTGTAGCCGGAATAAGATGGTATGAACTTCATCAGGATACTGTAACAACTAAATGGAACATTTATCAGCAAGGCACCTACTCTCCTGCTGATGGTGTGAGCCGATGGAATCCTGCCATTGCAATGGACATAAACGGAAACATCGGTCTTGCGTATTCTGTTTCTTCTCCAACAAGTGTTTATCCGGGCACACGATTTACCGGACGAACCAGTTGCGATACATTGGGAAAAATGACGGTTACTGAAACAACTGCCATTGCAGGTTCTTCATCCTGGACAAGTGATAACCGATGGGGCGATTACTCTCATCTTTCGGTAGATCCATCCGATGGAATTTCTTTTTGGCACACCAATCAATACATCGGAGCAAGCAGTACGATACACACACGGATCTTTTCTTTTCAGATTCCTAAATGCACTGGAGCAGGTGTAGCAAATATTCAAACTTCTGCGCCCATGCTTGTTGCTTTTCAATCAGGAAATGAGTTGAACATTAAAGCAACTAATCTTCCTTCGGATGAGAAATCTGTAATTGATTTCTTTAACACCGAAGGAAAAATGATTGCAAGAAAAAGTGTTTCTCCTTTTTCCAATGCGGTTGAAACAACAATTAACGTTTCAGGAATTGCGCGAGGGATTTATTATGTGAGAATCGGGAATACAAATTTTCAACGCGTGATAAAAGTTTCGGTGCAATAAATTATGAAACGTTTTATTTCTATTTGTTGTTTGATAGTGTTTGTATTTCTTGCTTGCAAAGCAAAGCAGAATAATTCTTCAGTAAAGCAAACAAAACCTGTGGCAGACACACTATTATCTGCCGGAATAGTTTCGCATAAGTACAGTGCAGGCGGTTGTGGGGCGGTAATTATTTCCTTCAAAAATCCGCAACACGATACCTTGACTTTAATACCAATGACTCCTTTAAACGAATTTGATCAAGAAGGATTGGAAATAGTTTTTAATTACCGAACGCTAAGAGTTCATCAGCCAAAGGGCTGCGGAGCTGGAATACCGGTGCAGATAATCGGAATAAGAGAGAAATAAGAACTGAACTAATTTTAATTGTTGCGCATTATTTTGTCCTTCTGCATTAAGGATATAATTGTTTTATTCAAAAATGTGTCTTATTTTTTTGTCGGATAAACAAAACCTGTTTCGATTTCTTTTGTCTTTATAGGTCTCACTTCAATTGTTGCAGAAGGTACAAATTCAAATTCAGGGTTTGCTTTTGCAATGCTAATTGCTTCATCAAGGTCATTTGCTAAAATGTGATAATAGCCCACTTGCATTTCTTTGTCAGATGCAATGTCTTCTTGTGTCCAGTCGTTTCCCGTCTTTTTCAGCACTACACCTTCTCTCACGATCGGTTGTGCAGCTATTAATTTGTTCTCACTTTTTAATGCTCCGATATACATCTCACATTTTTTTATGAATGCAAGATGCTCGTCCGGAGTCAATGATTTTTTTGCATCTTTTTCATTTCGGATGTAAAACATAAATTCTTTCATAATGATTGTTTTTTAAAATAATAATTTATTATTCCTATTGCCGATACCAATGCCCAGCATCCTTCAAGAATTATAAAAGGCAGATATTTTAAAAATACCGAAGCAAAACAAGCAATGCCTGCTCCTGCAAAATTCAACAGCAGATAAGTTAAACTGTCTTTTTTTATTATGCCTTTCAGGTTTAAAAAAAATGCAATCAGTAAAATTGCAACTCCAATGAATCCGGTAAGGTCAATGATTGTCATTTGTAGTTTTAGTTGCTACTAACGTTTTGCAAGTTTGCAATGTGTGGGATTTTGGAATACAAAATCGTCTGCCATTACAAACATAAACCGAAGATACAATTTTTCAAACTTAAAAGTTAGCTCGCATAGCGCAAACTTGTTAGCGCCACGTACCAAAATAATAATGCCCCTGCTTTCGCAGAGGCATTTGAGAGAGTTCTTTAATATATATTACTCTTCGTGATGAGCAGGAGCTTCTTTCTTCATCTTAAGAGCAGGATCAATAAGGTTGCGGTAGGTTTGTGAGTAAGAACCTTCGGTAACAGTAACCATATAGATAAGATAAACAACAAACAAACAGTAAGGACCCAATACTGTCCATCTAAGCAGTTTGTTTTCGTCACCCAGATGCATGAATGACATAACAATGTATCCTGCTTTTACGAGTGTAAATGTTACAAACACAATGATAAGCCATGTTTTTGAAATATTGTATGCATGTGAAACATGGGACCAATAAAATCCCACGAATAGCTCAACGATGGTAATTGCGCAAAGAAGCCAGAAAACATTCATTAAACGTTTTCTAACACTTACTCCAGCAACGTTGTCGTGCTGAGCAAGTTTTTCATAATCGGGAAAGCTATCGTGAAATTCCATAGAAAATAAGTTTAAAGTTTAATGTGTAAAGTTTAAAGCAGATAGAAAAAAGTAAATACAAATACCCAAACTAGATCCACAAAGTGCCAGTACAAACCGATCTTTTCGATCCATTCGTAATGACCTCGTTTTTCAAATACTCCTCGCAGAACCATCGTGAACGTTATAATATTTATCACCACTCCGCTGAAAACGTGAAAGCCATGAAAGCCGGTGATGGTGAAAAAGAAATTTGCGTAAAGCGTGTGCCCGTATTCGTTGTATTGAAGATTTGCTCCGTGAAACACTTGCTGAATCCAATGTCCTTCAACGAACATAGTTCTCATTGCCCCTTCGGGAGAACCAATAATAAATATTGCCCACTCCCAAACCTGTGAGCCAAGAAATATTGCGCCACCAAGAATGGTAAGTCCAAGCCAGAGGGTAACTCCTTTTTTATCGCAGCGATGACCTGCTTCAACGGCAAGTACCATTGTAACAGATGATAGAATCAAATCGAATGTCATAAATCCTACATAAAACAAAGGCAGATGCGCATGGGTGAATGGCAAGTGCGTGAAAACATCTGTGGCGTTTGGCCAGATGTCGGCAAACTTGTGGCGCATAAATCCGAGTGCAGCGAGTAAACCGGTAAAGCTAAGCGCATCCGAAACTAAAAAGAACCACATGAAAAGTTTTCCGGTGCTTGCGCCAAAAGGGGATGTTCCTCCTTCCCATCCTTGGGGTTTTGCAATTGCGTGTGAAGACATAAATGGGGGTTTTATAATTCGAGTTTAAGTTTTCATGTTAATGCGTAAAGTATAAAAACAAAAATAAATAAATCCAAAGCAAATCTAAAAAATGCCAGTAAATAGAACTCAATTGCAAACCTAATAAATTTTTTGAATGATAAAGTTGCCTGAAAGAGTTTATACAAACAAATATTAACATAATGATTCCTCCAAGCAGATGCACCAGATGTGCGCCGGAGATAACATACAGGAATGATCCGGCAGGATTGCTGCTGCTGCCTGTTAAGAAAACACCTTTGGCAACCAATGAATCCCATGCTTTGATCTGACAAATAATAAATGCAATTCCCAAAATAAGTGTGAGCACAATTCCTGCTTTCACTCCGAAATAATTATCCTTTCTTGCCGATTGCACCGCCCAAATCATAGTGAAGCTGCTGATAATTATAATTGCAGTGCTGAAATAAAATAGTTTTGGGAGTTCGAACATTAGCCATCCCGGATCTCCTCTGCGAACCATGTATGCGCTGGTAAGCCCGCCAAATATCATGCACATCGAAACGATGGCAAGCCACAGCATGGGCTTTGCGGCTTTGCTTTTGATCACTTGTTGCTCTTCTGCTGAAATAGCCATAATATTTTATCCTAATAAAATTGCAAGTTGAACAATCGGCAGATAGGCGAAGGAACTGAACATCACTTGTCTTGCTGATTTCACTGTGCAGTCTCTGTAAAGTTTTACTGCGGGATAGACAAATATCAATCCTGCAATAATAATTACTACAGGAGCAATAATAGTGTGCGTCATTTTAAAAGCAACGGGCACCATGCTCATCAGCAAAAGAAAAAGTGTGTACATCAATATCTGGAATGCACTCGATTTATTTCTTTCTCCCGATGGAAGAAGACGGAATCCCGCTTTTTTATAATCATCGTCCATTACCCATGCAATAGACCAGAAATGCGGGAACTGCCAAACAAACTGCACAGCAAATAAAACTAATCCTTCAAAAGGAATACGTCCGAAATCTTGTGTGGCGGCAACTGCACCGAGTAGGGGAGGGAAGGCACCGGGAAAAGCTCCCACCAACACAGCGAAACCAGTTTTTAATTTAAGAGGAGTATAAACGCCTACATAAAGAGCGATGCAAAGTGCGCTGAGCAAACTGCTGAGCGGATTCAAAAAAAACCAAAGAACTCCAAGACCAAAAATTCCCATGAGTGATGCAACAATAATTCCTTCGCGAACACTCATCCTTCCTTGCGGAACCGGACGCATCATGGTGCGATCCATTATTTTATCTGTTTCTCTTTCTATAATTTCGTTGAAACCGTTTGCTGAACCTGTTACCAATAATCCGCTGAGAGTGAGCCACGCCACTTTTATCCAGTCAATATTTCCTTTGCTCACGATGCAAAATCCAAGCACTGCCGAAAAAACAACCAGACTTGCCAAACGTAATTTTATAAATACAGCATAATCCGAAAATTTGCTCGGTGTAATAACTGAATCTGAAATGGCAGCAGAAGTTTTACTTTGCACAATTATTTTTTTAGCGAGGGCGAAGATAGAAAAAAAAGCACCCTAACCTGTCCAAGCTAAATAGTGATTTACAAAAGAGTTTTTCTGAAAAACAAAAAAGCCCCCTGTTTTTCAGAGAGCTTTTTCTTTGTGTTTTGTTTTACTTGTTTAGAAAACTCTTCAGCAATTAATTATATTTCACATTAGAGAAAACGCCATTTGTTATTGACTGAGAAACATGAGTTGTAGCATCAGTACAAGAAAAACTAAATGTACCAGATACAGTTTTGGTTGTTGTGTTAAACGTCGTGAAAGTAATGGTTCCGGTTTGGATGATGCAATTAACAGTAGAAGGTGTTGATACCGCATAGTTACCATCAAGACTTCCTAAAGTGTATGTTCCTACTGCAAATGTACCGGAATAAGATAAATCAATTCCCTGGGTAGTGGGTGTATATGAACCTTGTATTGCCAGTGTGCCTGACATGTTATTCGCAGTAACAAAATTTGCTGTCCATTGGTTACCATCTACTTTTGCGGACATTGAAGCAACAGCACAAGCTGGGCACGGTCCTCCACAATCAACTCCGGTTTCTCCTTGATTTTGAATTCCATCACTACAGGTAGCAGTTGTTGTACTACTACTGGAATTACTATCTTTCTTTTTACAGCCATAATAAATGATGCTGCTCGCACCTGCAAAAAGCAGTATGCTCATAAAAAATTTAATTGATTTTTTCATCGTGTTTTGTTTTTAATTGTTGTTTGAGTTTGTAAAAAAAAGAAAAGCATCTTTGAAATAAACAAAGAGGCAGAAATATATTTACAATTATCTGTGAGCGAAAAAATTGGGGCAAATAAAGAATTGCGAATGATGAGTTACAAGTGCTGACTACAGTATTATTTAGCATTTTGTGTACGGGGGTATGCAAATGTAAAAAAAGATTTAATCATTGCAAGAAAAAAAGCACAACATTACAAAGGTACGTCCCGCTAAAAACTGGATAAAACAAATAACGAATTTGTACGAATGTTCAAATAATGCAGACATTCGTAAATTCGCAGTCATTCTCAAAAGAAAGCAGGTATGAGTTACAGCAAGAATATTAAATGGATTTTACTTTGCGCTTTTCACTTTTCGTTTTTCACTTTTCTGTTTGCTCAAAAAGAAAAACCGCTGCCCGATTGTCCTTCGGCGAGTGAGGATGCAATTAAACTTTATCAGAAATCGTTAGACAAAAAAAAATACGAATATGCCGAGCGCATAAAATTTCTGGAACAATGTGTGGAGGAAGATCCTAATTATGCTCCTGCCAATTACGAAGTTGGCATGCACTGGCAAAGGCGCGCGGATGAGGATAATATGTCTTCCTGTGAAAAATGCGAAAAATATTTTCTGGCGGTGGTGAGAAATTGTCCTTCCTTTCATTCCAGCCCTTATTTCTATCTCGGCAAATTTTACTTTGAGCAGGAAAAATACGACACGGCGGTAAAGTACATGAAACAGTTTCTGAATTTTAAAGATGATGATGTTAAAAAATATGACAAGCTGCGTTACGACCGGTATTTGGTGGATGCCAAGCGATACATCGGCTGGGCAAATTTTTATAAAGAAGTGATGGGGCATCCCGTTCCTTATGATCCGAAGATTCTGGAAGGCGTAAGCACTCCGCGTGAAGAATACCTGCCGTTCATTTCTCCTGACAATGAACTTATTTATTTTACCCGCGTGATGCCGGTAAGCAGAATGAATTCTATTCCCGGCATGGCTGCTTCCGATCACGAACTATTTTGTTACAGCCAGCGTCAGGCAAACGGCAAGTTCAACGAAGGACAGCCTATGCCTTCTCCTCCTTTCAACCAGCATGCAAACGAGGGAGGTGCTTCGATTACGATTGACAACAAACATATTTTCTTCACCGTGAACGACAACGGCAACTTTGATATTTATACTTCTGATTTTGTTAACGGAGAATGGAACCAAGTGAGGAGTTTGGGTAAAACCGTGAATAGCGAAGACTACTGGGATTCTCAGCCATCAATTTCTGCCGATGGGAAAACTCTTTACTTCGCAAGCAATCGTCCGGGCGGATATGGTGGAGTTGACATTTGGAAAACAGAAAAAGATGTAACCGGCAACTGGACAACACCTGTAAATCTTGGCGGAAACATCAACACGGCAGGAGATGAAAAATGTCCATTCCTTCACTGGGACAGCAAAACACTTTATTTCAGTTCGGGCGAGAATCAGGATTATGGCGGACACATGAGTGTTGGCGGTTTTGATATTTTTTATTCTCGAATGGACAGCTTAGGTAAATGGATGAAGCCAAAAAATATCGGCTATCCGATAAACACGATTGGCGATGATGTTGGATTTTTTGTGAGCAGCGATGGCAAGTACGGATATTTTTCGTCCGATAATCCGCAGAAGACATTGGGCAAAAGCGTTGGCGGAAAAGATATTTACTATTTCGAACTTCCTCAGAATGTGCGTCCCGAAGAAGTGGCGATCGTGAAAGGAAAAGTTACCAACGATGAAGGAAAATCGGTTTCAGGGGCGAATGTTGAATTGAAAGATGTGGTTACAAAAAAAGTTACGAAAGCGGTGGTTGATTCAGCAACAGGCGAATATGTGATTGCTGCCAATGTGAAACAGAAACACGACCAGCTTCTCATCGTAAAAAAAGACGGGTACGCTTTCAGTTCTCAGCTTTTATCTATGAACGATTCTGCGACAAAAAAAATACTTAAGGCTTCCAATGCAGTTGAAATAAAACCTGTAGTAAAACCCATTGAAATAAAAACCGATTCCGTTAAAGAAGGAAAAGCATTCACACTGAACAATATTTATTTCGGACCTAACAAAGCCGATCTGATCGAAGAATCAAAAAATGTTCTGGATGAGTTTGTGGATTACATGAAAGCAAATTCAGCCATAAAAATTGAAATTTACGGACACACCGATAACATAGGAAACGATCAAGACAACCAGAATCTTTCTGCCGACCGCGCGTTCACCGTGTTTGAATATCTGCGTTCACATGGCGTTAACAAAGAACAAATTGTCGGACACAAAGGATTTGGAAAATCAAAACCAGTTGCCTCAAACGATAACGAAGAAGGCAGAGCAAAAAACAGAAGAACAGAATTCATGATCGTATCAAAATAAATTATGCTAACCTACATCATCATCGCCATTACCTGTCTTGTTTCTGTTACTGCTTTTTCAAACCGAGAAATGTTTTCTAAAATGCTTTTTAACCCCAGCATTATTCACAGCAATAAAGAATGGCATCGTTTTCTCACTCATGCCCTGCTCCACTCGGATTGGATTCATCTCGGCATGAACATGTATGTTCTTTACATGTTTGGAGGAATGGTGGAAACAATTTTTATAAATTCTTTCGGGGTTTTTAAAGGTGAAGCTTCCTTCTTCCTGCTTTATTTCATCAGCATTTTTGCTTCGGTGATTCCTTCGTATGAAAAACACAAGAACGATCATTATTACAATGCAGTAGGCGCATCGGGCGCAGTGTCGGCAGTGGTTTTCTCATCCATCCTGCTGAATCCCTACATGAGTTTATCTCTCATGTTTATTCCGATTCCGATTCCCGCTCCTATTTTTGGAATATTATATTTGGTTTACTGCTGGTACGCTTCAAAAAATGCAAAAGATAATGTGGCGCATGATGTGCATTACTGGGGTTCATTGTTCGGCGCAGTATTTACTTTGGTAGTTTTACCTCAAACATTTTTTTCTTTCATTGATGCAGTAAAACATATTTTTTAAGGAAGAGATGCAAACAGATTGAAACGGATGAAAACAGAAAACAAATTAAGAGTAATTTTATCCGTCTGAAACTTTTCCAATCCGTTTGAATCGAAATTTATGAACAAAGCAATTTTTCTCGACCGTGATGGAGTAATAAACAAAGAGATCGGCTATGTGTACCGCGTGGAGGATTTTATCCTGACCGGAGATATTATTGAATCGCTGAAGAAATTACAGGAAGCAGGATTTATTTTCATCGTGGTTACCAATCAAAGCGGAATTGCCAAGGAACTTTACACACACGAAGATGTTGCACGCGTGCATGCGCACATGCTGTCGCTCATGAAACAAAATGGAATTTTCATTGCCGAAATTTATTATTGCCCACACCATTCGGATGTAGAACCTTGCATCTGCCGAAAACCCGATTCGGGAATGCTGGAGAAAGGAATTGCACGTTTCGAAATAGATATTTCAAAATCATTTTTGATAGGCGACAAAGAGCGCGACATTCAGGCGGCAGAAAAAGCGGGTGTGAAAGGAATATTAATCGAAGCTGATTCACCAATAAAAGAAATTGCGGAGAAAATAATTATTCATCGTGTCCTTTAGGCGCTTTGCCCGTCTTCCACATTTCTTCTGTTTCCTCTTTAACTGTTTTGAGTGAGTCCGCAACTTGTTTATCCATCAGGCGATTCAGGTTGGGCTGACCGGCATTCACCCAGGCGGTGTACCAGAAACTTCCTACATCAAAAACAGAATTGCGCATTCTGCGCTCCACCATTCCATTCAACATTTTATCATACGCTTGAGAAAATTCGGCTGAATAAACTTTCACAGTTTTGCTCCCTTTCTTCTCATAAGAATATTTTTTATCAGGTCCAAACTTTTTTGTCAACTCAGCTTCAAAGTTTAAAACAGAATCTTTTGCCTCGTAACTTTGCTTGAGTATTTTCCAGATGCGGTCGTTTACTTTATTTACATACTCTGCTCTTCCGGTAAAAAATTCCCACCTATCAAACATTAATTCCGGCACACGCGATTCCCAGAATCCGTGAATGCCTACTTGATTGGTAAATTGTCCATTGTAATTTTCAGTAACGTGAAGCGGCACATGAGTATCGGCAACATAATGGCCAAGATTTGCGGAGAGATAAAGTATCCTGTCCACATTTCCTTCTTTGAAAGCTTCGGTGAGACGAAACATCATCTTCTCCACATACCAAGGCACAATTCCATACGCGTTCAGCGTATCCTCGGAATATTTTTTCACAGCATCTTTCCATAGCTTCGGAATGGAATCGAAAGGATGCTGCCCGTAATGATCAATATCAATGTAATGACGTGGCGGTTCGGCTTTGTTTGAATACCTGCGCTTGTCAGGATCTACCGCATGAGCAGTGAGGTAATCAATGTTCTTTTTGTAGAACGAGATCATTTCCGGAGGAAGAATAAACACCGCCAGCTGATTTATTTTTTTGTGCGCGAAAAAACCCCAAGTAAAGGCAGAGGTTGGCAAAAGGCAGCAGGCAATTGACAAAAAGAAATAAAAAAGAATTGTTTTTCTCTGCGACACGGAAATTATTTTTCGCAAATATATTAATTGAATCTTGATGATATTAGAGATGTCAATCCATTAATTACTTTTGAAGCCAAAATATTTATCATGAAAAAACTTCTTTTCTCATTATCCATTATCAACTTTTCATTATCAATTGCTTTTACTCAACCAACATTTGTACAAGATTCGCTTGACAAATATGTAGAACGCGAAATGAAACGATGGAATGTTCCCGGCTCTGCAGTGGCAATTGTAAAAGATGGAAAAGTGGTTCTAATGAAAGGGTATGGGGTTCGCGCTACCGACAAACAAGATAAAGTGGATGAGAACACTTTATTTCAAATAGCTTCCAACACAAAAGCATTCACTGCCACTTCGCTTGCACTGCTTGATTTTCAAAAACGTCTTTCGCTGGATGATAAAGTAACCAAGTGGATGCCGTATTTTAAATTGTACGATACGCTTGCCACCAAAGAAGCTACTATAAAAGATTTGCTGTGCCATCGCATCGGATTTCAAACTTTTCAAAGCGATCTGCTGAACTGGAACTGCAATCTTCTACGCAAAGAACTAATTCTGAACATGCGCAATGTGAAACCTGTTTACAGTTTCCGTTCGCATTACGGTTATTGCAACGCGGCATTTCTCACAGCAGGAGAAATAATTCCTCTCGTTACGGATACTTCATGGGATGATTTTCTAAAATACCACTACTTCATTCCGTTGAAGATGAATCACACTTCTACCACTTATAAAACTATTATCGCCGATAACAACGCCTGCAAACCTTACACAATTGTTGACGACAAACTTGTTTTACTTCCCTATGCAAATGTGGATAATCTCGGTCCGGCAGCTTCTATAAATTCCTGCGTGAAAGATTTAGCGAACTGGCTGATGATGCAATTAGACAGCGGACGTTTTGAAGGAAAAAAAATTGTTTCGTTTGAAGCATTGCAAATGACCCGCTCATCCAACACCATCATTGCGGACATGAATCCGAAAAATGGTTCAAACTTTCAAGTATATGGTCTTGGTTGGTTCATGGTAGATTATCACGGAATAAAAATTATCCGCCACGATGGAGGAGCCGATGGTTTTGTAACCACAGTTTGTTTTATTCCATCGTTAAATCTTGGAATTGTGGTGCTTACCAACACCGATGCAAATTCATTTTACGCTGCACTTCGTTCGCAAATTATTGATGCGTATATGAACCTTCCTTACTCCAATATCAGCGAACGTATTTACAAAGCTGTTTCTGCAAATACCAAATTTGAAAATGCGGAAGTAAATAAAATGCGAGAAGTTGCTGCAAAAAAACAAAAACCTTCTCTCAAGCCAGAAGATTATATTGGTAGCTTCACGAATGAAGTTTACGGAAGGATTACTATAAAAATTGAAAATAATAATCTTATCGTTCATTTTTCTCATCATCCATTCCTCATCGGAAAACTTGAACCACTTGGTGAAAATGATTTCCTATGTACTTACAGCGTTGCTACCTATGGAATAAAGAAAATAAATTTCAAAGTGGAAAACGGAAAAGTGAAAAGCGTAGCCATTCGCGTAAATGATTTTGTTGACATGATGGATTACGAGTTCACAAAAGATTGGTTCGTTAAAATGTAAGATATAAAATAGGAGATGACAAGAACAATTTTCAAAACCGACAAGAAAGAAAATTTCAATTCAAAATCGTTCCGCACGATGATGAATGTTTTTCCTGCGTTCAGACGAACCGGTGGAAGAGTTTCGTTTATTTCAAACGACTGGAAAGAAATTCATGTTTCACTTGGACTGAATTGGAAAACAAGAAATTATGTCGGGACAATTTTTGGCGGAAGTATTTTTGGCTCATTGGATCCTGTTTACATGCTTCAGCTAATAAAAATATTAGGCGATGATTATGTGGTTTGGGATAAAGCAGCGACCATAAAATTTCTAAAACCAATTAAAACAAAAGTCTTTGCAAGATTTCTTTTGACCGATGAGATTTTAAATGAAATAATTTCAAAAGTAAAATCCGAAAATAAATATTCGATCGATCTTACTGCAAGTTTTCAAGATGAAAACAACCTGATTTATTCTGAGATGACAAAAACAATTTACATAGCTGACAAAAATTTTTATAAAACAAAAAGGATTCAAGCTGAATAATCCAAAACCAATTTACATTTTCACCAACGCGCCATCCTTGTAAATCGGAATTACTTTGGTTTGGTTGGGAGTGAGACAATACCTGACATCTTCTTTCAGATTCAACGCAGCTAAACGTTCCTTGTGCGAGGAATGACTTAGAAATTTATTTGGATTTTCTTTTGCCAGTTGATAAAGATATTTCAATGCGAGACATCCATCGCCCAACTTGTAGTTTTCATTTCCTTGTGAAATTTTATCAGTTACAGCTCCGGCAAAAACTGCATCTTCAAGGTTGAATTTATTTTTCCATCCTGAGCAAAGAAGTAAAATATTTTTATTTTCCTTAATAAGCCAATTACATAAGGAATCAATATTCAAAAATGAACCAATGGCGACTTTGTACGCATTCTTTGCCGCTTCAATCGCTTGCGTGCCATTAGTCGTGGTGAGCACGATGGTTTTTCCTTTCACATGATCGCCCATATAATTAAAAGGAGAATTTCCAAAATCAAATCCATTAAGTGGAAGTCCGTTTCTTTCTGCACCTACTAAAAAACCTTTCTGTTTGTATTCCCGTGCTTCTTCAACGGTAGCAACCGGAATTATTTTTTCCACGCCATACTCAAAAGCAACGCAGATAGCGGATGTGGCTCGCAAAACATCAATGATAACGACAATGCTATTATCGTCCTTGTAAACCGGATAGAGAAATGGAGAAAAGCAAGCGTCTATTTTTGGTTTTTTATCTTCCATTATTTTTTCAGGAAAGGAACCGTCACCACTTTTGCTTTCAGCGCTTTGTCGCGAATCTTGATATATATTTCCGAATCAAGTTTTGAAAATTCTGTTTTCACATAACCCATTCCTATTCCTTTGTTCAACGAAGGCGATTGTGTTCCTGAAGTAACTTTTCCAATAGTGTTTCCTTTTGCATCTGCAATTTCATAATCATGACGGGGAATTCCTCGCTCAATCATTTCAAAGCCAACTAATTTTTTTGCGACTCCTTTTTCTTTTTGCTCTTTCAGATTTTTTGAATTGGTAAATTCCTTTGTGAATTTCGTAATCCAACCAAGTCCGGCTTCGATTGGAGAAGTGGTGTCGTCAATATCATTTCCATAGAGGCAAAATCCCATTTCCAAACGTAAGGTATCTCTCGCGCCAAGTCCGATTGGTTTTATTCCGAATTCCTTTCCTGCATTCATGATAGCGTCCCACATTTTTTCAGCGTCTTTATTCATAACATAAATCTCGAATCCTCCTGCGCCTGTATAACCGGTATTGGAAATTATCACGCCATCGCAACCTGCCATTTTTCCCATATCGAAAGCATAATATTCAATCTTTGACAGATTAACATCCGTTAGTTTTTGTAAAGCACTAATTGCTTTTGGTCCCTGAACCGCAAACAAACTCAAATCATCGCTCATGTTTTTCATTTCTACTCCAAACTTATTGAATTTAGAAATCCAGTTCCAATCTTTTTCAATATTGGAAGCGTTCACCACCAAATAATATTCATCTTTTTTCCAGCGATACACCAGCAGATCATCCACAATTCCACCTTTGTCATTCGGCAAACAGGTATATTGAATTTTTTTGTCAATTAATTTTGAAGCATCGTTGGATGTTACAAGCTGAATGAGATCAAGCGCTTTTTCCCCTTTCAACATAAATTCTCCCATGTGGCTCACATCAAACATGCCGACTGAATTTCGCACTGTCAAATGTTCGTCATTCAAACCCGAATAGGAAACAGGCATGTTGAATCCCGCGAAGGGAACCATTTTTGCGCCAAGCGCGACGTGTTTGTGAGTAATAGCAGTATTTTTCATAAGAAAATAAGTTATAATTGCAAAAGTAAAATTATTCAACTATGTGCTATGCATAACTTGGATATATTTAGAAAATAATTAAAAGATGCGCAAAATCATTTTACTTATAACAATTTGTTTGATTAGTATTTTTTCATTCGGGCAGGGTGGAACGCTTATAATTTTTACTTCGGGACATGAAGGGTTACTAATCACAAATAAAAAATCGGGGAAAGCTTGGATGTACGAAAAAGGATCAACGGTTACCTACGTTAAATTTGGCGATAGGGAATATTCAACAGGAACGCTTAATGCTATACTCGATACTTCTGCCGTTGTATTTGGAAAAGATACTGTTAAACTTTCTGTAATTTCAGGAATAAGAAAAAAATCTACCCTGCATGTCATAACAAGAATTCTTGGAATGCCACTTATGCTTGCCGGCTCTGTTGCAATAGGAAGTGGAGCTGCTGCCATATATCAACAACCTGATTCAGATGGTGCAATAAGTTTTTTTCTTCTTGGTGTGGGAATGTTTGCTGTTGGATATCTTCCATATCAAATCAACATGCGCAATCTGGAAGTTGGACCAGGCGGAACATGGACAATTGTGGTTTACAAAAAACTGAAGTAATCTTTCGATCCATTTTTCATGTGATTTATGTAGATGTTTAAATCCAAAATCCTTAATCTATTTGTTTTATCTTTGGAAATTATTTGCAACTCATGATTCTCTTTGAACGCACCGCACCGCGCTGGATAATTTTCCTGATTGATATATTTATTTGTCTTTTTGCACTCATCATCGCTTACTTTCTTCGCTTCAACTTCGCAGCCATTCCTCAGGTAGAAATCAACACATTTTCAGTAGTATTTCCTTTTGTAATTGGAATTCGCGCACTGAGTTTTATTTTAGCAAGAACCTATAAAGGCATTGTTCGCTATACCAGCTCGAAAGATGCGCAACGCATTTTCATAGTTACAACTCTGGCAAGTTTATTTTTTGCTGTTTCCAATTTGGTGCGATATTACGCTTTCACAAAAACATTTTTTGTTCCCTACTCCATCATAGTTATCGAATACATGACGACTACTTTTCTCATGATCAGTCTTCGATTAATTTTCAAATCTATATATTTCGAATGGAAAAATCCAAGCCGCACAAAAACAAGCGTGATAATTTTCGGCGCCGGAGAATCGGGCATCATCACCAAGCGAACTCTTGACCGTGATGCAGGAATGAAATATAAAGTTCTTGCATTCATTGACGACAACGAAAAAAAATGGGGAAGCAAATTAGAAGGAATTACAATTTATGGATTTAACAAACTGGATGAACTTCTTCGGGATGGAAATGTGGCGCATATGATAATTTCCGTTCAAAATATTCCTGCGAAAAGAAAAGAAGAAATTGTGGAAATGTGTCTGAAGTACAATACGAAAATTCTGAATGTGCCTCCGGTGAGCAGTTGGATAAACGGCGAACTCAGCTTCAAACAGATAAAAAAAGTGCGTATTGAAGATTTGCTCGAACGCAATCCAATTAAACTTGATTTAGAAAATATAAAACAACACACGCTTGATAAAATAGTTCTTGTAACAGGCGCTGCGGGTTCCATCGGCAGCGAAATTGTGAGACAGCTTTCAAAATTTAATCCGAAAAAATTAATTCTCGTTGATAGTGCCGAATCTCCGCTCTATGAAATGGAAAATGAACTGAAAAATATTTTTCACTTGCGTTCTTTCGAAATTGTGATTGCTGATGTGAAGAATAAAGATAGAATGGAAAGTATTTTTAGTAAATATTCTCCTCAAATTATTTATCACGCTGCCGCATACAAACATGTTCCGATGATGGAATTTCATCCTACAGAAGCGGTGCAGACAAATATTTTCGGCACAAAAATCATGGCTGACCTTGCAGTGAAATATCATGTGGAAAAATTCGTGATGGTTTCTACCGATAAAGCTGTGAATCCAACAAATGTGATGGGCGCTTCAAAAAGAATTGCTGAAATGTATGTGCAATCGCTGAATAAAGAATCTCATACAAAATTTGTAACCACAAGATTTGGAAATGTTCTCGGTTCAAACGGTTCTGTAATTGAACTTTTCCATCAGCAAATTGAACGCGGTGGACCAATCACCGTAACACATCCTGACATCACACGTTTTTTTATGACGATTCCTGAAGCATGTCAGTTGGTTTTGGAAGCAGGGGCGATGGGAAAAGGTGGAGAAATTTTTGTGTTTGATATGGGACAATCTGTAAAAATTGCTGACCTCGCAAAAAAAATGATCCAGCTTGCCGGACTTACACTTGGAAAAGATATTCAGATAGCTTACACAGGACTTCGTCCCGGAGAAAAACTTTTCGAAGAACTTCTTGCTACAAAAGAAAATACTCTTCCCACTCACAATCCGCAGATTTTGGTTGGCAAAGTGAGAGAATATCCGCATAAAGAAGTTTCTGAAAAAGTGGACGTGCTTATTTCTCTTCTGCAAAATCAAGACAGTTCTGCCATCGTAAAAAAGATGAAAGAAATTGTTCCTGAGTTCAAAAGTGCAAATTCAATTTACGAAGAATTAGATAAAACATACGCATAGTTTATGGAAGGATTCAAACACAAAACTCCAATTCAAATTCGTTTTAAAGATTTGGACATGATGGGACACGTGAATAACGCAAACCATTTCACTTATTTTGAAATTGCACGAGCAAAATATTTTGACGATGTGGTGGCTGAAGATATGGATTGGCAAAAAGAAGGATTTATTCTTGCTAAATCTACTTGCGATTACAAGATGCCTATTCTTTATTACGATAAAGTTTTTGTTTACACAAAATGTTCCCGCATCGGAAACAAAAGTTTTGAACTTTCTTACGTGATGATTAAGGATGAAAGCGGAAAAGAAATTCCCTTAGCAGAAGCAACCACCATACAGGTTTCTTTTGATTATGAGAAAAAAGTAAATATCTCCGTTCCAGAAAAATGGAAAAAAAGAATTGAAGTATTTGAAAAATGAAAACTCTTTCTCTTGGTTTTTCCCCCTGCCCGAATGATTGTTTCATCTTCGATGCAATGCTTCTTGGTAAGATAGACACCGAAGGATTAAAGTTCAAAGCAGTAATTCAAGATGTAGAAGCACTTAATAAAAAAGCTTTCAAGAATAAATTAGATATTACCAAACTTAGTTTTTTCACCTACGCACATGTCCAAAAAAAATATTCTCTTCTCGATTCAGGAGCTGCTCTTGGCTTTGGAGTTGGGCCGATGGTTGTTTCAACTTCTAACATCAAACATCTAACTTCCAACTTCCGAGTTGCAATTCCGGGAAAGAATACTACCGCCAATCTTCTTTTCTCCCTTGCTTATCCTAAACTAAAAAACAAAACAGAAATTCTTTTTTCTGAAATTGAAGATGCAGTACTGAAAGAAAAGTTTGATTTGGGAGTTATTATTCATGAAAGTCGTTTTACCTATAAGCAGAAAGGATTGAAGAAAATAATTGACCTTGGCAATTGGTGGGAAAAGAAAACAAAATCTCCGATTCCGCTTGGAGGAATTGCCATCAGCAAAAAATTTCCGAAAGACATTCAAAAGAAAGTGGAACGAGTTATCCGCAGAAGCGTTGAGTTTGCTTTTGCAAATCCCGAATCAAGCAAAGTATTTGTAAAAAAGCATGCACAGGAAATGGATAACAAAGTAATTAAGCAGCACATTCATCTTTACGTGAATAAATATTCTGTTTCACTCGGGGCAAAAGGAAGGAAAGCGGTGAGTACTTTGCTAAAGGCAATCAAATAATTTTTCTACTTCTTCAACAACGCATCCCAACCCTGAGCAGTAAGCGGTGTGAGCATTTCTGTTCCGGTGAGGACTAAGTTTGCGCCTTCCGCTTTTTCGGTAATGTGCCCAATAATAATTACATCCTTGCACTTTTTTACTTTATCGTGGTCTTTGATTTCAATGGTAAAAAGCAATTCATAATCTTCGCCTCCGCTGAGCGCGCACATGGTTGGATTTAAATTAAATTCCTGCGCTCGAAGCATTGCAATTTGGTCAATCGGAATTTTATTTTCGTACAAGCGGCAACCTACATTTGATTCGGTGCAGAGATGAAGTGTTTCAGAAGCAAGTCCGTCAGAAATATCAATCATCGAAGTCGGTCTGATGCCATTCTCTTTCAGTTGTTCGATAATATCTTTTCTCGCTTCGGGTTTCAGTTGGCGTTCGAGCAGATAATCATTTCCTTCCATGTCAGGCTGAATCTGTGGATTCTCCATGAATATTTTTTTCTCGCGCTCAAGAATCTGCAAACCAAGATACGCTGAACCCAAATCGCCCGAAACGCAAAGCAAATTACCCGGCTTTGCGCCGCTTCGGTAAACGATATCATTTTTATCAACTTCACCAATCGCGGTGATACTGATTATCAAACCTGAACGCGAAGAATTTGTATCGCCACCCACCAGATCAACTCCATGTTTTTCGCAAGCGAGAAGCATACCTGCATACAATTCCTCGATCGCTTCCAGCGAAAAACGATTCGAAACAGCTATGGAAACCAGAATTTGTTTTGGCGAAGCATTCATCGCGTAGATGTCGGACACATTCACCGAAACCGCTTTGTAGCCGAGATGTTTCATCGGGCAGTAGCTCAAATCAAAATGCACTCCTTCGAGCAACATATCGGTAGTAACAACTGTTTGCTTTCCATTCTCGAATTGAATCACAGCCGCGTCATCTCCGATACCTTTCACGGAAGATGGATTGCCAAGCTTTATATGTTCAGCTAAGTGTTTTATTAATCCGAATTCTCCGAGTTTAGAAAGTTCGGTGCGTGCGTCTTTGTCTTCAAACATAATTCTAAGAGTGAAATTTGAATCGCAAAGATGAGAAAAAATTACTTTCTCATGACATTTCTCCATTCGCCTGAATTAATTTTGCAAATTCGCGCATTAAAAAAATAATTATGAAAACTATTTTACCGATTGCAGCAACAGGAATTTTATGCTTGATGTTTTCTTTCGCAAAAATTTCCACCGCACCAAAAATCGCAAACACAACCTCTGATTCCTTAATTCTTTATCCTGAAGAAAAACATTTCAAGAATATTCGCCAGATGACCTTCGGAGGCGATAATGCCGAAGCTTATTTTAGTTTTGACGGGAAACAAATCTCATGGCAGAAAAGAAATCCAAAAGAAAATATTCTTTGCGACCAAATTTTTACTTCTTCCATTGAAGGTTCACTCACACCAAAACTCATCAGCACCGGAAAAGGAAGAACCACTTGCGCTTATTTTTTAAAAGACGATAAAGAAATTCTGTTTGCCTCCACGCATCTTGCCGGAGATTCTTGTCCACCCGAACCCGACAAGAAAAAAATCGGCAAATATGTTTGGCCCATTTATCCGAGCTACGATATTTTTGTTGCCGACCTGAACGGAAAAATAATCAAGAGACTAACCAATTCTCCCGGCTACGATGCAGAAGCAACGGTTTCCCCACAAGGTGATAAAATTGTTTTCACTTCTACCCGAAATGGCGACATAGATATTTATACTATGAACATTGATGGTTCAAACGTAAAACAAATCACCAATACACTTGGTTATGATGGCGGTGCAAACTTTTCTCCCGATGGAAAAAAACTTGTGTTCCGCGCCTCTCGTCCAAAAACTGCTGAAGAAATAAAAGAGTACAAAGATTTACTCGCGCAAAATTTAGTCGCGCCCACTCACATGGAACTTTTCACCTGCAATGTTGACGGAAGCGACATGAAACAAATAACTCATCTTGGCGGCGCAAATTGGGCTCCGTATTTTCATCCTTCAGGAAAGAAAATTATTTTTTCTTCAAACTACCAATACGAACGCGGTTATCCTTTCAATTTGTACCTCGTTAATTTAGATGGAACAAGTTTGGAAAAAGTTACGCACGATGGAACTTTTGATGCTTTTCCGATGTTCTCTCCTGATGGAAAGAAATTTATTTTCTCTTCCAACCGGAATAATCACGGAACGCATGACACCAATCTTTTCATAGCAGATTGGGTGGAATAATTTACTTAAATTGTTCTTGAAAATATTTTAGCATTCCAAGAATTTTTTCATTTGTAAATCGCCATTATTGCCTGTTCTCCCTAATGCTCAAAGAGTTGCAGGAGTTTGTAGGTAGGATGAGTAACAAACAGGTAACGCTTTCTTCCGAATCAGACCTGATTGTTACTGGAGAAAATTTTTAGGTTGCTTTCGATAGGATTGTATTTTTCCCTATGAAAAACCCGACAATATTTCAAAGGAACACGAAGCAAATGTAAATACTTTTTTGGTATTACAGCATTTTTCCCAATATAAATTTCAAAAGGTAGTTTTAAAACTCCTATGAGAAAAAGACATCTTGAGCCGTCTTTAGACGTCTGCAAGATGTCTTTTATGAGAGCGTATGAAAAAAAATCCTATGCTGTCGCAGACGCTTTCGCTTTTCCATTATTGCTATGCTCTGGAATATTCAGATTTTTCTTTCTCATGGATTCACCTTTCAATTCTAATCTGTGTGCGCCATGTACAATCCTGTCGAGAATAGCATCGGCTACCGTCTGCTCTCCGATTATTTCGTACCATTTGTTTACCGGAACTTGTGATATGAAGATGGTGGAATTTTTCCCATGCCTGTCTTCAATAATTTCCATTAGCGCTGAACGTCCTTGTGCGTCCAATACGTGCAATCCAAAGTCATCAAGAATTAAAAGATGTTGCCGTTCTATTTTTGCAACTTCTTTTGTATAAGTGCCATCGCCTTTACCCATTTTTAATTTTCCGATTAATTTTCCAACATTGCAGTATAGCACTCTGTACCCAAGACCACACGCCTGATGTCCGATTGCGGAAGCGATGTAACTCTTGCCTGTTCCTGTGCTTCCGGTGATGAGAATATTTTCGGCATTCCGAATAAAATTACATTCGCCAAAACGCATTAACTGATTTTTGTCCACGTTGCGGTCATTTGTAAAATGAAATTGCTCAAGCGATGCCTTGTATCTGAACTTGGCATTTTTAAGTTGCCTCTCAACGCTGCGGTTTTTTCTGTCGTCCCATTCTGATTCAATGAGAGTAGAAACCATTTCATCTGAAGTATAGTTTTCCGTTTTCCCGGACTCTATACTTGTTTTGAAAGCTCTTAACATTCCGAAGAGGTTCATCTTGCGCATTTTTTCCAAAGTTGCTGTGTTCATGGTGATTTGTTTTTGTTGTTGTTTATTTGTTTGTTTTTATTTGGGTTTGTATTTTTTTATTGGTAGTAATCTTTTCCCCTGATATTTTCATGCTGGGGCATTTGAAGATTTTCATTGCTATCATCTTGTTTTTCCAATCCGCTCTCTAAAATTTTCTTGATGGTTTTGTAATTATAGATGCCATAATCCAACGCGCGCTGACATGCTTTAATTAATCTATCGTTGCCGAATTTCGGAACGAAGCTAAGGATACCTAAACAAACTTTATATGCTTGCTCCTTATGATGTTTCTTATTAATAATTTTTGAAATGTACAGCCGTACGTCTTTATGAATTGCGTCTGCTTGCATTAGCAGGCGCTCAGATGTAAGTTCATACACAAAACGGTGCGCGGCTGGCAAGTGTTCCTTATCGGTAGTGTATTTATACGCGCTATACATTTTTCTTTTATGCAGAGCAATTCGTTCATATTCATAAAATATTTCCACATTGTACCGAGTGTACATCCCTTTAACTTTTTTTCCTATGAATTGATATGGAACGCTGTAAAAATGTTGATCTGCACTCAGCGAAACATGACCGTGCCGCAAAACAGTCGCATAAAATTGTTTTTTGAATTCATATCGCAATGCAGGAAGCGGAAGAAGTGCTGCCCGCTCCAGTTCTTCAAACTTTTGTCTTCGGCTATAATTTTTTCCGCTTAATCCCTCATTGTTGTGTTCCTCCAATTCAATCAGTATTTTATTATTTAATTCATCAAGCAAATAAAATTTCATGTCGCGCAACTTTGCATAAATGCGGGTATAAATAATGTTGATTGCAATTTCTACCAATGCTTTGTCTGTTGGCTTACTGGCGCGCGCGGGAAGAATGGTTGTATTATAATGTTCAGCAAAATCAGCAAATGTTTCATTGATTCTTGGTTCATACTTATCACTTTTTGTAACGGCTGACTTTAAATTATCGGGAACAATAGCAGCAGGCGCGCCACCGAAATAGTGCAAAGCGTTTTCACAGGCAGGAATAAAATCTTCTTTCTGCTGCGTCATCACCGCTTCCACATAGGTAAGTTGGCTTGCTCCGAGAATGGCTACGAATACTTCTATTGGTTTAGCCTTTCCAGTATCTGCATCAATTATGGATAATTTTTTCCCTGCATAATCAATAAACAATTTATCTCCTTCTATATGTTCCCTGTGCATAATAGGAATTATTCGTCTTTTCCATTTTGCAAACTGCTTATTGAATTCCTGTCTGCTAGCACCATCGGGATATTTTGTGATGTATTCACGCCACAAGAGTTTTCTTGTCACTCCTTTGCGTCTTAGTTCCTTGTCTATTTTAGGAAAGAGATCGTATAGCTTTTGCATTTTTTCGCTGAGGAGTGGTTCTTCGGGTTTGGTAAAAAGTTCTGCGAGGTCTGTATCGGTTAACTCATTTATTTCTGCAAAAGTCAATCCGCTCTCATTAAATTCCCGAATACATTTTCTCAGAACCTTTCGCGGAATTCCTGTCTGCATAATTATTTCAGAGGTGGTTTGGCTCTGAGTATGTAGGCGAAGAATATGTCTTATGTTGCACATGCTATTAATTTTTTGCGGGTGCGAATAAACAACAAGAAAAAATACCCGAATCCGTAAAAGTCACGAAAAGGGAGAAAAAGGAAAGAAAAGAATGAAAAAAGTTTTTCTTAGCTGAAAAAAGATTTACTTCAACGGAACTATTTCAGGTTTTCCAATGCAATCAAAAATTATTTTCATCTGTTTGGGCGTATAATAGTGTCCCATTCTCGGTCCGATTTCTTTTGCATAATGGCTGAGCCATGTCTTCATACTTTTTAAGCTGAATTGATAAAGTTCAGCCACTTCATTTATTGAATAGGCGCGCAGTCGGATTTCCAGTTTGTCTTGTAGGTTTTGTTTCATGGTGAATAAATTTTAAAAAAATATTGATTTTTTATCGGGCTTCATTGCCCGATAAAGGTCGCGCTGTACACGAGTGCGCGCAAACTTTCCAATTTAGATTATGGAAGAATCCGTATAGTTAAAAGAAGGAAGGCTATGAAGAGATTAGTAGAGAATTCTATGTAGATGATTGTTCATTATGCGTGCGTAGTAAAAACTTGCTTACAGGTACGGCAGTGCATAATTTGACTGCTACAGACGGCTGTTTAGACGACTTTTCAGCTTTCAGACGGTTATTTTTAGCTCTCGAAATAGCTTTTTTTCTGCCTATTTTATTTAAGTTCCTTTCCAATCCATCTCTACGCGCTCTTTCTTCATCAGCCAAAAAAGCTGGATGATTTTCCCAATCAGGAGGAATAGCTCCGTTTTCATCGGCAACTCCTAACCGAACTAATCTCATATAAGAATCGTACGCAATCACAGAAAATTTTTCCAACGCATCAATTGCTTCTTCAGCTTCTTCATCAGTCAGATGTTTAAGTTTGGGGTAACTTCTGAGCTTCTCCAGTGTTAGGCGTTTATATTCTTTGGGCATTTATTTTTTTTATTCCTGTTCAACCTTTTCTAATAAATCTTCCAACTCACTTCTGAAATTTCCTTTAATCAATTCTCCATTTTTGAGGTAATCAAAAAATTCAGTATAGTTTTCGGGACTTAGAAAATGAAATAGGTATTGTTGTTTTACTCCCTTTAATTTCAGTTCATCGTTCAGGTCTACAAAATGTTGTTTTGCATAACGTAGTTTTGCCCGGTTTTCTTGTGAATCATCATTGTCAATTTTAATTTCCACAACAATAATGTATGTTGTTTTTCCTGAAACTATTTTGATGAAGAAGTCAGGATTGTAGCTCTGCTGCTTAGTGTGTCTGCCTGCGATAGTGGTGATAGTGTATTCAATATGGTAAAAACCTCCATCACGCGATTTTACCCAACTATCAATCTTCTCAGCATTCTCTTTTTTGCAAATCATTTCAATAAACCTTCGTTCAGGGTCTGATTTTGTAAAAACAATATCAAGTGGAGTTTTAAACAAGTGCGGATTAACGGATTTTGAGGAGCTTTTCAAAAATGTATCATCATCAATCACTTGTTGCAATATTTCTGAGGTTTCTTTTGGAAGCTCACTTTCAAAATCTTCAGTATAAAAAACTGTTGAATGATGTCTTAAATTCCCTACTGCTATTGATTCTTTTTCGATTTGTTTAGTAGAAAGTTTTTCAGGTTCAGTTGCTATTCGCTCGTTTACAACGGTTTTATTCTTCTTCCTGAGCAAAGTGCTGAACATGGATTCTATCTTGTATTTATTTTTCACAACCAACCTGTCGCCCTTGATTCCGACTTTGTTCATTGATTCCCTAATGATTTTCTTAATTTCATTTTTGGGAGGTAGATTATTTTTTGTGTACTCGCCTTCGGGTAGCTTTAATGTCTTCCCTTCCCATTCCCTCACTTTGAATTCATCGTATAATTTATTTACAACTTCATCGATGGTAAATGTATTATACTCAATGGTTGTATTTTGTTCCCTGACATTCCCGTGTAGGTCGGTGTATTCAGTATCCTTATCCGATTCCTCTACCTGTGCAATGAGTTCTATATATCCTTTTGTGTAATCAAAAATCTTTTGTGATTTCTTCGAGAGTTTTTCCTTTTGTTTTTTCTCGTAGAGAATAGTGTAGAGGTCAAAATGGTGTGATGCCCTTGTTCCTTTAGTAAGAACAGAACTTTGAAGTTTCATTTCTATTTCAAGAATTTCATCAACTAATCCTTTTATGTTTCTGCTCCACGCATCGTGATTGAACACTGTAACCTTTGGCTGCGGTGTTTGGTATTCAGGAGGAATTCGTAAACCTCTTCCCAAAACCTGCGCTATAAGTAGTTTTGAATTAAATGCCCGATCTTCCCAGGGAACAATTTGAAAAACGTTTTTTACATCCCATCCCTCAGTAAGCATTGATACTGAAACAATCCATTCTACCGGATTATCTTTATCATCTACCGATGAGAGTTTCGCAACATTGGCTTTATGGTCTTGATGGCTCGTAACAATTAAAACTTTTTTTTCAGCTTTTTCTCTGGGAAGTTTTTCCTTTTCAACTAAAAAATCAAGAACATCTTCTGCCAATCGTCTTGCATTTACAATATCCTTAGTTATAAGAATAGTTAATGGTTTTACTCTATGGTAAAATGATTTGTTTTGTTTATGGTTGTGATAAATCTTCTGAAGTTTTTCGCCGGTATCGGTAGAATCATCTTTGCTCACATACTCCACAAGCTTCACCATTTTATCATCTACAGCTTGTCGCAAGGAATAGCGATAAATCACATCGTTGAAATAATCATCATTAATATAAGCCGTTCCTGTGAATCCTAAAATGTACTTGAAATCGTAATCAGGATTCTCTAAAAATTCTTTCCATTTTTTTATGTCCTTGTCCCGCCCCTGCACTTCATTGAAGATATGATGCGCCTCATCATTAAGAACTAATACTTTTTGCCCGTTTCCTTTAATACTTTCTCGGATTGACGAGCCCGTCTTGTCATAAACAGCATGAATATTTTCTACACAAATATCTCCGTCTTTAATAGTTTGGGTTGCCTGAATGATTCGCGGGTTTTTGTATTTGCTGTCGAGAGGAATTGCTTGCTTTAATTTTGAATCACTTGTTAGGTCATCAAATTTTTCTTTCAATCCCTTTTCTATCGTGAGCGATGGGCACAGAACAAGAACCTTGTCCACAAGACCAAGTCCAAGCATAACCTGTGCGATGCCATAAATCACATAACTTTTTCCTGTTCCTGTTGCTAAATCAATATTCCCGCTAAATTTATTCGGTAATTGCAAGTTGCCGATGTATTCGCGCGCGTCTTTATAGCGGGTTCTTAGCTCTGCGCTGTCGCTGTTCTTCCAATTCTCTGTAATTAAATCTTCAATGCTTTTGTATCTGCCGGATGCCATATAAATAATAGCATACTTGATAGCTTCCTTCTGATATTCACGATTATTGCATAGTATATCAAGAAATCTGTCCCACTCATCAAGTTTCAATGTCAAAGGATTATATGTCTTTGAAACTTGCAGAACAAGGTCTTTTGTTTTGTATGTTTTAATTTCCTGCATTACTTAATTTTTAATTCTTCTTTGAATTCGTTTCCATAGATGTCCACATATACTACCATGATACTTTTTCCGCATTCTTTTTTTGCGAATGGAGGCAGAACAATTTCCTTTTGCTGTTTCAGTTGTTCGGAAAAAACATTAAGTTGATTTTCGTCCTTGTTCTTTTTGGGCAATAAATCTTCAGCAAAAAAACAGTAATCCATTTCAAACTCATTGCCGTTGTAATTTAAATCCAACAGCACCATCGCCAGCGATTCAAAATTTGCCATATCCTGCCCGCTTTCCTGTTCTGTAAAATCAGAAACAAATTTTTTAATCATTAGCTCAACATGATTTTTGTCAACCCTTAATTTGCTTTCTACTTCTGGTTGACGCATAAAGTGAAACCCTACTGCGTCTTCAAGGTCATTGACATTGCTTTTGCTTTGAGGTTGGCGGAATTTTTTAAATTCTGTTTTATGAAGCTCCTTGATAACGTGATATGGAACTTTCAGAAAATAATATTTTACTTTTCCAGCCTCGTAATAATCACTTACAAAATCAACATAGTTTGCAGGAGCAACGATGTAAAAACGATTCCCTACGCGCGCTCCGATGTGCGAATGAAGGTCTTCGATGTAGTCCTCATCAACGGATGCGTCTTTAAATTGCCAGTAAGGATATATTTGGCAGTAGTAACCATCTTTCTTTTGACCATCAATCTTAATTCCATTAATTTTTTTGTTTACTTCTTCTACTTCAAATAGATTTCTGACAAAATTGCAATAGTCGTTTTGCTTTAATTGAAATACTTTTTTCAAATCATAATATCCAGTATTTACAGTGATGAATGATTTTGCAGGTTTGCCATACTTCACTTTTGGACTGTCAAGGTCTTTGCTATTTTGGATATTCAGCAATCGCTTTTGAATTGTATAAAAGGAAAGTTTTCCTATATCGCAGGTTATCCATTTCCTGCCTAATTTTTCTGCAACGCCTGCTGTTGTTCCCGAACCACCAAAAAAATCCATCACTAAATCATCATCTTTTGTTGCAGTATAAATAACCCGATGTAAAAGTTGCTCTGAATTTTCCGTTGGATAGCCTGTGTCTTGTGAGTATCCCGGAATATCAGTCCAATTAGCATCTACTGTTTTATCATCATCAAACTTAAAACTTGGAACATAATCAACAGGAACTAATTTATTTCCTAGTTTTTTTGTAATTCCAGATTGCAAACCTTTTTGACTTTGAGCTAAATACATTACTCCTTTATGATACAGTTCATCAATTTTCGGTTGAACGAATTTCCAATGTGTATCATGTGGCGGAAGAAGCACTACCTTTTTTCCATCAGGATCTAAAAATGTTCGTTCAGGGGGATTTCGCTTTCCTTTCATTAACATATTGGTTCCCTTTGCCTCATTGTCATATCGTTCTCGTTTAAATCCCTGAAAAAAATAACTTTCTGACTTTGCATAGAAATAAACCGTATCGGTTGCTGTACTATATTTTTTTGTTCCACCTAAACGCTGTTTACCTCGATTAACAATAATTTCATTTACAAAACTGGATTTTCCAAAAATATCATCAAGTATTATTTTGATATAATGTCCGAAGTTGAATCCTTGACGTACCATTATTACTCCATCGTCCGACAATATTTCTTTAGCAACAATTAATCTTCTCCTAACAAATTCAACGTATTCGGCTCCCTTTGTTTTTGCCGAATACCCTTTTTGACCCTTGTTCCCATCATATTCATCCCCTGTACCAAATGGAGGATCTATATAAATCAACTTTACTTTGCCCTTTACTTTATTTTTTATCAGTGGGTCTTTATTTTCATAAATAGTTTTCAGAAATTGAAGATTGTCTCCGAACACAATCATATTCTGCCAACCATCTTTAAATGATTTACGTTCGCCATTAAAAACTTTTTCTATTTGTAGTGGAACGGGGAACACTCCATCTTCGTTTGCAAGGATGTCTTCCTTTCGCATCTTGCCACCATATACTAATTCGTATTCCTTCTGCTTTACAGGGAATAACTTGTATTTTAAATCTTCGGGGAGGGATTCTCCTTTTTGGAGAAGCTCAACAATTAATTCTTTTTCTTGCTTACTTATTGCACTCATTTTTTTGTGTTTCTAGCCACAAAAAAACCTGCGTGGGACATTTCGTCTTACTCGTATCAGAGGTACTAGAATACCTGTAAACGAAATAAGGGAAAGCCCACGCAAGCGCGTGAGCGTTTCACCTATCTCTCGTTTACAATTAGAAATTTTCTAGTTTTCTGATACGAGAATCGGCTTAACGCAAATTCTTAATATGTCTTTAGTTGTTACTCGATAGTTTTTTGTTTTTGATTTATAGTACGAATATACTGTTTTTTGGATTATTTTAAAGAATTACCGGATTTACTATGTGTTACCCCACCTCAAGTTTTCATCTATACAGACGGCTAAAGATGTCATGAAACATCAGATTTCATACACTCTCACTCATTATTCTCAATATGTTTTTTTGAAATTTCTATTGCCTGATGCAATTTTTGTTGCAGTAATTTTTTGCTCGGTAGTTCGGTCAGGTATTCGGCTACTTTAATTCCCGCCTTGTTTAACTGCAATAGTTCTATTTGTTCTTTGTTCCCTTCGGCACAAAGTATTAACCCAATGGGTGTTTGTTCACCGACTTGCATTTCGTTTTTCTCAAGCCAGCGCAGGTATAATTCCATTTGCGATTTGTAACCGGCTTTAAACTTGTCCAATTTCAGGTCAATAGCCACAAGGCGTTTTAATGTGCGGTGGTAAAAAAGCAAATCAAGTTTAAAATCATCGCCATCAATAATCATTCTTTTCTGGCGTGCAACAAATGAGAATCCCTGTCCAAGTTCCAAAATAAAATTTTCCAATTCTCTCAAAATCGCATCTTCCAGATTCTTTTCGCTAAATGTATTTTTCAGACCAAGAAAATCGAGAAAATAGGGGTCGCGGAAAACCAAATCAGGAGTTAGCTTATCTTCTTCCCTCAACAATTTTATTTCCTGTTTTATCAGGCGCTTTGGTTTTTTGCTGATGGCGGTGCGCTCGTAAAGCATACCATCTATCTTTTTGCGAAGCGTTCGTACACTCCATTTTTCTACGCGGCACATTTCGGCATAAAACTCGCGCTGTAAGGGCTGTTTAAGTGGTATTAACGCTACAAAATGAGACCAACTCAATTGTCGTATCAGTGTCACGACAATTTTTTCATAGGGAAAAACTTCAGAAAATTGCATCATCCTATGTATGTTTTTTTCATTAAAGCCGTTGCCGTAGTTCTCTACCAATTGTCGTGACACTGTCACGACAATTTGATTTCCGTATTCGGCACGTTTGTTTTGAAGCACTTCTGCATTTATCCGTTTGCCAATTCTCCAATACAAAAATGTGAGCGTGGCATTTACGGTTTGTGCAACATGTTGTTTACTTTGCTCAATAAGCAATGCAACATCTTTTAGAAGTTGCTCTTCGGTATTTATTTTTTTGAGTTTTCCCATTTGTTGTTTTTTATACAATTACTGTTTTTTCTGTTTCTATCACCAATCTTGCATAGAGGGAATGTGGTTGAAAAATACAAAATTAGAATAAAGATGCAGGTCTTTGGAATCGAATTTCCATTATATGACATTCCTCAGCGTTCCCATTTTGGGTTTCTCAATTTTATTGTTTGGTAGATTATTTTTTTTGTCGTTCGGGAAAACATCGAATAAAAATCCCGTTTTATGAAAACGGTTTTTGGTTGTCATAGCGAACCCATTTTCAACTTTTGCAACAATATCGCAATCGTGAGCGATTTCCTGAGAGCCGCGCATGTGTCCATTTTTAGTGGATTGCGAAATTGTTATGAAAGAAGAATTAGGATAATGCTCGCGCAGATCACGCAGTTGTTCCGGGTTAATCCCCATATTATCCAAACTGTCAATAAAAATAAAATTGTAGATGTTCCTGATATGCTCTTTTATCTCCTCCATTTTTTTGTAATTGGTTATGAAAAGGTTTTTATGCACGTTTATTTCATTTAGTTTTTTCGTGATGGTAGGTGAGAATCCTTCCTCTCCGCTGATGTAAATTACCTTACCGTGATCTTCTGCAAGATAATTTGCAAATTGAAGGCAGAATGTAGATTTTCCTTCACCCGGATTTCCGTGAACTGCTAAGTGAAAAATCGTAGCAGGCGTTCCGAAAAATTCCCTCCATCTGCCTCTGAACTTAAAGGTTTGTATTTCCATATCCTTTAGTTGCTGCGCGCTTAGGATTCTGCTGTCTGTTATAGCATCGTTTTTTTCAAATTCTGTTTGATCTTCTTCTGTTTGCTCAGGTTGATTTTCCATTTCTTTGGATGGAATTAGTTCTTCTTCTGTTTTCTTTGAAAGCAGCAATTTTTTAGCAGTTTCCATAAAATAAGATTTTCGCTCCGGCTCATATTGCGGAACAGAGTTTAATTTTTTCTGCACCTCATCAAGCGCCTTTTTTGCTAAGGGCAGCATTTTTTCAAGTTCTGTTTTAGTTTTACTCAGCGATGAAATTTTTTCCTCTATTTCACTTTTCTTTAAATCAATCATAGCGGATTTCCCTAACTCATCCAAATATTTATTGCCTAAATCGGTATCTGAGTGCCATGCGGAGAAGATTTTTTCTGTTGTTATAGGTTTGATTTTTGCCTTCTCACTTTCCCATTCAGCTATATTATCCCTGCATTGTAAAAGCAGATTTTCAACACGACTTAAATCCTTTGCAGTTTTTTCTTTTTTTGTCAAAGCATCTTTGTATGCCTGCGTTTCAATTTGTATAGGAATAGAAATAGCTGAATTAAGCGTTATTTCCTGCTTAACAGCTGTCTTTTTCATAGATAAGCTGTCTGTTTGGGGCTTGTTTTCAGTAACGCCTCTGAGACCTTCAAGCGGGCTCTCCACCTGAAGTTTGGGTTGTTCTTTTTCCACCGTAGGTTTTACTTCAGCGGCTTTATTCTTGCCTTTCTTTTCTTCCCAATGCTTTGCCTTGCAGGTGCTATGACAATACATGGAATCAGCTCTTTTTTCAGGCGGAATGGGTCCGCCACAGTAAGTGCATTTTCTGTCTCTCATTTTTTTATTATTTATTTTTGTTTATCTGATGGCTATTAGATGTCTTGCAAAAACAGATGTCTGTTTTTTATTTTAAAAAAAGCAGTGAAAGAGAAATTCTCTCACCGCTTCTCATTACCATTTACTTCTCTTTTTCCTCATCTTCCTCTTCGTCCTTTTCCTCATCCAACTGCTCGCGGATTTTTTCAAGGACGTCTTCCAGTTTGTCCACCTCATCGGTTTCATCGCGCTCGTAGTTTACTTCGACAACGATTTCACCTTCTGTGGTGGTTCCAGTAACGGTGTTGTCCAGTTTTCGGCTTGCCATTGCATCGGCAAACTCTACCATCGCTTCGGATGGCACAAAGAATTCTGCTTTTCTCATTGTGTTTTGGGTTTTAATTGTTAGACATTGATTGGTTGCTTCGTTTTTTAAGCGGCTTTCTTTTCATGATTCAGCGTGAAGGTGATCGCTTCGGCTTCAATCTCTTCACGGGTTTTGACTTTGCCTTCCTTTACCCATGCTTCCAGTTCGGAGCGATGGAAATAAAGTTTGTTTCCCTTTTTTAAATGGGGAATCGTCTTGCGCGAAGTCTTTTCGTAAAGAGTGGTGACTTTCAGCTTCAGGAATTCTGATGCCTGCTGTACGTTGAGAATTTCGGGCAACTGCGGTTGTAATGCGCTAAGATTCTCGCTTAAGATCTCTTTCAGCGCACCCTTGAGGAATTCCTTGAACTCCTGCTCGGAAATGTTGGTTAAAAATTGTATGCTCATTGTGTGAGGGTTTTAATGAGCGCAACATCGCGCTCATGGTTCTCACACTATAGACGAAGGATTAGGAAAGAAGTTTTGGTTCGTGAAGGTTCGTGAACCGTAGAAATTTTTTATTCTTCGGGCTTTATCTTATCCTCGATGAATTTTAAAACATTTTTCAATGCTTCAGTAACAGCTTGGGTATTTTTAATATTTGCAAGTTTCAGTACTGTTGAAGTAACTATTTTTCTGCTGAGAGTATTTTCACTAAAACCTGTGAGTATAGAAAATGCCTGACCTACATACTTCTCATCAATGTATTGTTCCCCCAAGATTATTCTTGTTTCCCGAAGACAGTAAATTAAAAGGGCTGTTTGTTCCTGATTCAGCCGTGTTGAGTTGTCATTCCGATCCCGCTTGAATTTGGTTTCAGTTTTTGCCTGTGGCTTTTCTTTTCCTTCAAGGGCTGGTTGTTTTTCCGTGTCGGCAATCCATTCGCTGATTGTTTGTATGTATTCAGGCGGTAAAAGTTTTTTTCCATGCTTGCGAGTAATGAGTTGAAGGAAGCGGATAAATTTTTTCAGGTTATTTTCATACCAAATTTCTAACTGGTAACTCAAAAAGTCATCCAGTTCAAGCAAGTCAAGCCCGCGAATCTTGTAAACAAAGAACAGGTCATAGTATAAATCATCGTCAGGCGTGATATAATACACGTCCCATACATTATACCAAATGGGCGTTGGCTCTTTATCTTCTTTATTTTTTTTCCGGCTCTCGCCTTTATTCACGAATGAATCCGGGATGGCAGTTAAAATATGCTGCATGGTTAGCGGTTCATCACGCTGAACGCTTTTCACAGCTTCATCGTTTTTCAGCCCCTCCATCAAAGCATCTTCAAAAACAAATCGGTCGGAATATTGCAGCATATCCACAACATGATTTTTATATTCTTCAAAAGAATCGGGATACCTGAAAGATTCCAAAGCAGAAATATGATTGAGGTAAAGTTCGTATCGTTGTTTTGTTTCCATAAGGCAAAAGTAATATTTCTATTGCAAAAAAAGACTCGCCTTCTTTTTGTATTTTAATACGCCTATTCGACAAACAAAGGGGGTGGCGTAAATAAATTGCGCCTATAACAAGTTAAAAGACAGCGGTAACTTAACAGTTCACCGAAAGACAAATTTTCCAATTAACTTTTATACATTTGCCATCAATACAAACTAAAAACAAAATATAAGTACAAGCAAGACAACATAAAATATTGCGTTTAGAATATTCTTGAGGAGAAAACCGCTAAAATTATTTCAGCACAAGAATGGACTATCGCTCATGCAAAGGCGTGGGCGTGTTCATTTGTGCTGTGGGTGCTTAGCGGTACCTCTCCTCAGGTGTTCACTAACCCGCGCCCCTTTTTTATACAAACTCCAAAACCAATTCAGATGTTTCACATAAGACAATTTTCAGAAGAAATACATTTCTACGAAAGACAGAATGAAGAATTAGAAATAGAAGATTTACTAAGACAGATTATGGATGAAAAACCAATGAATGAAAAAAAGATTAAGGACAATAAAAAGCGAATTGAAAAATTAGAATGGGAAATAATAATGCTTTATTAAACATTTCCAATGAACAACAACGGTCTTCGAAGACTACTTATCTTCGGGCTCACAAGACAGCAACTCATTGACTTCGTAAAACGCAAGGACAGTGCTTACAACTTAGCAAGTTTTGCATGGCACACAGACCAGCAACTGCGACAACTCGCTATCTCCGTTGACAAAAAAGTGCAAGCCGACAGACAGAAAAAAAAATCACTGGACAATGAAGAACAAATACGACAAGCCCTCATTGGCTACATTACAACTAATGACAAGAAATATTCAAAGAAAAAATTAAAACATTGTTCGGTGACAGCGTTGACACTTATGAAGGTCGTGTTAGAAATCAGATTGTATCACGCAAGACAAAGCAACAAGAAAAAATAATAATAAAATGAAAGTGCGAAGAAACCTACTCACCACCAGAAACTCACGCAACCTTAGAATAAATCATATTCATTTTCAGTTTCGGTAGTGCCTTTACTGCTGCTGATTTTTTCTTGTCGCGCACATGGGCGTAAATCTGCGTGGAGTTTATGTTTTTATGACCGAGCAGTTTTGAAACCGTCCACAAATCACCATCAGGACAATTCTCCAGTACGTTTGTTGCAAAAGTGTGTCGCCCTGAGTGAAAGTGCATGTGTTTTATTTCAAATCCTGCCTTCTTAGCCCATTTTTTTAAGGCACGGTTCACTCGTTTGTGCATCAGTTGATTCTTCTCGTCATATTCTTTTATGAATGGGAAAACGTAAGGGCTTTTATCGTTGTACTCCAACAATTCGCTTTGCCTGTGTTTGATGATTTCAACTGCTTGATCGGAAAGAGGAACATACTCTATCGCCTCAGTTTTCTTCTGCTCAAAATAAATAAAATGTTCTTCGTTTCCGTCAATTTGTTTTACGATTACCTCTGACCATTTCAATTTGTTTACATCGCTCCAACGCAGTCCTGTAAAGCAACTGAACAAATACGTTTGTTTTATTTGAGGATGAATGTTGCATGGTGTTTCTACTAAATGCTGAAGCTGCTCAAGCGAATAAGCATGGCGGTAAGTATCCATCTGCTTTACTCGTTCATGCTTCGGTATTAGCCGGAATGGGTTTTTGATAATAATATCCTGCCTTACTGCATCCTCCAATGCTGAAAACATATTCATCAGGTAAAGACGGCTTGTATTGTTACTTACAAATCCTTGAATATATTTTGTAAATCCTTTAATCCATTCAACAGTAATGGCGGTGAAGGGCAACGGACGATTGCCCACGTAATCTTTCAGGTGGGCAAGCGTAGTTCCATTGTGCGTATTATTTTTTGATTTGTCCTTGATGAATTTTTCAAACCACGAAATAAAATTTGCTTTGCGCTTGCTTTTGTCAATTAATCCGTTGTCCTGAACGATTAATTCATTCTCCCGCTTCACTCTGATTTCCTGCGCGAGCCGTTTCTTGTCCTTGTCCTCCGGTGTAGGATGAGTTTTATTGATGTGAATCCCGATGAATTCATACCAACGTGCTTTGTTGTGATAAATGTCTAAATAGTAAGACACCTGTCCTCCGCTCACTTTTTTTTCTCTCAGATAAACTCCCATTGCTTTTAGGTTTTAAATTGTTTGACATTACCTTCCCCTAATTGCGTAGACGCAAAAGGGAAGGCATAGTTTTGGTTCGTGAACCTTCGTGAACCTTTGAGAAAAATTGCGGGTAACAAGGGGGTAACATAAACCATCTAAAAGCCCTAAAAGCCTTCAATCCAATCCAACCTTTTTTCCTATGAAAAGCCTGAAACCTAAACAGTTTTTAGGTTTTACTACCTTTGGTCGAAATGGCGAATTAATCATTTGTATATTCGCAGTTCAATTTTCATCTGAACAAAATGAGTAAAACAGCACTTATCACAGGTATCACCGGACAAGACGGAGCCTACCTTGCCGAACTTTTGTTAAGCAAAGGATATACAGTTCACGGCATCAAGCGCAGAAGTTCCATGTTCAACACACAGCGCGTTGACCATCTTTACCACGACATGCACGAGAAAGGCGTGAAATTTTTTCTTCATTATGGCGACTTGACCGATAGCACCAATCTTATCCGCATTGTTCAGGAAACTCAGCCGGATGAAGTGTATAATCTCGCAGCGCAATCACACGTTCGTGTTTCTTTTGAAACCCCCGAATACACCGCGAATGCCGACGCAATCGGAGCGCTTCGTCTTTTGGAAGCAATTCGTATCCTGAAAATGGAAAAGAAAACAAAATTCTATCAGGCATCTACTTCCGAACTTTACGGAGACGTTTTAGAAATTCCGCAGAAAGAAACCACTCCATTTAATCCGCAAAGCCCCTATGGTGCGGCAAAAGCATACGCATTTTACATCACAAAAAATTATCGCGAAGCATACAAAATGTTTGCCTGCAACGGAATTCTTTTCAATCATGAAAGCCCTGTGCGTGGAGAAACTTTTGTAACACGAAAAATCACACGCGCTGCTGCGAGAATTTCTTTAGGACTACAGAAAAATATTTTTCTTGGAAATTTAGATGCCGAAAGAGATTGGGGACACGCAAAAGATTATGTGGAAGGAATGTGGATGATGCTCCAGCAAAAAGAAGCAGAAGATTTTGTTCTTGCTACAGGAAAAAAGATTTCTGTTCGAAAATTCATTGAACTTGCTTTTGCCGAGACTGGAACAAAAATTGAATGGAAAGGAAAACGCGAGAATGAAAAAGGAATAGATTCTGCCACGGGAAAAACTATTATTGAAATAGATAAAAAATATTTTCGTCCGACAGAAGTAGATTTGCTGATTGGCGATGCATCCAAAGCAAAAAAGAAACTGGGCTGGTCGGCTAAAACTTCTGTTCAGCAACTAGTAAAAGAAATGGTAGCATCGGATATTAAATTATTCCAGCGCGATAAATATTTGTTGGAAGGCGGCCACACTATTTTGAATCTGCATGAATAAGAACGACAAAATATACATTGCCGGTCATAGGGGAATGGTGGGTTCTGCAATCCTGAGAAAACTTCAGAAGGAAGGATTTACAAATATTGTTACTCGAACTGCCAAAGAACTTGATTTGAGAAATCAGTTTGCCGTTAAAGAATTTTTCAAAAAAGAAAAACCGGAATATATTTTTCTTGCTGCTGCGCGAGTTGGAGGAATTCACGCAAACAATTCTTTTCGCGCTGAATTTATCTATGAAAATTTGATGATTCAAAATAATGTGATTCATTCTTCCCACGAAAACAAAGTAAAAAAACTTTTGTTCCTTGGTTCATCCTGCATTTATCCGAAACTTGCTCCTCAGCCATTGAAAGAGGAATATTTGCTCACCGGATTTTTGGAACATACTAACGAACCTTATGCAATTGCAAAAATTACCGGAATAAAAATGTGCGATGCGTACCGCGAACAGTATGGTTGCAATTTTATTTCCGTGATGCCAACGAATTTATTTGGACCAAATGATAATTATGATTTAAACAATTCACATGTTCTTCCCGCACTTCTCAGGAAATTCCAGGAAGCAAAAAAAGAAAATAAATCTTCTGTGGAAATTTGGGGAAGCGGAACACCAAAAAGAGAATTTCTGTATGTAGATGATTGTGCAGAAGCATGTTTCTTTTTGATGGGAAAATATAATGAAGCCGGACAAATAAATGTTGGAATGGGAGAAGACATCTCGATAAAAGACCTTGCGCTTCTCATAAAAAAGATTGTCGGATATGAAGGAGATTTAAAATTTGATTCAGCAAAACCCGATGGCACTCCGCGTAAACTCATGGATGTGAGTAAAATTCATTCGCACGGATGGAAACATAAAATTGGTTTGGAAGAAGGAATCAGAAAAGTTTATGAGGAAGTGAAAACTAAATTCTAACTCTTTCATTCGACATCAAAACTTCAAATTGCCACAGATTTCGCCAATTTTCGCTAATTAAAATCTCTTGTAACCTTTCCTGACTTTTTCCGTAAATTTGTGCTGAATGGAATTATTACTACTCACATTTTTCACAGCTTTCGGAGTTGTTTTGCTTTCAACGCCTTCGCTCATCAAAGTCGCAGTTCTAAAGAGATTATTTGACGAGCCAACCGAAGAAAGAAAACTTCACAAACGAGTCATTCCTACAATTGGCGGAGTTATAATTTTTGCCGGAACATTTTTAGCGTTTGTACTTTGGTTCCCATCCGATTCACTTCTTGATATTGATGTTGCAAATTCCAGTTACCTGAAAAATGCACTTGCGCTGGAAGTTACAAAATCTGCATTGAGCGATTTCAAATATATCCTTGCCACGGTTATGATTTTATTTTTTGTCGGGGTGAAAGATGACATCATCGGAACTTCTCCGATAAAAAGATTAGCGGCTCATATTCTTGTTGCGCTTATCATCGTTCTCATGGCAGATATCCGCGTAAAAAGCATGCACGGAATTTTTCGCATAGATGAAATCCCATTCTGGTCGAGTATTTTCATTTCACTTTTTGCCATCATTGTCATTATTAATGCATTCAATTTTATAGACGGAATTGACGGACTTGCTGCCGGAATCGGTTTCATCGCTTCCACAATTTTCGGAATCTGGTTTTACGAAACACAAGATATTGTAATGTCTCTGCTTTCTTTTTCACTTGCCGGATCGTTATTTGCATTTTTGTTTTTTAATTTTTATCCTGCAAATATTTTCATGGGAGATTCCGGTTCCACTCTCATCGGTTTGATGCTTGCTGTGCTTGCCATCAAAGCCATTGAAACTCCAAATGCAGATATCAGCGGCACTATCGTTTCTGAAATTCAACGACCCGTTTTTGTGATGGCTGTACTTGCCTATCCGCTTATTGACACTCTGCGGATTTTTGTTTACCGAACAGTGAAAGGTGTTTCTCCATTTGAAGCCGACCGAAATCACATTCATCATACTTTGCTCGATACAGGTTTGAATCACCGCGGTGTTTCCCTGACACTTTACGGAGCGAATCTTTTTATCATTGCCCTTGCCATTGCTTGCAGAAATATGAGCCCAACTGTTTCCTTCGTTCTGATTTTTGTGATTGCTGCTGCTTTAGCACAGATTCCGTTTTTTTTCAAAAAGAAAAAACCAGCCAAACAGGTTTCCAATTCAAAGAATGGAAATGGCACCAACGGAAATGGACATAGCAAAGTAAGCGAAGAAGCAAAGAAAAAATTATTCCACGAAGGAGATTTTTAAAATTGCGAAAAAGATATTACTCTTGAATTCGCCCGAACTTTATTAATTCTATCCGACAAATTTATATTCCATTTTTCTTTTACTTTTGTTTCATAATTATAAAATATTTTATGAAAAAACTAATTGCATCATTTAGCGCAACAATGATTGTTGCATTGTCTTTGACTAATTTATCTGCTCAAGACCGAAAAGATAAAGCTGAGTTCAAACCAAAATCAAATGAGTTTTACGAACAAATACAAAAGGGGATTGACGCATTTGAATCGCCTAAGAAATCTGATAAGCCATTGGTGTTACGCATGGATTTTACCGGAATTGATATTCCAAAATCTTCCTCTGAATTCAAAACAGTTTTTGCTCAAAAGCCAGTTTCTCAGGGTGAAACAGGAACTTGTTGGTGTTTTTCCACTACTTCTTTTTTTGAATCGGAAATCAAACGCCTGAGCAATCAGGACATTCAACTTTCAGAATTATATACTGTTTACTGGCAATATGTGGAAAAAGCAAAAGAGTTTGTACGCACACGCGGCACTTCTGTTTTTGATGATGGATCGGAAGCAAATGGAGTTGGAATCATGATGAAAAAATACGGCATTGTTCCGCTTGATTCTTACACTGGAATGAAAATCGGACAACCTTATCATAACCACAAAAAAATGGTGGAAGAAATGAAAAGCTATTTGCAGTCAATTAAAACTTCAAACAATTGGAATACAGATGAAGTTGTTTCAACCATCAAATCAATTATGAATTTTTATATGGGAGAACCGCCAACTTCTGTAACCGTTGCCGGAAAAAAAATGACTCCGCTTGAATATCTTAAAAATGTTACCAAATTAAATCCTGATGATTATATTGATTTCATGAGTTTAATGGAATATCCGTATTGGACTCAGGCAGAATATAAAGTGGCTGATAACTGGTGGCATTCAGCAGAATATTACAACGTGCCGCTGAATGATTTTATGAGCATTGTAAAAACTTCTATCAAAAACGGATATTCAATGGCAATTGGAGGCGATGTTTCAGAAAGTGGCATGGATAATAAATTAGGAGTGTGTATGATTCCAACCTACGATATTCCATCGGCATACATTGATGACTATGCGCGCCAAATGCGTTTTTCAAATGGTTCTACTACGGATGATCACGGAATGCACTTGGTTGGATACGAAGAAAAACTAAACGGAACTTGGTATTTAATCAAGGACTCCGGCAGCGGAGGACATAACAATCAAACCGCACCAGGATTTTGGTACATGCACGAAGATTTTATAAAACTAAAAATGATGAACATTACAGTTCACAAAGATGCGGTGAAAGAAATCTTGGCTAAGTTTCCTAAGAAGTAGTGATTGAATAGATGTATAAAAAAATGGTAAGGATGATATACCTCTAGTAAAATGTCTTACCAATATCTTATACAAAAACAAACCGCCTTTTTTAATTCCAACAAAACCAAAGAGCTTGGTTTCAGGGTTCAGCAATTAAAAAAACTCAAAACATTAATTAAATCTTCTGAAAAAGTTTTGTGCGATGCCATCTATAAAGATTTTAAAAAGTCGGAGTTTGATGCCTACACCACCGAGATCGGTCTCATCTACCGCGATATTGATGAAGCGATAAAGCAACTTCCTGAATGGTCGAGAAGAAAAAGAGTGAGCAGCGGCTTACTTAATTTTCCTGCCAAGAGTTATATCATCCCCGAACCGCTGGGTGTGTGTTTGATCATCGGTGCGTGGAACTATCCTTTTCAATTATCGCTTGCTCCTGTGGTGGCGGCAGTTGCTGCGGGCAACACTGTAGTTTTAAAGCCCAGCGAAATACCTTCTTCCAGCGCAAATGCAATGGCAAAGCTCATCAATGAAAACTTTCCTGCGGAATTTTTTACCGTGGTTGAAGGCGGAATAAATGAAACCACCGAACTGCTGAATGAAAAGTTCGACAAGATATTCTTTACCGGAAGCACTGCGGTAGGAAAGATAGTGTATCAGGCAGCAGCCAAGCATTTAACGCCTGTAACGCTTGAATTGGGAGGTAAAAGTCCGGCAATCGTTACACGCAACTGCAATTTAAAAGCCACCGCCAAGCGATTGGTGTGGGCAAAGTTCCTCAATGCAGGACAAACCTGCATAGCTCCTGATTATATTCTGGCAGATGAATCTGTAAAAGGCGAATTGCTTTCTTACATGAAAGAATTTATTGTACAGTTTGATTATTCGTTTGACAACAATAATTATGTTCAGATAATAAACGAGCGAAACTTTAACCGCTTAGCCGAATTGATTGATAAAAAGAAAATTTATTTTGGCGGAGAAACAGATATTCAAAAACATTTTATTGCTCCAACAATTCTTACTGATGTAACATTTGAGGATAAAGTGATGCAGGAAGAAATATTTGGTCCGATCCTTCCTGTGATTTCTTATTCTGATATTGATGATGTCATCCTGAAAATAAAATCAAGACCAAAACCATTGGCGTGTTACATTTTTACGAATGATTCTTCGCTAAAGAATAAATTATTGAACGAACTTTCTTTTGGCGGTGGCGCAGTGAACGATGCCATGATGCATATTTCAAACAGCAACCTTCCCTTTGGTGGTATTGGAGCCAGTGGAACGGGAAGTTATCACGGAGAAGCAGGATTTAAAACATTCTCTCATTACAAAAGTATTCTGGATAAATCTTTCTGGCTGGAACCTGCTATTAAATATCCTCCCAACACAGCAAGAAAATTGTCATGGTTAAAATGGCTAATGGGAAATTAATATTCTTCTTTCATAATTTAAGGAAGTAATTATTACCTTAGCAAACGAAAAATAAAATCAATCTGAATATTTTAAACTCATTAAAAAAGATATACCATGAAAAAACTATTTCTCTTCTTCGTAGCAATTTCTTTAGCGCAAATTTCGTTTTCACAAACCGTTCCGCTCGATAGCGTTGCAAAATATGAAGGCAAGAAAATTACCGTTTGTTCTAAAGTGATCGGCACTCATGTTTCAAGCGGAGATAAGAAAAACACGTATATCAATTTCGGCAAACCTTATCCTGATAACACGTTCACCGTAATGATTTCAGGAGACGATGCAGCAAAGTTTAAATATGTTCCTGCAGATTTTTTACAAGACAAAACTGTTTGCATCACCGGAACAGTAACCATCTTTAAAGGAAAACCGGAAATCGTTGTTACTTCGGAAGATCAGATAAAAATTCAGAAATAAAATTAGTGGTGAACACAAAAAAATACTATCTTCAGCGTATAAAATAAAAACTCAATGAAAAAATTTCTACTCTCACTTTCCGCGGTTGCATTAATGACAGGAAGTATTTTTGCGCAAAGTATTACATGCACTATTTCCAACGTAAACAATGCTACCTGTTATAACATGTGTAATGGTTCAGCCACCGCAAATTCTGCAGGAGGTTTTGCGCCTTATACTTATACCTGGACACCGGGAGGACAAACTACAAAAACAGCAACCGGGCTTTGTGCGGGAACATACACCGTGCAGACAATAGATTCAACCCATTATTATGGAATTGGAACTGCAACGGTAGTAATAGGACAACCTGTAGCTATTACAGCATCTGTTACTTCTACTCAAGCCGGCTGTACTGTAGCTAACGGATCGGCAACTGTAAATCCATCAGGTGGAACTCCTCCTTATACCTATTCATGGAGCACGGCTCCTTTACAAGTTACTCAAACTGCATCATTGCTCTCTGCTGGAATGTATTCTGTTACTGTTACGGATGCGCATGGATGTACGATTTCTCATTCAGTTGCTATTACTGCTACGAGTAGCCCATCGGTTACAGCTACAATCTCAAGTAATGTTCTTTGTACTGGATATAATACTGGAATTGCAACAGCCAATGCATCGGGTGGAACTGCTTCGTATACATATTTATGGACTCCTTCGGGTGCAAATACCCAAACAGCAGTCAATCTTTCTGTCGGAACTTATACTGTAAAGGTTACAGATTCAAACGGCTGTACAGCAACAGCACTCGCCACAATTACTCAACCACTTGCAATTACAACCACAATTATTTTAACAAATCCAACTTGCAATGGCGGTAATAATGGAACTGCAACTGTAACCGCATCGGGTGGAACTCCGGCATATACTTATCAATGGAATAATGGACAAATTTCACAAACAGTAACTGGGCTTATTGCTGGTACTTATACTGTACAAGTTACAGATGCAAATGGATGTTTGCAAATGACTCCTGTAATAATCATACAACCTGCACCCCTTAATTTTTCTGTGTCGGCTACTTCTTATTGCGTAATGAATCCAACACAACTATCGGCTACAGGAACAACAACTTATCATTGGGCACCTTCTTCTGGACTAAGTTGTACTACTTGTGCTAATCCAACTGCAAATCCAAGCGTAACTACAACATATACTTTAACAAACTCGCAAGGCTGCGGTGCCGCAGTCGTTACAGTAAATGTCAATACGCCTTCTTATCCGCAAATCTGTATTTCGTTGGTTGATACTCTTTCGCAACACAATATTATTGTTTGGGATAAACCAAGTTCGCAAGGAACTATTGATAGTTTCAGAATTTACAGAGAAGTCGGATCTTTCTTTAAACCAATTGTAACTTTGCCTTACAGTCATCTTTCATCTTATACCGATACTTCAAGCAGTGTGAATCCAAATACTTCAGCTTACAGTTATAGAATATCTACAGTCAGCAACACTAATGTTGAAAGTACGCTCAGCAATGTGCATGAAACAATGTATCTGCAAGTTTCCCAGTCTGCTCCTCCGGTAGCTAATCTTACTTGGACTGATTACTGCGGATTTCCTGTTATCAAATATTATATTTATCGCGATGGTTACAATACAAATAATTGGGTGAAGATTGATTCTGCAAACTGGGGCACAAATGTGTATGTTGACCAGCATGCTCCAACCGTAAATGCTGCCTACAGAATAGAAGTAATTCCTCATCAACCTTGTATTATTTCTTTGGTGAATCCTAAAAATCCTATCACCGATGCCATTAGCTTAAATTCATCGAGGTCAAACATTTATAGGATAAATAATGCGAATGGTGTAAATGAAATTTCGCTGAATGATCTAATTAGTATTTATCCTAATCCTTCTAACGGAGAATTTCAAATACAAGCCAATAGCCATCAGATATTAGCTAATAGCCAAATAGAAATTTATAATGTGCTTGGAGAAAAGATTTATCAATCTGCAATTCAATCATTCACCTATTCAACAATTGACTTAAGCTCAGCGCCAAGTGGAATTTATTTTCTGCAACTTAAAACGAATAAAGGTGTAGCGGTGAAAAAAATAGTGAAAGAGTAACTTGATTTCTTAAAGAAAAAAACCTACTGCTTGTGTGGTCGCATAATTAAAAGGGCAACGACTGCCAAAACTAAAATGCCTGCAACAATGTACCAAGGTGTGTAAGAGGCAAGATGGTACATTATAAAAGTGATCGGCACCAATACAGCAAGCATTATAGAAATTATTTTCCAATCGAGTTCAACCTGTTCATCGCGGAACATTCCTTTGATAAGAAAAAAAAGTGCGATGCCGATTGATAAAAAGGCAAAGCCAATTATTTGAACAAAAGTTTTCATCAACTCACATACGTTTGGCGGAAGCTGATCGCATGAATTTACATTCAGAAAACGGAAATGGTATGGCATGAGACCAACAGTAAATCCTGTGTAAATATAAACCACTCCAAAACCAATTATACCAAATGATACAATGTAAAGCAGGATGGCAGCAATTTTTAGTTTGTTCATAGTAAGTAATTTTTATTAAGCTTTAAATCCAATTACAAGAATATCGTCCACCTGTTCAAGTTCGCCTTTCCAGTTTTTGTGCGTGTTTTCAATAATTGATTTTTGCTCTTGCATGTCAAGATCGTAGATGCTTAGAAAAAGTTTCTCAAGATTTTTGTACATGAATTTTTTATGTTTTGTTCCGCCAAACTGGTCGTAATATCCATCCGTAAACATATAAAATGCGTCACCTTTTTTTAAAGAGATGGTATGATTTGTGAAAATTGTATTCATAGCTGTATTTCGGCTGATGGGAAAACGATCACCTTTAATTTCTTTGGCAACGCCATCGCGTATCATAATAATTCGCAGCATCGCTCCGGCAAAAGAGAGAGTCATTTTATTCAGATTCACAGAACAAAGTGCGATATCCATTCCGTCATTGCTTCCACGATGCAAGAAGGATGTGATTTCTTTTTGAAGATTTGCAAGTATTTTATCCGGCTGATGAATCCCCTGTATATCCACCGTTTGTTTTAAAAGAGATACGCTGATCATCGAAACAAGCGCACCAGGCACACCGTGTCCGGTGCAATCAACGGCTGCAATTACAAGTTCGTCTTCGTATTTATGATACCAGTAAAAATCTCCGCTTACGATATCTTTCACCCTGTAATAGATAAATGATTCGGGAAGAAATTCTTCCAATCCTGTTTTTGAAGGAACTATTGCTTGCTGAATTTTTCGGGCGTAATTGATGCTGTCGGTAATATCATGATTTTTAATGTCAACTATTTTTTTCTGCTCGTTGATTTCTCTGTAAGCGTCTTCCAAACGAATATTATTTATACTTAGTTCTTCCTGAATTTTTAGTCGAATGCTCATAACAAGATAAGCAACAAGACTGGTTGTAAGCAGAATACTCAGATATAAAAATGGTTTCACTTCCGGATTTTCCAGAAACAAATAACTGATGCCAACCGAAATTAAACAAGTGGAGAGATAAATTAATAGTGAAATACTTTCTTTAAACACAACTGCAATTCCAAAAAGGATGGTCATCATGCCGATGGAATAAATGTTAGAAAAATTATTTTTTGCAAGTAAAAAAACGTAATAGAATGTAAGAAAGTAAGACAGAATATATGCGACAATGACAATATTGTTTCTGAAAAATTTATTGGTGTAGCTTAATGTAAATGCAGCGAGAATTGATAATGAAACCAACCCTCTGCCAGCAATTGGATCAAAAGCTTTTGAGTCAACGCTAATAAGCACAAACCAAAAAAGAAAATAAGCCGCTGAACTTATAAGAAAAAGTTTGCGGTAAAGTTTTATATCTGACCCAGTTGATTTCAAAAGCAACAAAATGGAATTTATACAATTGTATAAAAAATTATTGAATAAGCGCAGAAAATATTATACTTAGATTACAAAGATTTCAGAAAGATTACACCGATTACCTTGTTGCTTTTCATCGGTGTAATCTGTATTTATCTTTTCGGAAATCGGCGTAATCTCAGTATAAATCGTATTCATTTGTACATTCGCACAAGATTTTATACCCATGTCATTTAAAAGCCAGCAACACTTCATAGACGAACTTAAAAAAGCAGGTGAACTCATCTGCATTAAAGAATTTGTAAATCCTCATCTTGAAATTTCTGAAGTCGTAGATAGAATTTCAAAATCAAATCACAATAAAGCATTGTTGTTTGAAAATACCGGAACTCCTTTCCCTTTGCTTATCAACGCCATGGGTTCTGAAAAAAGAATGTGCATGGCGCTTGGAGTAAATCAACTTGATGATGTGGCAAAAGAAATTGAAAACATGTTTCATTCTCTTTCTTCGCCAAAAGATTCCATTATGGATAAATTAAAAGTTCTCCCCCAGCTTGGAAAAATTTCTTCCTGGATGCCGAAAGAAAGATCGGGTAGGGGAGAGTGTCAACAAATTATTATGGAAGATCCCGATATTACCAAACTTCCTGTGATGAAATGCTGGCCTCACGATGGAGGAAATTTTCTTACGCTTCCCATTATTCATACTATTGATCCAATATCGGGAATAAGAAATGTCGGTTTGTACAGAATGCAGGTGTTTGGTCCAAAACTTACAGCACTTCACTGGCACAAGCATAAAGTTTCGGCAGGACATTTTAATGAATATAAAAAACTCGGTAAGAGAATGCCTGTGGCAGTTGCTCTCGGTGGAGATCCTATGTATGTTTTCTCAGCAGCTTCACCACTTCCTCCAAATGTGGACGAATATTTATTTGCGGGATTTCTTAGAAAGAAAAAAGTTGAGTTAGTAAAATGTCTGACTCAGGAAATGTATGTTCCTGCCGATGCCGATATTATTATTGAAGGATATGTTGACCCGAATGAAGAATTTATTTTGGAAGGACCTTTTGGTGATCACACAGGATATTATTCTCTGGCAGATTATTACCCGAAGTTTCACATCACTTGCATTACGCATAAGAAGAATGCCATTTATCCGGCTACCATTGTTGGAATTCCTCCTCAGGAAGATGCGTGGATAGGAAAAGCAATTGAACGCATCTTTCTCGCTCCAATGAAAATGACTGTCATTCCTGAAATTGTGGATATGGCAATGCCTGTTGAAGGAGTGTTTCATAATTTGGTAATTGTGAAAATTAAAAAAGAATACGAAGGACATGCGCAAAAGGTAATGAACGCCATGTGGGGTGCAGGACAAATGATGTTTAATAAAATTCTTGTTATTGTTGACGGAGAAACTAACATTCATAACTACGAAGAAGTAGCAAAAGTGATTTCAGAAAATGTATATCCTGAAAACGATATTTATTTTTCGCAGGGACCGATGGATGTTTTGGATCACGCTTGTTCAAAGTTTGCTTTTGGCGGGAAGATGTGTGTGGATGCAACGAAGAAATTTCCACAGGAGATTTCTGTATCAAGTATTAAGTATCAAGTATTAGGATTGGATAGTATCAAAAATAAATTTGTCGAGATTGTTGATGTGAATTATTCTCTTTTGAAAAAAGGAATTTCCGTTTTATTTATTTCTATTGAGAAAAACAGGAAAAATCATATTAAGGAATTGAATGAACAATTATTTTCAAGAGAAGAATTTCAGAATATCAAATTTGTAATTTACGTTGAACATACTGTTGATGTAATGGATATTAAAGATACGATGTGGCGCTTCGCAAATAACTTTGACCCAAAAAGGGATTCATTTCTTTCAGCGAACGGAATCGGAATGGATGGCACACGTAAAACCAAACAGTTTGACGACTTTGATCGACCTTGGCCAAACATTATATGCTCTGATGATGCAACAATAAAAAGTGTGGATGAAAAGTGGAGTAAAATGTTTCCATCAACCATTCCATTTATTTCATCCCCTTCTCTTAAATACAAAAAAATGCTTTACAAAGGCGGAGCGGTTGCTGAAGAATAATTTAATCCTTCCCTTTAGTTGACGGCGGCGTGTTCATGATTTTCCTGCCTCTGTAATAAGAATATCCGAAAAATAATCCGAGAAAAATAAGAAACGGAATAAAGTACGAACGCGACAATCCTTCAGTATTAATAAACGTAAATGCTCTTTCCCAACGGAATTTTTTTGAACCTGCGGTGTATGGGTCAAGCGACATCCAGATGAAAACTCCTTTCCCAACAATGTGGTCATCGGGAACATATCCCCAATAGCGTGAGTCAAGTGAATTGTGACGGTTATCACCCATCATCCAGTAATAATCCATTTTAAAAGTGTAGGAATCGGTTTGCTGTCCGTTGATAAAAATCTTTCCGTCTTTCACTTCTAATTTATTATGTTCATATAAACTGATTAGCCGTTCGTAAAGCGGCAAACTGTCAATAGTTAATTTCACAGTCCCACCTTTTTTAGGAATTACGATGGGTCCGTAGTTGTCGCGGTTCCATTGAAATTTTGAAGTGTGTGGAAAAACATCATCTGGCATTCCTCCAATCTGCGGCATAAATTCTCCAGCGCCAAACTGCTGCGGAGAAATTTCTTTTATGTTGCTGAATGTTTTTAGTTTTTCACGATTCTCATTAGTAAGCGGAAAAGCCATTTCGTATCCTTCTTTAGAAATTTGCGCTTGTTCATTGAGGTTTAATTCTTCCAGCCGTTTAGGATTAATCGCGCCATCTACTTTTATATCGTAATTGAACTGAGCGGTATTTGCAAGAAATGCTTCTTTTCCGTTTATCATTAATTTTCTATTTACAACTTGCAAGGTATCTCCCGAAATTGCAACGCAACGTTTGATATAATTATCTTCCTTATCAACCGGACGGAAAGCAATTTCGCTGTTGCGCCAAATTGCTTCCCTTCCGTAAATTCTGCAAAGTCCGTAATAACTTGTGTTGGTGTTCATCAAGGCAACTGTATCGCCTTCAGGAAAATTAAAAACCACCACATCATTTCTTTTTATTTTTCCAAAACCAGGTAAACGATAATACGGAAGCTGCACACTTTCTATATAAGATTTTTTTCCCATCAAACTGCTGTGCACAAATGGAATTGACAGCGGCGTCATAGGAATTCTCGGACCATAACTTAATTTGCTCACAAAAAGATAATCGCCGTTAAGCAAAGTTCTTTCCATAGAAGAAGATGGAATTGTAAATGCTTCAATCAGAAATGTGCGGATAATGGTAGCGGCAATCACAGCAAATACAATGGCATCTGCCCATTCGCGGATTGTTCCTCTGCTGATTTTGTCTTTATCCGAGTATCCAACCAATTTTATTTTCGGGTCAAAACCAAGATAGGGAAGATAAATGAACGGAAGCAGCCATGCTGCGAGGTGATGTGCGAAAGTTCTTTTGCCGAAATAATTTGCAAGATCGGCGCGCATCAGCAAAAGAGCAATCCAGTTAATGAAAGGAATAACAAGAAAAATTAACCACCATTTTGGTTTGTTAATGATCTTCAACCAAATGGTATAATTATAAATTGGCACAAGTGCCTGCCATCCTTTGTAACCGGCTTTCTCAAAAATTTTATATAGACCAATAAATGGAATTACAACACCGAGAATAAAAAGTATGATAAGTAGATTCATTAGAATTTAAGGTTACAAGTTTAAATGCAAAGATGGAGAAATATAATCATGTTGAAAGTTAAATATTGTTAAAGCTGCATCAAATCATTCATTCCGAAAATTCCTTTTTTGCCTTTCACAAATTCCGTAGCAAGAACAGCACCCATGGCAAATCCTTTTCGGTTGTGAGCGGTGTGTTTGATTTCTATATCATCAATGGAAGAAAAATATTTTACTGTATGTGTGCCGGGAACTTCGTCTTCACGTTTAGAAATTATTTCGAGTTCATCGGCTTTCTCAGTTTTTGTATTTACATATTTCTTTTTCCTTTTATTATTTTCAATGATTTGGTTCGCCAAAGAAATAGCAGTGCCGCTCGGAGAATCTAATTTGTGAACATGATGAATTTCTTCCATTGAGATATTATAATCAGGATAATTATTCATCACCTTTGCGAGGTATTCATTCACTTTGAAAAAAATATTTACTCCGATACTAAAATTCGAAGCATAGAACAGGCATCCGTTTTTTTCTTCGCATATTTTTTTTACTTCTTCCAGTTTGTCATACCATCCGGTTGTGCCGACTACCACAGGGATTCCAGCATCAAAACATTTTTTCATGTTCACCATAGCACTTGCCGGAGTACTGAATTCAATAGTAGCATCACATTTTTTTAAATCTTCTTTTGAAATATTTTTAATATTGTTTAAATCAATCTTCAAAACAATTTCATGACCTCGCAGGAGAGCAATCTGCTCAATCTCCTTACCCATTTTACCATATCCAAAAAGCGCAATTTTCATTCTTTATAAATTATAAAATAAGTTTACGAATATACGAATTGACCTACGATGAAAATCAAAATTTGAAGGATAACGTCAATCCAGCCGATGGTTTTTGGTTTGCTGAAATAAAATTTATTGAAGGCAAAACATTCATCGAAAGATTATCGCTCACATCAAATGTTGAAAGGTGAGCATCCACATAAGCATCTGCAATATTGAGCGTATAAAAAAGTGCTGTAAGAATTACTGTTAGATCGCGGAATTTGCGGAAATGTTGTTCTTGCGTTTCTAAATCTGCTCGCGATGTGTAGGTGTAAGTATCACTGCTGGAAGGGAAATAATAATTGAATGCATACGCTGTATCTTTATTTTTGTATGCCTGTTTGTAATTCTGAAGTTGGGAATGGTAATGCTGCATAAGATAAATAGTTGTACCCAACGCTGCATAAATAATTGGAATCTTCCAGTATTTTTTGTCATATGCTTGTCCTAAACCCGGAAGACAAGTAGATAATATCGCAGCTTTTTTTGGTGAACGGAAAGTTCGCAGCGAATCCTTTGGGAATATTTTTTTTGTTGAATCAGATGCAGCTTTCGTAGTTTGCGAAAAAGAATATGAGATTGAAAACAGAAAAGTAAAAAGGAAAATGAATCGCATTGGAAAGTTATAAATCAAGAATGCGGGATATTTTTTTGAGTTCTGCATCGGTTCGAAAATGAATAACGATTTTCCCTTCGTCATTATTTTGTTTTTCAATAGAAACTTTTACTTTGAATAAATCAGAAAGGTCTTCTTGCATTTTTTGCTCTTCAAAAGACAGAACTGTAGATTTTTTCTGAACTTTTGATTTTGTATTTGATTTTTTACCTGAATAATTTCTTGCGTATTCTTCAATTCTGCGGACTGATAATTCATTTTTAAGAATCTCATTCAGGATCTTTGTCTGCATTTGTGAATCACTTACCGAAAGCAAAGCGCGCGCATGTCCCATTGTTATTTTTTTATCGCGAAGTGCAGCTTGAATCGGTTCAGGAAGTTTTAGTAAACGCAAAAAATTTGTAACAGTTGAACGGTCTTGTCCAACTTTCTGGCTTAATTGTTCTTGAGTGAAATTACATTCTTCAATCAGTCGTTTGTAACCCAAAGCAATTTCAATGGAATTCAAATCTTCGCGCTGAACATTTTCAACCAGCGCCATCTCCAGCATCGTTTTGTCATTCGCAATGCGTATGAAAGCCGGAATCTTATCAAGACCTGCAAGCTGTGATGCTCTGAATCTTCTTTCTCCTGAAATAATTTGGAATTTATCAAACCCGACTTTGCGTACGGTGATTGGCTGAATAAGTCCGTATTCTTTTATTGATTTTGATAATTCAGAGAGTGCCTGTTTTTCAAATTCATTTCTTGGCTGAAAAGGGTTTGCTTCTATTTGAGAAAGAAAAACATTTGCAACTGTGCCGGCAACAGCAGTATTTCCACTTACAACTCTCGGAGTAGAAGTAATATCTGTGCGGGAATCTTCCAGCAATGCGCCGAGTCCTTTTCCGAGTGATGAACGTTTAACCATTTACGAATACGAATTGATTACGAATATACGAATAGTAATGTTGACTGTTACTGCAAGTGCGCTTTTAGTCCTCTGCCACATTAATAATTCTTTCCGATTCAGTTAGACGAGTGAGTTCGTTCTTTTGCAGAATCTCTCGCGCGAGGTTGAGATAATTCACCGCTGCACTGCTGCTTGCATCGTGCATGATGATAGTTTCACCAAAACTTGGTGCTTCGGCAGCACGAACATTGCGATGGATGATAGTATCAAATACAATATTCTGAAAATGTAATTTTACTTCTTCCACTACTTGCTTGGAAAGATTCAAACGAGAGTCAAACATGGTGAGAAGAATTCCTTCCAACTCAAGATTGGTATTTAATTTATTCTGAACAATTTTAATTGTATTCAGAAGTTTTCCCAATCCTTCGAGAGCAAAATACTCACACTGCACCGGAACCATTACGGAATCGGCGGCGGTAAGTGCATTTACGGTTACCAACCCGAGAGAAGGCGAACAGTCAATGATGATGAAATCGTAATCGTCTTTTATTTTTTCAAAAACTTTTTTCATCATCCGTTCGCGCTGAGGAAGATTTATGAGTTCAATCTCTGCGCCAACCAAATCAATATGTGCAGGAAGAAGATCCAGATGAGGAGTTTGCGTGTTGAGAATAATATCGCGCGGATTATCATCATCAATCATGCACTCGTAGATGCTTGATTTAATATTCTTGGGATCAAAGCCCACACCCGAAGTGGAATTTGCCTGAGGATCGGCATCTACCAAAAGCGTGCGGTGTTCAAGCACAGCAAAAGATGCGGCAAGATTTATGGCAGTGGTGGTTTTTCCAACTCCGCCTTTTTGATTTGCAATGGCTATAATTTTTCCCATGAAGGTAACTTTGTTTAGAAATTTAATTGCGATAAATTTACTGCTAAATGAAATCAGTGGCAAAGGAAACTATAAACAAACGCGTGTTAATTACTAACGAATGGACAAAGTTGTATGGAAACTACAATTTCATCAACTCCTCATACAATTCCTTCACAGGCAACCCCATTACGTTAAAATAAGAGCCGATAATTTTTTCTACGCCAACATAACCAATCCACTCCTGTGCTCCGTAAGCGCCTGCTTTGTCGTAAGGTTTGTAGTTGGTAATGTAAAAATGAATTTCCTTTTCCGTGAGTTTTCTGAAAAAAACTTTTGTGCTGACGGAAAATATTTTAGTTTTTCTTAAAGTGCAAATACAAACACCGGTATAAACCGTGTGCATTTTTCCTGAAAGCAGTTGAAGCATTTTAACAGCTTCGTTGTAATCAGCCGGTTTGTTGAGTACTTTGTTTTTAATCCACACAATTGTATCGGCTGTGATAAGCAGGTCGTTTGGTTTAAGTTCATTCTTGACTGCTTCGGCTTTCTTTTTACAGAGATAAAGAGCGATTTTTTTGCCTTTTAAATTTTTTGGAAAAGATTCATCAACATCTTTGATTCTAATTTCAAAATCCAGCCCAAGTTCCTTCATCAAGAATTGCCTCCTCGGAGATTTGGAAGCAAGAATTATGTTGTAATCTTTTAATTTTTCTTGCAGCATAATTTATGAAGAAATTTTATTTCCAGAGAAAAAACTTCAGTACAAATAAAAAACTTATTCCTACCAGCATAACGATTTTTACCACCACACTTGCCAAGTGAAAATGTTTTTTCTCCTTCGCTGTAAATGTTTGAAATAGGATAAAAAGCAGAGGCAATTGAATCAGAACAAGAAAATACAAGAAAGAATATTTTTCTTTTAGCCCATATTGATAATGCTGAACATATCCGATTCCTGCCATGAAAAGTAAAATCATTCCTGTCGCTATGAGTTTCGCTTTTTTCATCCCTAAAACAATGGGAATAGTTCTGCATCCGTATTCCATATCGCCTTCCACATCTTCCATATCTTTTATCATTTCCCGAATGAGTGAAAGCGCAAATGCAGCAATTGAATATGCACCTGTCCAGACAAGAACACTCGATGTTGTGGTGGTGTCAAGATGTATTTGCTGATCTACAAGTTGTGTGTTGTACTTGATTATTTCAAGTGGAACTTCAAACAATGCTACCATGAAAGGAGTCATTCCAGTTAGAATAGATACAATTAAATTTCCTGTAAAGAACTGATATTTGAAATTGGTAGAGTAAAACCACAATCCGATAACTGAGAATATAAACAATGTACTTCCCGCCATAAGGATATTACATCTCCATGAAAGGAAAATCCCGATTGCAACACCGAGACAACTCAAAACAGCGTGAGCACCCATCGCAACTCTGCGTTTTACTCCTTTGTCAATGACAAGTTGTTCGGGTTTGTTAATGTTGTCAATGCGTACATCAAAATAATCGTTGATGATATATCCTGCTGCCGAAACAAAAACCACTGCAAGCACAAGCAATGCAAATTCCAAATCGGACATTTGCAATTCAAATCCGGAAGCTTTTAGAATGGGTTCAATCAAACATAAACGAATCATGTATTGCGTGAAAGCAATTATGAGAAGATTGGGCAGGCGAATTAATTTTATAAATGCAATCATAATTACAAGTTACGGATTATATAATTTGATGATGCTTTTGCTGATTAGTTTGTACAAATCTCTGTAATTTTTGTCTGGAAGCAACTTTAAATGTGCGTTCATTGTTTTTTTATCATTCCTTTTTGCAGGTCCTGTTTGCGATGCTTTTGGATTTTTCATCCCGCTCTCAGTAGTAGAGAGAATTAATGGACCGAATATTTCAAAAGGAAGATGATGCTTTTTTAAAAGAGATTCAGAAAGATAATAAAGATGATTTGGGAAATTATTCACCCAAACAGCGCCTAAATGTAAAACTCTTCGCTGCTGAGAGTTAAGAGAATAAACAATTTTACTTATTGAATGTGCCAATTTCATCAGCTTTTGTTTTGAGGAAATATTATTTATTTCAATTACCAAAGGAACTTTTTTGAAATCCACTTTTGTTCTTGCTTTGATAGTTTGAATCTGCCAAAATACTCCGCAGTTTTTGAACTTCTTCTTCAGTGAGGAAATATCTGTAGCACCGGAAGTGTGAATCACCAAACTATTTTCTAAAGCTGGAAGTTTTTTCACCACTTCGGTTATTGCATCGTCTTTCACAGCAATAATTACAATTCCTCCTGTATCTTCTACGCTTGAAATATCATTTGTGAAAGAAGCATTAACTTTTTTTGCCAGAAGCTTTCCTGTAACTGCATTACGACTACAGACTTCATGAATTTTATATCCACATCTTTTTAATGCCGGCGCTAATTGTTGGGCGACATTTCCTGAGCCGATGAAAGTAATTTTTTCCACAAAGAATTTCTAATTGTTTCTTTTCAGGCGATGACGGATTGCAAGTGTTGTGCCGATAATCATAATGATACAACCCATCCACAAAATATTGATATAAGGAAATATGATTGCTTTCATCACGATGAAATCTTTTTTGCCGGATGCTTTTTCTGAAACAGAAATGTCAACTTTTCCGGTGGACGGATTCACTTGCCAGAAGGAAAATTTCAGTCCGAGTTCATCCACTTTGCTTTCTATAGTATTCGGAACACTGTCAGTAATGTAGTAAACGGGCATTGCATCGAATATTTTGCCATACACATTAAAAATTTTCAGCATAGCGCCCACAGCAATTTGTGCTTTTGGAATTCCAAGTTTTTCTTTATCAACAGCAGTATTAAGTTTTTGTAAAACTACAATGCCATTATTCGTAAAAAATGTGTCGCCAACCGAGATGTTATTATTGTGCGGCTCTTTGTATTCGCCGGAAGTAATTTGAGGAGGTTGCTCTCCCATATTTTCAAGGTCAGCAAGGGTGATGTGCGTATAAATATCTTTTGTGAAAAAATGTTTTGTGTCGGGTTCAGGCACATTTCCCATTCGTTGGTTAAGCTGGATTCTCGGACTGAGTATAAAGGTTTCGGAAAATCTTCCATTCGCATCTTTTTTCAGGTATTCCACATCATAAAAAACATCTACACCAACTTTTCTTTTTCCTTTATAAGTTATAAAGTAATCTCCCATCTTTGCGGTGTCGTTTTGCTGAAGAAGGATATTCTCTTTGTTTGAATATTCTTTTCCATAAATTTCCACGTCTCCTTTCTGATTCACAGAAATTTTTTCACTTCTTGAAGTGGAGATCATTGCTCCAAGTAATATCATCCCGAAACCGATGTGTGCAATCGAAGCTCCGGCATGATCGAACTTCCCTTTCAGAATTTTAAAGAAATAAGTAATATTTGCGAAGATTGCAAACAGACAAGCAAATAAAAGCGCGGCATAAAAAACAGTTTTTCCCTCCGAAAACCATCCGTAATAGAAACTGATAGCAATGGCAAGAATCAATGCGATACCAAGCGGGATGAAAATATTTTTTTTAAATTCTTTAGGATCTGTCTTTTTGTATTTTAAAAATTGCGAACATGCTATCAATATCAAAACCAAAATGGCAAACGGAATCTGCCATTGATGGTAATGATTAAATGCTTTTCCTTCTACAGGAGCCGCTAAATGTGTTCCGAAAATTTTATTGATTACCGGAATGGAGGTGGTAAGCGAAATCTGAAAAGCGGAAATCAAAAGTACCAATGCTCCGATAAGCATCCAAAACTCACGAGACCAAATACTTTCTTCCTGAGCTTGTTTGGGAAGTTTTCGGAAATTGACAGCAAGAAGAACAATAGAAATAATGATAAAGAAGAAAAGATAAACTAGTAATTGCCCCGACATTCCAAGATCGGTGAAAGCATGAACTGAACTATCGCCTAAAATTCCGCTACGCGTTAGAAAAGTGGCATAGAGAACAAGAATAAATGCGATGAGAGAAAGAAAAAATGTTGCGAATAAAGATTGTCCTTTGTTTTTATGAATCATCATCACATGTCCTGCGCCAACATAAGCAAGCCAAGGCACGAGGGATGCGTTTTCCACCGGATCCCATGCCCAAAATCCTCCGAAGGAAAGCGCTTCATACGCCCATGCGCCACCCATAAGAACTCCGGTGCCAAGAACCATGATTCCGAAAAAAGTCCAGGGAAGTGCAGGTCGCTGCCATTCCGTATATTTTTTTTTCCATAAGCCGGCAATAGCAAAAGCAAAAGGAACAACCGTAGAAGCAAATCCAAGAAAAAGTGTAGGTGGATGAATTACCATCCAGTAATTTTGAAGTAGTGGATTCAAACCTTTACCATCAAGTTTTGATAGATAATTTGCATTCTGAACGAAAGGTAAATGTTTAAAATCAGGATACTCACGCAGAAGAATAGTGAACGGATTGCTTCCTATTTTGTAATCTAAAACAAAAATTCCGAGAAGCATGGAGCAAAGAAAAACCTGAACGAGAGAAACAATTGCCAGCACCGGTGATTCCCATTCTTTTGAACCTTTCATTAGAATTAAACCAAGCACTGCATTCCAAAATGTCCAAAGGAGAAAACTTCCTTCCTGCCCTTCCCAAAAACAAGATGCAAGATAACGCATCGGCATTTCTTTGCTGGAATGATGCCAGATATATTCATATTCAAAATAATGTTGAGAAAGCATAATGAATAATGTGCCCACCATTCCGAAAACAGAAAAAGCATGAACAAGAAAAGATAGACGCGCAATTTTTCTCCAGGAAATTTCTCCTTCAGAATTGACTTCACAATTTGCCGCAGAAAAATACGAAAGCGATGCAAGAAGCGCAGCGACAAAGGAAAGAATGACTAAACAATTTCCAAGTTGTCCTGCCCAGAGGTGCTCGCCTAAATATTGAATGTTTGCTGATTCCACCGAAGTACGAAAATACGAATTAAACTACTTTCTTTCCTTTGGAGAAATGATGGTGAGTATTAAATTTTTTGCTGCTTGGTGTCAACATATTTTGACGGACATTTCATTAAAACAGAACTTGCATGAAAATCATTGCCAACACATTTTCCAATCGCAACAATTTGCTCAGTGTGTTCAAAATCCTGAGGTTTCGCCTGATGAAGCGTAACTTTTCGCTCTGTACTGTCACTGTCTTTCATATAAAAAACAAAAATGTTTGGATCTTTTTCCGGTTGATAGATCATATCTTTCGACTTATCAAGTTTTCCAACCACATGAAATTCTTTTCCTTCATGATTTTGGGCGGTGGAAAAAGAAGCATACGTGCTGGCATCTCCAAGCGAGGCAAATATTGCTCCGATTGCAATCGCAATTAAAACAATTCCGATGATGTGTGACTTTTTCATATTCTGATACTAATATACAAATTAATACTATTGAAATTAATATATATGAATGATACTAATCATGCCTTGTTTTTTAATTTCTTTTCAATATCCGAAACTTTCCTGTCAATCATAATTAAAAAGAGAATAATGCCAACCATAATTGTTACAAGAACTCCTACTACAACATAAATTTTTCCGGAGGAACGGAGCTCATCAGCCATTTCTACTTTTTCTTGTGCGAAAAGAAAACAAGAAATGATTAGCAAGAAAGATGTTGCAAGAAATTTTTTCATAATTCAGTTTGTAATTTAATTTTTTGAATTCGGATTCTTAATGTCATAATCCATACGCCGAGCAAAGTCCAGCCGATAACAGCAGGATAAAAAACCATCCGCATGGTACTGTCTAAATCATATTTGCTGAAAGCAGGATTTCCGCCATTTCCCGGATGAAGCGAATCGCTCATGCGCGGATAAATAAGGATGAAAACCAACATCATCACATAAGCGAAAATATTATAAACGGCAGAAACTTTTCCGCGTTTTTGCTCATCTGTGATTGCGTTTCGGAGAACGAGATAAGCGAGATATGTCAGCATAGTGATTGCAGCTCCATTTAATTTTACATCATTCGTCCACCATGCTCCCCAAGTAAATCGAGCCCAAATGCTTCCGGTGATCAAACCAAGTGTGCCGAAAAAAATCCCGGTGCGTGCTGCTTCTGAAGCAATAATGTCGTTATTCATTTTTGGATTTGACAAATATCTGACGCTGAAAATAAGTGATGTGGTTAATAAAGTAATCATGGCAAACCACATGCAGACATGGAAATATTGATTGCGAATCGTTTCGTGAAGAATAGGAAGATGCGGCACATCCGAAAGAAATCCGGCAACAATGACGTAAACCAAAAACAGAGCGCAAAGTATTTTCCACCAATTCTTTTTCATAGATAGATATTCAATCTTTCCAAAGATACGGAAATAATAAATAGGATAATATGACGACAATAATATCGAGAGAGAAAAGAACAGAAAAATATTTCAGGTTGTAAGAAAAATCGGTGCCATCAATCGCGTTCTGAGAAAGTTTTATAATGGTGATAAGAATCGGCATAATGATAGGAAAAGCAAGAATCGCCATGATGGTGAAATTATTATTTGCTTTGGATGCGATTGCAGAGATCATGGTGAGAAGTGAAGAAATGCCAATAGAACCGAGAATAATTATCAAAATAAAGAGTGGCATATTTTCAACCATGTTTCCCATGAATAAACTGTAAAACGCAAAACAAATGACAGAAAGAATCAGCATCAGGATTGCGTTGTAAATAGTTTTTGATAATATAAACGCCTGCGGACTGCTTAGCGTGTAATAATAGAGCAATCTCCCTCTGCTTTCCTGCAAAAAACTTTTTGCAGAAGCATTTATTGAAGCAAAAAGTATAATGATCCAGAATAGTGCGTTCCACGCGTTTGCATCAATCACATTTTTGAACGAGAGAAAACACACAAAAACTGTTGCCACCACATACAAAAACATTCCGCCCAGCGCATAGCGTTGTCTCCATTCGAGCAGAATTTCTTTTTGTATGAGAGCGGAAAGTTCTTTGAACATATATCTTTTAAAATTCTAACGATGCGAAATTACGAAATTGTATTACGTGTTTTCTCTTTTAGTATTTTAGCGCAAATTAATTTTTTTTGATGATTTATGAAAGTAGATATTCTTGCCTTTGGCGCTCACCCCGATGATGTAGAAATTTCATGCGGCGGAATAATTATGAAAAATATTTCGCTTGGTAAAAAAGTGGGAATCGTTGATTTAACCCGAGGTGAGCTCGGCACTCGAGGAAGTGCTGCTATTCGTTTAAAAGAATCGGCTGATGCAGCAAAAATTACTGGTGTGCTTTTTCGTGAGAATCTAAAAATGGAAGATGGATTTCTTCAGAATGATAAGAAGCATCAGATTGCTGTTATTAAAAAAATTCGACAGTATAAACCGGATGTTATCCTTGCAAATGCGTTGGAAGATCGCCACCCCGATCATGGGCGCGCAGCAAAATTAGTTGCTGATGCCAGCTTTTTTGCCGGATTGAGGAAGATTGAAACAAAACTAAATGGGAAAAAGCAAGAAGAGTGGAGACCAAAAGTTGTTTATCATTATATTCAATATAGAAATCTCAATCCTGACTTTATTGTAGAAATCACACCTTTCATGGAGAAAAAAATGGAAGCTATAAAAGCATTTCGTTCACAATTTTTTAATCCGAATTCAAAAGAACCTGCTACGTTTATCTCCAGTTCTCGTTTTTTAGATGATATATATCTTAAGGCGGAAAATCATGGAAGAATGATAAATGTTAAATATGCCGAAGGATTTAATGTAGCCGAAGAATATCGCGGAGAAATTCTTATTTGATTTTATTTTCCAATAAAAAACCCCGAACATTTCTGAACGGGGTTTCTTTTAGAATCTCAAGTAATTATTCGCGGATCAACTTTTTAGTGATCTGGAAATCTTTAGATTTTACAGTGTAAAAATAAACACCGGTATTTAACTTAGAAGCATCTACTGTGAACTTGTGAGTTCCAACTGAAAGATTATTTTCAGAAGTAGTGTAAACAATTTGTCCAATCATGTTCGAAACTTCGATAGCAAGGTTGCTATTCTGTTTCAAATCCACTTCAATGGTTGTTGCACCTGTAGTAGGATTAGGATAAGCATTTGCAATGCTGAATACAGTATTAATCTCGTTTATACCATTTGCATTGCAAGACGCTGTACCTGCAAGTACCTGTGCCTTGCTAACTTTAACATATTTCATGTAATTAATATTGTCGTTAACATAAGCTGTTCCACCATTGACTAACGCAGTACCTGGAATTAAATCATTTTGATAAAGAATGTGTAGATCGGTGTCAACTAATTTTGCCAATGAAGCAAATGCGTTTTCTTGACCTCCACCTGCAACGCAAGTGATGTTCTGTGCATGTCCCCAAGTTGCACCACCATCTTGAGAAGCAATAACCCAAACATCGCGGAAACTGGTTTCATATTGAGGATCTGTTGCAACTGATGTAAGTGTTGAATCTGCGTCTTCAGGAAGAGAGAAAACAATAAATATATTTTTTCCATCCACAGCCATACTTGGTTTAGAGAGAAGAGCACTATTGCCGTACTCTGCGCCATAAGGTGCTGTTGTAGTATTTAAGTATGTTGTATTCAATGCTACTTCGTAAATACCATTTCCGTTTCCGCCATTTGCAACAGCATCTACATCTGCAAGCAACACGGGTACATTTACTGTTTGTTTTGTTGAATCATTCCAGTAATTAAGACTCATGTCACCAGTGAAAATACCAGTTAGAGAATCTCCAGCTTCTAACACTCTTTCCTTAGTATAAGCCACATGCACTTTTCCTGTAGAACTTACAACAACACTCATGTTTTCATCGTTTGACCATAAGGTATCATTCGTGAAAGTGTAGCTTGGATTTTTAACTAAAGGATGTGGTAAGGAATCAATAATTGTTCTTAAAAATGTAGTGCCGTTATCAGTAGATTTCCAAAGTGTTAGGTCATTTCCAACACCACCTAACATAATTGCAGCTGTAGTTCCATTTGCATCAACTGCATAATCATCTCCGCCACCAGTAATGGTACGGGTGCTATCATATCCGGGAAGCATAATGGATTTTAAATCCCAAGAAGCTCCTCCATCAGTAGAACGAGAATATACCATAGGAGATTTGATACCTTTAATATCAACCGCAGGGGCTGCAGCATTGTAATTTGATATTGAATGAATGGTATTTCCATCTGAACCACCTGTTGCCAGTCTGCACCAGTCGGTCATAGTGGTTGCTGCACCAGCGAGTCCTTCAAAACCAGGGACACTTGATGCGGCCAAAGTAGCTCCAGAAGCCATAAAAGTACCGAATGTCCCGCCTTTGGATGGATTAGTACCAAGCTGTAAACCATAAGGACTTGCGCCAATGTGAGCCATTACAACTTCGCTGCCATTTCCTAAAATACCAATACCAGGAAATCCCGTTCTCATGCCTTCTAATCGAGCAGTTGGACCAGCTGGAAATTTGAGTGCAGTACCATTCCAATAGTTATAACCTGTTCCACGATCCGGCCAACCAGCGTGTGCTGTATTTTGGTTAGAATAATTTGAATATGTCCAAATAAAAGACAAAGTGCCATCGCCGTAATTAATAATTCTTCTTGGCACAGCAGCGTTTGATTGAAGATCGTAATAAGTAACCCCAACAGTAAGAGGAGTGTACANNTTTGGTTATTAACCGCAGGAACAATAGTTGATTCCTTCTCCGTTGAAGTAGCATTATTATTCACAACAGGGCAATCATCTGTATGTTTTTTGTACACAGGAGCAACTTTATTTGCCAAAGATGGCTTTAGAGTTACTCTTTTCTGATCTTGAGCATTTACTAAAAATGCTCCTGTCAATAGAACCGTACTGACAAGTAGTAGTTTTTTCATGATTCGTTTAAGTTTAGTTTTACGTGATTTTAGTTAAGTCTGCGAATGTAGTAGCTTTTTTGAATCTGCCAAAAAAAATATGTTTTTTTTTATTCACCATAATTCAATCTTTTGTAAAAAGATTAAGGAATCTTTCATTATTTTGAGGAATAATGAATAAAAATATTTTTTTCTATTCTCTTTCTTTCCTTGAAGGTGCCTCTGTAATGGCGGCTGAACTGCTTGGAGCAAAAATGCTGGCTCCGTATTTCGGCACATCATTAAATGTGTGGTCAGCCGTGCTTGCGGTTACGCTTGGAGGTTTAGCAATGGGCTATTTTGTCGGAGGAGTTTTTTCTGAAAAGAAAAATACAGAGCGAAATCTTTATTACATTCTTCTTGCCAGCGCAGCATTTTTGATTGTGATGCCTACGATGGCAAAAGAAGTGATGATACACACCACAGGTTTTTCATTGCTTATATCAATAGTCGTTTCATCTTTTTTTTTTTTATTTCCGCCTGTGATTTTCATGGGAATGGTTTCTCCGATGATTGTAGGACAGATTAGTAATTTGTCCAACTCTGGCAAAGCTGCCGGTACTGTTTACGGAATTTCTACTTTAGGAGGAATTCTTTCAACTTTTCTATTTGGATTTTACTTCATTCCTAATTTTGGGTTGACAAAATCCGCCATCGGCATGGGAATAATTCTTGTTGTTATTCCATTTGTCAAACTCATTGCAACGAAAAATGTTTTTTCGCTCCTGTTTCTTCCGATAGCTATCATATCGGCATTTCTTTCTTTTAAAAATTCTAATATGAATTTAGATATAAAAATTCTTTATTCAAGCGAAGGATTGCTTGGACAAATTATTGTTGTGGATTATCCCGATTCAGAGCGAATACTTTTTGTAAACAGAAGTACGCAGACTATCATTAAAAATGAAAAAGGAAAAAAAGGTTTTTGTGAATATGTAAATATGATTTCTGAACGCACACACAATTCATCTATTGCTACTCACGCACTTGTACTCGGGCTGGGCGGCGGAACTGTAGCAAACGAACTTGTGAAGAATGGTTTTCAAGTGGATGCAGTTGAATTAGACGAACGCATGGCTGATGTAGCAAAAAAGTATTTCGATTTGAATGAAAAGGTAAATGTTACAATTGATGACGCGAGGCATTTTGTAAGAAGTCAGGTATTAGGTAAAAAGTATCAGGTAATCGTTCTTGATGCATTTATCGGAGAATCAAATCCGCATCATCTTTTTACAACCGAATTTTTTTCGGAAGCAAAATCGCTTTTATCTGACACCGGAATATTTTTTATCAATGGAAATGGTTTCTGGAATGGTGACGCAGGAAAGGGAATGCGTTCGGTTTGCAAAACATTAATCAATTCAGGTTTTGATGTTGAAGTGGTTCCGACAGATGAAAATGAAGATTACAGGAATTTGGTTTTTATTGCAAAGCAAAACAAAGGGACGAAAGTTGAAGGACGAGTGTCGGGTGAAAAAATATCAGACCAAAATCTTCAAGATGCAATTGTTTTGGTTGATGACAAACCACAGTTGGAAATTCTAAACGCAGAAGCAAATAAACGCTGGCGGGAAGCATGCATGAAAAACTTTATGAGCGGATATTATTCGGGGAATGATAAACTTCTGTTTAAATAATTCTATCGAAGTATGCGAGAGATAAAATTTATGGAGACAATCTTTCAATCTTCCATCCTTTTTTTTGTTTGGTGAAAGAAATTCTGTCGTGCAAACGGCTTTCTCGTCCGTACCAAAATTCAAAATAGTTTGGAATGAATCGATACCCACCCCAGTGAGCAGGTCGTGAAATTTTTTTTCCTTCAAACAGTTGTGTGAACTTTTTTACCCATTCATCCAGCGTTGCACGGTTAGGAATGGTTTTGCTTTGCGGCGATGCCCATGCTCCAATCTGACTTTCGCGTGCTCGGCTTGCAAAATATTTATCCGATTCTTTCGCTGAAAGTTTTTCAACCGTGCCTTGCATTCTAACTTGTCTGTCCATCCTTTGCCAGAAAAAAAGCAAACTTGCCTTTTTATTTTTACTTAGTTCTTTTGCTTTTTGTCCGTTATAGTTTGTGAAAAACCAAAATCCTTTTTTATCACTTCCTCGCAAATAGACAATTCGGGCATTGGGTTGGTTATTTGCCGAAGTAACCATCGCCATCGCACTTGCTTCTTCCCCTAAAAGGCGAAATGCTTCTCCATACCATTGTTCAAATTGAAGAAACGGATTTTTATCAACTGTTGTTTCGCTTAGAATGGGATTTTGGTTGCTGTTCATCGCTTAATAAAATGGAATATTTTTTTGTTTGGACAAATGTATTACTTTATACTTTTGCGCAACACTACTAATTACGAATGAAACGAATTACGAATAAAATCAAGTATCTGGTTTTGCCATTTGCCATCTTACCTTTTACTTCTTACATAGCTTTTTCCCAACCTACCGTTTTTAGCGCCAATCCCGATAACGCGCAAAAATTCTTTGATAACAAAAATTATTCTTCTGCCGTAAAAGTTTATGAACTTCTTTTAAAAAAAGACCCAAAAAATCCTGATTATAACCAAAAGGTTGCACAAAGTTATCTTCGTTCAAATTCCATCAAGGCAAAAGCAATTTCGCATCTCGAATTTTTACTTAAGCAGGAAAAATTTTCGGACGATGTATGGCTTGATTTGGGAAATGCGTATCACTTTGCAAATCGTTTTGATGATGCTATCGGCGCTTACAATAAGTACAAAGAAAAAATATCCAAAGACAAAAAAGGAATTGAAGCAGTAGATAGATTGATAGAGCAATGCCACAACGGAGCGGAATTAGTTAAACATCCATTGAATGTAACGTTTGAAAATCTTGGCAAGAATGTGAATAGCGAGTTCGCGGATTATTATCCTATAGTTTCGCCCGATGAATCTACTTTATATTTTACTACTCGGAGAAAAAGCCCCACAGCTGCATCTACGGAATTTGATGGATTATATCCATCCGATATTTTTTATTCTACTACGAAAGCCGGTAAATGGGGAAAGGCGCAGAGTGTAGGAACTGTTATAAATACTGATCTTGATGAACAGGTAGTTGATGTGTCAGACGATGGTACAATTATGCTTTTTTATATCGATCACACTCAGGAATTTGGAGATATCTGGATTTCGAGGCGGCTGAATAATAAAACTCCCTGGTTAAAACCCGAACGCTTGCCAGAAAGTATTAATGGAGGGCTTGAAACTTCTGCATCTATCAGGAAAAATCCGGCAACCGAAGAAGAAGTTCTTTTGGTTTCGAGCAGCAGACCCAGCACTCCCGACAATCCAAATTATGGCGAGACAGATATTTATATCTCGCGCAAATTGCCGAACGGATCATGGAGTGAACCGAAAAATCTTGGGCCAAACATCAATACAAAATACAAGGAAGAATTTCCTCAGTTTTCGGAAGATGGTAAAACACTTTACTTCGCTTCTCAAGGACATTCAAGTATGGGTGGATTTGATATTTTTAAATCTGTTTGGGACGAAACGGAACAGACTTGGTCTGCACCAAAAAATCTGGGTTATCCTATTAATACTTCCGATGACGATGTGAATATTAGTTTTACTTCCGGTGGAAGAATTGCATATCTCTCTGCCATGCGCGAAGGAGGACTTGGCGATTTGGATATTTATCGTGTGGTGCTTCAGGATGTGGAAGCGAAAGAAACAATTTATCATGGCTATATTTCAACAACTGATACTTTGGGCAAAATAAGAAATGCTAAAATTGAAATATTTGACAAAACGAAGAAAGAGTTGCATGGAGTTTATATTCCCGATCCAAACAATTGCTATTTTGTGATGTCGCTCACTCCCGGAAAATGGAGCATGAAAGTTACCGCCGATGGTTATGAATCTTATTCTGAAGACATAAATATATTTGATGAAGTTTTAAAATTTAGTCCGGAGGTTACAAAAAATATAAAGTTAAAGAAAAAATTGTGAAAAAAGAAAACGTATTAATTACTGGCGCTGCTGGTTTTCTCGGGTCACATCTTTGCGATAGATTTATTAAAGAAGGTTATCATGTCATCGGCATGGATAATCTTATTACCGGTGATTTGAAAAATATTGCACATCTGAATTCAAATCCTGATTTTCAATTTATCAATCACGATGTTGCCAAACATATTTCTATTGAAGGAGATTTGAAATATATTTTACATTTTGCTTCGCCTGCATCGCCAATTGATTATTTAAAAATTCCAATTCAAACTTTAAAAGTAAGCTCGCTTGGTACACATAATCTTTTAGGACTCGCTAAAGCAAAAAATGCGCGCATACTGGTAGCTTCCACTTCAGAAGTTTATGGCGATCCGCTGGTACATCCACAAACAGAAGAATATTGGGGCAATGTAAATCCGGTAGGACCTCGTGGCGTTTATGACGAAGCAAAACGTTTTATGGAAGCCATGACGATGGCATATCACACCTATCACGGTTTGGAAACTCGCATTATTCGAATCTTTAATACTTACGGTCCGAGGATGAGATTGAACGATGGAAGAGTTCTTCCTGCTTTTATCGGACAAGCATTGCGTGGTGAAGATCTCACCATGTTTGGCGATGGTTCGCAAACGCGTTCATTTTGTTATGTGGATGATCTGGTGGAAGGAATTTATCGATTGCTGAAGAGCGACTATACACAACCGATGAACATCGGCAATCCATCTGAAATAACGATTAAAGAATTTGGTGAAGAAATTATTAAACTCACCGGCACTAAACAAAAATTAATTTCTCTTCCGCTTCCGCAGGATGATCCCAAACAACGTCAGCCCGATATTACCAAAGCAAGAAAGATTCTTGGATGGGAACCAAAAGTTTCGCGAGCCGAAGGATTGAAAATTACTTACGCTTATTTCAAATCTCTTAACAAAGATGAATTAAATAAAGTTGAGCATAAGAGTTTTGAGAAATATGTAAAATAGAATCTTTGAATATTTCGTATGTCATATTGAACTATCAAAATAGGATATTTTTCGTTTGAAATCCTCAAGTAATAACATTTCCATTTTATTTCATTGAATTTCTATCTTTGCCGTCCTTAAATTAATACGTGTTTATCTGTGGCTAGAAAAACATACTTCGTGCATCCAACTGCCATTATTGATGATGGCTGCACGATAGCAAATGGAACAAAGATTTGGCACTTCTCGCATATTATGTCTCATTGCGAGCTGGGCGAAAATTGCAATATCGGACAGAACTGCGTTATTTTTCCGCAGGTTGTTTTAGGAAAAAATGTGAAAGTGCAAAACAATGTTTCTATTTATACTGGAGTTACTTGTGATGACGATGTGTTTCTCGGACCTTCTATGGTGTTTACCAATATTGTGAATCCGCGCAGTGCAATAGTGAGACGAGGACAGTATTCAAAAACGAACGTGGGTAAAGGAGCAAGCATTGGTGCCAATGCAACTATTGTTTGCGGACATGATATTGGAGAATTTGCTTTCATTGGCGCGGGTGCAGTGGTTACGAAAAATGTTCCTGCCTATTCTCTGTGGGTTGGAAATCCTGCAAAACAAATTGGATGGATGAGTGAGTTTGGTCATCGTTTGAAGTTTGATAAGAAAGGATTTGCTTCTTGTCCTGAATCAAAAGAGAAATATAAATTGGTACAAGGAATAGTCAGCAAGATAAAATGAGTAAAATAAAATTCGCAGTAATAGGGCAGGGGCACATCGGCAAACGTCATGCTGAAATGATTCGGAGAAATCCGGAAACGGAACTGGTAGCTGTGTGCGATATTCTTCCGAAAGAAAAACTTGAACTTACCGGTATAAAAGAAAAATATTATTCTTCGGCAGACGAACTTTTAAAATCTCATCCCGAAGTGGAAGTGATAAATATTTGTACTCCCAACGGACTTCATGCGGAACATTCCCTAAAAGTGCTGGATGCGAATAAGCACGTTGTGATTGAAAAACCCATGGCGCTTCATCGGCAGGATTGCGAACAAATTCTTTCTAAAGCGCTTCAAAAACACAAACAGGTTTTTTGCGTAATGCAAAACCGATATTCTCCTCCAAGCGCATGGCTGAAAAAAATTATTGAAGAAAAAATCATTGGAGATGTTTTCATGGTTCAGTTGAATTGCTACTGGAATCGGGATGACCGATATTATAAAAAAGGAAACTGGAAAGGAACCCAGACACTGGATGGCGGAACTTTGTTCACGCAATTTTCTCACTGGATTGATTTGCTCTATTGGATGTTTGGCGATATAACAGAGATTCAAGCAAAGTTTGCAGATTTTAATCATGCATCTCTCACTGAGTTTGAAGACAGTGGATTTGTAAATTTTCGTTTTGTGAATGGAGGAATGGGCTGCATTAATTATTCCACCGCTGTTTGGGATAAAAATCTTGAAAGCAGCATTACGATTGTAGGAAGCAAAGGAAGTGTGAAAGTTGGCGGACAGTACATGGATAAAGTTGAATATTGCCACATTAAGGATTACGGAATGCCGATACTAAAAGAAACAGCCCCTGCTAATGATTACGGTGCGTACAAAGGCTCGGCAAACAATCACAATTTTGTAATTGAAAATGTGGTTGATTCCATCAAAGGAAGACAAACTATTACCACAAATGCGCTCGAAGGAATGAAAGTGGTGGATATCATTGAACGAATTTATTCATACAGAAAACCTAATAGAAAATCATAATGTATAAAGAAATCATAGACAAAAAATATACTCTCGCTGTAATCGGATTAGGATATGTTGGACTTCCAATCGCGTTAGCATTTGCAAAAAAAATAAAAGTCATTGGCTTCGATATTAATCAGAAGCGCGTGGATATGATGAAGAAAGGAATTGATCCAAGCAATGAACTTTCTAAAAAAGAATTTGCAGGATGCGATATCGAATTCACTTCATCGTTGGATGTTTTAAAGAAAGCAAAGTTTTTCATTGTTGCAGTTCCAACCCCTATTGACGAAAATAATAAGCCTGATTTAAATCCGCTTCTTGGCGCTTCTTCTTCTGTCGGAAAAGTTTTGAAGAAAGGAGATTATGTTGTGTATGAATCCACCGTTTATCCCGGCTGTACCGAAGAGGATTGCATTCCGGTTCTTGAACAATATTCAAAATTGAAATTCAAAAAAGATTTTAAAGTAGGTTATTCTCCTGAGAGAATTAATCCGGGAGATAAAGAGCACACAATTACAAAAATCCTGAAAGTTGTTTCCGGTTGCGATGAAGAATCACTCAATGAAATTTCAAAAGTATATGAAATAATTGTTGAGCCGGGAACACACAAAGCGCCTTCTATAAAAGTTGCGGAAGCAGCAAAAATTATTGAGAATACTCAACGCGATGTGAATATTTCTCTGATGAATGAACTTTCTATCATTTTCAATAAGATGGGAATAAATACCTTCGATGTGCTCGAGGCGGCTGGAACCAAATGGAATTTCCTGAAATTCTATCCGGGACTTGTTGGCGGGCATTGCATTGGTGTTGACCCGTATTATCTCACGCACAAGGCTGAATCGCTCGGTTATCATGCGAGAGTTATTAATTCCGGAAGATATGTGAACGATTCGATGGGATTTTATATAGGAAAAAATCTTGTGAAGAAAATTATTGCTGAAGGAATAAATATTTCCAAATCAAAAGTGCTGGTGATGGGCGCTACGTTTAAAGAAGATGTGAGTGACATCCGTAATTCAAAAGTGGCGGACATCGTTAAGGAATTGATTTCCTTTGGAGTGAAGGTTGAGGTGGTAGATCCACATGCCGATTCGGATGAGCTGAAACATGAATACGGGTTTGGTTTGAGCAAATCTGGGAAAAATTATGATGGAGTTATCATAGCAGTAAATCACAAGGAGTACAAAGTTTTAGATGAAAAATATTTCAAATCCATTCTTTCGCCAAAAGGAATTTTGGTGGATGTAAAAGGTATGTACCGAAATAAAATCAAGAACATTAATTACTGGAGTTTGTAAAATGAAAAAAACTATTCTCATAACCGGAGGCGCAGGATTCATTGGTTCACATGTGGTGCGCTTGTTCGTGAATAAATATTCCGATTACAAAATCGTGAATCTCGATAAACTTACTTACGCAGGTAACCTTGCCAATTTAAAAGACATTGAGAAGAAATCCAATTACGAATTTGTAAAAGGAGATATCTGCGATGCTGATTTGATTCAGCAGCTTTTCTATAAACATAATTTTGACGGAGTGGTGCATCTTGCAGCCGAATCGCATGTGGACAGAAGTATTTCCAACCCGATGGAATTTGTAAGAACGAATGTCATTGGAACGGTAACGCTTTTGAATGTTGCAAAACATTTTTGGAAAGCTTCATTGGATACTATTCCTAAAGGAAAATTATTTTATTACGTTTCAACCGATGAAGTGTATGGTTCGCTCGGAAAGAAAGGAAAGTTCAAAGAAACCACTTCCTATGATCCGCACAGCCCGTATTCTTCGAGCAAAGCAAGTTCAGATCATTTTGTTCGCGCGTATCATGATACATTCGGTTTGCCGGTTATAATTTCCAACTGTTCAAATAATTATGGCTCATTCCATTTTCCCGAAAAATTAATTCCGCTCGCAATAAATAATATCAAGAACAATAAACCGGTTCCTGTCTATGGAAAAGGTGCTAATATCCGTGATTGGCTTTTTGTGGAAGATCATGCCCGTGCGATCGATGTTATTTATCATAAAGGAAAAGTTGGCGATACGTACAACATTGGAGGCAACAACGAATGGAAAAATATTGACCTCATTAAATTGCTTTGCAGCATGATGGATAAAAAACTTGGAAGAAAAAAAGGTGAATCAGCAAAATTAATTACCTACGTAAAAGACCGTGCTGGACACGATATGCGCTATGCAATAGATTCTTCCAAACTTCAGAAAACATTGAAATGGAGACCTAGCTTAAAATTTGAAGAAGGTCTGGAAAGAACGGTCGACTGGTATCTTTCCAATAATGAATGGCTGCAGAATGTGACCAGCGGTGATTACCAGAAGTATTACGACATGCAATACATTAAAAGATAAATCGTGTACGATTTTCCATTTCATAAATCAGATTTATCGCAACAAACTTTCCTTGTAACAGGTGGTGCAGGATTTATCGGCAGCAATATTGTTGAGTATCTTTTGAAATACAACGCGAAGAAAGTGGTTGTGCTGGATAACCTTGCAACCGGTTTCGAAGAAAATCTACAACCATTTTTTTCTCTTCCGAATTTTAAATTCATTCAGGGAGATATTTGCAATACGAATGTTTGCCGAAAAGCTTTTGAAGGAATTGATTTTATTTTTCACGAAGCAGCGCTTGGTTCGGTCCCACGTTCTATCGAAAATCCTATTGCAACTCACAATGCGAATGCCAGCGGGTTTCTTTCTGTGCTGGTTGCGGCAAAAAATGCCGGAGTGAAACGCGTGGTGTATGCGAGTTCATCTTCGGTGTATGGCGACAGCATTGATTCGCCTAAGCGAGAAGAAAAAATCGGCAAACCGCTTTCACCATACGCGGTGAGCAAACTTGTGAATGAATTTTATGCAGATATTTTTTCCCGCACTTATAATATGGAGATTATCGGACTTCGCTACTTCAATATTTTCGGTCCGCGTCAGAATCCCAAAGGTGCTTATGCTGCTGCTATTCCTCTTTTCATAGACGGATTGCTGAATAACAAATCCGTTTTCATCAATGGCGATGGCGAACAGTCGCGTGATTTTACTTTTGTGGAGAATGCGGTGCAGGCAAATATCAAAGCGATGTTTTGCGAGAATAAAGAAGCGCTCGGAAGTGTATTTAATATTGCACTCGGAGATAAAATTTCCGTGAACCAACTTTTTAATACGCTCAAAAAAATTACCGGTTCATCGCTCAATCCAACTTACCGTGAAGAGAGGAGAGGAGATGTGAAAAATTCCATGGCGGATATATTCAAAGCAAAAACTATTCTTGGCTATGAACCTGCTGTGAAAATAGAAGATGGTTTGCAAAAAACTGTTGAATGGTTTGGTAAACATTTTAATAAATGAGTTTTCTCTCTAAAATATTTGGTAAGTCAACACGCACAAACGTTGCTGCTGATCTTTCTGTTTTAAAATGTGATGTGCATTCTCATTTCATTCCAGGTATTGACGATGGCGCGCAAACCATGGAAGATTCCGTTGCGCTCATCCGTGAATTTTACAATTTCGGTTACAAAAAAGTAATTACCACACCCCATATTCTTTCGGATGGATTCAAAAACAATCCTGAAAATATTCTTGGCGGACTTGAAAAAGTACGCGTCGCGTTGAAGAATGAAAATATTCCCATGCAGATAGAAGCCGCAGCCGAATATTATATTGATTTTGATTTTGACAGAAAACTGGAGAAAGAGAAGCTGCTCACTTTCGGAAAAAATTATTTATTGTTTGAAGTTTCTTATCTGAATCCTCCTGATAATTTAGAGACTATAATTTTTAAATTGCTCACAAACGGTTACAAACCCGTGTTGGCTCATCCTGAGCGATATAATTTCTGGCACCATAAGTTTGAAAAATATGAGCAGCTAAAAGAGAAAGGAGTTTTGTTGCAACTGAATATTAACTCGGTTACTGGATATTATGGAAATGATACAAAAAAAGTTGCGGAGCAACTCATCGAAAAGAACATGATTGATTTTTTAGGAAGCGATTGCCACCGCATGGATCATGTGAATCTTATTAAAGAAGGTGCGGTTTATGAAAAAGCATTACATAAACTGATTGAGAGCGGAAAGTTGTTGAATTACAATTTATGAAAATGAAAAGAGCTTGTATTGTTATGGTACTAGCATTTATTTACTATTATCAATTAGAAGCTAAGGAGATTGCAGGTTACTACATTTCAAGGTCGCTTGATACCGTGAATGTTACGTTTAGCGTACCTGTTATTTTTTTTTCTGCAAAACCTAATTATAAAAAATTACAACGGAAAGTGAAATATTATGATTCACTCCACCAGCACCAAGTATTATTTCCGAGCGATGTTAATGAGATTTCATTTGAATATAAAGGAAAGAAAATCAGAATGTTGTCGAGGTTAGGAAATTTAGGAAATTATGATGGTGACATGTATATGTTTCTAAATCTTATAAAAGATGGTAAATTAAAGTTGTTTGAATATTATGAGAAAACTTATTATACTGGAATATACAATGGTGCAACAGGTGTAATGACGGTAGGAGGATCCTATACAACTCAGAAATACATCATGCAAAAAGACAATGGTTATCTTTTTAGAACTCGTTGGTTGTCATTTAGAAAAGATATGATGGATTATTTGTCTGATTGTCCTTCATTAGCAAAAAAAATTGATGATAGAATGTATGGAAATGATGATGTTGAGAAAATCATAGATGAATATAATAGCGTTTGTAAATGAGAAATCACGTTGGTAAACGGCAAATTACTTCACCTCAAACGCCAGCAATTTCTCTCCTTCTAAATACGCTTCCAGTTTATCCTCAATTTTTACAGCGCCAACGCCAACTGGTGTGCCAGTGAAAATAAGGTCGCCAATTTTCAGGGTGATGAATTGTGAGATGTAAGCGATCACTTTATCGAAAGAGAAAAGCAGATCACTGGTGTTTCCTTTCTGTACCGTTTTGCCGTTTATGTCGAGATGAAAACCGATGTTGTTCATTCGCTGAAATTTATTTTTGGAAACAAATTTTCCCATGGGCGCTGCACCGTCAAATGCTTTTGCTTTTTCCCATGGCAATCCTTTTGTCTTCTGAATTTTCTGAATGTCGCGCGCAGTAAAATCTATGCCAACGGATATTTCATCGTAATATTTATTCGCAAACTGTTCTGCAATATTTTTCCCAACGCGGTTGATCTTCAACACGATTTCCACTTCGTGATGAATATCTTGTGAGAAATCCGGAAGGTAGAATGGTTTGTTGTCGAGAAGGAGCGCGGTATCGGGTTTGAGAAAGAAAACAGGTTCTTCGGGAATAGCGGAGTTCAATTCCTTAATGTGCTCCAGATAGTTTTGACCGATGCAGATTATTTTCATTGGCTACCTTTTTTATGGCAAATCTAATTTGTTCTCATTATTTCTCATAATTTCTTTCTTTGCTTTTATAGCATTATTGAAAATTTCAGTAATTATTTTCTTTGTATGTAATGAAAAATCCCCCCGCATCATCCAATCGTAATATTGTGGTTCTTTTCTGAAAACATCTTCGGCAGATTTGCCGGTATGTTTCCCGAAATTAAAAACAATTACGTTTTTATCATTGTAAATAAATCTTCCGGCAAAATCTACTCTACGCGAGCGTGAAGTGAATCCATGCAGATAAGCCACATCTCTTTTCAGATCAGGATATTTTTCCAGCTGCGCTTCCAGAATTTCATACGTGGCGTTGATGTCAGCTTCTGCGCTGTGTGCATTTTCCAGCGACTTACTGCAATAAAATTTATAGGCGGCAGAAAGTGTGCGCTCTTCCTTCTTATGGAAGATTCCCTGCACATCTACAAATTTCCGGTCTTTCATCTCGAAATCAACTCCTGCACGCAGAAATTCTTCCATCAAAAGAGGAATATCAAAATAGTTGCAGTTGTATCCTGCCAGATCACAATCGTTCAGGAATTCAGAAAGTTCATTTGCCGCCTGTGCGAAAGTCGGAGCATCTTTCACATCTTCATCCGTGATGCCGTGTATCTTGGTGACTTCTTTTGGAATCGGGATGGTTGGATTGATGCGAAGAGTTTTGCTTTCTTTTTTTCCGCCATCGGGAGGAAATATTTTTAGGATAGAAATTTCAACAATTCTGTCTGAAGCGATGCTCAGTCCGGTTGTTTCCACATCGAAAAACGCAAGTGGACGAGTGAGATTTAATTTTGCCATATTTTTTTTGAGATTACACCGATTGTTTTATTTGCAGAAATGTATCGGTGTAATCAATCTTGAAATCTGTGTAATCATTTTATTTCAGGAAACAGTTTTTCTTCCGATGCTTATATATTGAAAACCGAGTTCGTTCATTTGCGAGAGGTCGTATAGATTTCTGCCGTCAAAAATTAATTTTGCTTTCATCAGTTTTTTCATTTTCTCGAAATCAGGCGTACGAAAGAGCGACCACTCGGTGCAAATGAGAAGCGCATCGGCATCTTGCAGCGCATCGTAATGATCGGTAGCAAAAATTATTTTGTCTTCAAGAATATTTTTTACGTTGTTCATTGCCTCCGGATCAAAAGCGGAAACAAAAGCACCTTCTTTTAAAAGCGCGTTGATATTATAAAGCGCAGGTGCTTCGCGGATGTCATCGGTATCGGGTTTAAAAGCAAGTCCCCACACAGCGATCTTTTTTCCTTTGAGATTATTTTTGAAGTGGGATTTTATTTTCGGCAACAGCGCAGTCTTTTGTTTTTCGTTCACGCTCATCACCGCGTCAAGAATTTTGAAATCATAATCCGCATCGTCAGAACTCTTTGCCAGCGCCTGCACATCTTTTGGGAAACAGCTTCCGCCATAGCCAATACCGGGAAATAAAAATCGTTTTCCTATTCTGTCGTCAGAACCGATTCCTGCTCTTACTTTGTCAACATCCGCCCCAAGTTTCTCGCAGAGATTTGCGATCTCATTCATGAAAGTAATTTTTGTAGCAAGAAAAGCATTGGCTGCGTATTTTGTAAGTTCAGACGATTTTTCATCCATGAAAATTATCGGATTGCCTGAACGAATGTACGGTTTGTACAATTCTTCCATTACTTTTTTTGCTTTGTCGGAAGAAATTCCAATCACAACTCTGTCAGGTTTTAGGAAATCATCCACCGCAAAACCTTCACGCAAAAATTCGGGATTGCTTACTACATCAAATTCTATCATGCAGTTTTCTAAAATCGCTTTTCGCACCTTTTCTGCAGTACCAACGGGGACTGTACTTTTATTAATCACCACTTTATATTCTTTGATAATTTTTCCCAATTCATTTGCCGCATCAAGAATGTGGCTCAAATCCGCAGAGCCGTCTTCTCCCGGTGGAGTAGGGAGTGCAAGAAAAATAATTTGGGATTTGTCAATCGCTTCTTTCAGGTTTGTTGTGAAAGAAAGTCGTCCTGCTTTAATGTTCCGGTGGAATAAAACATCGAGATGTGGTTCGTAAATCGGAACAATTCCATCCTGCATCTTTTTTACTTTCTCTGCATTGATGTCAACGCAAATAACATTGTTGCCTGTTTCTGCAAGGCAAGTTCCTGTTACAAGTCCAACGTATCCTGTTCCTACTACAGCTATATTCATTTTGTAAATTCTAAAACTGAATCAGTGATATACTTCAATGTTTCTTCATCTAATTCTGTGTGCATTGGAAGAGAAATTACAGAAGCACAGAGTTTATCAGTAACCGGATATTTTTTGCCTTCATTGACAGCATTGCGATAGGCTTTTTGTGAATGAAGCGGAACTGGATAATAAATCATTGCCGGAATTTCTTTCGATGCAAGATGCTCTTTTAATTTATTTCTGTCAACTCCGTTCAAAACCAAAGTATATTGGTGAAAAACGTGAGAAGAATTTTTCGAACGGGATGGAGTTTTAATATTTTTATTTCCTGCAAAAGCTTTATCATAAAATGTTGCCGCTTTATTTCTTGATAGAGCGTAGCCGTCAAGATATTTCAGTTTCACTTTCAGAATTGCTGCTTGAATAGAATCTAAACGGGAATTCACGCCAAGCATTTCATAAAAATATTGTGTGCTTTGCCCGTGGTTAACAATCATTCTGCATTTCTTGGCAAGTTCGTCATCGTTTGTGAAAAGCGCGCCTGCGTCTCCGTACGCACCAAGATTTTTAGAAGGGAAAAATGAAGTGGTTCCGATATTTCCTATAGTTCCCGCTTTCTTTTTCTTTCCATCAGAAAAAATATAATCCGCACCAATTGCCTGAGCGGTATCTTCAATCACAAATAAATTATTTTTTTTAGCGAGAGCAAGAATCGGTTCTATGTCAGCGCACTGACCAAACAGATGAACCGGAACAATTGCTTTTGTTTTTGAAGTGATTGCTTTCTCAATTTCTTTTACATCAATATTGAATGTATCAGTATCTACATCCACTATAACCGGAACAAGTCCGAGGAATGCAATTGTTTCGATTGTTGCTGCAAAGGTGAAATTGGAAGTGATAATTTCATCTCCTCTCTGCAAACCAAGCGCCATCATTGCGATTTGAAGCGCATCGGTTCCGTTTGCACATGGAATGACATGTTTCACGCCAAGATATTTTTCTAAATCAGATTGAAATTCTTTTACAGCAGGACCATTGATAAAGCGCGCCGAAAGAATTATTTCCTGAATGGCGGAATCAATTTCCGTTTTTATTTTTTCGTACTGGCCGACCAAGTCAACCATCTGAATATTTCTGCTTACTTTTACCATCATTGAATTAAGAATTTGAGTTACGAATCTACGAATTAAGTATGAAACGCAATCTTAAAATATATTTGGCTATTGGCTATTGGCTATTGGTTATTGGCTATTATTCTTTTGCTCAAACCAATGTAAAAGATTCGGCTCTCAGTTTTTCAATGATAAAATTTTCTTATGCATTTCAAGAGCCCGGTGGAGATTTGGCAAATCGTTTTGGATATAATTCAAATATTGCTACAGGATTTTCAATCAAAACAAAACACAATCTTATTTTAGGAGCTGATGGAAGTTTTATTTTCGGAAATCAGGTTAAGCAGAACGGAATACTCGATAGTTTAAAAAATTCAAGCGGATGGATAATTAATCAAAATGGAATTCCTTCCACTGTGCGTTTGTTCGAACGCGGATTTACCGTTTCGTTTTATGTTGGAAAAATGTTTCATATCTTGGCGCCAAATCCTAATTCGGGAATTGTAATTTATGGCGGACCAACTTATTTGTATCATAAAATACAAATCAATGACATTGGGCATCAGGTGCCGGAATTGACATCAGGTTATCTTAAAGGATATGACAGACTATCGTCTGGTTTTGGTTTCAACGAGTTTATTGGCTATTTTTATTTCGGAAATAAACGACTTATAAATTTTTTTGGCGGAATAGAATTGATTCAAGGGTTCACAAAAAGTCTGCGCGGGTATAATTATGATTCACGCCAAACAGATACAGCTACGAGAAAAGATTTTCTTTACGGACTGAGAGTTGGTTGGATTCTTCCGTTATACCGAAAAACGCTTCAGCAATATTACTACTATTAATTACGAACTTGTATAAATTATGTTTTTCTTCTATCAAATCGGAATTCGTTTGTTTTATTTTGGCGTAATCATTTCGGCTATTTTTAATCGCAAAGCGAAATTATTTATTCAGGGAAGAAAAAATATTTTTGATGAATTACAAAAAAAACTCTCTCAACTCCCAACTCCTAACTCCCAACTAATTTGGTTTCATTGTTCTTCTTTAGGTGAGTTTGAGCAGGCAAGACCGCTCATTGAAAAGTTTAAAACTAAAAGTGAAAAGTTTAAAGTTCTTATTACTTTTTTTTCTCCGTCGGGATATGAAATCAGGAAAAACTTTGAAGGGGCTGATTTTATTTTTTATCTTCCGGTGGATACGAAAAGAAATGTACAGCGGTTTTTGGATATAGTAAAACCATCGCTTGTATTTTTTGTGAAGTATGATTTCTGGTATAATTATCTGAATGAACTTCATAAACGAAAAATCCTGACTTATCTTGTGTCTGCAAATTTTCGAAACGAACAATTCAATGGTTTGTATGGAAAATATCTGCAAAAGGTTTTAAATTTTTTTAGTCATATTTTCGTTCAGAATGAGTCTTCAGAAAAACTTTTGCAGGAGAGAAAAATTACAAGCGTATCTGTGAGCGGGGATTTGCGCTACGATAAAGTTGTGCAAACGGCGTTGAAACCCAAAAAAAATTCTTTGATAGAACATTTTAAAGCGAATGACAGAATAATAATTGCAGGCAGTACGTGGGAGAAAGATGAGGAGATTCTTACCAACTGCCAACTGCCAACTGCCAACTGGAAATTAATTATTGCGCCGCACGAAATTAACGAAGAACATATTCAAAAAGTTATTTCTTTATTTCCCGATTCACTTCGTTATTCTGAAATAAGCAAAGAATCTGTTTCAACCGCATTGGATAAATTGCTGCAGGCAAAAATCCTCATCATTGATAATATCGGTATGCTCTCAAATATTTACCAGTATGCCGACATTGCTTACATAGGCGGAGGATTCGGTTCTGGTATTCACAATATTCTGGAAGCGGTAGCTTTTGGAGTGCCTGTAATTTTCGGACCGAACCATCATAAATTTCCTGAAGCATACGAAATCATAGAGCAAGGCGGAGGATTTTGTATTGCCGATGCAAATGATTTTCAGAAAGTGATGGACTTGCTTTTATCCGATGAAAAAATACTAAAGATGGCATCCCTGACTTGTAAGAATTTTGTAGGACAAAGAAAAGGAGCTACAGAGAAAATACTTTCCGAAATCAAGATCAATTAATTATATTCTTTAGGAAAATTGTTTCTGTTTTAATTTGTCAGATATTAACGGATTTAGCCCTCTTATTTATTAAAAACAACAAACAAGTCACTGGCAATTTTATCGGCAAAGAGTTTTCCTTTATCTGTGAGAAATATTTTCTCTCCTTCATTCTTTAATAATTTTTGAGCGAAATATTTTTCAGCTTCCTTTGAGAAGTGAGAAGAATAGTTTCTTGAAAATTTGTTTTTAATTACTTGTAAATCTATTCCCCACATCGTGCGAAGCGAGGTCATTATATATTCATTGAATTTTTGTTCCTGCGTGAGCGTTTCTTTTTCAAACGGCAGAATATTCTTCTTAATGGAATTTATATAAGCTGAATTGCTGCTCACATTCCATTGCCTTGAATGTGTATCGTAAGAATGCGCGGATGGTCCCAATCCGAGATACTTGGCGCCTTTCCAATAACTGCTGTTGTGTTTTGAATAAAAATCTTCCTTGCAGAAATTTGAAATCTCATAATGAATAAAATTATTGTTCTTCATTTCACTCATCAGGATTTCAAATTGTTCAACACTTTTTTGCGGATCAATATTTTGAATCTTTCCTTTCTTTATGAAAGAAGCCAAAGCAGTTTTTGATTCCACCGTAAGTGAGTAACATGAAACATGCGGCACATCATGAGAGAAAGCAGTTTGAAGATTTTTTTTCCACTGCTCATTCGTCAGCGTTTGAATTCCATAGATCAGATCAATGGTGATGTTTTTAAATCCAATGTCTTGCGCCTCTTTCACAGAACGAATTGCATTCGATGAATTATGAATCCGGTGCAGAAATTTCAAATCCTCATCTGAGAAACTTTGAACACCGATGCTCAAGCGATTAATCGGAGTGTGCGAAAGTTCCTTTAGTTTTTCTTTCGACAAATCATCTGGATTTGCTTCAAGAGTAATTTCAGCATTTTTGTCAATTGAAAAGTATTTTGAAAGTTCATAAACTATTTCAACTATTTCTTCTCCCGATAGAATCGAAGGCGTTCCACCGCCAAAATAAACCGTACTGATATTTTTCGCTCCAAGATAATCTCTTTGTAAATAGATTTCTTTCTTGAGCGCATCAAGAAAATCCTTTTTGCTTTTTAGTGAAGTAGAAAAATGAAAATCGCAGTAATGACATGCCTGTCGGCAGAATGGAATGTGAATATAGATACCGGACATTATTTATTCAGGACTATACGGAAAGTGGTTCCTTTTCCGAGTTCGGAATGTTTGACAAATATTTTTCCGCCATGATAATTTTCAACAATGCGTTTCACGAGTGAAAGTCCTAATCCCCATCCGCGCTGTTTGGTGGTAAATCCGGGTTGAAAAATAGTTTTGAATTTTGAACGCGACATTCCTTTTCCGGTATCGGTAACATCTATGTAAACAAACTGAAGCTCATCAAAAACTTTCACTGTAACAGAACCGTTTCCGTCCATCGCATCCACCGCGTTGCGGCAAAGATTTTCTATTACCCACTCGAACAAAGGAATATTCAGTTTAACAAAAATTGTGTGAGAGTTTTCAGATGCTACAGAAAAGTTAACACTTTTTGAAGTGCGCGTTCGCATATAGCTGATAGAATTGTTCAACACTTCCACCACATCCGCTTTATCAAGAACAGGAAGCGATCCGATTTTAGAAAACCGTTCGGTAATTGTTTCCAAACGTTTTACGTCATGCCTCGCTTCGGTCAGCGTATTTTCATCCACGCCTTTCAACTTCAGATATTCAAGCCATGCAATGATGGATGAAAGCGGAGTTCCCAATTGATGCGCGGTTTCTTTAGCCATGCCGAGCCAAACCTGATCTTGTTCTGCTTTTCTGGCTGTGCTGAATAATATGTAGGAAATCAAAAGAAAAATTCCGATGATTCCGAATTGGATGTAAGGATAATAGCGAAGTTGTGTGAGCAAAAATGAATCCTGATAAAAAATAAAATTCTTTTGTCCGTCTCCCAAATCAATTTCAATAGGAGGATTTTGCAAAACAATGTTGCGAACAGTTTTCATCACGTAAACTGAATCCTTCATCAGCACTGAATCCATATTGCCGAAAGCAAGAATATTTTTTTTCGTTGCATCTGTATAAATCACTGGAACGGAAGCAGAATTCACCGCCACTTCAGAAATGAATGATTTGATTAATCCGTCAAAAACAGTTTTCAACTCAGAGAATAAATGGGAATCACGGTAGTAGAGGTAATTTTTTTTATGCTTGAAAATTTCAATCTCAATTGGTTTGTGTTGAGACTTCATTGTATCCATTTGCCGCTTCAGATATTCATTATCTCTCGAATGCGTTGAATCAATATTTTTCGAGAGCTGCACATTTTCTTTTTCATCAGCAATAATGACAGGAATGGTTTGATTATTTTTTATCACTTCCAGAACGAATGTGTAATCGCTCAAATCTTTTCCAAGCTGGTGATTCGCTTCCGCCCATAATCCTATCTTCTGGCGTTCTTCGCCTTCTATCTTGCGAAAAAGTTCGTTGGTATATTTTACAAGATTTGCTTTTCGCTGAATTGCTTCCGCCCAAAGACGAACTTTTTTTCGTTCATCGTCAGCAATTTTTCTTACCAGAATATTTGTGTACCACAGCGAGGCAATAACAATCATCACCGCTCCGAGAAGAAGAAAAAATTTCCAACGTTGTTTACGGGAATAAATATTCACACTTTCTGAATTACGATTTCATACGAAATTACGAATAAACAAGAAAAGTCTCTGAATAAAATTAAAAGTCATCGTCCTCTTTTTTGTCTTTGTTCTTTTTTTCATCCTCATCCCATTTGATGATAAATTTGCCATCATCTTTCGGATTATTTTTCTTTTTAAGAGTGGTGTCTTTTTTAAACAATCCAAATTCCTCCTTCAGAATTTGTTTAAGCGTTTGTTTTTCCTGAACAATATTTGCTTTCAGATTTTGTTTTGCTCCCTGCTTATCGTATTTTATTACAGGACTGTCAACTGTTCCGGTCATCGAAATAAATAAACTTGTTTTTCCTTCCTTATCATCTTCAACAACCCCAAATTCATCATTTTCTTTTTTTGCCTTGCGTGCTTTCTTGGAAAGTAAATCAGAAAGCAAAACTTTAAAGTGATAATCAATTTCATTTTTAAATGAATGTGTGCCGGAAAGTGTAACATTCATGGCGCTTGATTCAAGATTCATTTTCGGTATAAATATTTTCTGGTCTTTCACTTCAATCTGATTTTGTAAAGTGGAAAATTTTATATCATTCAATTCCGACAATTCTACGAAACGTGAGAGGTTTTTCATCGGCTCATAATGCAGCAATTCTCCTTTATCAATTGTCATATTACTTCTAACATAAATTTTGTTTGCGTCCACAGTCAAATCCGATTTCCAAACAGACGCAAACTGAACATCTGCAGTAACAATTCCTTTCAGATTATCAGAAGTTATCATACTTTGATGAAAATCTTCAAGTTGATTAAATAACTTACTGATATTAAGTTTATTAAGTTTTGAATCACAAGTGATAATTAGAGTGCTATCCGAAGAATTATCAATCATTCCGCTTGCCGTAATTGTTCCATCCATCGTTGAAAAAGAAATCGGATCGCCAATAAGTTTTTGGTTTCTCAATTGAAATGTTCCGCGAATATTTTTTGCATCAAATTTTCTGAATGCGAGATGCCCGATGTCGCTGTTCAAAATAAAATTCAAACGGGGCGAAAAATGAACCTTGTAAACTGTATCTTTCTTTGAAGATTCTTTTTGATTCAGAAGAAATTCATTCAGGTCTAAGTTGTTGGATTGAAAAGATGCCTCGACATTAATATCCGCATCATCCGAAAATGAAAACGCAAGAACATCTTTCAGTCCGCCCTTCAATTTGAAATCACTCTTTGATGTTCTTCCCGAAAATGAATTTACCGCGACATTATTATTTTCCAAAACAAAAGAGCCATTGATGCTATCGAATGCAAGAGTGGAGTTTTTAATCTTGAGACCGGCATTTTCAAGAAACATTTCTCCCGAAAGAATCATATTTTCAAAATCCGACCTTTTGTATTTCCCATTTTTATTCAGCTTTCCTTTGTATTCCATGTTTGCTTTCACACTTCCCGTAAGCGATTCAATCGGATAATTCCAAATCGAATCTATTTTTAATAGATGACGAACATCTTCCAGCAAAAGATTTCCCTGAAGCGATGCGCTGATATTTGGAGTAGAAAAATTATCCATTCTGATACTTCCTGAAATTTTTCCATTGGCAAGAGATGCTGAAAATGTTTTCAAATCAATAAATTGTTTTGAAGAAACAGAAGAAGAAAAATAATTTCCAAGAATATGAACATCTTTTAACTCAATGCCCGAACTTGATTGCGTAATAGTTGCTTTGGTAATTCCAAAATCAGCTTTTATTTCGGGAGAATTTACTTCATCAATTTTTCCGCTGATGTGTGTGTTGCAATAAAATTCTCCATCGCTATCAAAATCGCTGATGTATTTGTGATATTTTTCGGGAAGCAGAGAAAGCACCGACTGAATATCCATATCTTTTCCTTTCAGAAAAATATCAACATAATCGGATTTATTATTTGAAATATATTTTCCAGCAACAGAAATTTTTAAATCAGCGATATTGAGAAATCCATCGCTAAACTGATATTGTTTTTTTTCATTATCTACTTGCAAAGAAAAATCAATCTTGATCGGTTTGTTGGCAAGATAATTTATGCTATCAAGTTTGAAATGATTTACGAACAAATCCCCTTTGATTGACAAATCGTATTGCTTGTTAGAAAAAGCTCCTCCCAATGTTCCACTTTTAATTTCACACAAAACATCACTCCTGTTTTTAAAATCAAAATATTTTAATGAAATATTTTTAAGATAAAGCTTCTGAAGATTAAAACTTGATTCTTCTGATGCAGAAGTTGTATCGCTGCTTTCTTTCCACACGTTCCAGTTCTGCGAACCATCTGAGCCAATTCTAAGTTTCAACTTCCCGTTTTCGGCAGAAACTTTTTTTACAATATATTTTTTATGAAGAATATCGAAAATATTAAATTGAAGAGAAATACTATTGAGGGAAAACAAAGTATCCTGATTAAGATAATTTACAGTTCCGTTCTTATTGGATTTTGAAATGCTGATTGGTTCTTCCAGCATAATCACATTTTTGAAATCGAGCGAAGCATAAGGAAAACTTTTCAGAAGTGTAAGTTTGATGTCCTTGCCATTTACAATTACTTTTGTCTTTAGATTTTTATTCAACTGCTGAATCATGTAATCCTTCACTTCATTTTCATAGACAAAAGAAATTGCAACTAATGTTATCGCAATCAGCAAGAACAAAAACAAAAGCGAGAACATTATTCTTTTAAAAAGTTTCATAACTGGTACAAAATTGCGAAAAAAGGAAAAGAAAAATTCAAAAGATGAGATTATCTATTCACAACGACTGGTGAGGAAAATTATTTCTTAACGAGAGAATCAACCAATCCGTTTCAGCATTCTCACTTCATTTTCTGCGAGGAAGCGCCACTTGCCGCGAGGAAGGTTTTTCTTGGTGAGCGAGGCGTAAAGAACTCTGTCCAATTTATCCACTTTATATCCGAGACTTTCAAATATCCTGCGAATAACTCTATTCTTACCGGAATGAATTTCAATTCCAATTTCTCTTCTTGAATCTGCACCATCAACGTATGCAACGTCATCCACTTTTATAAAACCATCTTCAAGTCCGATTCCTTTTTGTATTTTTTCAAAATCTGCCGTACTAAGATCCTTATCTAAAACCACATTGTAAATCTTAGCAACTTTATATTTCGGATGCATCAGCGTTTTCGCCAAATCACCGTCATTGGTCAGCAGCAGAAGTCCGGAAGTATTTCTATCCAATCTTCCTACAGGATAAACACGTTCATTCACACCATGAATCAAATCAAGAACAGTTTCTCTTTCCTGCGGATCATCGCAAGTGGTGATATATCCTTTGGGTTTATTCAGAAGAATGTAAACGCTTTTTTCTTTATGAACTGAATTTCCGCCAAACTGAACTTTATCAGTTGGCGAAATTTTATAACCAAGCTGAGTAATAATTTCTCCATTCACTTTTACAACTCCTGTGGCGATAAAAGTATCAGCTTCCCTTCGGGAACAAATGCCGGCATTGGAAAGATATTTATTCAGGCGAATAAGATTTTCACCTACCTGTTTTGCAAGAACCGGCGTAGGTTTACCATCTGAATTTGGCTGAACATGGTATTTCTTTTTCTGAACAAAACTGCTTTTTCTCTTTGGATGAAATTCTTTTTTCCTTTCCGAATTAAATCCTCCTTCTTTCTTCGGTTTAAAACTGCTTTTTCCTCTCGACTTAAAATTATTTGGTTTCATAGTTGGCAAAGATAAAATATTTGCAACGACTTACAGAGAAAAGAAGATTTATGATCAGTATGAATATTTTTTATTTTGATTTTGCGCGAAAAGTGTAATTTCGGCAACAAAATAAATTTTGTGCTGAAAAGATATTCCATACTTGCTTTTATTGTCATCAGCGTTGAGATAATGCTTTTGTATCTTTTTCAAACTCCTATGAAAGATGTAGTGCGCATTCCGAAGACATTTGAACAAATGATGTATGGAGAAAAAATATTTTCCGCTTCTGTTTTCCCTACTTTATTTTCTTCAGCAAAACCTGAAGTCTCAGTTCCGAAACCGAAAGCTGAAGACAGACACACTTTCTTGGAGCAACAATTCATCACATTCGGATTGGTTAATATCAAACAAATAGATACAAGTATTGTTGTCAACCTAAAATATGCAACCGAAGATAATTTTCTTCACAAAAATCTTTATGGTGAAATCAAGAACTGTTATCTGCAAAAAGACATTGCCGAAAAACTTTCGAAAGCGCAATATTTATTGAAAAAGAAATTTCCTTTTTATTCACTCATTATATATGATGGTGTTCGACCACTTAGCATTCAGCAAACCATGTGGGATGAATTACAAGTTCCAGAAAAATTAAAGAATAAATACGTTTCCGACCCGCAAGTCGGCTCGCTGCATAATTACGGATGTGCGGTGGATGTAAGCATCGTAAACGAAAATGGATGGGAAATGGATATGGGAACTCCTTACGATTATTTTGGAGAACTAGGACATCCTATTGCAGAAAAGAGAATGATCAACGATGGAAAACTTTCCTGGCGACAGTTTGAAAATCGAAAACTGTTAAGAGAAATAATGACCGATGCCGGCTTCACAAGCATTACTACTGAATGGTGGCATTTCAATGGTAATTCGCTTAAACAAGCAGAAGAAAAATATTATCTCATAAAATGATGATATTCGTCATATTGTCGTTTTAACGAATATTTCTACATTCGCAATCTTAAATTGGTTATATGAAGAAAAAGAATTCAAAATCTAATATTCTCTAAAACAATTCAGTCCCTATGCTTTTGCATGGGGATTCTTGTTTCTGATAACCAAAAAATTAAATAAAGAAATATGAAACTATCTGTTCCAAAAGAAACCAAGTTAAAAGAAAACCGCGTTGCGCTTACGCCCGATGTGGTGAAAGGATTGGTTAAAAAAGGATTTGAAGTAATGGTTGAAAAAGGCGCAGGCGTTAATTCCTTTTATGCCGATGAAGCTTACACAGCAGCCGGAGCAACTTTAGTTGACAATACTAAATGTTATTCTGATGCTGATGTGGTTTTAAAAGTGAATGCTCCTCAATCGGATGAAATCAGCAAAATGAAAAAGGAAGCGATTCTCATTTCCTTCATGTTTGCCGCAACAAATCCTCAATTGGTAGATGCCTGTTCTGTTGCTGGAATTTCTGCTTTTTCAATGGATGCCGTGCCGCGTATTTCTCGTGCACAAAAAATGGATGCACTTTCATCACAGGCAAACCTTGCAGGTTACAAAGCAGTGATCATGGCAGCCGATACATTAGGAAAAATATTTCCGATGATGACAACAGCCGCAGGAACAATAAAACCATCTAAAGTTGTAATCTTCGGAGCAGGAGTTGCAGGATTACAGGCAATTGCAACAGCAAAACGCCTTGGCGCGGTGGTTGAAGTGAGTGACATTCGTCCTGAAACAAAAGAACAGGTTCAGTCGCTTGGCGGAAAGTTTATTGAAATGAAAGGCGATGATTCAATTAAAATGGAAGGCGGATATGTGAAAGGCGTTTCCGAAGAATTTCTGAAGAAACAACAAGAGCTTGTTGGCAAGCACGTGAAAGAAGCCGACATCGTAATCACCACTGCATTGATCCCCGGGAAAAAAGCTCCGCTTCTTGTTACAGAAGAAATGGTGAAGAGCATGCGTTTCGGCAGCGTGATCGTTGACATGGCAGTTGAACAAGGCGGAAACGTTGTGGGCAGCGAGTTAAATAAAAATGTGGTGAAGAACGGAGTTACCATTATTGGTGAAGGAAATATTCCTTCATTACTTCCGCTTAACGCGAGCGACTTATATGCAAAAAATATTGAAACACTTCTTCTCCACTTGGCTGATAAGGACAAATTCAAATGGGAAATGGCAGAAGATATTACTAAAGGAAGTTTGATTGTTCATAAAGGAATTGCGGTGCATCCCAGTGTCGTAAAACCAGTAACTGCATAACAACTAACAATTATCAACTCAATATAATATATGGAACAAGTATTAACCTTTTTTAACGACAATAGAGAAATGATCTACTTCATCATTCTCTCGGTATTTGTGGGCGTGGAAGTAATTGGCGGTGTGCCAACTGTGTTACACACTCCGCTGATGTCTGGCGCAAATGCTATTCACGGTGTAGTTATAGTAGGAGCAATTTATGTTATGCTCAACGTTAATCCAACAGACACAGTTGCTCTCATTCTCGGATGTCTTGCAGTATTGCTTGGAACGTTGAACGTGGTTGGAGGATTTGTAGTAACCGACCGCATGTTGGAAATGTTCAAGAAAAAGAAATAAAATAACAACGAAATAATTATTGACGATTATATGAAACAACACTTACTCGAAATCTGCTACCTCATTGGTTCCGTAACATTCATCTTCGGACTTAAGATGATGGGAAATGCAAAAACTGCCCGCAACGGAAATTTGATCGGCGCAGTGGGAATGACCATCGCCATTCTGGGAACCATCTTTCTTCACACTGGCGAAGTAGCGCCAATGATCTACGCAATGATCTTTGGAGCGATTGCCGTTGGTACCATTATCGGTTGGATGACTGCTAAAAAAGTTCAGATGACTGCCATGCCACAACTTGTTTCCATCTTCAACGGAATGGGAGGCGCCTGTGCGGCTTTGATCTCTTTGATCGAATTCACGCATCACATGCACAGCGGTGAACCTGCAACAACCGGAACACTCATCGCTATTATTGCAGGACTTGTAATTGGTTCGGTTTCTTTTTCAGGAAGTATGATCGCCTTTCTTAAACTGAACGGCAACATGAACAAACCCGTTCGCCTACCTGCATACAACATGATCAACAATGTGTTCATGCTTTTCGTTCTGCTCTTTGGCGCATACATGGTTTATTCAGGAGGAAGTTTAATGCTTGCATACGCACTTTTTGCCTCCGCCCTCCTTTACGGAATTTTATTTACTCTGCCCATCGGTGGTGCGGATATGCCGGTAGTAATTTCTCTTCTTAACTCTTTCACAGGACTTGCTGCTGCGTTTGGCGGATTCCTGTATGGAAATAAAGTAATGTTAACTGGAGGTATTCTAGTAGGTTCTGCCGGAACTCTGCTCACACTCATTATGTGTAAAGCAATGAACCGCCCGCTTTCCAATGTGATCTTCGGAGCATTTGGTGCAGGAAGCGCTGCTGCTGAAGGAAACGAAGTGAAAGGAACCACCAAAGAAGCATCGGTATCGGATGTTGCGGTGCTGATGAATTATTCAAAGAGCGTGGTCATCGTTCCGGGTTACGGATTAGCAGTTGCTCAGGCACAGCACGTAATTCATGAACTGGAAATGTTGTTGGAATCAAGAGGCGTATCGGTAAAATATGCTATTCACCCTGTGGCAGGACGTATGCCCGGACACATGAACGTGCTTTTGGCGGAAGCAAATGTTTCCTATGATAAATTAGTGGAGATGGACGACATTAATCCTGAATTTTCAAATACAGATGTGGTGCTTATTGTAGGTGCAAACGATGTGGTGAATCCTGCCGCTAAAACAAATCCTGCTTCGCCTATTTACGGAATGCCGATATTGGAAGCCGAGAACGCAAAGAACATCATCATTAACAAACGCTCTATGAGCGCGGGTTATGCAGGTATTGATAACGAACTTTTTTACAACCCAAAAACAAGCATGTTCTTTGGCGATGCTAAGAAAGCACTTACCGAATTAGTTGCCGAGTTGAAGACGATGGATTAATTTTCACTCAGCAAAAACATAAAAACCCCGAAGGAGAAATCCAACGTTTTTTTTAATTACATTGATTTATACGACTACCCAAGTGCCTTTTATAAATCGGTGTAATTGTAGTGTAGAAAAATTAACATATCAGACCTGTAAGCCGGATTCTGTCTTGCCCTATCATTTATCTATGCTGCCTACCAATGAACTTCGCATTGAAACGAGACGAGCAGTCATTCACTATTCGGCATTGCAACTCCTGAGGTTTGCCTTCAACGCACAATTGCTTGCGTGATGCGTGAGCTCTTACCTCGCGATTTCACCCTTACCTTTGCGGTATAAGCCAGGCGGTTTGGTTTCTGCGGCACTTTCTTGTTCCGTGATTTGCTCCCGGAAATCCCGAAATAAATCGGGACAGGATGCTCTCTGTTGTCCGGACTTTCCTCCCCGATTTTCATCGGAGCGATAGAGCGGTCTGATATGTTAAAGAACTTAATGAGCGAAGATAAGAAAAACCAAAGTACTTGCCCCCAACCCCTGAAGGGGAGTAAAGTCCACTTCTCCCTTTAGGGACGGGGCTAACTGATTTCTACCGCCAATGCGCCGTAGCCGTACTTTCTGAAAGGTGCATCGTAATTTCTAACTCGTTCATAATCTTTCAGCGCGTGAAGAATTTCCTGCTTGAGAGTTCCTTTGCCGACTCCGTGAATAAAAATTACTTTTTTTATTCTGTGAGCGATTGCCGCATCCATGCACTTTTTAAAATATTTTATCTGGAAAGTTAATTTTTCATAATCGCTTTTTTGCAGGTACGAATCAAGCAGTTCGTGAAGATGTAAATCAACCTCCCATGCTTCATCAACTGCTAAATGCGAAGGAGGTTTTATTTCCTGTTCTTCTTTTTCATTCTTCCATTTAGAATCCATTTTGTATTCTGATTTGCTTGCAAGTAGAACAAGTTCACTCAACGGATAAGAAATTTCAAATCCATCATCGTTCATCACCAGCACACGATAGTTGGTGAGAATGTTTGTGATAACCCCGGTTCCCTTTTCATTTAGAAAAGAAATTTTATCTCCAATTTTAAATTCCACAGAATATTTTTTGGTAAAGTTATGAGATTATATTTCTTCGATATAAGCTCCCAAATCATTTACTGAATAGAAATCAATTTTTAAATCCACACATTCCTTTTTCCACTTTTCTATTTTCCATTTGGAGTTTGAAGAATCGAAGATTATTTTTTTGAACTCATACCATTTTTGAAGTTCCTGAATTTCTATTTTAGCATTCTTTGAAAGGATAATAATATCAACTTTTAGTTTCTGATTAATGGAAGGATTAAAAGCAGGAAGTTCTTTCACTACGACAATTCTTTTATTTTCAAATTGAATAAAATTGTTCCTGATAGAAAAATTATTATCTGAAAAAATATTTTCCTTTTCATTCTCAAATGTTTTTTGATTTGCTACGTTTCTGTTCCACCAATTCTGTTTGATGTGAAATTTCATTCCGCTTTGATTGTGAAGGAGTGATGAGTCAGCGAGAAACAGCGTTTGTTTTCCATTGATGAAATCATAAGCGGAAATCTTAGGAATATCATAGACAATAATTGCTTTTTGTTTGCGGATGGAATGTGCTTCGATAGTTTGAAAAGTAAGCGAAATAATTATTGTTGAAAGCGAAATAAAAAAATACTTCATTTGTTTTTTATAAATAAAAACAATAAGAAAAATCACCAGAAGATAAATTATTCCTGTTTCTAAAATGCTTGGAGAAATCCCCTGAATGAGCGAGCCAGGAGTTTCATCTGTAATTCGTACAGATTCATTCAGGATCCAGACGAAGAATGAAAATATTTTTCCGCAGGTTATTCCGATAGCTGAGATTTTTCCGAGAACAAACATCAGTAATCCATAGCCAAGAATAATTGTTGAAACAGGGATTACGATCAGATTGGAGAGTAGAAAATAATTGGGGAACTGGTGAAAGTAAAAAAGTCCGAGAGGAAAAGTTGCTAGTTGAGCTGCGATTGAAACAGAAACGATCAGCCAGATTTCATTCATCAGCCAGGTTTTTGGCCGCCACTTTTCATAAACCCATGGCTGAATGGAAACAATCCCGAACACCGCAAGATAGGAAAGTTGGAATCCGACATCCATAATAAAATAGGGATTTAACATCAGCAGCGCAAAACAGGAAACCGCAAGCGTGTTAAAAATATTTGTATCGTATCGCCAGGTTTTTGCAATTACTACAAAACTAAACATGGCTGCAGAACGCAATACCGCAGGAGAAAGTCCGGTGAGTGTTGCGTAAAACCATAGTGCGGACAAAAGTAAAATCATTTTAATGAATTTTCCATGTTTGAATTTATCGAGAAAGAATAATAAATAATTGCAGATAATATAAATGATTCCCACATGCAAACCGGAAACCGAAAGCACATGCAGCGCTCCGCTGCTTGCGTAAGCGCTTATCAAATCCTGATCAAGTTTATCGGTGTAGCCGAGCACTAAAGCCGAGCCGACTGCAAATTCATTGCCTGAAATTTTATTTTCTCTGTAAATGTTCAGCAAATATTCACGAAGAGAATAAGATGCGCTCAGAATTTTATTCCCCTCGTTTATTCCTAATGACTTCCAGTTTTCTGAAGAAATATATGCCTGATGATAAATGTTGTGGTAGGAAAGAAAACGTTTGTAGTCAAACTCGGATGGATTCTGCGGAGATTTTATTTCTGTGAATTTAGTTTTCAGGATCATACAATCTCCATAGTGAATATTTTTTGACGTGCTGTCCTTTTTGAAATAACACATGACATTTCCTGAAGTTTCAATCCATTTGCCATTTTGTTTTGCTGCCAAAACGTTCGCGGTAATCTTGTACGATTTTTCTTTCTCTAAATAAGTGCTGGAAGTTTTTACATAAAATAATTCCGCATCAGAAAATTTGCTGAAATGATTTGGATTGGATTTGTCCGTATTTAAAACTGTGATTTGAAATCCGCAGAGAAAAAGTAAAATAGTAATCAATGATCCGGAAATCCAGGAGTACCGAAAAGAAATGTTTATTTTTTTTATGAAAACAAAAAGTGCAACAAGAATGAAAAGTCCAAGCAGGACATAGTCAATAAAAACAATCTGTAATCCGCTGTAAATAGCTGCGAGAATTCCAATGATGAACGGCAGGAACAATCGTAAGAATGGTATCTGGCTCCAGATATTCATTTTCTCTCTCCAAAAATTAAACTACCAACGCGAATTAAATTACTTCCTTCTTCAATTGCTATTTTATAATCGCTACTCATGCCCATACTGAGAATGATGAATGACGAATGACGAATGACGAGTCCATCAAAAAAAGACTTTAATGATTTGAATTCATTTCTTATTTGAGATTGATTATCGGTGAGCGTTGCCATTCCCATTAATCCTGCAATGCGTACATTTTTCATTTGCTTGAATTCTTCCGAAGAAAGAATTTCTTCCGCTTCTTCAAAACTTAAACCGAATTTTGTTTCTTCTTTTGCAATATATATTTGAAAAAGACAATCGATCACGCGGTTTTCTTTTTCAGCACATTTATTTATTTCTTTCAGAAGTTTCAAGCTGTCAACGGAATGAATCAAACTGACGAAGGACGCGATCATTTTCACTTTGTTCGTCTGCAAATGTCCGATGAGGTGCCATTCTATATCTTTTGGAAGCTGCTCGTGTTTGCTTACAAGTTCCTGCACGCGGTTCTCTCCGAAGATTTTATGCCCGACATTGTACGCTTCAAGAATTTTTTCTGCAGGGTGAGTTTTAGTCACCACCACCAGTTTTACTTGTGATGGAATTTCGCTTTTTATTTTTTGAATATTTTCTGCTAGACTCATATTTTACTTTCTGATAAACTGTAAACCACCAAACCGCTTTTTAATTTTGGCTCCACCCAGGTGGACTTCGGAGGCATGGTTCCGCCTGCATCCGAAATTTTTATCACATCGCGCATGGTTGCCGGAAATAATCCGAATCCTGCCATTGCTTTTCCGCTGTCAACTATTTTTTTTATTTCGGTCATTCCTTTTTCACCGTTCATAAAAATAATCCGGCTGTCAGTTCGTAGGTCGTGAATATCCAATAGGGGAGAAAGAATAAGTTCGGTAAGAAGTTCAGCATCGAATTTTTCCGGATGCAGGTTTTTCAGGGTCAGCGAATACCACGTTTCTTCCACATATAAACTGAAATTTCCCTGCTTGTTTGGTTTGTAAACAGAAGTTCCTTTTTCCTCTATTATAAAATTTGCAGAAAGTTTTCTCAGAAAAGTATCCTTGCTCAGAAAATTCAGGTCTTTTACAATACGGTTGTAATCGTGAATCTTCAAATTGCATTCGGAAAAAAATGCCGCCAGGAAAAAATTATACGGCTCGCTGCCGGTGTGATTTTTATTTTTTTGTTTATACGTTTTTCCGAGCAGGGCAGAGGAGGAAATGCGGTGGTGACCATCGGCAATATAAATGGAAGGAATTTTTGCAAACGCAGAAACAATTTCATCCATTGTTTTTTTGTCGCTCACTTTCCAGAGTTTATGTTCAATTGCATCGGTAGACGAAAAATCATAGACAGGTTCTTGAGCAGATGCCAAAGAAATAATTTTGGTGAGAGCTTCATTATCGGGATAACAAAGGCAAACTGGCTCGGCATTGAAATCGCAGACTTCGAGGTAGTGCATTAATTTTTCTTCTCGGTCTGCAATGGTTTGTTCATGGCGTTTGATCACGTTGTTAAAATAATCCCAGATGGAAGCACACGCAATGATGCCCGTGAAAACATGTCCGTTCTTTTTTTGCTGATAGATGTAAAAACTTTCTTCCGCGTCAGCGGTTAAAATCCCATCCTTAACAAACTTTGAAAACATTTTTTTGCTTTTCTCTAGCAGCTCGTGAGAATTTGGTTTGCTTTTTACCGCATCGCCAAACTCGGGTTTTATTACATGGAGAAATGTATATGGATTTTCGGCAAGCTGGCTGTGAATTTGCACAGGCGTGTAACCATCCATCGAGCGCGATGCCACGAGATGCACTTTATCTTTTGCCGGTCGAATTCCTTTGAAGGGTTTGATAATTGCCATACACCACGAATCACGAATTTTCGAATTACGAATGTAAGAAAAGAAAGAAAGGGAATAATTTGTTGATTTTTCTCCATTTAATAAATGTTCTTAGCAATTTAATTTCTTTAAATTTGCGCAACAATTAATTATGGAATTTAAAGCAAGCCAGATAGCACAACTGCTCAGCGGCAAAGTAGAAGGAAATCCTGATGCGGTTGTAAGCACGCTTTCCAAGATTGAAGAGGGAAAGAGCGGTTCGCTTTCGTTCCTTGGCAATCCAAAATATACTCCATACGTTTATACTACCGATGCTTCGATAGTTATAGTTGATAAAACTTTTGCTGCTGAACAACCTGTAAAGAAAACCTGCACGCTCATTCGTGTGGACGATGCGCGGATTGCTTTTGCAAAACTTCTGGAAATGTATCAGAAGGCAAAAAATAATAAAATAGGAATTGAACAGCCGTCTTTTATTTCTAAATCTGCTTCACTTGGAAAAGATATTTATGTGGGTGCGTTTGTTTACCTCAGCGAAAATGTGAAGATCGGCAACAACGTAAAAATATTTCCTAACAGTTTCATAGGAGAGAACACAACTATTGCAGACAATACGACCATCTTTCAAGGCGTAAATATTTATCACGACATTGTTATTGGAAAGAATTGCATCATTCATGCAGGAACTGTTATCGGAAGCGATGGTTTTGGTTTCACCGCCGAAAACACAAAAGTCACACACATCGGAAATGTTATCATTGAAGATGATGTTGAGATTGGCGGCAATTGTGTTCTTGATCGCGCTACGCTCGGTTCAACCATTATCCGCAAAGGAGCAAAACTCGATAACCTCGTTCACATTGCTCACAACACAGATATTGGCGAAGGAACGATGCTCGCTGCACAAGTTGGATTTGCCGGTTCTACAAAAGTCGGCAAGAATGTTCAGATGGGTGGACAAGTTGGAATCAACGGACATATCAGGATTGCTGATGGAGTTAAGATCGCAGCACAATCAGGTGTCGCAGGAAATATAAAAGAGGAAGGAGCAATTGTAATGGGTTCACCAGCATTTAGTCTGAACGAATATAAAAAATCTGTCATTTTATTTAAACGCTTACCTGAACTTAATAATAAAATTAAAGAACTTGAAAAGATTCTGCAGGAATTAAAACAAGCTGCAGAGAAATAAATTTTATTCTTATGCCAAAACAAAGAACAATTAAAACTCCGGTCACTGTTTCCGGAGTGGGATTGCACACAGGAGAAAAAGTATCGCTCACCTTCAAACCTGCTCCTGAAAATCACTGGTATAAATTTCAGCGCATTGATCTGCCTAACAAACCCATTATTGATGCAGATGTGGATTATGTTGTTTCAACGGATCACGGAACAACGCTTGAAAAAAATGGCGCGCGCGTTCATACTACCGAACATGTGCTGGCAGCACTGGTAGGAATGGAAATTGACAATTGCCTCATTGAAGTTACCGGACCTGAAATGCCGATCATGAACGGAAGTTCTATGCCTTTCATCGAAGCGCTGGAAAAAGCCGGAATTGTTGAACAGGATGCTGAAAGGGTTTACTTTGAATTGAAATCAAATCTCTCCTATGAGGATAATAACAAACATGTTGAAATGCTTGCGGTTCCTCAGGATGAATTCCGTTTGACTGTAATGGTGGATTATAACTCTGAAATTCTTGGCACACAGCATGCACACATTTATAAAATAGGGGAGTTTAAAGAGGAAATTGCTAATTGCAGAACTTTTGTTTTCCTTCACGAACTGGAATTACTTCTTCAGCATAATCTAATTAAAGGAGGAGATTTGGATAATGCGATCGTGCTCGTTGATAAACCAATTCCAGCGGAGCATCTTGCTCACCTTCGAAAGGTTTTCAATAAACCGGATGTGGAAGTGAAAGCAAAAGGAATGTTAAATAATACTGTTCCACATTTTTACAATGAGCCTGCACGCCATAAGTTATTGGATATTGTTGGCGATCTTGCGCTCATCGGCGTTCCAATCAAAGCACACATTTTAGCTGCTCGCCCCGGACATAGAGGAAATGTCGCCTTCGCGAAACAATTCAAAGAGATGATTCGGAAGGAAAAAGAAGCTTCAGTGGCAAAACCTGTTTCGAAAAAGGTTGTAGAAATTCCTCATTATGATGTGAACAAGGTTTTGTTTGACATTAACGACATCATGAAAATTCTTCCTCACCGCGATCCATTTTTGCTCATTGATAAAATTCTTGAACTCAGCCCGACTCATATAGTAGGATTAAAAAATGTTTCTGCTAACGAAGATTTCTTCCGAGGGCATTTTCCCGGAAATCCTGTAATGCCCGGAGTTCTTTTGGTGGAAGCAATGGCACAAACAGGCGGAGTTCTAGTGCTGAAAACAGTTCCTGACCCTGAAAATTACCTCACTTACTTTTTGAAAATAGAAAATGCTAGGTTCAAGAATAAAGTTTTGCCGGGAGATACGGTTATCTTCGTTCTTCATCTTCTCGAACCAATCCGCAGAGGACTTTGCCACATGAGAGGCGTTGCCTATGTGAATGATAAAGTGGTGATGGAAGCAGATCTTATGGCGCAGATAATTAAAGTGAAGAGTGCTCCTTCTGCAATTGGGAGTCCTGTGAGCCAAAATTAATCCTAAAAACTCAAAGTACCTTTAAGGATTTATGGCAAATCGTATATTCGCAACAGATTTATGATTTCTCCAAACTCGTCCATAGATAAGAATGCAAAACTCGGTAAGAACATTACTGTTTCTCCTTTTGCTGTGATCAATGCGAATGTAGAAATAGGTGATGGCACATGGATCGGTCCTCACGTTACTTTAATGGAAGGTGCACGAATCGGAAAAAATTGTAAAGTATTTCCAGGAGCTGTCATTTCAGCTATCCCACAAGATCTGAAATTTTCCGGTGAAGAAACTACTGCCGAGATTGGCGACAACACTATCATCCGCGAATGTGTTACTGTTAACAGAGGAACAAAAGATAGGATGAAAACTTCTGTGGGTAGCAATTGCCTGCTCATGGCGTATGTGCATGTAGCGCATGATTGCATTATTGGAAATAATGTAATACTTGCAAATCTTGTAACTCTTGCCGGACATATTACAATTGAGGATCATGCAATACTTGAAGGATTGGTAGCTGTTCAGCAGTTCATCCACATCGGTGCGCACGCATTTGTTACCGGAGGTTCATTGGTAAGAAAAAATATTCCTCCATATGTCAAAGCTGCTCGCGAACCTCTTTCTTATATAGGTGTTAATTCGGTTGGATTGAGAAGAAGAGGATTTTCAAATGAAAGTATTTTGCAGATAGAAGATATTTACCGCACAATTTATGTAAAGGGGTATAATGTTTCAAACGCCATCACTATTGTTGAACAGGAAGCGCCTGCTTCAGTCGAAAAAGAACTTATTGTGAAATTCATCCGAGAATCGAAGGACGGAATTATTAGAGGGGTTACAGCTTAGCCCTTTATTTAAGCAAGATACCACCAGAGGAATTTCATCGTTTGCGTTTAAATTATAATTTTCAAACCTACGCTAATTCCTATTAAGGAATTTTTAAATGCGATAAACTGGTTAGGGTCGAGTGATCCGAAGAAGTTGTAATACTTATAACTTACATTGTTATATGAAAGTTGCGAATCTGTATTTTTTATATCAACAAACCCCGATTGATAATTAAGCATTAAAAATAAAAACCCATCCTCCGATATTTTTTTTTGTAACCCTACGCCTATCACTTCGCCTACATCATAGGGCTTAAAAGGTTTGCTTGAAAAAGTATATTTTGTATCCCTGTTTCCAGTAGACCAAGGAAAACTTACACTATAAATATCGTGAAAGGTATTTCCTGAAGCAGTATCCGATTGGCTTATTGCCCCATAAGAATTACTGCCTTTGATAGAATAGGCATCTGTGTATTTTAATAACCGTGAATAATAAATTCCAATATAGCAGGTGAAGGATAATACTTTACTTTCGGATGTATGGTAATGTAATTGTAGTGGTAAATTTAAATAAGATAGTGTGATCCTTTTAGAATATGAAAAAAGCACTGCTGTATTTGAAGTTCCACTGTCTTGCTCTGTACCTGAATAATCTTTATAATCTTGCCCTTCTGTTGAATGAGTTATTCCCAAACTGATTTCGAAGTTTTTATTAATGATATATCCAAATGTTCCGCCAAATTGATAATGAACAGTAGTGTTTTTCTTCATTGATACAGGGCTTGGACTGTAACTAAAAGGTGGTGCAGGTATTTTATAATCTCCGCCCGAGGTGTGTTGATATTGCGCAATTACATTTACAGTAAATTTATTTTTACTTGAAGGTTTTGGAGGTGCAATATCCACCTGTTGGGCATTTACATCAAATGCGAGAAAAGAGTGAACAACAATTTGAGAAAGAAAAAATATTGAAAATAGTTTTTTCATTCTTCAACTTTTAACGAGTGCCCCATTTTATCCCGTTTGGTTTGGAGATATTTTTTATTGTGAGGGTTGGAGTGAATTTCTATAGGAATATTTTCAACCACTTCCAATCCGTAGCCGAGCAAGCCCGCGCGTTTCTTGGGGTTGTTGGTCATGAGCCGCAGTTTTGAAACACCGAGGTCGCGGAGAATTTGCGCGCCCACACCGTAATCGCGCGAGTCCATGGGCAAGCCGAGGGCGTGGTTGGCTTCCACGGTATCTTTTCCTTCTTCCTGCAGTTTGTATGCTTTAAGTTTGTTCAGCAATCCAATTCCTCTGCCTTCCTGGTTCATGTAAACGATAACGCCTTTGCCTTCCTTCTCTATCATCTCCATCGCCTTGTGTAGCTGGGGTCCGCAATCGCAGCGCAGTGAACCAAAAATATCTCCGGTGAGGCAGCAGGAATGCACGCGCACCATCACGGGCTCATCTTTTTTCCATGTTCCTTTTACAATCGCAAGATGGTCTTGATTTGTTGTGGTCTGGCTGTAAGCGATCATATCAAACGTTCCGAACGGAGTGGGCAGACTTACCTGCACTTCGCGTTTGATGATGGTTTCTTTATCGAGGCGATACGCGATGAGATCTTTTATGGAAATTATTTTCAGGTCAAACTTTTTTGCGATGTCAAAAAGTTGCGGCAAACGCGCCATTGAACCGTCTTCATTCATGATTTCAACAAGAACTCCAACTGATTCAAATCCACCCATGTGAGATAAGTCAACTGAAGCTTCGGTGTGACCTGCTCTTTTCAGCACTCCGCCATTCTGTGCGCGGATAGGAAAAATATGTCCGGGTCTTCCAAAGTCGGATGATTTCATCTTTGGATCAATGAGCGCCTTAATGGTTTTTGAACGGTCGCTTGCTGAAATTCCGGTGGTGCATCCGTGACCTAATAGATCTATTGAAACAGTGAAAGCAGTTTCGTGATGCGAAGTATTTTGTGACACCATCATTTCCAAACCGAGTTCGTTGCAACGCTTCTGATTGATGGACGCGCAGATAAGCCCGCGCCCGTGCGTTGCCATGAAGTTGATGACCTCGGGCGTTGCGTTGCGCGCAGCAGTGACAAAGTCGCCTTCGTTCTCGCGGTCTTCGTCATCCACCACAATAATTACTTTTCCTTTTTTGATTTCGGAAATTGCTTCTTCAATGGTATTGAGAGATGTTTTCATAGGTAAAACAAATGTACGAAAAATTGAGGATTGTTCTTTACCTTTTCGTGGGCTGCCACACGCTGCTTTTCACCCCGAAAATAAATTTGAAAAACCCGATAAGAAGCGCAAGATTGGTTGTAAGAAAATGGGTTACAAGACGAGTAAGAAAAAAATTTATACCGATTGCTTTGAGAAGAATGTCGAGAATGAAAAGAACAATCATGAAATGTGATAAAATAAAAATAGGAACACATAAGTATAATCCAATTTTATAAAAATCAGGAGGTAATAAACCTATAGAACCAAATTTTTCTTGGTTGAAGTAAAAAGCAAGCGTAGCGAGGGAAAGTGCACAATTGCATATATATAATGCGATCATCAAAAACGGACCTTTCCATCTGAGCAATTTATGCGAGAGAAAACAAAATGACAGTGCATCGAACCGTGTCATAATGTGAAGAAATGCAAAGTAATTCTGAAAACTTCCTGTAGCGATTCTTATTTTGCGTTTGAACTCTATTCTCCAGTCTGATGGAACTTCTTCGTAAACTTTTGCATTCATTTCGCTGATGGCTTTCCCGCCTTTCTCCAAAACTTTCATGTTGATGTAAAAATCATCTACCAGAAAATTTTCAGGAACATTCTCGTAAAAACTTTTCCGCACCGCATAGCATCCTCCGAAAGGTCCCATCATCATTCCGAAAACTTTTCCTTCGTTGTGTTTGATCCCAACTTCCCCTCGTATGTAAGTGCTTTCAGCTTTTGAAATTCCTTTGCCTTGCTGTTTAATGTTTATCATGTTTGAATCCACGAGAGCGATTTTCGGGTCGCTGAAATGTTTCACCAGTTCGTGAATTGTGTTCTTGTCAAATAGTACGTTGGCATCGGTGAGGATGAGAATTTCATTCTTGGCAATTGATTTCAAATGATTGATGATTTTTACTTTTCCGCTTCTTTCTTTGAACTCCAACAATTGAACGGAAGGAAATGATTTTACGATTTCATTTGTCTTGTCTGTTGATGCATCTGAACCGACAATAACTTCTATTTTTTCTTTTGGAAAGTTTGAATTGAAAATACTTTCCAATTTTTCTTTTATCACTTTTTCTTCATTGTATGCAGCGATGAGAATGGAAACAGCATGATCACTTTGATTTATTCTTTCGGGATGAGTTTTAGAATGAAAAGACGCGATAAATTTTAAGAGCAAAGGATAAATCACATACGTATGCGCCAACGAGACAAAACAAATCCAGAATATGATCTGCCAGTATATCATGCAGCGGTAAGGTGTTGTTTGAAGAATTCTAAAAGTTTGGTTGTTACTTCACGGCTGCTGAATTGCCGTTTTGCAAATTGCAATGCGTTATCTCCAATTACAGAAAAAAATATTTTTTCGTTTAAGCACTTTGTAATTTTATCTGAAAACATTTCGGGAGTATCCGCAATCAGAATATTCTGCCCGTCCTTGCATGGAATTCCTTCCGCGCCAAGGGAAGTAGAAACAATAGTTTTTCCCAGCGCCATTCCTTCAATAATTTTTACCCGTATTCCACTTCCTGAAAATAAAGGAACAACCATCACAGATTTTGAGTTCATGAAATCATACGCATTCTCTACTTCGCCAACAATAACAATATTTTTTTGTTCAGGCAGTTTGGTTTGATTTGCATTTCGTCCTGCAATGTAAAATTTCAACTCAGGGAATTGTAAATTTATTTTCTGCCAGACATTTTTCACAAACCATTCGAGTCCTTCCACATTCGGCATCCAATCCAGTGCTCCTATGAAAAACAAGGATGGGAATTCCATTTTAGTTTTGTCTGGTTTCAAAACTGTTTCGTCGTAAGGAGCAGGACAAATATGAATTGGCAATTCGCATCCGAAGTTTTTCAGCATTTGTGCATCTCTTTCTGTCACGGAAGTCATCAGATCGTATTTATTCGGTCGGGAAATTTCATAATCGCTCAATTGTTTCGCAAGGATTTGCAAATACCATCTTTTGAAAATATTTTTTTCATTATCAGCAATTCGTTCCCATATTTCATGTTCAATATTGTGCGAGCGCATCACGATCTTGGCTTCTGAAAAGGCACGAATGGTTTCCACATAAGGAGAAAGATAAAGTCCTTCCAGTTGAATGATGTCAAATTGTTTCTGATGAATAAGTTCTATAAGTTTGTCATTGTATGCAGAAGAAATGAATCTTGCAATATTGTAAGACCGATTTTGCAAAAGATTAATAAGAGCTGAAAACGGTTTTACTTTATTGTCAACATCTATCGTGATAAAATCCGCAAGTTGTTTTATTTCTTCTGGAAGATTTTTTACTTCGTATGGATGTTTGCTGGTATTCATCGCGAGCATCGTTACCTCACAGCCAAGCGATGAAAATGCTTTTGTGTAATTGAAGATGCCGATCGCGCCACCATCCTTTGGCGGATAAACAAATTTATTGCACAATTGCAGTATCTTCATTTCTTCCTTCTGAAAATTTTCTGAAAAAACTTATTGTAAGCGTCCGCATCAAATAGCGATGAGTCAGATGTTGCTTTGACGGTTAGAAAAAGTCCGAGTGGTGTTGTAACTATTGTAGCAATCCACATTCCGATATAAGCAGGAAGAACTTCTTCATTCACCATTTTTTCTCCCGAAATCATTATCACCCAAAAGAAAATAAAAATGATCACCGAAACTACTACCGGCATTCCCAATCCTCCTTTGCGAATGATGGCTCCGAGTGGTGCGCCCACAAAAAATAAAACCAAACAAGCTAATGAAAGGGAAAACTTTTTGTGCCACTGTATGTTGAGTGATACGATCGGGTGGTCAATGTTATTTGTATCTGACAAAACATTTTCCGCATAATATTTTTTGTTTCTTGCTAAATTCAAAGCCATGTCAATCAGTCGTTCTTTTTCATTTACCGCAGAAGAAATAGCAACGGGCTGAGGATTGGTTGGTTGTATTACAGGGAAATTTACTGAATCTTTTTTTTGTTTATTTTTTTTACCTCCGGGAAATATTTCCGAGAATTTATTTTTGAAAAGAGAAATACCTTTTTCTTTTTCAATGGTGAGAGAATCAATGGATTTATTTATCTGAGCAATATTTAGCATTTCGTAATTGGATCGAAACATATCTTCTTGCGAACGCATCAGTCGAAAACCGGCAAGATCAAATTTAATTGTTTGTTCTTTAAATTTGCTTCTGGTAAGCGTATGACTGTTAGGTTTTTTTGTATTAATCATTTCCTCATAACTTGTTCCGTTGAAAAGATCAATGGATAAAAATTGTTTATCCTCAGTGAGTTTCATGATTCCGTATTCAGAAGTGATGACTTTATTATTCCCTGCATTTTGAGTATGGTCGTAAATCATTATGTTGTGGCAGGTAATACCATCGCTTTCTTTCCGTTCGATGCGAATCGTATATCCTTCGATTCCATTATAGAAAATTCCTTCTTTGATATTAAATGCCGGTTTTTTCTGCTGAATATCATAGAGGAGAGAATTCATTTTTAAGTTCACATAAGGCAGCATATTGTTCGAGAAAAAAAATGCGCCAACACTGGTAAGAAAAGCAACGATAATAAGCGGAGACATTATTTTTTGCAGAGACATGCCGGTTGATTTCAGCGCAACCAATTCAAACTGCTCACCCAGATTTCCAAAAGTCATGAGCGAAGAAAGTAGAATTGCCAGCGGAAGCGCAAGAGGAAAAGTAGTGAGTATGACGAAGAAAAAAAGTTTGGCAAGCGTGTAAGTATCCAACCCTTTGCCGATGAGATCATCCACATACTTCCAAAGAAATTGCATGAAGAGTACAAAAACAGCAATAAAAAATGTCATCAGGAAAGGACCGATGTAGGAAGAAATAATATATCGCGGCAGTGTACGCATGACTTGCGAAGTTAAATGATAATCGTTAATGGCTGATAGATGAAAAATAAAAAATGCAATTGAAGATTTCAATTAACTATTAACTTTGTGCAATTATGTTGAAAGGAAAAAAAATAGTTGTGGTGCTTCCGGCTTATAATGCGGAGCGTACGTTAAAAAAAACCTACGATGAAATTCCTATGGATATTGTGGATGAAGTAGTGTTGGTAGATGATTGCAGCAAAGACAATACGGTTGAAGTGGCAAAGCAGATCGGCATTAAGCACGTAATTCGCCATGAGAAAAATACAGGGTATGGCGGCAATCAAAAAACCTGCTATGATAAAGCGCTTTCGCTTGGCGGGGATATTGTCATCATGCTGCATCCTGATTATCAATACACGCCTTTGTTGATTCCGGCAATGGCAAGTATTATCGCCAATAATTTATACGATGTAGTGCTTGGCTCACGTATTTTAGGAAAAGGTGCACTGAAAGGCGGAATGCCCATGTATAAATATATTTTTAACCGCTTTCTAACTTTTTCTGAAAATGTTTTATTGAATCAAAAACTTTCTGAATATCATACGGGTTATCGGGCATTTTCTAAAACTATTTTGGAAAAAATAAATTATCATGCCAACTCCGATGATTTTGTTTTCGACAACCAAATGCTATCGCAAATTGTGTATGCCGGATTCGAAATTGCAGAAGTTACTTGCCCTACCAAATATTTTAAAGAAGCATCCTCCATTAATTTCCGCAGAAGTTCAACGTACGGGCTTGGTGTGTTAGGCGTTTCTTTCCTCCACTTTTTCTGCAAGATGGGATTGATGAAATCGGAGATTTACAAGGAAAGGAAATAAAATGGAGGCGAAAGTGCAATAAAAAGAATTATAATTTTTTTTTCAAATATTTTCCCGTAATACTTTTCTCGCACTTAATTAATTCTTCGGGAGCCCCTTCAAAAACCAAATTGCCACCTGCATCTCCGCCTTCGGGTCCAAGGTCAATCACATGGTCAGCGCATTTAATTATATCGGGGTTGTGTTCAATCACAAGTAGCGTATTTCCTTCCTCAACCAATCGGTTCAGCGCGTACAAAAGTTTTTTTATATCGTGAAAATGCAAACCGGTTGTCGGCTCGTCAAAAATATACAGGGTGTTTATGCCTTTTACTTTTTCAGTTGTTTGTCCTGTAAGAAAGTAAGCGAGTTTCACCCGCTGTGCTTCACCGCCACTCAATGTGCTTGATGATTGACCGAGTTTGATGTATCCCATTCCCACTTCCTGAAGGAGTTTTAATTTGGAAACTATTTTTTCTTCTTCAGAAAAATAATTTACTGCCTCATCCACAGTCATATCCAGAACATCTGCAATATTTTTTTCTTTGTATGTAATTTCCAATACATCGTCCTTGAAACGTTTTCCCTTGCACGCTTCGCATTCCAAATGAACATTCGCCATGAATTGCATTTCAATAGTTACTTCGCCTTCGCCTTCGCATTCTTCGCATCGCCCGCCATCTACATTGAAAGAAAAAGAAGATGCTCTATATAAACGCATCTTTGCAAGCGGTTGCGATGCGAAAAGATTCCTGATGTCATCGTACGCTTTTATATACGTGATAGGATTTGAGCGCGAACTTTTTCCTATCGGATTCTGATCAACAATTTCTACCGAAGATATTTTGTGAGTGTCGCCTTTGATGACTTCGGCTTTTCCCGTATGGTCAACGTAACCGCTTTTTAACTTTTTCAGTTCTTCGTATAAAACCTTTTTCACCAGCGTAGATTTTCCTGAGCCGCTTACTCCGGTAACCACTGTAAAAACATCCAGCGGAAATTTTACGCTGATGTTTTTAAGATTGTTTTCTCTCGCGCCAATCACTTCAATATAATTTTTCCACTTTCTTCTTTTCTTCGGGATTTCAATTTTTTCTTTTCCAGTTAAATAATCTATCGTATAACTTTTTAGTTTTGAATTCTGAACTTTGAACTCCGAATTAATGTTTCCCTGAAACACAACTTCTCCTCCGTTAGTTCCCGCACCGGGACCAAGGTCAATAATTTCATCGGCTGCTTGCATAATTTCTTCATCGTGTTCCACTACCATCACGGAATTTCCAACATCGCGCAATGATTTCAGAACTTTTATCAGTCGTTGTGTGTCGCGCGAATGAAGCCCGATGCTCGGCTCATCCAGAATATACATCGAGCCGACCAAAGAACTGCCGAGCGAAGTTGCCAGATTGATGCGCTGAGATTCTCCGCCTGAAAGTGTATTTGATAAACGATTCAGCGTGAGATATCCAAGCCCCACATCATCCAGAAATTGAAGTCGTGTTGTAATTTCTATCAGCAGGCGTTTTGCAATTTGTCGTTCCTGATTTTCAAGCTGAATGTTTTTGAAAAACCGCAGGGAATCTTTTATCTGCATAGAAACAATTGCTCCGATAGATTTTTCCGCAACTTTTACATAGGTGGATTCTTTTCTCAAACGCGAACCATGGCATTCCGGACAAGAGGTTTTTCCTCGGTAGCGCGACAACATCACTCGGTATTGTATCTTATAGCTTTCAGCTTCAATAAAACGGAAGAATTCAGTCAACCCGAAAAAATATTCATTGCCTGTCCACAAAAGTTTTTTTTCTTTCTCGGTAAGTTCGCAATACGGTCGGTGAATAGGAAAATCAAATTTGTTTGCATTGTTCACCAGTGCTTCTCTCCATTTGCCCATCTTTTCGCCTTTCCAGCAGGCAATGGCTTCATCGAAGATGGAAAGATTTTGATTCGGCACGATAAGGTTTTCATCTAAGCCGATGATACTCCCGAAACCTTCGCAGGTTCTGCACGCTCCAATCGGGTTGTTGAAGCTGAAAAGATGAACGCTCGGTTCTTCAAAAGTTAATCCGTCCAGTTCAAAACGATTGGAAAAGATTTGTGATATTTCACTTTTGTCTTCTGCTTTCTTACTTTTTACTTGGAGTTCTCCTTGCCCTTCGTAAAATGCAGTTTGAATAGAATCGGCTATGCGGCTGTCATTTTCTTCATTTCCTTTTTGCGTGGTGAACCTGTCAATGACAAGAAAAATAGATTTTGGTTTTTCAGCTTTTAACTTTGAACTTTTAATTTTGAATTGTTCAAGAACATCGTCAATCTTTTTTATCTCACCATTAATTTCTACTCTTGAAAATCCTTGTTTGCGTAAAAGGTCTAATTGTTCATTTAAATTTCTTTCAACTTTGAGCGGAGCTAAAAGTGTAACTTGTGTTTCATCTTCCAATCCGTTTATGTAATTTACCACATCTGAAACAGAATTTCTTTTCACTATTTTCCCTGAAACAGGAGAAAATGTTTTTCCTATCCTTGCAAAAAGCAGTTTAAGGTAATCATAAATTTCTGTGGAAGTGCCGACTGTTGAACGTGAGCTGCGTGAAATAACTTTTTGTTCGATAGCAATGGCTGGAGCAATTCCGTGAATGAAATCTACATCCGGCTTGTGCATCTTACCCAGAAATTGTCTTGCGTAGGACGATAAACTTTCCACATAACGTCTTTGTCCTTCCGCATAAATTGTATCGAAAGCAAGAGATGATTTTCCTGAACCCGAAACTCCTGTAATAACAACCAATTTATTATGTGGAATGTTTACGCTGATGTTCTTCAGGTTGTGAACGCGCGCACCTTTTATAGAAATTTCTTTTTTTGCGGAATGTTTAACAAGGGTTGGCATCGTATAAAATCAATCGGGCGGCAAAAGTAAGTATATATTGTAACGCAAGTTTGCACCTTTATAACTTTTTGAGATGAATTGTAAGTAAAATGTATTAGGTTTTCTCAAAAAAATTAATACCTTAGTATCAACAATTAAAATAATTACCATGAAAAAAATTACCCTCATTCTAATTGTCCTCACAAGCAGTGGGTTGCTTTTTGGGCAAGCAGCCAAAAAAGTTATTATTGAAGACGAAACCGGATCGTGGTGCGGATATTGCCCAGGTGGAAGAACTACCACCGAGCAAATCGAAGCTCAATATGCAAATGCAATTGGTATTGCTAATCATGTAGGAGATTCTTATGAAGTCCCATACACATTAGATATAGATAATAATTTTAATGGTGGAAGTTATGCCTATGGTTATCCTGGTGGAATGATTGATCGGAAGTTATTTACTGGACGGACATCTGTGATTCAGGATATTAGCACTTGGAAGTCAAATACCGCTAATGAATTACTTGCAACGGGGCCAGTTAATGTTACTATTCAAAGCACGTATAATTCAAGTACAAGAGTAGTTAATGTAACTGTTGGAGCAAATTTCGTTGGAAGTGCTTCAGGAGATATGCGTATAAGTTGTGTGTTGACAGAAGATAGCGTAGTTGATACTAATGACCCACAACATAATTATTTTTGTTCAGGATGCGGAGGAACTGATGCAACAAGTCCATGGTATTCTTATCCAAACTTGATGACTACTTATACTCAGAGACATGTTGCCCGAGCTAATTTTGCTCCTGATTTTGGAACTACCGGAGTTATTCCTTCCTCTGTAGTTTCAGGTAATTCATATTCACAAACATATAATTATACTATTCCGGCTACTTATAATAATAATTCTTATGCTACAGATAACATTATACCCAATATAAACAGGATGCGGCTGGTAGCATTTGTAAGTTATTATAACTCGGATACAACTAAACGTAATATTCTTAATGCAAATGTTGTAAAGCTCGGACAAAGTACCGCTACTGGCATTGATGAGAATTCCATTAATGTGGTGGATGTAAAACAAAATACTCCTAATCCTTTTAAAGATATTACAGCCATTCAATTCCAATTGAATACTGCTGATAATATTTCAGTAAAGATTTATAATATGATGGGACAGGAAATCAATACTCTTGTTAATACACAACTTGTTCCCGGTTTGCATACTTTTTACTGGGCTGGCGATGATAATACAGGTAACTACGTTCGTCCGGGTATTTACTTCTATAAGATTTCTACTCCTTCTCAATCCGTTTCTAAAGAGATGATCTATATGGGTAAACAATAAGTGGGTAGAAAAAATAATTAAATCCCGTGCAAATAAATTTTTTGTACGGGATTTTTTTTATGAAACAAATTTAAAAATCTAATTTATTTGTATAATATCTTTCATGACATCTGTTGGCGATTTAGTGTTCTCAAAAAACGAAACAAGTTTAAGCATCACTCTTTCCACCACCGCATCTGGACAGGAAGCACCACTGGTAAGGATGATATTTACGATTTCTTTATTTGGAAAATAGTTTTCCGTAGAGCAATGCGTTTGAGTATGAAAATTAAAATGATTGATTTTGGTTCTCGAAATAATTTCTTTTTCAGCAGAAATAAAATAAGTAGGAAATTTTTCTTCGCACAATTCTACTATATGTGAAGTATTGGAGCTATTGTAACCGCCTACCACAATTGCAAAGTCTGCATGGTGATTGAGAAGTGCAAGCGTTGCCAGTTGATTTTCATTGGTTGCATAGCAGAGAGTATCTCTTGTGTCAGCAAAATGTTTTTTTAAATTTTTGTTTCCATATTTCTTTAGCATTACAGAACGAAAATAATCGGCAATTTTCTGAGTCTCCGAGGCAAGCATCGTGGTTTGATTTATTACTCCAACTTGTTCTAGATTTTTTTCAGGATTAAAATCACGAGAGTATCTTCCTGAAAAAATGCTGTTAAATTCTTTTCTGTTTATTTCTCCGAGAATAAAAGCTCCAAGTTTTTCTGCTTCACTCATGTTTTTGATGATGATAGAAGGAGAATGAATTTCGCTTCTTGAAAATGTAGCTCTTGTTTCTTCATGATTATGTTTCCCATGAATGATAACTGTGAATTTTTCTTCTCCGAGTTTCTCTGATTTTTTCCATACACGTTCAACAAAAGGGCAAGTGGTATCATATTTATGAACGGCAATGCCGATTTTCTGAAGTTTTTCTTCAATTGCAAGTGTTGTTCCAAAAGCTGGAATGATAACAATGTCTTCTTTTTTTAATTCTTCAAAAGGAATAATTTGATTGCCGGATGTATCCATCAGAAATTTCACGCCTCTATCGAGAAGATCTTTATTCACTTCAGGATTGTGAATCATTTGGCTAAGAAGGAAAACCCGTTTATCCGGATTTTCTTCCACCGCTTTGAAAGAAATTTCAATGGCATTTTCAACACCATAACAAAATCCAAAATGGCGTGCGATATGAAATTTTATGGGGCCAAAATCAAGCAGAGTAGGAGTGTAATCTTTTTTTCTCGGATCAGAATCTCTTCGTAATTCCTTTACTTTAGAAATAATGATGCTCTTGTAAAAATCAGGAATGTTAAATGATTTCATAATGAAAGTGAACTATTATTTCACAATTACTTTCACAAACTGCCACTTTTCATATTCTTTTCTGTTTTGCATGGCATCATTTTTATATTCTGGACCTTGAACTTTTGTGCTTATGTCATACTTTATTTTTCCCGGATCCAAATTTTTCAAACTCATCGAAGCGTGAACTCTGTCTTTTATTTCATCTGCACGAGCTTTTGAAAGTTCATCGTTGCTCATAAATGATTTTGTTGGAACGGTAGAAGAGCTTGCAACAATCATAATGGTTGCATTTCCTTTTTCATTTATGGTTGCAGCAACTTTGTCCATTAAAGAGAGGAATGAACCAACCGAAATATCTATTTCTTTTTTGTTATAAGGAAAATATATTACGAAGTCGAATTTTTCATCTCCCGGATATATCACATTTTTGTGAATAATGGTAGTAACGCTGTCTTTCGCATAGGAAAGATAATTGTTTTTAAGTTCTGCAAGCTGCATCAAATCCGGAGGAAGATTTTTGAAAGCAGTATTTTTTTTATTTAAAGTAATTTCCTTCACAATTTTATCTCCTTCATTTGCAAGGAATATTTTATTTAATGCAGAAAGCAATGGATCGTTTTCATTTAGCTTGATAGAATAATTTTCATCAGCAGATAAATGTTCAAATTTGAAAAAACCAAACACATCGGTTTTTGTTTTTTGAATTACATTCCCTTTTTTATCAGATAAAGTTATTTCTATGTCTTTAATTCCGTTAGACGCAGGATTTGTGCCGGATAAAATTTTTCCTTTCATCGCAACAAGCGTGATGGTATCGGTTGCATTGATGGTGTTCATTTTATTTAAGTCAGCCGGAAGATTTTCAAATACAAAATAACTGCCAATCTTTGCAACCATCTTGATCAATTTATCCCGCGAATTCATGAGGTATAATTTTTCTTTCTTAGCCAACGCAGGATCATTTTCATCAATAGAAACGGTATAGTTTTTGTCACTTGGAATATTTCCAAAAGTAAATTGCCCGGATTTGTTAGTTGTTTTTGATTGCAGGATTTTTCCATTTGCATCCAATAGATTCATTTTAATGTTCGCTACTTTTTTCATGTCTTTATTCACAACTTTTCCTGACATAGTTGCAAGTAAGGGCGTAGTATCTTTTGCAGAAATAGAAGTGAGTTTATTCAGTTCAACAGGAATGCGTTTGAAAAGAAAAAACCTTCCTTCCTGCGTGGAAGGCATCACCACTTTGTCGTTATTATCTGCCAAATAAAATTGAGTATGAGATTTTAGAATAGGATCATTCTCATCAATTTTTACAATGTAATCTTGTCCGGATGGAATATTTTTAAATTTAAATTTTCCTTTATTATCTGTCAATGTAGATGAAATAATATTTCCTTGCGAATTAAGAATTTGAACTGAAATATTTGGAGCAACATCGGATGGATTTTGGCTGAGAAGAATTTTTCCATCCATCGGCATCATCGTAATTTTTGAAGTGGTATCAGTAACTTTATGTTGAGAAAATAACCGAGCCGTATCGCCTATAATAATTGTTCGTTGAAAAAAACCTCTGCCTAAATTAGGATAAGAGCTATCCTGCGGCAGAAAAAATTTGTCAGTAAAAATTTTATTGTTATTGGCTTCGATCGTTACTTCATATTCTTGACCGGGTAAAAGTGATTGAATGAATTTTCCGGTTGCTTCATTCGGTTTGCTGGTGATTATTTGTCCGTTTTTTGATTTTGTAGTGATAGAAGAATATTTTGGAATTGGAGAACCGTCTTTATTTTTCAAATAGCCGACAAGAATTGCCACTGATTTGGCAATCGGTTTCGGAAAACTTACCACGTAAATATCTTTTTCTCCTTTTCCTTCTGGACGGAAAGAAGCATAATACGCACGCCTGCCATCTGAAGAAGTTACAAAATAGATATCATCGTCGGTGGTATTAATAGGGTAGCCAAGGTTAATCGGATCAGTCCAAACATTGTTGGCAACTTTTGTGGTATAAAAAACATCAAATCCTCCAATGGAATTGTGTCCGGTTGAACTGAAAAACAAAGTAGTTCCGTCAGGATGGATGAATGGCGCATCTTCATCATAAGGAGTGTTGATGGTGGGTCCAAGATTTTCCGGTTCGCTCCAACTGCGGTTAGGAAGGCGGTGACATTGGTAAATATCTCTTCCGCCAAATCCTCCCGGGCGGTTGCTCACAAAATACATCGTGTTTCCATCAGCACTTACGCAAGCGCTTGGCTCCCAACTTTTGCTGTTAATATTGCTTGCATCAATTTTGTAAGGTGCATTCCAGAAATCTCCATCAAGTGTGCTGATGTAAATGTTTCCGTCTCCATTATCATCTCGGTAAACATAAAGCTGCTGCCCATCTGCAGAAAGTCCAATAGTTGCTTCGTTGCCATCGGTATTAATATTACGGCTGATGCCTTTTGCTTTTGTCCATGTGCCATATTTGCCCTGATAGCAAACCCAGATGTCTTCCATGAATTCATCGTTAATAGTTTTGTTAGTAGGTCCGCCCGTTCCTTCTCTGCGAGAAGTAAAAGCAAGAATTGATTCATCGGCTGTAATTACAGGACTGTAATCCGGAAACGTGCTATTCACGCTATCTCCAAGATTTGTAATGGTACATTCCACCGGATGAGATGTTAGTTCTTTTGCATTTTTGCTTGTTTCAATCCATCGGTCAACATCTTTTACTTCTTTAAAATTCCATTTTGCCAATTTATCTCGATATTTATTGAACTGCTCTATAGCTTCATCAAATCGGTAAGCATAGTGATACGCTTGTGCTAAATAATAGGAGGCATCTTCGGGAGCATTTTTTTCTGATGGATCATCTTCGCGGAAATTTCCGGTGGTTAGTTTTATTGCATTTTCCAAATAAGGAATAGCTTTTAGTTTTTGCCCTGGAAGATGCAAATAACAAATTCCCACTTTATAATTTACATGAGCGTTGGAAGGATCTGCTGTGTTAAGAGCCAAAAAAGTTTTGCAAGCAGTGTCGTAAAAATTATCAAGCATCATGAGGTTTGCCTGCGTGAACATTTGTTTGAATTGCCCTTTCGAAATTTGAGCGTTAAGTTGCTTCCCTAAAGGGAGAAGAAGCATTGCAATAATAATTCCTTTAAATGTGGGGGTATATAATGATTTCATTGTATGCAAAGATTACATTAAATTTTGAATCGGCAATTGAAGATTATGTATGTTGGGATTACTTTCCTTTGAGCTATCTCCTTCCTTCGCAAACAAGTTTGGTTTCATTATTATTGTAACTAAATTGTTTTGAAATTTATTGGCACTAAATTTGACATTACTGGTTAGAAATAATAATAATTTTATGTATGCGTTCTAAATTTCTGATGTTAACTGTAATGCTTTTAACAGCATCCTCATTTGTATTTGCTCAAGATGATTATGCTCCTCCTCAAAATTACACTCAGCCGCCTCCGCCAAATAACAATTACCGCAATCCAAGAAATCGCAGAACTCAGAAGCAACAACCTGAACAAGTTGTAAGCGGTAAGCCAAGCGGTTATGTTTCGTTAAATTTTGGAGCAGCCAATCCTATGGGTAATTTCGGCAATGTTTCAGGAACAACAGGATATGGAAATTATGCACAGGCAGGAAATATGTATAATCTTTCTGCCGGAATACCGCTTAACCATTCTAACTTTGGAATTGCGTTGATGCTGGGACAGTGTTACAATCCTTTTGATTTAAATTCATACATGAGCAACTTTGTGAATTCTTCCAGCGTGCAGGCAACTCTTGCACCTGCTACATTAAATTCTTCCACCGGTACGTATGGTCCCAATCCTAATTATAGCAGTCCGGGTTATTCTGAGACTCATTTTATGGCGGGACTTTTTTATACCTATCCCATGCGAAGATTTTCCTTCGATCTTCGGGGACTTATTGGAGTGATGGCTTGCAGTTTGCCATCGGTTTCAGTATTAATTGGACCGGCAACAGCGGGAGACATAAGCGATGAATTCGATATAATTCCAAACCAAAGTAGCGTTTCTGCTTTTGCCTATGATTTGGGTGGAGGAATTAGATACTTGCTTCCTATCCGAAGAAGAAGCACTTGTTTAATGCTTGATGCAGATATACTTCAGGCAAGTACAAAATATAATGTAACTGATACTCATACACAATACAACCCGCCATTAAATACATACAATGGTACAGGTACAATTACAAGTGTAACCACAAGCAATATTTCGGGAACTCAGCCAATTTCACTTGTTACCATTTCGATTGGGATTGGGATACAGTTTGATACAAAGTAAAAAGAGTTATCTGCGGTATTAGCATTAGCCAACTGCGCGGCAATTTGTGCATCCTTATCCCTCATAAAAATACTTTTCAACCCCCTCTGGTTTTGAGAATAACTGTTTTACATTTGTGACAGAATGAGAAAGTTTTCAATCTCCGATTGGTTAACTCTTTGTAGTTTACTTGTGTCGTGCATGTTGACATGTTTTTTTGGATGTTGGGGATTGAAATTAAGTCAAGCAAGTCTAACATTAAGTGAAAATGTTGCCCATCAACAACAAGAAATAAAAGGTTTTGATACGTTGCTAAATTATACTCGAACACAAATTGACACTTTATCTAACCTGAATAAATTACTATATAGGGAATTACAAATCTTGGATACTCAATTATCCATTAGTAAAAATAATGAAGAATTAAGCAATCTACATGACGCTACAGTATTATATAGCACTTCTAAGTCATTACATTTTTATGTTTCTACTTATGCTAATGTAAATACAATGAAGGATTCTTCATCAACAATGAGATTTTATACCTATATTATTGATGTATTAAATAGCCAATTATCAAATAAATTTCTTCAAAAAAATAAAAACTATTTAGAAATTGGAGTGCGGAAATAGATTTAACCCAACAAATAAAAGATGTTGAGGATGAAGAATTTGTTTCTAAAACCCCAATACCTATAAATATTAAAATGGCAAATTTATCATGGAGAAAAGGTTGGTATCAACTTATAGATAATACTATTGGTGACGTAATAGGATATTCCCAAAAAGAAGTGATGCCTGAATTTATTAAGCGTATGGAACAACTTCATCGTAAAAAGAAATAATTACTTTGTATACCTACGAGCAAAGTTGTGCTTCGTTAGGTAGTAAAATATAAGCCAAGTTTAAATCCTCCTGAATTTTCAAGCAATTTAAGCATTCTTCTCGCCAACAAGAGCAAACTTGCTCGCAATGGTTCCATTCTTTTGAACTATCGTTACATTGTTTAAAGGAATGGTTACATTCTTCCGAACTATGGTTACGTTATTTTAAACAATGGTTACATTCTTTCGAACTATCGTTCCATTGTGAATAAGTTTGGTTCCATTCTTATCCTCTATCGTTCCATTGAGAGTAAGTTTGGTTCCATTCTTAATCGCTATCGTTCCATTGCGAACAAGTTTGGTTCCATTCTTATTCACTATGGTTCCATTGGGAACAAGTTTGGCTCCATTCTTAATTGCTATCGTTCCATTGCGGTTTGAATTGCACACTATTTCCAAAACAAACTATATTTGCGCCCTGATTTTTTAGAGCTAACGATAGTATTGATATTAAAAAATTATAATTGCACATAGATTAAACAATTAAAGGCATTCACAGTCCAAAGTAGATTAAAGAGTTTTTTTCAACAGTATATTATATGAAAAAGTCAACCGTTTGGATTATCGGAGTTATAGGAATCATTGCTCTCCTTATTTTTTTGCGACAATGGAATCAGCAGGGGATTGACAATAAGATGACTGCCAATAAAGTAAAGCCAGCTATATTGGTAGAAGGTCGTATTCTCAAACCCACCGCTTCTTCCAACATCATCAATGTTTCGGGTACTATCATGTCGAATGAAGAAGTAATGCTGCAAAGCCAGATTGCGGGAGTTGTTACCAAAGTGTTGTTCACCGAAGGAAGCCATGTAAATCAAGGCGATTTGTTGGTGAAGATTGATGACGCGCAGTTTCAGGCGCAATTACAAAAAGATGAAGTGCTCAAGCAATTGGATTCAATAACTGAAAGGAGACAAAAAGCAAATCTTGTCATCAATGCCATCAGCGAACAGGATTACGATATTGCGCTTAATAACTTAAATGCAGTTAAAGCGGATATGAAATTGATACAGGTTTCTATCGGCTATACAAATATTCGCGCGCCCTTTGATGGAATAATCGGATTGAAAAATATCAGCAACGGAAGTTATGTAACGCCCAATGTTGTTATTGCGAATCTCGAAGAAACAGTGCCTGTGAAAGTTGATTTTTATATTCCTGAAAAATATATCAGTCAGATTCAAAAAGAGGATATTGTAAATTTCAGCGTAACAGGATATAGTGAAACATTTCAGGGAAAAGTATTTGCCATTGACCCGAAAGTGGATATGAGCACCGGAAGTATTCACGTGCGTGCTATTTATGAAAACAAAGACAGACGATTGTTTCCCGGACAATTTGCAACTGTTTCTATTGTATTGAGTCATTCTGAAAGCAGTATTATGATTCCTACCGAAGCGGTAATTCCAAAAGTTATCGGGCAGAATATTTACATTTATAAAAATGGAAAAGTTGCTTCTGTTCCAATTTCGCTTGGTATTCGTACGGATTCTATGGTTGAAATAACGAAAGGATTGCATCTCGGTGATACTATTATTACGCGAGGCACGCAATTGATTTATCCAAACAGCATTGTGAAATTTAATAGTCTCCATTAATTTTATATGAGTTTATCCTCCATAAGTTTAAAGAGACCTGTCTTTGCAAGTGTGATGTCTATTATTATTGTGCTGTTTGGCGTAATAGGTTTCAAACGTTTGGGAGTGCGTGATTATCCTGCAATAGATCCGCCTGTTATTAACGTGAAGACGAATTACGCAGGAGCAAATCCCGATGTAATAGAATCACAGATAACAACACCGCTTGAAAAAGCTATCAACGGAGTTCAGGGAATACGCGATATCACTTCAACCAGTGCATTGGGCTCAAGCAGTATTTCTGTTGAATTCAATCTTGGTTACGATATGGAATCTGCCGCCAGCGATGTGCGCGATAAAGTGTCGCAGGCGCTTGCGCAGTTGCCGCAGAATATTGATGCGCCTCCTGTAGTAACAAAATTAGATGCTAATTCGGATGCCATACTCACGCTCACCATAAAGAGTAATAAAAGGAATGCATTACAGGTTACGGATTATGCTGAAAATGTTATTCAAAATGTTTTCCTTACGATACCCGATGTAAGTACCGTGCAGGTATGGGGCGAAAAAAAATACGCCATGCGCATCTGGATGAATCCTTCTAAACTGGCATCTTATAAACTTACTCCGATTGATGTTCAAAATGCATTGATAGCAAAAAATGTTTATCTGCCTGCCGGAACGGTGGAAGGAGAAGGCACTCAGCTTACGGTGAGCACGCGTGGCGATTTGAATACCGAAAAGGATTTCAATAATCTTATTATAAAAAATAACGGAACTCAAACAGTGCGCATTCAGGATATTGGTTATGCACAATTAGGAGCTGAAAATCCTGAAACCATTCTGAAAGAATCGGGAACTCCCATGGTGGGGCTTGCCCTTGTTCCGCAACCCGGAGCAAATTACATCACCATCGCTCAGGAGTTTTATAAACGCCTAGAACAAATTAAAAAAACTATTCCTGCTGATTATGAATTAAACGTTGCATTGGACACTACGAAAAACATCAGCAACTCAATTACTGAAGTGGAGGAGACGCTCGGCATTGCGTTTCTGCTTGTAATTATTGTCATTTATCTTTTCTTTAGAGATGCGTTGATTGCCTTTCGTCCTATCATTGATATTCCTGTTTCGTTAATTGGTATTTTCTTTTTCATGTATCTGTTCGGTTTATCCATTAATATTTTAACCATGCTCGGAATTGTGCTGGCAACCGGTTTGGTGGTGGACGATGGAATAGTGGTAACCGAAAATATTTTTAAGAAAGTCGAAGAAGGCATGTCGCCTTATGAAGCAGCATTAAAAGGATGCAGCGAAATATTTATGGTGGTTATTTCCACTTCCATCACGCTGGCTATTGTGTTTTTGCCGATTATATTTCTTCAGGGATTTACGGGAAAATTATTCCGTGAATTTGCAATCGTGGTAGCAGGTTCAGTGCTTATTTCCGCCTTTGTTTCACTTAGCTTAACACCGGTGTTGAATGTACTGCTTGTGCGAAAGAACAATAAGAAAAGTAAATTTTATGAAAAGACAGAACCATTTTTCATTGCACTGAATGATGGTTATAGAAATTTGCTCGAATCATTTATGCAAAAAAGATGGTGGGCTTTTGTAATTGTAGCAGTAGCGATAGTGATAATTTTGTTAACCGGAAAAGCGCTGCATTCAGAACTTGCGCCTCTCGAGGATAAATCATTGTTGCGATGTCAGGTGATTGGTCCCGAAGGAGCATCGTATGACTACATGAGCAATTTCATGGATTCAGTAGCAACACTAATTCAGGATTCTGTTCCTGAAAAGAAAGTTCTTTTAACTATTGTTGCACCCGGATTCGCAGTAGGAGCTTTAAATACAGGTATGGGAAGATTAATGTTGACTGATCCAGACGAACGTAAACGCTCGCAAAATAAAATTTTAAATTATCTTCTGCCGCAAATGGCTCGGTTTCCTTCTGCGCGAACTTTTATTATTCAGGAACAAACCATTGCTGTTGGTTCAGGTAAAACCGGTGCGCCTATTCAATTTATTCTCGAAGCGCCTACGTTAACAGATATTCGAAAAGTGCTTCCAAAATTTCTGAGCACTGTTCAACACGACTCTGCATTCTTTACTATGGTGGATGCGAACCTGAAATTTAACCATCCTCAACTGGATGTAACCATTGACAGGGAGAAGGCAGGAAACGCTAATGTTTCTATCAGTAACATTGCACAAACTATGCAGGCGGCTCTCAGCGGTGCGCGTTTTCAATATTTTTATATGAATAGCAATCAGTACAAAGTAATTGGTGAATATGAAAACAGCAGTCGTTCAAAACCTTTGGATATTCAATCCATCTATGTTAGAAGTGATTCTGCAAAAGGAAATCTTGTTGAGCTGGATAATCTTGTTCACATCAAGGACACTGTGAATCCTGCGCAGTTATTTCATTACAATCGTTTCGAGTCGGTTACCATCACAGCTACACCTGTTCAGGGAAAAACAATTGGCGATTGCATCAATGAAATGAATCGGCTTGCAAAAGAGCAATTGCCGCAATCTATTTCTACCGATTTGTATGGCGCATCGCGCGATTTCATGGAAAGCTCTTCTGATCTGGTCTTTGCATTTATATTGGCACTGGTGCTGATCTATTTGGTTTTGTCCATGCAGTTCGAAAGCTTTATTGATCCGCTTATTGTAATGATTACAGTTCCTTTAGCTATGGCAGGAGCTTTGTTATCGCTCTGGTATTTTAATCAGACATTAAATATTTTTAGTGAAATCGGAATCATTACGCTGATAGGTCTTGTAACCAAGAACAGTATTCTTATTGTTGAATTTGCAAATCAATTACAAGAACAAGGAATGCAAATGCGAAAAGCAATAGTAGAAGCATCCATCGCTCGTCTTCGGCCTATTCTGATGACCACGTTGGTGATGGCACTTGGTGCACTTCCAATTGCGTTGGCTTTAGGTGCAGGAGCTACAAGCCGTAAATCATTGGGAACCGTTATCGTAGGAGGATTGATGTTTGCGCTGGTGCTTACCTTGTTTGTGATTCCTGCTATTTACAGTTATATGTCTCGTCCATTAAAACACACTCAACAACTTCCGCATGAACAAGTTTAGTTTAAAGTGTATTGTTTTATTGTCGTTTGTCTTTTTCATATGCTCCGGCTTGATTGCTCAAATACTTACGCTTGACAGTGCGATTGCCATCATGATGAAGAAAAATTATAACATCCAGATGGCTAAGACCAATTCACAGATAGCTGCCAATAATTATTCTCCCGGTATGGCGGGCATGTTGCCGAGTGTAAGTGTTACGGCAGGATACAGCGATGCAAATAATAATATACATCAGCAATACAGTACAGGAACTGAGATTACCAGAAATGGAGCAACGAGTAAAGTATTAACTCCCGGTGTAGGTCTTAACTGGACATTGTTTGATGGAACAAGAATGTTCATTGCTTACGAACAACTTGGACTTTTGCGTGATGAAGGAATAATGAATGTTAAATCTGCTGTGCAGGTTAATATTGCTTCGGTGATTGAAGCGTATTACAATATTGTTCAGCAGAAAAAATTGCTGGCGGTGATAGATAGCACCATTGCGCTTTATAAAAAGGAAATGGATATTGCCAAACAACAATATCAGATAGGCACCAGCACCAAGTTAAATTACCTGCAGGCAGAAGTGGGTTATAATGCGCAGCGCTCTGCTTATTTACGCCAGCAAGTGAATGTTACCAACGCCACAGTAACGCTCAATCAGTTGATAGCATTGCCCGTTGAAACGAGTTACTTAGTGAGCGACAGCATTCCCATCAGGCGCGGAATGGTGTATGACAGTCTGAAAAAAAATATGCTTGCACAGAACCCTGATATTAAGATATCTCAAATGAATATGAAAGTGGCTGCAAACAATACGAGGATAGTGAATGCATTGCGTTTGCCCACGCTGAGTTTGGGATTGAACTACGGACTTTCGCGCACCGAAAATAGCGCGGGACTTACACTTCTCAATCAAACACAAGGTCTTACTGGAGGATTAACGCTGGGATGGACATTGTATAATGGAAATATTGTAAATATCCAGAAGAAGAATGCATTGCTCACAGAAATGAATGCAAAGTTTCAGAGCGACCTTGTAGAAACGCAAACCAATGCCGTGCTGCTCGAAGCATACCAACAATATAATAGCAACCTGAATATTTTAAAGATGGATGAAGAAAATCTTTTGGTCGCCAAAGAAGCGGTTGATGTTGCGCTTGGGCAATTTAGGGTGGGAACAGGAAACATTGTGCAGTTAGAGCAGGCGCAGGCAAGCTATCAAACAGCAGGAAGTTTGGTGGTTACAGACAGATATAATTCCAAGCTGAGCGAAACACAACTTCTACAGCAATCGGGTTTGCTGGTGAAGTAAGACCCTTAGGATTTTTCTTAGATACAAGAGAACAAAAATAATTTACTGTAATAAGTGAATTTATTTATCTTTGCATCCCTTTTTATAAAAGAATAAAAAACAAACATAAATTAAAACTAAAAAGTCATCGCAGCACCGTATTACAAACCGAGACCAACAGGAACATACAGTCGTCCTTATCAGCCACGTGGCGGAAGGTTTCAGAAAAGAGAAGACCTGCATAATATTAACAGCAGGATAAAACACCCTCAGGTGAGGGTTGTTGGGGAAGGGTTTGAACCGGTAGTGGTTCCTATCGAACAAGCGCTGAGAATGGCGACAGATGCAGGGTTAGATTTGGTAGAAATATCATCAACTGCTACTCCGCCAGTCTGCAAAATAATAGAATATAAAAAGTTCTTATACGAGCTGAAGAAAAAAGAGAAGGAGAAAAGAGCGAACACTTCAAAAGTTGTTGTAAAAGAAATTCGCTTTACTCCGCATACGGATGAACATGATTTTACATTCAAAAAAAATCACGCTCTCAGGTTTCTCGAGGAAGGATCAAAAGTAAGAGCATATGTTTTCTTCAAAGGAAGAACCATTATGTTCAAAGATCAGGGAAGATCGCTTTTAATGCGCTTTGCACAAGAACTTGAAGAAGTAGGAAAAATAGAGCAGATGCCGATTCAAGATGGAAAGAAGATGATAATACTTCTTGGTCCTGGAAAAAAGAAATAAAGAATAACTAATACTGACGATTATGCCAAAAATGAAAACTAATTCCAGCGCGAAAAAAAGATTTCGCGTTACTAATTCTGGAAAAATAAAGAGGAAACATGCTTTCAAGAGCCATATCCTTACTAAAAAAGGAACTAAACGCAAACGCCATCTTACTCATGCCGCATTGGTACATCCTACCAATATGAAACGAGTAAAAGCAATGCTTTGTATTTAATTTATAAATAATAATTTTAATTCTATAAGTCATGCCACGTTCAGTCAACAGTGTAGCGTCCAGAGCACGCAGAAAAAAAATACTTAAAAGAACCCGAGGAAACTGGGGAAAAAGAAAAAATGTTTGGACCATTGCGAAAAACGTTTACGAGAAAGGTCTTACCTACGCTTACCGAGGAAGAAAAGACAAGAAGATTGTTTACCGCGGAATTTGGATTCAACGTATCAATGCAGCGGTTCGTGTTCATGGGATGTCCTATTCTCAGTTTATCGCAAAGGCAACAGAAAAAAATCTTGGTTTGAACCGCAAAGCCCTTGCTGATCTTGCCTTGAATCACCCACAAGCATTCGATGCTGTGGTTGCGGCAGTAAAATAATTTTTAATTAATTATTGATGAAAAGGAATCGGAAGTAATTTCGGTTCCTTTTTTATTTTTGTAATAATGCTTTTGAGAAATAAATTATTGCTTTTCAGTTTTGCATCTCTTGCAAGCGGATTGTTAATTTTATTGTTCAATGAAAATATAATTCTGTTTTTTGGATACTTGCTACAAAAGGATTTAAATATCCATTTCTGGGAAATTGGATTTGAAAGAATAAGTGTTGAATTATTGGTTCTGTCGATTAATATTTTTCTTGCAATAAAATTTTATGTAAAAAACTCAAAACGATTTATTCTTTTATCTTGTTTATTATGGATACTTGTGTTTATCATATATGTTATCAAGAATACTGTCAATATTCCCATTTCAGATGATTATGGTTACTTTTTAAATTTCTTAATTGATTATCAAACCACTCATGATCTTTCACTAATTTTTCGGCAGGAAGCAGAAAGTCGCATGGTAGTAATTCACCTGATAAGTGTCTTTCTTGTTCATTTGAATATATTTAATTTTAAAATATTTACATTTATTTCTACCTCGTGTTTAATTGGTATTGTGGCGCTTTTTTATCGTTCGATTATGGAAAAGCAAAAAGTATTACTATTCTTCATTGTTGTGATTCTTTTATTTCAATTCCAATACTACAATTCTATATTGCTGCCAACGGACGCTTTATACAGCACCTGTACTGTTTTTTATGTATTCTCTTCCTTATGTTTTTTAAAAAAGAATTCAATTTGGATGTTTGCGCTATCGTTATTTTGTATTCTATTAGCTGTGTTGAATTGCGGGAGTGGTTTTGCAGGTCTTATTGCAGGAGCATGGATGTTGCTGACTCAAAAAAGAATGAAACATTTATTTGTTTGGTTGGTATTTTCTATTTGTATTTCTGTGATTTTTTTTACCGATTATGCGCTTGTGCATCAAAGTATTTTTTCGTCTGAAAATGTCTTGAATTTTTTTAATAGAATTCTCAAGTGTGCGGTATTCAGTTTGGCATTTCTTGGAGGACCATTTCAACTTCCTTACCACATTGAATTACCATTTATTTCAGGTGCAATCGTTTGGGTATTATTCCTGTTCCTGACACTAAAAAAGTATTATAAAATAAATCCAACTATTTATTTTATGTTGCTGTTTCTGATGATCTGTTCTTGTTTGCCTTCACTTTTACGTTCGGAATACGAAATTAAATATGCCACCAGCATCCGCTATGGTATTTATGCAATGATTGCTTTTTGTTGTTGCATTATAGGATGCTTTGAAATAATTCCTTTCAAAAATTGTACATTGTCTATGAAATACGTTCTTGCTTTCACAATCTTATATCATCTTTCAACTAATCTGTTTTTTTATCCGGAAGTTGTGATTCGCAAACAAAAACTTGAAACATTTATCCAACATATTAAAAGGGATGAACCATTTGAGTTGCCTCCTGTTACCCCCTGCACTCCCAAAGAAGCAAAAACAATTCTTAAAGAATCTGTTCAGGAAAATATTTACACTTTCCCGGAATAATGAAATCCAGTATTAACCTTGGTCTGTTTCTTCTTTCAGCAGTATTATTTATTTTACTTTATATGTTACTTGGCTTTCACAATCGAATGCCTTATGAAGACTATAATTTCTTTTCTCAATTACAAAATATCGGGGCAGTTGATGTTATGACCAAAATATATAATGAGTATTGTGCCCGATGGTCTGCTTATACTTTAGGATTTTCTTTTAATTATTTTTACTGGAAGTTGTCATTTCTACCTTTATTTCATGCTTGTACTCTTGTAATATTATTTGTCTCCTTAATTTTATTGATAAAAAGATTTTTTTTTATCATTTGCTCAATTAGTATTGACTCTAAAACTCTTATTACTTATGCACTACTTTTTACATTATGCTTTTTCTTTTCATCATATGACATCGGGCAGGTATGGTTTTGGTATATCGTCAATTGGATGTATTTATGGAGTATCATCACCGGAAATTATTTATTCCTGATATTACTTTTCGGGAAACTAAAAATAGTTCATGTGCCTTTGATTATAATTCTTGCTGCATTCATTGCCGGTGCATCGGAATCCTATTCGCTGATTTACATCTTCTTTCTCACTGTTCTTATTTTTCTTAAAAGAAAGAATCTGTTCTCGACATTACTTAGCAAGGTTCATAGTAATTCGCTTATTATTACTCTTGTTTTTTTAGTATCATTTTACCTCATTACGATTTGTGCGCCAGGCACGTGGGTAAGAAAGGATGCGCTCACACATGCGACTTTTGTTGAACATGTTATTAGAGTAATTCGATCGTTTGGAAAACTTATTCTGATTAAAACTCCTACACTGATTCCTTATTTAATTCTTTTCGGAATGCCGTGGATGCTGCTTGGACAGGAAATGCCCTCAGGAGAAAAAGTAGAATTAAAAAAACTTCTTCCACAATTCATTAAAAGTTTGTTTGTAGTTGATATGTTACTGTTTATTTTGATCCTGCCAGCATCGTGGATATTATATGAACTTGCACCGGACAGAGCGCTTTCGCAAGTGTCGTTGCTGCTTACTATTTATTCTTCGTTTGTTTTCTTTTACATTGGATATAAAGTTAAGATGGAAAAGAAATTCTCCGAGCGAATTGTTTCCGTTGCACTTGTGTTAACTGTTTTTGTTTTATCGTTTCATATTTATAATCAATATTCAATCACAAGCAAATTTGCAGACGAATATGATAAAAGGATAAAGTATGTTATGCAGGAGAATAGTTTAGGAAGAAAGAATACGGTTTTCTTTGAGCATTTGCCTCCTTCTGGAATGATATATAGCGATGAGTTATCGGCAGATTCTCTCTCCAATATTCCTTTTGAGAAAACGTATGGATTAAAGTTCCACGTAGCTGTGAGGAAATAATTAAATTTTATTTCCTACGGAGTGAGGCGAGTGCATTCCATCGTAAAACTGATAGATATAAACGGTGAGGTTTACAATGTTCTCTTCCTTATCAAGCGTAAATTTTGATTTCATATTTCCTTTTTTATCGTAGCGCATCTGATAGATGTTGGTTAACTGACCATTGGAAACATAATGACGCATTTCGGTATTGTTTTCTTTCTCATCGTATTTGTAAGTCCATTTCTGATAGGGGTTACCGTAGCTATCCAGTTCCTTTTTCTCGGTAACGTTTTGTTTCGAATCGTAAGTGAAAATCCATTTGGTGGTTGGAACGCCACTGATGTCATAGTACTGATCTTCGGCAACGTTTTTCTGATCATCCAGTGAATAGATCCATTTTTCATCTTTTGATTTTTTGTATTCCGATTTGCGTTCCACTTTCTTTCCATTCTCGATGGGAGTGTAATTCCATTTATCATAAATCACTTCATCGCCCTGACCGCCCATCCTTTTAATTTCATTTCCAAAATCATCGTGAAGGTATTGGCAGGAAAAAGTGGGCTCGCCTTTTGGATCGTAATAAATTTCTTCGGTTCGGTTTCCTTCTCGGTCAAATCGCTCGAAAGAAGTTTTCTTTCCTTTTTTTTCCTGTGTTCCTTTGGGATAAAGGAATGTCCAGCCGTAAACCATCCACACTTTATTGTTCTTGAAGATGTTCAGCTTTTGCAGCTTGGAGAAATCATCGTTGTATATCTGCGCAGAAGAAAAAGGCGAAAGCGGCATTAGCAGAGAAAAGATAAGAAGTGTAATTGTGTACCAAGATGGCACAGATTTTAGGAGGATTACACCGATTAGAGAATTGTATTTCATCGGTGTAATCTGGATTTGCATTTTCGGAAATCTGTGTAATCCAAGTATAAATGCTTTCATGCTGCGCAAAAATATTTTTAAAGGTAGTTCTTGAGGAGATTTTTATAATACTTTAGCATGGAATGTTTCAACAGGGCGTTGTTAATCATGTTATATGCTGATAAAATTAGATCCTTTACATCCCGAAGAAAGTAAGATAAGATTCATTGCAGAATGTCTGAACGATGATGGCGTTGTTATCTATCCCACCGATACTGTTTACGGTATTGGCTGCCATATTCACAAACCAAAAGCGATTGAGAAGGTGTGCCGCATAAAAGGCATCCGTGTGGAGAAGGCGAACTTCTCTTTTATCTTTTACGACCTGAGTCATCTTTCTGATTTCACAAAGCCAACCGATAATTCCATTTACAAAATAATGCGCAAAGCATTGCCCGGACCATTTACTTTCATTCTTCATGCGAGCAGTGAGATTCCAAAAATTTTCAGGAGTAGAAAAAAAACGATTGGTATACGTGTGCCTGATAATATCATTTGTAGAGAAATTGTGAAAGAGGTTGGAAGTCCATTGATGAACACTTCGCTGCATAATGAAGAAGATGAAATAACCGAATACCTTAACGACCCCGAACAGATTCACGAGAAATATCACAAGCTGGTGGACATTGTAATTGATGGCGGATATGGAAACCTCACAGCTTCCACTGTGGTTGATTGCTCAAGCGGACAAGTAAATATTATACGTCAGGGACTGGGAATTATTGAAGGATATTAAATAGGGAAGATGGTTACTCTGACAAAGAAAATTCCGAAGAAGTATAACAACCAATTACAAACTTCCATCTGACCCCATACGCTCGAAGTTCTATTTCTTGCGTGAGGGATAGAAGCGGAAATCCTGCGGTTGAAAAACAGATTGCTTCGCTCTGCTCGCAATGACGGCAACCGCAGATTGCAGCGAATAGCCCGACCGCGCGCCTCGCGCGGGCACGCCCAATCAATAATATTTCTTGCGGAGCCAAAAGGCAACATTCACCAGCACGATGAGAGCGGGCACTTCTACCAAAGGACCGATAACTCCGGCAAATGCCTGTCCCGAATTGATGCCGAAAACTCCGATGGCAACGGCAATGGCAAGCTCAAAATTATTTCCGGCAGCAGTGAATGCGATGGAAGCATTCTTTGAATAATCTGCACCCAGCGATCTGCCAAGAAAGAAACTTACTAAGAACATGATGGCAAAATAAATTACTAATGGAAGTGCGATGCGCAGCACATCCAACGGTATCTGAACGATGAGTTGTCCTTTCAAACTGAACATTACCACGATGGTGAACAGCAAGGCGATGAGCGTGATGGGAGAAACGAAGGGAATGAATTTCCGCTCGAACCAATCTTCGCCTTTCAGATGGATGAGTCCGTAACGGCTGACGACGCCTGCCGCAAACGGAATGCCGAGATAGATGCTCACACTTTTTGCAATTTGGCTGATGGTTACATTCACCGCAACGGCTTTCATGCCGAACATAGGCAGCAGCACCGATACAAACACATATGCATACACGCTGAAAAACAATACCTGAAAAATACTATTGAGTGCCANNACCAGCCCGGCCGCGTATTCGGTGTCTCCCTTGGCGAGTTCGTTCCACACAATGACCATGGCGATACAGCGAGCAAGTCCGATGAGAATTAATCCGACCATGTATTCGGGATAATCTTTCAGAAAAATAATTGCAAGCACAAACATGAGCAGCGGACCGATGATCCAATTGAGAATTAATGAGAGACTGAGTATTTTGGTGTCGCGAAATACTTCTCCCATTTTTTCGAAGCGTACTTTTGCGAGTGGGGGATACATCATGAGGATTAATCCGATCGCGAGTGGAATATTGGTGGTGCCACTTGAAAATGAATTAATGAAACCTGCAGTGGATGGAATGAAATATCCCAAGCCAACGCCAATTGCCATAGCGAGGAAGATCCAGAGGGTTAAGTATTGGTCTAATTTTTTGAGTTTCTTTTTCATTCGTAATTACATTTATTTACAACTTGAGCCGCATGAAGTAGAATCAGCGCAGGTTGAAGTTGAATCGCCTCCACATTCTGATTGCGTGCAAGCTGGTTGATTGGTTGAAGCTTGATATTTTGAGTATTCAAAATAACTCACAAAGCCAATACTTAAAACCAATCCGACCCAAAATACTGCTTTGTTTATTTTGTTTTTGCGTATTTCCTTTTCGCTTGGTGCGCAATCGCAAGCTCCGGCAGTCTTGCAATTCATTTTTGGAATTACATAAAGCGAATAATAGGAAATGGCAAATGAAACTGCACTAATAGCAATCAATAAAGGTTCGAGTGCATTTACTAATGGAGAACTTGCGATTGTAGCAGAGGACACTCCGAATAATGATGCAATTGGGCTGGCGCAAACGCCAACACATGCCCCGCTTTTGCAACAGGATAATAAAATTGGTACGGCTGATGTGAACCCGCCTGTTAGTGTTGCCCAAATTGATTTTTTAGCTTCCATAAGTTGTTACGTTAATTTTTTTTGAGGTTCTAATTATCCGATATGTTGTTTAATGAATTTTTCTGAATATGTTTTTATTTCGCCTCTTACTTTTCGAAATGAATTTAAAATCTCTTCTTCGCTTCCTTTTGTCTTTGCAGGGTCGGTAAAGTTTTGATGAAACCGTTTTGCTTTGGATGGGAAGAAAGGACAATTCTCATTGGCGTTATCACAAACGGTGATGATGTAATCAAAATCAATGTGAGAATATTCATTCACATTATTTGAGGTGTGCGAGGAAATATCAATGCCATCTTCCTTCATCACCTGAATGGCTTTTGGATTTACTCCATGAGTTTCGATTCCTGCGCTGTAAATAGTTGCTTTGCCTTTTGCGAAGTGGTGCAAATATCCTTCTGCCATCTGGCTGCGGCAGGAATTACCGGTACATAATACTAAAATGTTTTTCATGTTATTCTATGAGCAACAACCTGATTTAGGATCGCATTGAACGCTTGCCGGTTTCTCAGCGTAAACAGTGATGCTGTAAATTCCAACTCTACTGTTCTTGTAATCTTGAATTTGTTGTGGGGTAAGATAATCTGCAAGAATATCATCGGGCAAAGTGATGAGTTTTTCCTTTTGCACTTTGCAATTCACAAATCCTGTTTCGTTAATAATATTGAGATAATCAGATTTCTGAAGAGCTCCGCTAACACATCCTACATACATTTCGCTTGCTTGCTGTAAACTCTGAGGAAGATTTCCAACCAGCACAACATCTGAAATACTGAAATGCCCGTTTGGTTTAAGTATTCTGAAAATCTCCTGAAATGCTTTTCGTTTATCTGGAACAAGATTCAACACACAATTACTAATGACCACATCCGCACGATTGACAACAACCGGAATTTTTTCAATATCTCCAAAGCGAAATTCCACATTGTTGAATCCTAATTTCTCTGCGTTCTCACGCGCTTTGTCTATCATGGCTTCGGTCATGTCAATGCCGATGACTTTTCCGCTCTCGCCAGTAAGCGCGCGTGCAACAAAGCAATCGTTTCCCGCACCAGAACCAAGATCAATTACCGTGTCGCCTTTTTTTATCAAAGCGAATGCTGTAGGAAGTCCGCATCCCAAACCAAGATCGGCATCGGGAACATATCCTTCCAATTTATTGTAATTCTCGCTGAACACAGCGTAGTCAACGGTGGAACATCCTCCCGCACCGCAGCAGGAAGATTCATTTTGCTCTTTACTTTGCTTTGCAATTTCTCCGTACTTTTCTTTTACGGTTTGTTTGATAGTTGAAGCATCCATAAGTTTTAGATTTTAAATTATTATTAATGTGTTTTATAATCGCATAATTGCGATAGTTAATTGCAAGCTCAACAGCATTTGGTCTTTAGGTTTTTGTAATCATCAAACAATTCATTGAGATATTTTTTTGCATCCTGCCATACTTTTGTATCAATGCAATAGCAAACGCTTGCGCCTTCAATATCTCCTTTTATCAATCCGGCATCTTTCAACTCCTTTAAATGCTGTGATACTGTACTCTGCGATAAAGGCAATTCATTTACAATATCTCCGCAAATACAGGATTGCTGTTTGATAAGGAATTTAAGAATTGCTACTCTTGCAGGATGAGATAATGCTTTGGCAAATTTAGCCACTCTGTTATCTTTGACTGAAAACTCTTCTGCTTTAGTTGTGCCCATAGTTTTAATATATATCGCAATATTACGATTATATATTAAATGAGAGCAATTTTATAAAAATAAATTTTAAACTGCAATTCGGGTCGGAATAGACAAGCGGTAAATCTATCAGGAAGAAATCTTCTTAAATGCTTGTCCGAGGAATTCAATAATATTTCTTGCAATTAAACTTTCTTCGCTGAGATTTTTTGCGGCAAAGTCGCCAGCAAGACCGTGAACATAAACTCCAAGAACAGCAGCTTGTTTTGAATCGTATCGCTGCGCTAATAATGCGGTAAGGATTCCTGTGAGAACATCACCGCTTCCGGCAGTAGCCATGCCGGGGTTTCCGGTTGAGTTGAAACAAACATCTCCATCAGGGCAAGTGGTGCAGGTGTGAGCACCTTTCAGAATAACATATACAGAATGTTTGATGGAAAATTCTTTTTGCAATTTTAATCTGTCAAAATCATTATCGGCATCACCGACTAATCTTTTAAATTCTCCGGGATGCGGAGTGAGAATGGAATTCTTTGGAAGGAAAGAAATCCATGTTTTGTTTTCGGAAAGAATATTCAGCGCACCGGCATCAATCACCATTGGCGATGAAGAATTCTGAATTAAAACTTTCAACGCATTCTGCGTTTTTTTTTCTGTTCCGATGCCGGGACCAATGCCGATGACATTATAATTATCTAACTTAATATTATCAGAAATAATTGTTTCGGATGAATCCGTTTCAACCATCACTTCCGGATTTGTGGTTTGCAAAATATCGTAACCACATTTTGGAATGTGAACGGTAACAAGTCCGGCACCTGCAGAAAGACACGCCTTACTTGAAAGCACGCAAGCGCCCATCTTGCCATAACTTCCTGCAACAATCAACGCGTGACCGAAAGTACCTTTGTGAGAAAATTTATTTCTTGGTTTACGAATGAACCATGCGTATTCTTCTGTAATAAAATAATTCTTTGATGGCAACGATGCAGTAAATTCTTCGTCCAATCCGATTTCAAGAACAGAAAAATCTCCAACATAGTTTCCATTCTCAGGAAACATAAAAGCAAGTTTTGGCGATTGGAAAGTAAGCGTATGTTTTGCCCGAACAATAACAGCATCCTTGTTGTGAGAATTTTTATCTGCAAATAATCCCGATGGAATGTCAATGGAAATAATTTTACAATCTGACTTATTAATAAAGTTTATTGCTTCAGAGGCTAATCCTTCAACGGGTTTGTTTAATCCTGAACCGAAAATAGCATCTATGAAGATAATTGAAGGTTGGAAAATTGGAAAATTGGAAAGTTGAACTGCAGAAGTAATGTTATGAATTTTTACATTTTTAATTTTCTTTAATCGTTTTTCATTCGCAAGAAAATCTTCAGAACATTTTTTTGAATAACGAATAATAAACACTTGAACTTTAAATTTCTTTGCAGCAAGCAAGCGGGCAATTGCCAATCCGTCTCCGCCATTATTTCCAAGTCCACAAAAAATAATAAATGAATGTTGCTTGTCAAACTTTGCAACAAGCCATTTTACGCATTCCTTTGCGGCTCGTTCCATCAGGTCAATGGATTTTATTGGCTTATGTTCGATGGTATATGCATCGGCTTGGTGAATCTCTTCTGAGGAAATAATGTGCATTAGTGATTTATTAAGCGATAAATAAAATTAATTAAAACTATAATAGCAGTTGAAATAAAAAGATATTTTAAATACGTGCCTCCATTTTGAAACTTGAAAATCAAATGCAGAGACAGGAAAATAATGAGTGAAAGAAATAGAATAAGTGGAGGATAAGTATGAAATGATTGAATCAATTCTCCTTTCAGCAAATAAATAAATGCCCGCTGAGTTCCGCACCCGGGACATTCAATTCCTAAAACACTTTTAAAAAAACAAGATGCCTGATGAGTTTCCACCCAGCGGATAAATATTTCCACAATGTTTTATTTTAACTGGTCCCAAGGCATTCCTGATAAGATAGAAGTCATTGCTGCACCCACAAAAACCACCACAATAATTACATATAAAAGAAATAATGCAGAAATCGATACTCCGATAATGCCGCATATTTTTCCGGCATTCGCATTATTGAATGAAGATAAATTATAAATCCCTGGATTAGCTTTGTATAATTTAATTGCTTTGCTTCCAAGAATGATGGCGATTATTCCGCAAGCAAGTCCGGGAATTCCGTAACAGATGCAAGTAGGAATAGAAATAATTCCAAGCACGAGAGCTGCGGTTGCATTCGGTAATGTGGGTTGCATTCCGATTGGAGTTTGAGGAATTGGCGGCTGTTGTTGGTTTTGATTTTCCATGAAAATTAAATTAGTTTTCTGATACTCAAAAGTAGAACAAATCCTGAAAAGAAATGGAATTATTTTTCGGTAAGTCGGCGATGGATTTTTAACGCTTGTTCAATCAAAGAATGTTTGTCGTCATTGTTAATTATTACATCAGAATATTTCGCTCGTTTTTTATCTGAAATCTGTTGCGCTATTCGCCTCTTAATCTCCAAAATGGTTAGCTTATTTCTATTCAATAGTCTTTTTATTCTCAGTGATTTAGGTGTTTGAATAGAAATTAAAAAATCAATCTCTTTATGGGTGCCACTTTCAATCATTATTGCTGCTTCTTTTAACACATATTTTTTACCCTTCTGGTTCTTCCTCCACTCGCTAAATTTCTTTCGGACTTCGGGATGAATGATAGCATTTAGTTTTGCAAGTAATGAATTATTATTGAACACTTTTTGAGATAAAACTTTCTTGTCAATTTCTTTATTTGTGTTTAAAATAGATGTGCCAAAAACTTTTACAACTTTCTGCTTTATGGTTTTATTGTCATAAAGTTTTTTCGCTTCATCATCGGCATAAAAAACAGGAACGCCAAGCAGTTCAAATATTTTGCAAACGGTTGTTTTGCCGCTGCCCATTCCTCCGGTTATTCCTACCGTTAACATTTTATCTTAAAATTGAATTAAGCTGAAGTGTGTCAGTTATTGACCGAATTACTTTAAAATTTTCTCCCATTTGTTTTGCAATTGTCTTTGTGAAAGTATTCGGAAGAAAATAGTAAGCGCTGGAGTTATTATCTTTCTTCAGTTTTTTAAAATCAAACGCAATGTCTTTCATTTCATACTTTAAAAGTCCGTAACCATCGGCTTCCACTTCCATCATAAGTGTATCTGAAATTTTTGTCGTGCCAAATTTTGTTTTTGGCAAGTTGATAAAATCAATTTTTACTGGAAGATTTTCCACGTGATTCTTAGAGAGATTGATTTGCAGCCATGTAAAAAATGAAATAACAAGACAAACGCAAAAAACAAAAACCCTTCTGTTTAATTTAATCTCGGCACGATGCTGCAAAAATCGAAAAAGGTCGGTTTTCAATTTTATGGTTATTAGAGAATTACTTTTTCTCTTTATCCAAAAGCGGCTGAGAAGATTCCATAGACACAGCACTCTTTTCAATCTTCAGGCGGTTGTTTCCTTCCACTTCAATAATGAAAGTTGTATCCTGAACTTCAAGAATTTTTCCATGAATTCCTCCGATAGTAACAATTTTATCTCCTTTGCCAATTGACTCTTTAAACTTTTTCTGTTCTTTTTGTTTTTTCATCTGCGGACGAATCATAAAAAGCCAGAACACGCCAAAAATAAGGACAAGAAATACAATGCTTGTTACAGGGCTGCCTTGTTGATCACCACCCATCATTAGAACTACAGAAATTAGATTCATAGAGTTTAGAATTAGATTGATTATTTAGATTGAGGTACGAAAATATTTGCTTTGATATTTACCACGCGTTTGTTAGGAATGCAATTCGTTACAACAGTAATGGTTTTATTAATGATGCCGGTTTTACCTTCGCTGTCAAAAGTTACACGAATAACATTTCCGCCACCCGATGGAATTGCATCTTTTGGAACCTCTGCCACCGTGCAGCCGCAATCGGCACTTGCATTTGCTATGACGAGATTTTTATTTCCTATATTTTTAAATTTAAAATCGTGAGAAACTTTTTCTCCCTGAGTGATGGTGCCGAAATCAAAAACTTCTTCTTCAAATTTCATATCCGGCAATTCAGATTTATCCACTCCACTGCCAGCAGACGCAGGAATATTTACCATATCCGTAGTAGTCTGTTCTTTTTTTTGTCCGCAGGAAAATAAGAGACAAAGAAGTATAAGATATAAGGTATAGCGAAATATATTTTTCATCGAATGGTAAAAATACTTTTTAATTTTAATTCTCAACTAATCCTCTTCCTTCTTTTTGCAATCTTCCATCCTTTTTAAATTCAGCGAGAAGTTTATCAAGAATTCCATTTATGAATACGCTGCTTTTTGGCGTGCTGTATTGTTTTGCAAGTTCAATGTATTCGTTCAGGGTAACTTTCACAGGAATTGTAGGAAAGTAAATAAATTCAACGATTGACATTTTCATCAGCAATACATCCATGAAAGCAATCCGCTCCAGTTCCCAGTTTTCGGTTTTTCCTTGAATCATTTTATCCGTTTCATCGCTGTGTTCAATTACCATTTTAAAAAGCTCCTTTGCAAATTCTTTGTCTTCTTTTTCATCCTTGTATAATGAAGCAATAGGCAGATTATCCGTTGCAGATTCATTGATGTAATCAATTGTTTTTAGTACGAGCGTATTGACAAAATCAATGTCATCCGCCCAGTGAATATTTTTTTCTTCAAAATACATTTCAAGCGATTCATCGCCTGCAATAAAATTTCTATAAATCTCACTGATGAATTTTTTATCCTCCTTAAAATCCTTTGCAGAACTATTCATGTAGGAAGTATACTCATCGCTCTCAGATATTTTAGCAAATAACTTCTGCGCAAATTCCAAATCCTTTTCCCAAGTAATTTGTCTTTTGGATGATTCAGATGCTACTTGTTTGTTGATTGAAATAATACTGAAAATCTTATTGTCAACAAATTTTGTATTCGGAGTGATGTCTGCCTTAGTTGGAAGTCTTTTTACCTTTCGGATGGCGATGCGATTTCGTCCGCACTCGCGAATTTCGATAAGCAGCAGCAGCAGGTAAAGATATAAATCGTAAATCCGTTCGAAACTCGAAAACATTTCTTTTTCGTGCTTCGCAATGCTTTTGTCTTCTGAATGAAAGTACGCATATAGCGCCTGCATCACTTTTATCCTGAGAAATCTTCTGCTTAACATAAATTTAAAGAACTTTTACAAATATATCTATACCACCTTACTTTAAACACTCAATTATTTTCTCTGCCAATTCAATTCCAATTCTCTCTTGGGCTTCCTTGGTTGCTGCGCCAATATGAGGAGTAAGAGAAATTTTAGGATGCTGAAGCAATGCCTGTTTTGGCTTTGGTTCGCCTTCAAAAACATCCAATCCTGCTCCTGCAACTTTTCCTGAATTCAATGCTTCTAACAAATCATTCTCTTCAATCACACCACCGCGAGATGCATTTACCAAGATGACTCCATTTTTCATTTTGGAGATTTCATTCTTTGTTATCAATTTACCACCCGGAACGTGAACGGTTATAAAATCGCTTTGCGCAAAAACTTCATCCAAAGAAACAGTTTTAACGGGAATAGAAATTTTATTACGTGCAATTTCAAATTCAATTTTAGTTTCTTTTACAAACGGGTCATGAGCAACTACCTTCATTCCCATTCCTAATGCAATTCTTGCAACGGCTTGACCTATTCTTCCGATTCCAATAATGCCAATAGTTTTCCCAGAGAGTTCAATTCCGCCTGCGTATTTTTTCTTTAATGTTTCAAATTCAGAAATTCCTTTTATCGGCATTTGTCGGTTAGAATCCTGAAGGAAACGAACAATTGTAAATAAATGCGCGAACACTAATTCAGCAACTGAATGAGATGAAGCCGCAGGCGTGTTCACCACCAAAATTCCTTTCGACTTTGCGTATTCAACATCAATATTATCCATCCCAACTCCTCCGCGACCAATAAGTTTTAGATTTGGACAAGTGTCAATCACATCTTTTCTGACTTTTGTCGCGCTTCTGACAGTCAGACCGACATAACCATTATCATTGATTCCTTTAGATAAGTTTTCTTGAGCAACTTTTTCTGTTACTATAGTGAAACCCGCTTTCTCCAAAAGCAATTTACCTTGAGCATCAATGCCGTCATTTGCTAAAATTTTTTTTGACATAAATTATTCCTGCATGTTATGAAAAACCATTTGTACATCATCGTCTTCTTCCAGCGCTTCAACTAATTCATTTATTTCTTTTTGCTGTTCTTCATTCAGCGTTACATATGTACCCGGGATTCTTTGTTTTTCAGCGCTGATGATGTTTATTTTTCTTTCCTCAAGCGCTTTTTGCATAGAACCGAAGCCGGCAAACTTTGTGTAAATAATAAGTTCATTTTCGTGTTCTTCAATTTCGTCAGCACCGTGTTCAATTAATTCAAGTTCCAAGTCTTCGCGGTTTTGTCCTTCGGCAGAAATTCTGAAAACTCCTTTGCGTTCAAAAATAAAATCAAGAGAACCGGTTTTTCCAAGAGCACCGTTTGAACGGGAAAAATACCTGCGAATATTTGAAACCGTGCGTGTAGTATTATCTGTGGCACATTCAGCCAGCACAGCTACTCCGTAAGGACCATATCCTTCGTAAGTAAGTTCTTCCAGATTGGCTTCACCTTTTGAAGACGCACGTTGAATTGCAGCATCAATCCTGTCCTTCGGCATATTGATCGCCTTGGCATTCTGAATTACCAAACGCAAACGAGAATTAGAATCCGGATTCGGTCCGTGCTGTTTAACAGCAATTGCAATTTCTCTTCCAATCTTGGTAAAACCTTTTGCCATTCGCGCATAGCGGGCAAACATTACATGTTTTCGTGTTTCAAATATGCGTCCCATAGGATATTAAATTATGCAAACTTCTTTTCAAATTCTTTCATTACATCTACTAAAACCTGAACGCTTTCAAGTGGGAGTGCATTGTAAAGAGAAGCGCGGTAACCGCCCACATCGCGATGACCTCTGATTCCGCTGATGTCTGCTTCCTTCCACATTTTGTCAAACTCAGGTTCCAGTTCTGGCTTGTTTAAAAGAAAGGTTATGTTCATATTTGAACGTCCATCTTTTTCAGCAGTACCGGTAAACAAACTATTTCTATCTATTTCTCCGTAGAGTAAATTTGCTTTTTGATTGTTAATTTTTTCGATCCATTCAACACCTCCATGTTTCTTCAACCATCGCATTGTGAGAAGAGAAACATAGATCGGGAATACAGGAGGCGTGTTATACATGGATTCTCCTTTGATGTGTTTGCTGTAATCAAGTATAGAAGGTATTTTTCTTCCGGTCTTTCCAAGAATACTTTCTTTTACAACCACAAGCGTGCAACCTGCAGGTCCCATATTTTTTTGCGCACCTGCATAAATCAAATCAAACTTTTTACAATCAATCTTTCGGCTGAAAATATCCGAAGACATATCGCACACTACAGGAATGCGCGAGATGGGAAAATTTTTCATCTGCGTTCCGTAAATAGTATTGTTCGAAGTAATGTGCATGTAATCAGCATCACCAGGAATCGGATAGTTACGTGGAACGTAATTGAATTTTTTACCTTCGGAAGAAGCAATAATTTTTGTGTTTCCAATGATCTGAGCTTCTTTTATCGCCTTGCTTGCCCAAACACCAGTGTTCACATAAGCGGCATATCCTTCTGCTTTCAAAAGGTTCATCGGCACCATACAGAACTGCATACTTGCTCCTCCGCCAAGAAAAATTGCCTGATAGCCATCGCCAAGACCAAGAAGTTCTTTCGCAAGTGCTCTTGCTTCCTGCATCACCGCTTCAAAATTTTTACTGCGGTGAGAAATCTCCAGAAGAGAAAGATGGAGGTTGTCAAAATTAATACACGCTTCAGCAGCTTGCTTTAAAACTTCCTGAGGAAGGATGCCAGGACCTGCACTGAAGTTGTGTACTTTTTTCTTTACATCTGTCATTAAAGTTTCCATGCTAATTTCGATTAGATTGGTATTTGATAAATGCGCCCGAATTTAATAAGAAAAACGATACCTTGTTTAATGCTAATCCAACCAGAATAGTTAATAAGGTTCGTGAAAATGTTTATCGGTTTTGTCTTTGTCGTTTCGTGGATTAGCATTTTTAAAGTACAACCATTTTCTATCTTTAAACTCCATCATTCCATAAGTAAAATCAGGTCCATAGAATTGAAATTGCCCTTCAAGATTAGGGTTGGCAGGAGAAAGATGGTCGAACAGAATTGCTTGCTTTTCCTCATCGTAACGCAATGACATAAATATTCCTGCCTGATATTCAAAGATGATGCGCTTTTTAATTTTTCCATCTTCAGCAGTAAAGATTGCATCGCCAAATTTTGGAAAACCTTTTTCGTTGAAGTATAACACATCAATCAATCGTTTGTTTGTGATTCGGTTATTACCATTCCAACCAAGAAGAACATAGTATTTATTTTTCTTTTTTTTCATCTGAATAATCTGATAATAATACGCTCCAAACCATTTTGTATTATCAAGATTTGCATTCTCAGGATCTTTAATAACTCCGGATTTATCGTTCAGAGGATAGACTTCAAACTTTTTTGATTTTTTGTTATACGCTTGAATGAACCCATAATATGTGTGAGTTCCATCTTCAAATTCCATATCCCAAGTAAAAACGCGTAGTTGCTTGTCGGGCGATTCAATCATCACTTTATATTTTTTCAGAGAATCAAAAACAAATTCATTCGACTTATTCATATCAAGAACATGTTTCAATCCATCCGAAAACTTTTTGCAGTTGTCAATTTTTTTTACCTCGTTTACTGATTTCATGAAAACCGAATAGAGATTATAAACAGAATCCTGAGCAGGTTGAGAATGACAGATGGCAGACGCCAGATAGGTGAGAAGAAATAGTATGAGAAATCTGATTTTCATTATATCTAAAAATAAAAACCGCAAGCAAATTAACGCTTACGGTCTTTAAATATTATTTAAACAAATTATGCTGCGTGCAATGAATCTTTCTTTGCAGTTAATTGCTCTTTTGTTTCAACGTGCGCTTCATCAGGAACGCAGCAGTCAACCGGACAAACAGCTGCGCATTGAGGTTCTTCGTGAAAACCAACACACTCGGTGCATTTATCGGTTACTATATAATAGAAGTCAGCAGAAACTGCAGGATTTGCTGCATCCGCATCAGCAGCGGTACCGGTACTTTTACCGGTGTAATTTCCTTTGATGGTTGTTCCATCAGAATATCTCCATTCTGCGCCATTTTCATAAATAGCATTGTTTGGACACTCGGGCTCGCAGGCGCCGCAGTTGATGCACTCTTCTGTAATTTTGATTGCCATAACTGAAAGTTTAAAGTTAAAAGTTTAAGGTTTAAAGTTTCTGATTTGTAATTTCGTTTAGCTTCGCTTTTGAAAAGTTGAGCAAATGTATTAAAAAAGTTTTTTGCTTATGAATCTGGAGAAAAGAATTATTGCGTTCGTAAAATTAGGCGAGATACTCAGAAAAGACTCTCACCTTTCGGGAGAAGAAACCATTCTGCCCGATGCGATTAAGAACGCAAGCAAACACAATGGTTGGTTCATCGAAGAAAATATTCTGCTTGCCATTGGTTCGTTGGGAGAAATGCTGAGGGAAGATAAAATCAGAAAGTGGATTTCTTTGTATTCCTTCGCCCCTCGTCCTTCGTCTCTCGTCCCTAAAAAGGTTGGAGTAATCATGGCTGGAAACATTCCGCTTGTCGGTTTTCATGATTTTTTATCTGTGCTGATGAGCGGAAATAATTTTGTCGGCAAACTTTCTTCGGAGGATAAATTTCTTTTGCCTGCCGTTGCTAAGATTCTCTGTGAGATTGAGCCGGCATTTGCCGATAGAATTCATTTTACAAACCTTCAAATCAATAAGTCAGCAAATGTTTTCGCTTTCATTGCCACCGGCTCAAATAACAGCGCACGATATTTTGAATATTATTTTGGTAAATATCCGCACATTATCCGCAGAAACAGAAATGCCATTGCAGTTCTTGACGGCAAAGAAACTGAAGCCGATTTAAAAAATCTTGGCAAAGATATTTTTCAATACTTCGGAATGGGATGCAGAAATGTTTCCAAGATTTATATTCCGCAGAATTATAATCTTGATACATTCTTTTCCGCAATCGTGGATTTTGGAGATGTAATCAATCATAATAAGTATTACAATAATCATATTTATCATCGTACTATTTATTTGCTTAATCAGGAAAAATTTCTGGATAATAATTTTTTGATGCTGAAAGAGAGCGAGCAAACTGCTTCTCCGGTTGCTACATTGTTTTATGAGCGATACAAAAGCAAGGAAGTTTTATATAAGAAACTGGAAAGTCAAAAAGAAAATATCCAGTGTATTGCTTCCAATCTAAAATCTAATATCTCAAATCTTACTTCTGTTGCTTTCGGACAAACCCAATCTCCCGAATTATGGGATTATGCCGATGGTGTGGATACGATGGAGTTTTTGTTGAACGTTTAATTTAACTTAAATAGGATCTACATCCGCCTGTACTCGCAGGTATTTGTATGGTGGATAGCTTTGCAGTTCGGTAATTGCAGAACGAATTTTTTCTTTCACTTTATTTGCGGATTCTTCTTTTGAGATTTTTATTACTAATTTTTTATGATAAAGATTTTTTATTCTCGGAATGAGTGGGAACTCAGGACCTAAAACCCGTTTACCAAATGCGCTTTTAAGTTTTTTGCCAAGTTCTTCCGAAGCGGCATTTATTTTATGAATGTCTTTATCCATCACGGTGAGTTCAATGAGCCGGTGAAATGGAGGATACTCGAAAATTCTGCGGTGTTCCAATTCTTCATTGTACATCGCGATAAAATTATTTTCTATAACATGCTGAATAATTTTATGCTTTGGAGAATATGTTTGCAGAATAACTTTTCCGCGTTTGCTATTTCTTCCGGCTCTTCCCGCCACCTGCGCCATCATTTGAAAACTTCTTTCGTGCGAACGGAAATCAGGAAAGTTCATCATCTGGTCGGCGTTTAGAATTCCAACGGTGCTCACATTTTCGAAATCCAATCCTTTGGTAACCATTTGTGTTCCTACCAGAATGTCAATTTTTCTTTCTTCGAAATCGTTGATTAAATGTTCGTGCGCAAATCGTGAGCGCGTGGAATCCAAATCCATTCTTGCAATTTTTGCTTCGGGAAAAAACAGTTGGAGTTCTTCTTCAATCTTTTCCGTGCCGAAACTTTTCATCTGCAAGTCGGTATTTCCGCAGGCATAACACGATGCGGGAACAGGAACCGTGTATCCGCAGTAATGGCAGCGCAACAGTGTTCCGGCTTTGTGATATACCAAACTTACATCGCAATTCTTGCAAATGGGCGTCCATCCGCAGGTTTTACATTCCAGATAAGGTGCAAATCCTCTTCGGTTTTGAAAAAGGATTACCTGTTCTTTGTTCTTCAATGCCGATTCAATATTCTCCATGAGAAGCGGGGAGAAGTGTGATTTCATTTTCTTTCTCTTCGTGTCATCCTGAATATCTGCTATGAGAATTTCAGGAAGCTGCACTCCTCCAAAGCGTGTGGTAAGTTCAACCAAACCATATTTTTCATTTTGCGAATTGAAATAACTTTCGAGCGATGGAGTGGCAGAACCGAGCAGAACTTTTGCCTTGTGAATATTTGCAAGAAGAATAGCTGTGTCTCTCGCATGATAACGCGGAGCCGGATCAAATTGTTTGTAAGAAGAATCATGTTCCTCATCCACGATCACTAAACCGAGATTGGAGTAGGGAAGAAATAAGGATGAACGCGCGCCGAGAATGACCTGAAACTTGGAATTTGAGTTTTGATGTTTATTGATTTCATTCCAGACTTCCACTCGCTCATTTTCATTGAACTTAGAATGATAAACGCCCAATTTGTCACCGAAATATTTTTTTATACGACTTACCACTTGTGTGGTGAGTGCGATCTCGGGAAGAAGATAGAGAACTTGTTTTCCTTGTTTTAATATTTCTTCAATGAGTCGGACATAAATTTCTGTCTTTCCACTTGAAGTTACACCGTGAAACAAAACCACTTCTTTTGTTTTCCATTCCTTTTTTATTTTCTCTAAAGCGGTTTCCTGTTCTGTAGAAAGCGTTTTGCTGAGGGAAGATGCATCCTGAGAAGCGAATCTGCCTGTCTCTTTTGAGTAAACTTCGAATACATTTTTCTTTACCAATGCGTCAATTACACTTGAAGAAGCGTCTTTTCTTTTCAGAAGTTCTGATTTTTTAATTTCCTTTAGAATAGAAGATAAGTGCACAAACTCCATCAGTACTTCCAATTGCTTGAATGCTCGTTTTTCTAATTCGTCAAATATTTTTTTCAAATTCTTTTCATCCGAAGCATGTTCTGTCAGTCGGACAAATTCTTCCACTTTTGGTTTGAAGCGTTCTTTCAGTTCTTCATATATCCGAATAAAGTTTTTGTCAAGGAGAGATTTTATGACTTTGAGCGCTGAATTATTTTGAATGATTTCTTCTGCTTCGTTCAGCGTTAGTATTTCGTTCTTCTGCAACGCTTCGTAAACGAGAAATTCATCATCGGTGAGTTCTTCGCTTTTGATCTCAACTTCCGTATTCAATAATAATTTTGTCTCGCTGGATAGTTTCAAACCAGAAGGCAGCGCGGCATTCATCACTTCGCCAATCGTGCACATGTAATAATCTGCGATCCATTTCCACAGCGCGAATTGCTTTTCATTTACAATTGGTTCTGCATCCAGAATATTTTCTATTTGTTTTGCTTTATAAAGTTCGGGTTTGTTTTTGTGGACTTTGTAGATAAGAGCAGTGTACAGTTTTTTCTTTCCGAACTGCACCACCACGCGTTGTCCGGCTTTTACATTCTTCTGAAGCGATTCGGGAACGGAATAGGTGTAAAGATTCGGCACCGCAATTGGCAGAACCACATCCACGAAAAGAAAATCCTTCTCCATAAAAACAAATATAGGAATTACAGTAAGACAATTTCTTGATTTCTTTTAAAATTCGCTCTTGTTTTTTGTTTCAATGGTTCTAATATTTAATTTAGATATGCCTAAATATGTTTATATTTGACAAAACTAATTCTCATGAATACTTTTACGGAAGAAAATTACCTGAAAGCAATTTATAAGATTGCGGAAGAAGGCGATGATTTTATCACCACCAACGACATTGCCGGAAAAATGAATACGAAAGCCGCTTCGGTAACGGATATGCTTCGGAAACTTTCTGCTAAGAAACTCATCAAGTATAAAAAGTATTACGGAGTTGCATTGACCGAAAATGGAAAGAAAGTTGCGTTGAATATTATCCGCAGCCACCGCTTATGGGAAATGTTTTTAGTCAAAACCTTGAAATTCAAATGGGATGAAGTGCATGATGTTGCCGAGCAATTAGAACACGTTCGTTCAGAGAAATTGGTAAAGCACATTGATAAGTTTTTGAACTTCCCGAAGTTCGATCCGCATGGAGATCCTATTCCGGATGCAAACGGAAAGATTATTTCTTCTCATGAAAAATCTGTTCTGCTTTCAGAAGCAAAGCACGATAAGAATCTTGTAATTACTGGCGTAAAAGATCATTCGGTTTCTTTTCTTCAGTTAATGGAAAAGTCAGGAATTGTTCCCGGAAGTAAGATAAAAGTGAAAGCAGTTCAGCCGTATGACAAATCACTTTCTCTGGTGCTGAACGGAAGAAAGAAAATGTTTGTCAGCAATCAGATCGCAAAAAATATTTTAGTGGCGAATGCAGGCGGAAGAAAATAACATAAAGAAATCTCTATCAGAATCGCATTCCTCGGTGGATACGATAAAGCAGAATAGTTTCTGGAAAAAACTTTTTGCGTTTGTCGGTCCTGCGTATTTGGTAAGCGTGGGTTATATGGATCCCGGCAACTGGGCGACCGATATTGCAGGAGGAAGTGAGTTTGGCTACAAACTCATCTGGGTTTTGCTGATGTCGAATCTCATGGCGTTGCTTTTGCAAAGTTTAAGTGCGCGGTTAGGATTAGTTCGCGGATTGGATCTCGCGCAGGCATCGCGGCAGGCGTATCATCCGGCAATAAATTTTTTCAATTGGGTATTGTGCGAAATAGCCATTGCTGCCTGTGATCTTGCCGAAGTGATTGGAATGGCAATCGGACTTCAACTGCTGTTTCACATTCCGCTTCTCGTAGGAGTTTCAATCACTGTGCTGGATACGATTTTAATTTTATTTCTTCAAAGGCATGGAATGCGAAAGATGGAAGCATTCATTATTGCGTTGATTGCGGTGATGGGATGTGCATTTATCTGTGAACTGTTTTTTGCAAAGCCGGATGGCATGGAGATCATGAAAGGATTTATTCCTTCTCTGCCGAATGCCGATGCGCTGTATATTGCTATCGGAATTATAGGAGCAACGGTGATGCCGCACAATCTTTATCTGCATTCTGCGTTGGTGCAGACGCGAAAATTCGAGCGGACAAAAACTGGAATCCGTTCGGCAATAAAATTTAATCTGATAGATACTACGGTTGCGCTGAACATTGCCTTTTTTGTGAATGCTGCTATTTTGGTTCTTGCGGCAGCAGCGTTTTATAATTCAGGATTGACGCAGGTAAAAGAAATTCAGGATGCGTATAAACTTCTGCAAGGAATTCTTGGAACAAAAGTTGCGCCTATACTTTTTGCAGTGGCGCTCATTGCCGCAGGACAAAGCTCTACGCTCACTGGAACTTTATCAGGACAAATTGTGATGGAAGGTTATTTGAATCTGCGCATTCAGCCGTGGCTGAGGAGATTGATCACACGTTTGCTCGCCATTGTTCCTGCATTCCTGACCATACTTTATTTCGGAGAGGAAAAATTAGGCGCGCTGCTGGTGCTGAGTCAGGTGGTGCTGAGCATGCAGTTGGGGTTTGCAGTTATTCCGCTGATACATTTTGTGAGCGAGAAAGAAAAGATGGGAGATTTTGCCATCAAGCCATGGGTGAAAATATGCGCGTGGGTTACTGCGCTGATAATTGTGGTGCTGAATGTAAAGTTGGTTGTTGAATCCATCGCTGACTGGATTTCCACGAGTGCAAATCCGCTGCCAATTTATTTTATTGTAATTCCGCTGGCAGTGGTGGTGGCAATTCTTCTTTTATATATCACCTTCGCTCCGTTCTTCCGCGATATCATTCTGCGCTCGGCAAAGATACCTCATGCCGAATCAACAGAGCTGTTGATTCCTGCGGATATTTCTTTTCCTGCAATAAGCCGTTACAAGAAAATTGCCATCACCGTTGATTTTTCTTCGTCCGATTCGCGGGCGGTGAAAGAAGCGCTGGAGCAGGGTGGAAGGCAGGCGGAATATATTTTATTGCACGTGGTGGAAACCGCAGGTGCGCTGATGATGCGCGAGGATATTGACGACCACGAAACTACCTCGGATGAAAAGAGTTTGGTAATTTACAAAGAGCAGTTAACCAAACTGGGTTTGAAAGCAAAAGTAAAACTTGGCTATGGGAATCCTAAAATTGCCATACCCGATATGGTGCTCGAAACTGCTGCCGAACTGCTGGTGATGGGCGCACACGGACACAGAACCCTGCAGGATATTGCATTTGGAACCACGCTCTCGGCAGTGCGGCACAGCGTGAAGATACCGGTAATGATTGTGAGGTAGATTTTGTAAGTTTGTCTTATGTAAACAAAATTCATTTTATGAAAAAATATTTTTTGTCTATTTTTACTGTGATGATAAGCGTAAGTTCATTTGCTCAATTTTCATTTGGTCCAAAAGTTGGAATAAATTATTCAAATATTACTGGAACTATTTTTTATAATGACAAACCCAATTATTTAATTGGATTTAATGCAGGTGTTTTTGTAGATTTTAAAAGTGCAGATGTGTTTTCTTTTCATAGTGAATTGGACTACTCAATAAAAGGATATAAATATAATATAAATGGTTTATTTTTTTATCCCGGTTATCCTGGTTCTATGTCCGGCACCAACACTTTGAAATATTTAGACATTCCTATTTTACTTCAAGCTAACGTTGCAAGATTTTATTTTCAAACAGGTCCATTAATTTCTTTATTAATTGGTGAAAGCAATAAAGAAACTATTACACAGAATCCACCTACTGGATCACCTATAGTTAAAACTTATACTGATGTTAGTACAAGCGGTCTAAACGTTGTTGATGTAGGAGCTGCGCTTGGCGTTGGGTATCACACAAAATCAGGAATAGATTTTGGAGTAAGAGCAAATTTTGGAATTAGTAATATTAATAAACCTGCTCCTAAAGGTTCAACAAGCAGTGTTCCTACAAATAATAATAGGTGTTTTCAAGCATCCATAGGGTATGCGTTTGGAGGAAAGAAGAAGAGTAAGTGAAAATCAATTTGACAAGATTACATAACTATTTTGTTTCAAATATAGATTTCATTTGTAGTTTCTGCTGAAAATTATAATTTTACTTCTTACATTTGTTGTTTCCAACACAACTACATGAAAAATTTTCTTTTTTTTATCACTTTTATTTTTGTTGGCGCATTTTCATTTTCTGTGAATGCGCAGAATTGGATTTGGGTAAAAGGTGGTATCAATGGAGCTTCTGGAAACATGACGAATTGGGGAATAGCCACAGATGCAATAGGAAATGTATTTGAAGTCGGAGAGTTTCAAGGTACTATAATGTTCGGTACAGATACATTATCAGCTTATGTTGGTTCATGGATGATTTATAATTCTTATCTGGTAAAATATTCCCCAAATGGAAATGTTTTATGGGCAGTATGCAGTAATATTCATGGTAGTGAATCCGCAAGCATTTTGTCAGTTGCGTCTGACTCAATCGGGAATTCATACATCACCGGTAGTTGCACTGATACTATTCGATTTGGTACATCAGTTTTCAATCCAGGTGTTAGCGGTTTTTTTATTGCAAAATTTGACCCCAATGGAAATATCTTATGGTTAAAGGGAGCAGGGAGTAGTGGTTATAAAAGTTGGGGGCAAAGTATTACCGTTGATCATAAAGGAAATATTTATGTAACTGGAGATTACGAAGATGTTTTTACTTTAGGTTCTTATAGTTTTCCATCTCCAGTTCCACTTACTGCTGATGTTTTTATTGCTAAATACGATCCAAATGGCAACGTCATTTGGGTTAAAAATGCTACTACCCCAAATAATATAGCTCAAACATGGAACCATAATTTCGCTATGGAATCAATTACTACGGATGAACTCAACAATGTCTATGTTGCAGGATATGCTCAGGACACTATAATTTTTGGTTCATATATTTTGAAAAGCGGTGGATTGGGAAGTAATGATGTCTTTCTTGTAAAATACGATTCCAATGGAAATCTACAATGGGCAACGAATGGCACCATGCCAAGTAAGTATTGTAATGTTTCGCACAATGGAGGCGCAGGGGAAGAAGTTGTTACTGTTGCTACTGATTTAGCAAACAACATTTATATTACAGGTGGCTATGTTGATACTATTAGCTTCGGGCAATATTCTTTTTTTAATGGTAATTACGATGGTACTGCCTTTCTTGTAAAATATAATCCATCTGGAGGAGTTATATGGGCGAAAGGGGCTATACCAAGTTCAACCACTCCTGGTTGTTATAGTATTGGTCGCTCAGTTTCCGCAGACAAATGGGGGCATTTATACTGGAGCGGTTCTTTCGAGTGCTCTTTGAACTTCGCTGGTGTTACAATAGGAACAAGTTCTTCACATGATGCTTTTCTTATGAAACTTGATACAAGTGGAAATGTAATTTGTGAATCAAATATTAATACATACGCATTAGATCAATTTGTAGTTGCTGACCCAATTGCTCCTGATGTCTATTTTTCATCCATAGCTGACCAGACTCCAACATATTTTGGAAATGTTTCATTATCCTCTTCAGGGTTAGGTTTTGACTTTTCTTATATGACCAAATGGAAATGTGATAGTTTATCGTGCAAAATATATCCAACTATAACCGGCAATACAACAATTTGTGCCGGACAAAATACAACGCTCTCATCTGCGAGTAATTCAAGTAGCATTTGGAATAACGGTTCAACTTCTTCTTCAATTATGGTTCAACCAACAACAGCTACTACTTATACACTTTATGTTTCAGATGGTATTTGTGCAGGAGATACTGTTATTACTGTATATGTTAATTCAAATCATAATGCAACTACATCAGACAATGTGACCATCTTTCCAAGTCAAAGTGCAATTCTCACAGCAAATGGCGGAATAAATTATTTATGGAACAGCGGAGAAACAACAACCGCAATTACAGTTGCACCATCGGTAACAACCATTTATTGTGTTATAGTTGCAGATATAAATAACTGTATTGATTCAGCGTGTGCAACAGTGTTTGTTGAATCTCCCTGCGACACAGCAGGCACATTCTTTTTTCCCAACGCTTTTTCACCTAACAACGATGGAGATAATGATGCACTTAAAATTTATTACAAAGAAAAAGATTGCATTGCCACTTTGCATTTAATTATTTACGACAGGTGGGGAGAGCAGGTATTTGAAACCACTGATAAAAACTTTGCGTGGGATGGTTCTTTCCCAAAGAAACCATTGAACACGCAAGTGTTGGCTTATCAGCTAACCGTTAAGTTTACCGATGGCAAGGCAATTAACCGCAAGGGAAATATCTCTCTTGTCAGATAATACCATCTTATTGCCCTCAGGTTTACAGCAATGCTTCAAAAAACGATTAAAAATGCTGTTTTGTGGCTTCTTTCAGTCATTTTTAACCTCTCACCAATGGCTCGTTGGAGGTTACGCGTCATTAAAAACCTCTCACCAATGGTTCGTTAGAGGTTACGGGGCATTAAAAACCTCTCACCAATGGCTCGTTAGAGGTTACGCGTCATTAAAAACCTCTCACCAATGGTTCGTTAGAGGTTATGTGTCATTAAAAACCTCCCACCAATGGTTCGTTAGAGGTTTTGGCGTTATAAAAACCTTCCTTGGTAGTTCCAATAAAGGTGGTACAGCACTAATAACCTCTCAAAATACACTTATTCCTCATCATTAGATATCTTTTGAAATTCATATTTGCCTTCATTGGGAGGACAAAGGACGAAGTAATCTTACAAAAAATTGCTTGGAGATTGCTTCTGGCGAAACGCAATTGCAATGACGAATCCATTCATTGAAATTTATGAGTTTGAGTGCCGAATAACGCGGAGCAAATAAATTACTCGTAAAATTCGTACTCGTATTTCAGGAGGGTTTCCGGCTCGTCAAGAAAATTATACTTGATGGCTTCTGTTCGGTTGCCTTTCAAATCGTATTTGTAAGTAGTTTTAGAAAAAACAATTCCGTTATCACCGATAATAGCTTCTTCAATAAGGTTTTCTTTTTCATCATACTTGTAAATGCTATGCGAAGCTAAGTTGCCATAGGAATATTCTGTTTCTTCAAGTGGACTTCCTTTTGCATCGTATCTTAAAGTATATTTTGCATACGCCATTCCTTCTGAATTATACTGAACTTCTTCCAGCATTTTTTTTTCCGGATCTCGAGAAAATAATTTCTTGTCTTGAATTTTTCCATCTGCTCCAAATTTTACTTCTTTGACTTTAATGCCATCGCCATCGTAAGTGTAAAAAGTTTTCTGGTTGATAGTGCCATCCGGATTGTATAAAATTTCGATGCTTAATTTTCCATGTGCATTATAGGTATTTACAGTGTTGAAATAAAAATTTTTATCAGTGTCATAAGCAGAAACATCCAGGAGGTTCCCTTTATCATCATATTTGAATGCAGTTTTTACACTTCCATCTTCATTGTAAGTTAATGTTTTGGTGCGCTTGCCAAGATCGTCATATTCATACGTGGTTTTAAAATAAAAACTTCCGTTCACATTCATCTCAGCTTCTTGGGTAAGATTTCCAAGTCCGTCATAATTATAAGTATATCGGTATTTAACGGAGTTGTCATTATTGAAATAGGTTTCCTCAGTCATTTTCCCCGCATCGTTAAACTTATAAACCAAACGCGCCATAGGAGATTTACTTTCGAGAAGATTTCCATTTACATCATATTTTTTTTCGAAAATCAAATCGCCCTGAAGTTTGGGCTCACCCCATTCATATTTGTATTTTAGCACCTTCTGAGATTTGATCTTATTTGCTTTTATCTTTGCAGGAGTTTCGTTGTCCTTTTGAGCAAATGAAGACAGAAATGAAAATTGAAAAATAAAAAGAAAAGAAAATATTGAATACAATCGTTTCATATTACAAAGTTAGTTATTTTTTTTAAGAACATGAGTAATATTATAGATATAAAAAATCGTAGGGCATCTTTTGAATTTGCTTTTATTGACAGATACACGGCAGGTATTCAACTTAAAGGATCTGAAATAAAATCTATTCGCGAAGGAAAAGCGGCTATCAACGATGCATATTGTTTTTTGCACAATGGAGAATTATTTGTTAAAGCCATGCACATTGCCGAATATAGAAATGCCGGACAGTTCGGACATATTCCATTAAGCGACCGAAAACTTCTTCTCACTAAAAATGAACTTAAAAAACTTGCTGATGCGCTGATCAATAAAGGACTTACCATCATTCCACTGCGACTATTTATTAATGAAAGAGGATTCGCAAAACTTGAAATAGCACTTGCTAAAGGAAAAAAAATATATGACAAGCGCGAGACAATTAAAAAACGCGACACTGACCGAGAGATTAGGAGGAATTTTAGATGATAACATCCTCGTGCTTGTTACACAACTAACTAACAAAATCAGTGAATAAGATTTGATAAACAGAAGCAGAAGAAAAAAATGGAAGTAGGACATTTTCGACATGCAAGGAAAGAAAGCAATAAGTCCGAAGATGATGTGCCAGATACATCTGGACGATTTAGTTCCCAAAGAAAACTTTTACAGAAAATTATCATCTGCACTTGACTTGCGATTTCTGTATAAGGAAACAGAAAAGTATTACGGAAAAGAAGGACAGGAGAGCATAGACCCTGTGGGTTCACACTACAAACATTTAACTCCAAATTTATATTCATTCCAAGTATCCACTTGTTTTCTCAAAATATTAAATTTATCGAAATAAGTGATGAATTTGGCGACAATTATTGCTACTTCGTCTAAAAGTAGTTAAAAAACATGACGACAACATGTTTTTGTATTAACTTTGTCATATAATATAAATATATACGTGTTATAACAATTAAAACATAACAAATAAATAAATAATAGAGATAACAGTTGTTTTGTGGAAATACTTTTCAAGCAATATGTCTAAAATT
>PLUL01000043.1 GCA_003164895.1 Bacteroidota bacterium | reverse complement strand
AACGGAGGTAATAACGGAAGTGCGATTGCAAACCCAACCGGTGGAACAAATCCTTATATCTACCATTGGAATAATAATCAAACATCGCAAACTGCAACAGGGCTTTCTGCCGGAACATATTCTATTACCATTACCGATGCGAATGGCTGTATCAAACAAACAACAGCAACTGTCATTCAGCCAACGGCATTATCCACAACGGTTTCAGCAAACGACAGTATTTGCAAAGGAGACAAAGCCACGCTTTCTGAACATGTAGTTGGAGGAACTCCGGGCTATACTTATTTGTGGAGCACCTTTCCTGCTCAAACTACTTCTTCTGTTTTTGTGAGCCCTAGCAATACAACATCTTATACTGTTTCCATTACAGATGCACATGGATGTAAGAAAAATAATGTTACTAAGGTGGTTATTTTTCCAAATCCAACTGCTACCATCAGCGCTACTGTGCACTCTATTAAACTTGGTACTCAAACTACTTTGACGGGTACAACCAGTACAGGAACATACAGCTGGGCGCCTTCTACAGATTTGTGTTGCACCTCTTGTTCCAATCCTGCAACTTGCCCCGATCCGGTTGCAAGCCCGATGGCTACAACCACTTACACATTAACTACTACGGATGCACGCGGATGCACGGCAACCGATACGGTAACCATTTTTGTAGATGTTAGCTGCGAAGTTTTTGTGCCCAATGCTTTCTCACCAAATGGCGATGGGAAAAATGATTATTTAGCCGTAAGAGGTCTTTGTATTAAGGATATTGATTTCAAAATCTTTAATCGCTGGGGAAATGTAGTATTTGCAACCCAAGATCCAAAGATTACAACAGACCAAACAAAAGGATGGAATGGATCATTTGAAGGGAAAGCTATGGATCCGGGAGTCTTTTTCTATACCTTGCATGTTACGCTACTTGATAATACTACTAAAACAATTACCGGAGACATAACATTGGTTAGGTAATAAATGGATTTGGGTTTTGATATTATTTTGTGTCTTAACTTTATATTTGTAGAATGGTCTTTTTTGTTCTTTTGTTTCTTACCCTCGCGGATAAAGGCAGGCGAAATACCATCGCAATCACGAATCTATTACCCGAAGAACTCTATTATTAACACCAACGTTTAAAGTAAAAACTCTAACATTCACAACGTCAACACAGCAGTAAACTTAGTTAATTTCATTTTTACTTATGCCAAATCAATAGTGAAATGTGCCAACGCCAATCTTAATTTTGAAAACATCGCAATTAAACGTGTCAACTCAACAATTAACCGAGATAATTTAATTTTTAATAAGGATAATTTTAAAATGAGATTGTAAAACATTCTGATTAACAGCGTCAACATTGCCGTTAATGCAGATAGCTTTACTTTTAATAAGGATAATTCTAAAATAAGATTGTAAAACACAGCAGTTAACGGCAGAAACAGCAAAATTAATAAGAATAATTTCATCCTCAATTCGCATGGATTAATAATGAGAAGTAGAAACACAGGGAATAACACCTAAAACAGTGCAATTAACGGTAAAAACAGCAACATTAATCAATCTGTTTTCACTTTAAACGATGAAAAAGTGCGGATAAAGTGTAAAAAATACGTATATCAATAGAGATTTTGCATAAAGGTCAATTGTTTACTCAAATGTTTTTTTCCCTTTTAGCAATGAAGCTTTCAAGTACGTTATCTGAACTTGGATTTAGCGCAAATTTTTTATTTCAACAAAGTTACGGTTCCTTTCTTTTCAATACTGGTGTTATCAAGAAAGGTGGCATTCAGTTGATATGCATAAACTCCATCATCGCATTTTCCCTGAGGAGTGGTTCCGTCCCATCCTTTATCAGCGGGACTCGTGGATGTATATACCATATTTCCCCAGCGATTGTAAATTTTAAAATCAAGTGTTTTGATGCAATTGCTTCTGGGTCTGAAAAAATCGTTCTTGCCGTCACCGTTTGGAGAAAATGCGTTCGGCAAAAAGAATTCTCCGCAAACCAACTCCGTGCCTTTTAATGTCCATGGAGCGGAACCGCTTTGCCCTGTAACTATCACCGTATTGTTGATAGAATCATTTATACCAATACGAGGATTTTGCCATTGTGTGCCATTCCACTTCCATCCAAGCAAACTGCTTTTATAATGAATATTATTTGTGCTACCTCCCGTGTTGTCCCATTCCAAATCACGATAAGTAAAAGTATAATCGGCTACAGGATTTGTAGAATAATTATTTGCATTAATAATCCAGTAGCGGTCGAGGCAGGTAGTTGCGCTTTCGTTTCCAAGGGAATCATTCAAATTAGTTATTCCGGTAGGAAACGGACGATTGTTCGGACTTGCTGTAACTATAGTCGGATAAGTTGCGGCTGCTATGCTTCCAACTGTACTTTGAACTCCGGCAGATGTCATATCAAATAAAAACGGAATGTATGAACCTGAAACCGTTCCGAATGGATAAGTATAATTATTTCCCGCAGCGGAATTTCTCATTCTCCAGTCAATAATTCCGTAACCTGCGGTGGGATATGTTTCTGAAATAATATATCCAGATGTTCGCGTAATTGCTGCCGGAAGAGGATTTGTTACGATTAATGTTTTGCTGTTCAAATCAAACGGATCGGCAAGAAGAGAAAGCACTCCGGTGTTTCCGCCAACAATCGTATTTATGTTCAGAGTTTTAAGTCCGCTTCCAACACAAGTAAGATTATTAAATGTAGTTGTCTGAGTACCTTGTATAAACTGTGCACCTCCATCTAAAAACACGGTGCCGGTGGTTGGATCCAAACATCCGGTGGGTTCGTTGTTTGTCCAATGGCGTGTAAGATAAATGCTATCCGTGTTATGAATGTGTCCTTGCACATCGTTGACTATATCGCCATCCACAAAAACAAGGTTGCCAACGGTAATATCTGTTCCACCGTTGTAAAGAACTGTTTGACCGAACGAAAAACAAGAAGCAAGAAACAAGAATGCGGAAGGAAAAAATATCTTCTTCATGAGAATGGATTAAAAAGTAAAGGTAAGGAAAAAATTCTTCTTGTCAAAACTGCATTTTTCAGAGAGGAATATTGCCGTGTTTTTTCCTTGGCATTTTATCCACTTTGTTCTCCAGCATTTTGAAAGCAGAAATTAATTTGTCGCGTGTTTGCGCTGGCAGAATAACTTCATCAATATAACCTCTTTCCGCTGCACGATACGGATTTGCAAAATGTTCAATGTATTCTTCTTCTTTCTTTTTCAAATCTTTTTCGCCTTTGAAAATAATTTCCACTGCGCCTTTTGCTCCCATCACCGCAATTTCAGCGCTGGGCCAGGCGTAATTCATATCCGCACCAATGTGTTTGGAATTCATCACATCGTAAGCCCCACCGTATGCCTTTCTTGTAATCACGGTTACTCTCGGAACAGTTGCTTCGCAAAAAGCATACAAAAGTTTTGCTCCGCTGCTGATGATTCCATTCCATTCCTGATCGGTGCCGGGTAAAAATCCGGGAACATCTTCAAAAACCAAAAGTGGAATATTAAATGAATCGCAGAAGCGCACAAAGCGCGCAGCTTTTTGCGAAGAGTGAATATCCAAAACTCCTGCAAGAAATGCTGGCTGGTTTGCAACAATGCCAATGCTTCTTCCTGCCAAACGAGCAAAGCCAACCACAATATTTTCGGCAAAGTTTTTATGCACTTCAAAAAAAGATTCTGCATCCACCGTTCCGTTTATCACATCGCGCATGTCGTAAGGTTGATTTGGATTTTCTGGAATAACAGAATTTAATATTTCGGATTTCGGATTTTCAAATTCAGATAATACAGGAACTTCATCTTCGCAATTCTGTGGCATGTAGCTCAGTAATTTTTTGATGTTGCTGATGCACTCCAATCCGTTTGCGCAGGAAAAATGCGCCACTCCGGATTTAGATGAATGCACCGATGCGCCACCGAGTTCTTCACTTGTTACTTCCTCATGCGTAACGGTTTTCACCACGTTTGGTCCGGTAACAAACATGTACGAAGTATTTTCCACCATCAAAATAAAATCGGTGATGGCAGGAGAATAAACGGCGCCACCTGCGCAAGGTCCCATCACGGCTGAGATCTGCGGAATAACTCCGGATGCTCGCGTGTTGCGGTAAAAAATATCGGCATATCCTCCGAGAGAAACAACTCCTTCCTGAATTCGCGCTCCACCGGAATCGTTCAAACCAATTATGGGCGCGCCATTTTGCATTGCCAAATCCATAATGCGGCAAATTTTTTCTGCATGTGATTCGGAAAGTGAGCCGCCAAACACAGTGAAATCCTGCGCGAAAACATAAACCGGTCTTCCATTCACCGTTCCGTATCCGGTAATCACACCATCGCCTAAATATTTTTCTCTCTCCAATCCAAATTCCACTGAGCGGTGCGTAACAAACATTCCAATCTCTTCAAAACTTCCTTCGTCCATCAGAAAATGAATGCGTTCACGCGCGGTGAGTTTGCCTTTCTTGTGCTGGCTCTCGATTCTTTTTTCGCCGCCGCCAAGATGCGCTTCTTTGATTTTATCTTCGAGTTCTTTGAGTTTTTTTTTCAAAATAGGAATGTTAAAAAGGAAACAAACCTAAGAAAAAAATCCTTGTCAACCAGACTTCTAAAAGGAAAAGTGTCGATTATTGTGGTTTTTAAAAATGTTATCAAATCTCATCGTCTTTTTCATTAAACTATGTTGAAAAACAATTTGCTTACATTTGTTCCGAATAAAATTCAAATTAACACACATGAAAAAAATTACTTTGGCATTGAGTATTATTTTTTTAATGTTCATTGGCATCGCCAACATTCAGGCACAGGAATTAAGAAGTTCAAGCGGAAGCAGCACCGGAAAAATTGATTCCGATGGAACTATTCGGAACGGATCAGGAAGTAGCGTTGGTAAAATTGATTCCGATGGAACAATTAGAAATAATTCAGGAAGCAGCATTGGAAAAATTGATTCTGATGGAACTATCCGAAATGGTTCGGGCAGCAGCATCGGAAAAGTGGATTCTGACGGAACAGTTAGAAACAGTTCTGGAAGCAGTATCGGAAAAGTTGATTCTGATGGAACGGTAAGAAACAGTTCCGGAAGCAGCATTGGCAGCGCTAACGGTGTTTCGAAAGAAAAAGCCGTTGTGGTTTTCTTTTTCTTTTCGTTTTAATTTCCGAGTATTCCTACTTTTTGACTGGAGTGCTCTTTTTGCAGTAAATAAAATTTATTGTCTCAGTAACTTTTGCCATAAACTTAATTTTGGTATATTTGTGAGTAATTAATAACCCAAAAATAATTATGATCACAGTTTCAGAAAACGCAAAGCAAAAGGCACTGGCTCTTATTAAGGAAGAGAACAAGCCGGCTGATACTTTCATCCGCGTGGGCGTGGAGAGTGGAGGCTGCTCCGGTCTTTCTTACAAAATGGAGTTCGATAATCAGATAAAAGAAGGCGACCAGGTTTTTGAAGACAAGGGCATGAAGATCGTTGTGGACAAAAAAAGTTTTCTCTACCTCGTAGGTACAGAACTTGATTTCTCCGGTGGTTTGAATGGCAAAGGTTTTGAATTCAAAAACCCAAATGCGTCACGCACTTGCGGTTGCGGAGAAAGTTTTGCAGTATAAAAAACGAGGCAAAAAATTTTTGCCTGCAAATATATTTGGAATGAATCTAAATAGACTGTCATTCCGAACGAAAGTGAGGAATCTTATGATGCGAGCAGAAACAAGAAGGAGATTTCTTGCTGCGCTCAAAATGACAACAAAAAGATAATGGCTGAAAAGAACGACATACTCGAAAAGCAAATATCAACCGAATATAAATTTGGTTGGACGAGTGATATTGAGATGGACTCCGCTCCGAAAGGGCTGAGCGAAGAGATAGTGCGTTTCATTTCGAAAAAGAAAAACGAGCCGGAGTGGATGCTTGACTTTCGATTGAAAGCATATCGCCATTGGTTGCAGCTGGAAGAACCGCATTACTGGGCGCATCTTAACTATCCAAAAATAAATTATCAGGATATTATTTATTACGCGGCTCCGAAACAGAAAAAAGAACTTGCGAGTCTGGATGAAGTGGATCCCGAACTTCTGAAAACATTTGAGAAGCTTGGAATTTCTCTGGAAGAACAAAAACGTTTGTCGGGTGTGCAGTCCACGATTGCAGTGGATGCCGTGATCGATTCTGTTTCCGTGAAAACAACTTTCAAGGAAGTGCTGGCGGAGAAAGGAATTATTTTTTGTTCCTTCAGCGAGGCAGTGCAGGAGCATCCCGAACTTGTAAAAAAATATATGGGCTCGGTTGTTCCGTACACTGATAATTATTTTTCCGCACTTAATTCTGCTGTGTTCACAGATGGATCGTTCTGCTACATTCCGAAAGGCGTTCGATGTCCGATGGAACTATCTACCTATTTCAGAATTAATACTGCAGGCACAGGTCAGTTCGAAAGAACACTGATCGTTGCCGATGAAGGAGCGTATGTTTCTTATCTCGAAGGATGCACCGCACCACAGCGCGATGAAAATCAGTTGCACGCAGCGGTGGTGGAAATTGTGACGCATAAAAATGCAGAAGTAAAATATTCTACAGTACAGAACTGGTATCCCGGTGATAAGAACGGAAAAGGCGGGATCTATAATTTTGTGACCAAGCGCGGAATTTGTCTCGAAGAAAATTCAAAAATTTCCTGGACACAAGTAGAAACCGGTTCTGCCATCACCTGGAAATATCCAAGCGTGATTTTGAAAGGTGATAATTCGGTCGGGGAATTTTATTCCGTTGCCGTGACGAACAATCACCAGCAAGCCGACACCGGAACTAAAATGATCCATCTCGGAAAAAACACGCGCAGCACGATTGTGAGCAAGGGAATTTCTGCGGGCTTCAGCAATAATTCATACCGTGGACTCGTGCGCGTTGCGAAAGGCGCAAAGAACGCGCGCAATTTTTCTCAGTGTGATTCATTGCTGATGGGCGACAAATGCGGAGCACACACGTTTCCTTATATAGAGATAAAAGATAAAACCGCAGTGGTGGAACACGAGGCAACCACTTCAAAGATTGGAGAAGATCAAATTTTCTACTGCAATCAGCGCGGCATTGATAACGAAAAAGCAATTGGATTGATAGTGAACGGATATTGCAAAGAAGTTTTAAATCAGCTGCCGATGGAATTTGCTGTGGAAGCACAAAAACTTTTGGCGGTGTCACTCGAAGGATCTGTGGGTTAAAAATGTTTTGAAGGTTGTGAAAGTTTAGAATGTTAAAACAAATACAATGGCAAAAATTGAAAGGTTTGAAGAAATAATTGCATGGCAAAAAGGAATGGAATTGTGCGATGCAGTTTACACAATCACATTGCAAGAAAATTTCGCAAAAGATTATGCCTTAAAAGATCAGATTCGTAAATCAGCAATTTCTATTCCTTCAAATATTTCCGAAGGATTTGAAAGAGAAAGTAATAATCAGTTTATATATTTTCTTGTTATCGCCAAAGCATCTGCCGGAGAATTACGAACTCAACTTTATATAGCTAAAAATCAAAAATATATTTCTGAAGAAGAATTTCAAAAGTTAAAGGAGCAATGCCTGAATGTAAGCAAATTAATTAGCGGATTTATTTCATATCTCAGGAAAAAGCGAAAAGAAAAAGAACTTTCTAAGCTTTCTTAACATTTACACTTTCAAAACTAAAAGGATGTTATCAATAAAAAATTTACACGCAGGCATCGAAGGAAAAGAGATCCTCAAAGGAATTGATCTTGAAATCAAAGCAGGAGAAGTTCACGCGATCATGGGACCGAATGGTTCCGGAAAAAGTACGTTATCCAGCGTGCTGGCCGGTCGCACTGCTTACAATGTAACTGAAGGCGAAGTTCGCTTCAACGGAAAAGATCTTTTGGAGATGAGTCCGGAAGACCGCGCACGCGAAGGATTGTTCCTTGCGTTCCAATATCCCGTGGAAATTCCCGGAGTGAGCACCATTAATTTTTTGAAGACCGCTATCAACGAAGTTCGCGCTTATAAAAATCTTCCACCGATGGAAGCAAAAGATTTTCTGAAGCTGATGAAGGAAAAACAAGCGCTGGTGGAACTTACCACCAGTCTTGCCAACCGTTCGGTGAATGAAGGATTTTCAGGAGGAGAAAAAAAGCGTAATGAAGTTTTTCAAATGGCAATGCTGGAGCCAACACTTGCAATCTTAGACGAAACAGATTCCGGACTTGATATTGATGCATTGAAAATTGTTGCCAACGGAGTGAATAAACTGAGATCAAAAAATCGATCATTCGTTGTCATTACACACTATCAACGCCTATTGGATTACATCGTTCCGGATTTTGTACACATCCTTTACAATGGGAAAATTGTGAAGTCAGGAACAAAAGAACTAGCGATAGAAATGGAATCAAAAGGATACGACTGGATAAAAAAGGAATCAGCTGAAGCATGAATGTGATCGAAAAAATACCGCCAACCGAAAAACTGGTTGCTGAATTTCAGAAAGTGAAAGGTTCTCTGATAGGATTTTCTGCTTTGCGTGAAAAAGCCATTTCAGAATTTGAACGCCTTGGGATTCCGAACAGAAAAAATGAAGAGTGGAAATATTCGGACGCAAGTGCGCTTTTTAAAAATGAGTTGCAAGTTGGGAAGTTAGGAAGTATGAATGTTCAGAAAAAGGATATCGAGAAATTTCTTATCCCGAATTTGAATGCGTCAGTTGTTGTTCTTGTAAACGGAATTTATTCTGAAGAGCAATCGGCACTAAAAAATATTCCGAAAGGGGTTGTGGTTTCTTCTTTTGCAAAAGCGATTACTGAAAAATCTGAAATTGTCTCAACTCACTTTTCAAAATACGCTAATATCACCGGCGATGCATTTGTTGCGCTGAACACAGCCTTTGCAACAGACGGAGTTTTCATTTCTATTCCTGATAACACGATCGTTGAAACTCCTGTTCATATCATCAATATTATTTCCACGCAAGAACCTTCACTATTACAACCGAGATTTTTATTTATCATCGGGAATAATTCTGAACTGAAAATTGTTGAATCGTTTGATGCAATCAATTCTAATACAAAAAACGTTTGCAATTCAGTTGCGGAAATTTCTATAGGAAAAAAATCAAAAGTTCAATATTATAAATTGCAAAATGATTGCTCAGGTGTTCATCTGATATCTTCTGTAAATGTTCATCAACAAAAGGATTCTCATTTTGATACTAACACCGTTACTTTGAATGGTGACTGGGTTCGCAACAACCTGAACATTGTGCCTGATGCAGAACATTGCGAAACACATCTCAACGGATTGTTCATCACCCGCGGAAATCAGCACGTGGATAATCATACTCTGGTGGATCACCGAAAACCGAATTGTGAAAGCAATCAACTCTACAAAGGAATCCTTGATGGGAAATCAGTTGGAGTATTCAACGGAAAAATATTTGTAAGGCGCGATGCACAAAAAACAAATGCTTACCAAAGCAGTAAAAATATTTTGCTGAGCGATGATGCCACCATCAACACAAAGCCACAACTGGAAATTTATGCGGATGATGTAAAATGTTCGCACGGCTCTACCACCGGACAATTGAATGAAGAAGCGATGTTTTATCTCCGTTCGCGCGGACTGGGAGAAGAAAGCGCAAAAAATCTTTTATTGTTTGCCTATGCAGGCGATGTTATTGAAAAAATACAAATTGAATCATTGAAAATTTATTTGGAAGAGTTAGTGAATCAGCGATTAAAAAAATGACCTCGACAAAAGTCATATCAGAAGAGAAAATTGCTTTCGATATAAATAATATTCGAAACGATTTTCCTATTCTTTCCCGTAAAGTGAACGGCAAACCTCTTATTTATCTCGACAGCGGAGCCACCGCACAGAAACCGAAACAAGTAATTGATGCCATCGAAAAATATTATTCCGAACAGAATGCAAATATTCACAGGGCCGTTCATCGCCTGAGTCAGGATATTACTACGATTTACGAAAACGCCAGAACAACCGTTCAAAAACATATTAACGCTAAGCACGTTCACGAAATAATTTTTACACACGGAACTACCGAGAGCATTAATTTAGTTGCTACAACTTTTGGAAAGAAGTTTGTGAATGCAGGCGATGAAATTCTCATTACCGAAATGGAACATCACAGCAACATTCTTCCCTGGCAACAATTATGTGAAGAAAAAAATGCAGTGTTGAAAGTTGTTCCTATAAACTCAGAAGGTGAGTTGATAATGGATGAGTTTAAAAAATTGTTGTCGGCAAAAACTAAAATCGTTGCAATTACTCACACTTCCAATACACTCGGCACGATCAATCCTATTAAAGAAATTATTTCTCTTGCTCATGCAAACAATATTCCGGTATTGGTAGATGGCGCACAGTCAATTCCTCACACAAAAGTAAATGTGCAGGAATTGGATGCAGATTTTTATTGTTTCAGCGGACACAAGGTTTTTGGTCCTACCGGTGTTGGCGTTCTCTATGGAAAAGAAGAATGGCTGCGAAAACTTCCGAACTATCAGGTGGGTGGCGGAACAATTAAAACCGTTTCATTCGCAAAAACAGAATACGCAGATATTCCTCTTCGCTTTGAGGCAGGCACTCCTAATATTGAAGGAGGAATCGGTCTTGCGGTCGCTTTGGATTATATCAACAACATTGGTTTCGAGAATATTTCTGCATACGAGCATGAACTTTTGGAATACGCAACAGAAAAACTTTCAGTAGTAGAAGGGTTAAAAATTATCGGCACATCAAAAAATAAAGCAAGTGTAATTTCATTTGTGATTGACAAAATTCATCCTTACGATATTGGCGTCATCCTCGACCAACTCGGAATTGCCGTGCGCACCGGACATCATTGCACACAGCCGATCATGGATAAATTCGGAATTCCGGGAACCGTGCGAGCTTCACTGGCATTCTATAATACAAAAGATGAAATTGATGAATTGGTGAAAGGGATTACAAAAGCAAAACAAATGTTGAGATGAAAAAACAAATTGCAATATCGTTGATGATAACCCTTCTTGTGTTCTTTGTAATAACATATTTTACGAAACAATTTGAAAGTGCTTCTGATGGAGAAGATAAACTCGGATTTCCATTAATGTTCTATTATAATTTTTCAGGTAAAAGTTCATTACCAAATGCTTATTCTGAAAACGGATTTCATTTTATTCCTTTCTTGATGGATTTATTAATTATGGCTGTCATTTCCTTTATTTCAACTATAATATTTACAAAAATATTTTTCAAAAACGATAAATGAAAATTGAAGAAATAGAAAACGAGATCATTGACGAATTTTCCATGTTCGATGAATGGATGGGAAAGTACGAACACATCATTGAAATGGGAAAATCCTTGCCGTTGATTGAAGAGAAATACAAAACAGATGATCGTTTGATAAAAGGTTGCCAGAGCAAAGTGTGGCTTCATTCGGAACTGAAAGACGGGAAAATTTTTTTCACTGCCGATAGTGATGCGATCATCACGAAAGGATTAGTGGCGATGATGGTGCGCGTTTTATCGGGACACACATCGGATGAAATACTTGCTGCGAAAATGGATTTCGTGGAAAAGATAGGATTGAAAGAACATCTGTCGCCAACCAGAGCGAACGGCTTGGTGAACATGATCAAACAAATGAAACTGGATTCGCTCGCATATAAAGCAAAAGTATGAGTGCAATTATCACATCTCTAAACGCTGAACTCACACAGAAAGTAATTGACATGATAAAAACATGTTTCGATCCGGAAATTCCTGTTGACATCTGGGAACTGGGATTGATCTACGAGATAACAATTGACGCAGAAAATAATCTGACGGTGAAGATGACTTTGACTTCTCCTTCTTGTCCCGTGGCAGAATCGCTTCCACCTGAAGTGGAACAGAAATTAAAAACTGTTGAAGGAATAAATTCTGCAAAAGTAACTTTGACCTTTGAACCGCCTTGGACAAAAGAACTAATGAGTGAAGTGGCGCAAGTTGAATTAGGATTTATGTAGATGACAAACGGAGAAATTATAAATAGAGTTGCTGAAAGTGATTTGCTGGAGATCAATCTGGAAGATTTTTATCTGAAAGGAGAACGAGTGCTGATTGATGTGAAAGAAAATCTTTTCCAGGGTTTGATATTGAAAGAAAAAGATTTCCGCGAGTTCGTGAAGAATGAGAACTGGAGCAAATACAAAGACAAATTTGTTGCTATCACCTGCTCTGCCGATGCGGTTGTTCCGATCTGGGCTTATATGCTTTTGTCAACTTCGCTTCAGCCATTTGCAAAAAAAATTGTGTTCGGAGATTTGAAAACACTGGAGACAATTTTATTTTACGATGCGCTTTCAAAAATAGATGTGGAAAAATTCAGAGATAAAAAACTGATAGTGAAAGGATGCGGAAAATTACCTGTACCTGATTCCGCTTATGTTGAACTCACGAGAATTCTTACTCCGGTCGCAAAAAGTTTAATGTTCGGTGAAGCTTGTTCTACCGTTCCGGTGATGAAAAAAATGTAATTTCTCGTTTTACTCCGAAGTGTTTCTGCCGATCCAGTTCACCAAATAAAAACAGCAAACTGCGTATGGGAAAATTCCATACATCATATCGCTCACTGAATGAGCATTTCTGTTAGCGGCAAGAACTACTGTGGCTAACAAAATTCCCAGCAGAACAGTAATTATTCCGCCCATAACGCTGACCGGAAAAAAGAACCAGCCAATCTTTTTAAACCAAATTGTTTTCATTTTGTTTTTATTTTTTTTTAGAGAACGAACTTCTTAAAGAAATATTTTCTTCTGCAAGCCGAGCCATTCCAACGCTGAAACATGAAGAAGTTTTTCTTTCACATCATTGCTGAAATTCATTTCCCGAATGAGTTTGCCGGGTTCATTTTCTCCGAGCGGAAAAGGATAATCGCTGCCAAGTGCCACGCGGTTTGCTCCAACGAGTTTTACGATATACTCCAGCATAGCGGTGTCGTGAGTAAGAGAATCCAGCCAAAATTTTCCTAAATACTTTTTTGGATTTTTTTTATTGTCAACTGCAACAAGGTCAGGACGTGAATCAAAACCGTGTTCAATTCGCCCGATAGTTGCCGGAAAACTTCCGCCTCCGTGAGCAAACGCAACGCGAAGTTTCGGTAAGCGTTCCAGCACTCCACCAAATATCATGGAACAAATTGCCAAAGAAGTTTCCGCAGGCATTCCGACTAACCAAGGCAGCCAGTACTTCTGCATTTTTTCCTGTCCCATCATTTCCCAGGGATGAACAAACACGGGCATATTCATTTCCACGCACGCCTGAAAAACAGGAAACAGTTCCGGTGCATTCAGGTTCCAGTCGTTCACGTGAGAGCCGATCTCAATTCCGGCAAGCCCTATCTTTTTGCAACGTTCCAGTTCTTTAATCGCCAGTTCCGGAGATTGCAAGGGAATAGTTCCAAGACCAATAAATCGTTTGGGATATTTTTGGATGATTCCTGCGATGTGATCATTTAAGTATTGAGAAACCTCTAAACCATCTTTTGGTTTTGCCCAATAGCAGAACATCACGGGAATAGTTGAAAGCACCTGCACATCTACATGATGATGGTCGCATTCTCTCATTCTCTTTTCCGCACTCCAGCAATTGTCTTCTATCTCACGAAAAAACTTATCATCAACCATCATGCGCGCACAGCAAGGTTTGTGATGATCCAAATTTATAAATCCCCCATAGCCGAATTTTTTTTTGAAATCGGGGAGATTCTCAGGAAGAATATGTGTGTGAATATCTATTGTGAACATAACTTCATATCAGGTTTTAATTTTCAGTTGTAAAGTCAAACACTGAATCATTTTTAAAATATTCTACGATGGCTTCTTTCACCAAAATTTCCTGCTGCATCGGTTTGAGTGGAGGAAGTTTTTCGTTAAGGTTCCAGTGAGGCCAGCCTTGTTCATCTCTTCCTGCAAATTCATAATAACTGAAAGATTCTAATAATTTGCAAACTGCAATGTGCATAAGCTCCACTTTTTCATCCTTGCTGAAAATTTTGTAACCTTTTCCTAATTCCTGCACTCCGATGAGAAATAAAATTCCCTGCAAGTCCAAATCCTGATCGAATTGCTTGGAAATTTTCTTGCAGATTTTATTCCACTGATTTTCTAATTCCAAATCCATTTCACAAATATAGTTTTTAAACTTTTATTGTTAAAAGAAGAATGGCATTTACTTCTCATCTGCCCATTGCCATCTTATATTTGTATTATGAATTATATTGACATTATCCTATGCGTACCTCTTCTATGGGGATTGTACAAAGGATTTACCAAAGGGCTTATCATTGAAGCAGCATCCATTATTTCTTTTGGACTCGCAGTGTGGGGTGGAATAAAATTTTCGAATTTCCTTACGGGATATATTCACCAACATTTTAGCTGGAACACAAAATATCTGCCCGTTATTTCTTTTGCAATAATTTTCTTGGGGATACTCATAGGGGTTTATGCTATCGCAAAACTCCTTGAGCGTTTGGTGAAAGCTGTATCGCTTGGATTTGTAAATAAACTTGCAGGCGGCATTTTCGGAATGTTGAAGTTCGGATTGATATTGAGTGTAATTATTTTTGTTTTGAACGCCATTGAAAAAAATATTCAACTCATTCCTGCCGAAGCAAAACAAAAATCTCTGCTGTACGAACCTGTGGGAAAAATTGCTCCCATTATTATTCCCGGATTAAGAGAAAGCAAACTAGGGGAAATGCTCAACAAATAAAATTTCTTTACTTTTCAATCGCATCTACACCCGGCAAAGTTCCGCTCTCGATATATTCCAACAATGCGCCGCCTCCGGTTGAAACATAACTTACTTTATCAGCAAGTTTATATTTATTAATGGCTGCGACCGAATCACCTCCGCCAATCAGGGAGAAAGCACCTTTGGAAGTGCACTCTGCCACTGCATTTGCCACTGCTTTGGTTCCGTGTTCAAAATTACTCATCTCAAAAACACCCATCGGTCCGTTCCACAAAATTGTTTTTGATTTTGAAATTACATCCGAAAATATTTTTTCTGTTTCAGCGCCAATATCAAGTCCCATCCATCCGTCCGGAATATTTTTTATTTCACAATGTTTTTTGTTCGCATCGTTTGAAAAATTATCGGCAATGATTGCATCAACAGGAATATAAATGTTAACGCCTTTCTTCTTCGCTTCGTCTAAAATAGTTTTTGCGATTTCAATTTTTTCCTCTTCTACCATTGATTTTCCAATCTTGCCTCCCTGTGCTTTTACAAACGTAAATGCCATTCCACCACCAATAATAATGTTATCGGCTTTCTTTATCAGTTGTTCAAGAATCAGAATTTTATCCGAAACTTTCGCTCCGCCCATAATTGCAGTAAATGGTTTTGCTGATTTGTTCATCACTTTATTAATGCTTGCAAGTTCTCCGCTCATCACATAGCCAAAACATTTTGCATCAGGAAAAAACGTGGCAATGACTGCCGTGGAAGCGTGTGCGCGGTGCGCGGTGCCGAAAGCATCGTTCACATAAAAATTTCCAAGTTCAGAAAGTTTTTTTGCAAACGCTTCGTCTCCTTTTTCTTCCTGTTTATAGAAACGAAGATTTTCCAGCAGCAGCACTTCTCCATTTTTTAGATTCAAAGAAAGTTTTTTTGCCGATTCTCCGATACAGTCATCAGTGAATTTCACAGGCGTTCCAAGCAATTTTTCAAGATGATTCACAATGTGTTTCAAAGAATATTTTTCTGTCGGTCCTTCTTTGGGTCTGCCAAGATGCGACATCAGTACAACGCTGCCTCCATCGGAAAGAATTTTTTTTATGGTGGGAATCGCTGCGCGAATGCGTGTGTCATCCGATACATTGAATTTTTCATCCAGCGGTACATTAAAGTCCACGCGGATGAGTGCGCGCTTATTTTTGAAATTGAAATTGTCCACTGTTTTCATACATCTTCGAATTACGAATTAAACTAATTACGAAAGTTTCTTCGCAAAAATAAAAATTACAGCGAACTACAAACATGATTCTGATTCGTAATTCGATATTAGTAATTCGTAGTATTGGTTATATTTGAAGATGCTTTTGAAAGAAATAATCGGACAGGAAGAAGTTAAAAAACGTCTCGTTCATTCGGTGCAGGAAAACCGGGTGAGCCATGCCCAATTATTTTTGGGAGCAGAAGGAAGCGGTGCGTTGCCTTTGGCTGTTGCTTACGCGCAATATATTCTTTGTAAAACCCGAAGCAACGGCGATTCTTGCGGTAGTTGTCCGTCTTGCACAAAAAACAGCAAGCTCGTTCATCCCGATGTTCATTTTGTTTATCCAATCGCACTCAAAAAAGGTGAGGTGGAAAAAAGTACGGATGTTGCTACGGAATGGCGAGAAGCATTTTTAGAAAATCCATATTTGAATTTATCGGATTGGTTTTCGCATCTGGATGCGGAAAATAAACAACCTATTATTGGAGTGGAAGAAAGTGGGGAAATCCTTCGCAAACTTTCACTCACCACTTATGAAGGGGAATTTAAAATTGTCATTCTCTGGATGCCGGAGAAGATGAACATTGCCGCGGCAAATAAATTGTTAAAAATATTAGAAGAGCCACCGGATAAAACACTTTTTATTCATGTTTCTGAAAACGAAGAAGCATTATTAAAAACTATTTATTCCCGAACACAGCTTATAAAAATAAATCGCATTTCTGATGAAGAAATTAAAAATGCGTTGACAGAAAAAAAACAACTTTCTTCAGTCGATGCTGCACGAATTGCATATCTCGCAGACGGAAATTTCAATGCCGCACTTAAACTAATTGCAGAAAGTCCGGAAGAGAATTTGCATTTGCAAAAATTCAGGGAATGGATGCGGATGATTTTCAAAGTAGATATTGTCGGAGTTGTTTCATGGGTGGAAGAAATTGCGAATTCAAAAGTCGGCAGAGAAAATCAAAAAGCATTTCTTTTGTACGGATTGAACATTCTCCGCGAATGTTTGGTGGAAATGTATGGCGATAAAAAATTGTTGCGTGTGGATGGAGAAGAATTAGTTTTTGTAAAAGGACTTTCTACGCGACTTGACGGAAACATCTGCAAACAATTATCCGATGAATTCAACGAAGCAATTATTCATATTGAAAGAAACGGAAGCGGAAAACTTATCTTCACGGATTTGTCGCTGAAGTGTATGCGAATAGTGAAACAACCTAAAGCCGCAACCGCATAATAATTTATGAATAAACATAAAATCATAGTGGGAATCACAGGTGCAAGCGGAGCGATTTATGCAAAAGTACTTTTAGAAAAACTTTCTGCATTGAAAGATCAGATTGAAAGTGTTGGCATTGTGATGAGCGATAATGCAAAAGAAGTGTGGAGAACGGAGTTAGGAGACAGCAGTTACGAGAAAATTAAATTTAAAATTTATGACAAGAATAATTTTCACGCGCCATTTGCTTCGGGCTCTGCAGATTTCAGAACGATGATTATTTGTCCTTGCTCCATGGGAACGCTGGCGAGAATTGCAAGCGGAGTTTCAAATGATTTGATTACGCGCGCTGCGGATGTGGTACTCAAGGAAAGAAGAAAATTAATTCTTGTGCCACGCGATACGCCACTTAGTTTGATTCACATCAACAACATGAAGACCATTACCGAAGCGGGCGGAATTATTTGTCCCGCTTCTCCTTCGTTTTATTCTCAGCCAAAAACTTTTGAAGCCCTCGCCTCCACCGTGATTGACCGCGTGCTGGATTTGTGCGGATTGGATGTGAAAACTTTCAGATGGGGCTCTAAGCCGATTTGAATTGATTCAAAAACCTCACATCATTTTCGTAGAACAAACGGATGTCGTTGATTTGGTATTTCAGCATCGCAATGCGTTCAATTCCCATTCCAAAAGCAAAGCCGGTATATTTTTTTGAATCTATTTTACAGTTCTCTAAAACTTTCGGGTGCACCATTCCGCATCCGAGAATTTCCACCCAGCCGCTTTGCTTGCAAATAGCGCATCCCTTGCCTCCGCAGATGAAACAGGTAATGTCCACTTCCGCACTCGGTTCGGTGAACGGAAAATAAGAAGGGCGCAAACGGATTTTTGTTTTTTCGCCAAACATTTCCTGCGCAAAATATAAAAGCGTTTGTTTCAAATCAGCAAAAGAAACATTTTCGTCCACGTACAATCCTTCCACTTGATGAAAGAAACAATGCGCGCGCGCCGAAATATTTTCTTTTCTGTAAACTCTTCCCGGAAAAATACTTCGTATAGGCGGTTTGGAATTTTCCATCACGCGGATTTGCACGGAAGAAGTATGAGTTCGCAAAACATAATTTGAATTTTCATTTTGCCCTTTGACAAAAAAAGTATCCTGCATATCGCGTGCAGGATGGTCTTCGGGCAAATTGAGCGCGGAAAAATTATGCCAATCGTCTTCAATTTCGCGGTTTTCTTTTATGGTGAATCCGATGCGCGAAAATATTTCTACTATTTGATTTCTTACTATGGAAATAGGGTGTCGCGAACCAAAAGCAATCGGCTCGGCAGGTTTTGTAAGATCTATATCTGGTGAAGACGTATCTGCAATTTCTTCAAATTTTTCTTTCAGGTGATTGTATTTCTCCTGCGCTTTATTCTTCAGATCATTCAAATGCCTGCCGACTTCCTTACGTTCTTCATTGGCTAAGGTTTTAAAATCATCGAACAATGCGGTAACAAGTCCTTTTTTTGCAAGCCACTTCAGGCGAAATTCCTCCAGATGTTCTTTGGATTTTATTTCAATCGTTTCTATTTCCGAAAGAAGATTATCTATTTTGTCTTTCATAATTTTTTATTTAATAATAGAAATTTTCATCCGCACATCTGTTAGCGGTCTTGCAAATCTGTCAACGGGTACAGCAGCAATTTTATCCACCACATCCATTCCCTCAATCACTTCCCCGAATACCGTGTAACTTCCGTCAAGATGCGGCGTTCCGCCAACGGTGGTGTAAATTTTTCTCTGTTCGTCAGAAAATTTGTAAGGAGTAATGTTTGGCATTTCCAAATCAGTCAATTGCTCAATTTTTGCACGTGCGATTTTTACGCTGTCCATTTCTCCTATCTGCATAAACATATTCAGGTTATCAAAAAGCGTTTTGTTGTTTTTGTTGCGGACAACTTTATTATATGCTTTCATCCGTGTAATTCTGTTTTCAATAATACTCAAAAGACTATCTGTAAATATTTTTCCCTGCACAATATAAAACTGACAACCCGATGATGCCTGTTCGGGGTTTACTTCATCGCCGTTGCGGGCAGCTGCCAAAACTCCTCGCTTATGAAAAAGTTTTTGATTGAACTCGGCAGAAATTGTATAGCCGACATCTCCATCTCCTAAAAATTTTCCTGCCGGAGCATTTTTGGAATCCGGATCTCCGCCCTGAATCATAAAAGTATTTATCACGCGGTGAAAAAGCAAACTGTCGTAAAAATGTTTTTCAACAAGTTTGATGAAATTATCCCGGTGAAGCGGTGTTTCGTTGTAAAGTTTTATTTTAATATTTCCGAAAGAAGTTTCTACCAGAACTACCGTTTCAGATTTCTGAGCAATGGAATAATCAAATGAAAAGAGAACACACCAGAATATTAAAATAAATTTATTCATAAAGTAATCTTCAGAAACGCGAAACTACGATGAAATTATGAGAGGGCAAAACAGGAATTTTATTTTCCTTCAAACTTTTTTACAACCACCGATGCGTTGTGTCCGCCAAAGCCAAATGTGTTGCTCAATGCTGCACGAACCGTTCTTTTTTGCGCTTTATTAAAAGTGAAATTAAGGCGAGTATCAAATTCCGGATCATCTGTAAAATGATTGATCGTAGGCGGAACAATATCATTTTTTACAGCAAGAACTGAAGCCATAGCTTCAATAGCTCCTGCTGCACCGAGCAAATGTCCTGTCATTGATTTTGTAGAAGAAATATTTAATTTGAAAGCGCTTTCTCCAAACACACCAAGAATTGCCTTGCATTCTGCAATATCACCTAACGGAGTGGAAGTGCCGTGAACATTGATGTAATCAATTTCATCCGGCTTCATATTTGCATTGTTCAACGCATTTCGCATTACATTCAGAGCACCAAGTCCTTCGGGATGCGGAGCAGTGATGTGATGTGCATCAGCAGTCATGCCACCGCCTACAACTTCTGCATAAATTTTTGCTCCGCGTTTCAATGCATGTTCCAATTCTTCAAGAATCAAGCAACCGGCACCTTCACCCAAAACAAATCCATCGCGGTCTTTATCAAACGGACGTGAAGCTGTTTGCGGAGAATCATTTCTTACCGAAAGTGCGTGCATAGCATTAAATCCTCCAACGCCCGATTCGTTCACCGCTGCTTCAGATCCACCGGTGATGAACACATCGGCAATTCCCAAACGGATGTAATTTAAAGAATCAATCAGCGCATTGGTAGAAGAAGCGCAAGCTGCACAGATTGTAAAATTGGGTCCGCGAAAATTATATTGAATAGAAATATGTCCTGAACAAATGTCGGCAATCATTTTTGGAATGAAAAAGGGATTAAAGCGCGGAGTTCCATCGCCTTTTGCAAAACCCATAACCTCATATTGAAACGTATCAAGCCCACCGATTCCTGAACCCCAAATAACACCGCATCGGTCGGGATTTATTTTTTCTTTTTCAAGACCAGAATCAAGAAATGCCTGATGCGCTGCTGCAAGTCCGTATTGAGAATAAGCATCGAGTTTGCGCGCTTCTTTTCGGTCAAAATAATCTTCGGGTTTAAATCCTTTTACTTCACAGGCAAATTGTGTTTTGAATTTGGAAGCGTTAAAACGAACCGTAGGCGCAGCTCCGCTCACTCCATTTATGAGCGAGTTCCAATAGTCTGCAACCGTATTGCCGATAGGAGTGATGGCACCTAAGCCAGTAACTACAACGCGTTTTAATTCCATGTTGGGATTAATCAAGAATTAAAAATCAATCCCGACAAAGTTTTGCCTTGCCGGGACTGAATTTTATCTTCAGAAAAAGAATTCTTATTTAATGTTCTTCTTGATGTACTCGATAGCTTCTCCAACGGTACCGATCTTTTCAGCTTGCTCGTCAGGAATTGCAATATTAAATTCCTTTTCAAACTCCATGATTAGTTCAACTGTATCGAGAGAATCTGCACCAAGATCATTGGTAAAACTTGCCTGAGGAGTGATTTCTTTTTCGTCCACTCCGAGCTTGTCAGCAATAATTGCTTTAACTTTTCCGTCAATGTCTGCTACTTTTGTCATTTTATGAGATTTTGAAATTGTTCGCAAAGATATACGTTCTCACTTAACAGCAAAAAAAAAATTAGTAGGTTTATCCACTCTATTAAAAATGAAAAAAATAGCCATTTTCGCCTCTGGTGAAGGAACTAACGCCCAAAGTGTAATAGATTTTTTCAAAAACAGCAAGGTAACTATTGCACTGATAGTTTGTAACAATCCGAAAGCAAACGTTTTAAATCGGGCTGCAAAAAATAATATTCCATCTTTATTGATTGACAAGGAAAATTTTTACAATAGTGATTCTGTTTTGAAAAAATTACAGGAGTCTACTATTGACCTGATTGTACTTGCAGGATTTTTATGGAAGATTCCAGATAATATTCTTCATTCTTTCTCGAATAAAATAATTAATATTCATCCGGCACTTCTGCCAAAGTTTGGTGGAAAAGGCATGTATGGCATGAATGTTCACAAAGCGGTGATTGAAGCCGGAGAAAAAGAAAGCGGCATCACGATTCATTATGTGAACGAGCATTATGATGAGGGAAAAATAATTTTGCAAAAAAAATGTGTTGTTACTAAAGATGACACAGCAACAACTCTGGCACAAAAGGTGTTAAAACTGGAACACGAATGGTTTCCAAAATCAATTGAACTAATTTTAAAACCATAAATCATGAAACTAATTTCTATTTTCAGCTTGGGACTGGTAACTTTTGGCTTAGGTCAAAAGTTGTCAGCGCAAAACACATCGGTACCCGACAAACAAAATATGCAGGTAACAACTCAGGATGCATTTTATCCAAAAGGCGAACAAGCACTTTATACATATATAATGTATAACACAAAATATTCTCCCGAATCAATAAAAAACTATGTGACTGGAAATGTGGAACTCAGTTTTGATGTAATGCCCGACAGCACCATTAAGAATGCAAAAATCATAAGTGATGTAGGATATGAAGTTGGCGATGCTGTTAAAAAATTAGTGGAACAATTAAAATTTGCACCTGCCATAATGATGGGAACAAAAGTAAAATCAAATTTGATAATGGATTTTCCGGTGAAAGCACATTAGTTGCCCCACCCCAGCCCTCCCCGTTAGGGATGGAGCTAAAAATACAATTAACATAATGAAAGTCCTCCCCAAAAGGGGAGGATTTAGGAGGGGCTTTTAATTCTTCAACGCTTCTGCTCCACCAACAATCTCGAGAATTTCTTTTGTAATTGTTGCTTGACGTGCTTTATTATAGGTAAGACGCAGGTCACGCAAAATTTCATTTGCATTGTCAGTTGCCTTGTGCATAGAAGTCATGCGCGCGCCGTGCTCCGCAGCATTTGAATCAAGAAGAGCTTTATAAAGTTGTATTTTGAGCGCGTTCGGAATCAAATCTTTTACAATTTCCTCTTTCCCCGGTTCAAAAATGTAATCAAGCGTTCTCTTTTTAGCCGATGGATCAACTTCAGGTTTTGTTACCGGCAAATATTGTTCTGTAGTAAGAAGTTGCGAAGCAGCATTTTTAAACTGGTTGTAAATAATTTCTACTCTGTCGTATGTTCTCAACGAATTGTGCACATGTGCAACAATTGTATCCGAAGCAACAGTTTCGCCAACTTTAATATTCAGCGAAGTGATATGCCCGCTTATAAGCGATTTAAATTTTGTTCCTTCCAATTGTTCCTGAAGAAGTTCTAATTTTTTTTCAAGACTTTCCGATTCGTTCGTGTCTGTTTTTTTTGACGAGGCAAGAGCTTTTTGAACTTCAGCAATTTCCTGAATAATGCTGCGATTATCGGTCTCCGCAATCAACTGCCCTGCGGTAACATTATCTCCAACAGAAGCTAATACTCTGATGATCGTTCCTCCTGTTTTTGCGCGCACATTAGCGTCCTCATCACTACCAAGATCGCCTTGTGTATATTCTTTCATTATATCTTCAGCAACCATGGCTGTATTTGCGAAACTCAAATTGTTAAATAATTCATTGTGATGCCCGGCATAAAGTTTTTTGTTCTTAGAAAAAAAATCAGATGCTTTCTTTCCGATGCAAAGAACCTTTACATGCCCTTCCTTATTTTGTTCAGCATATTTACCATGCACCAGCGAATTTACCGCACGCAATACATTTGAATTAAACGCACCGCACAAACCACGATTGGAAGTAATGGCTACCAATAAAACTTTTTTTACCGGTCTTTCTTTTGCATAAATTCCTCCGGCAGAGGATTCAAGCGAGGATGTTACATTGCTGAGAATCTCTTTCAGTTTTCCGGCATACGGACGCATTTGTATAATGGCATCCTGTGCTCTGCGGAGTTTAGAAGCACTCACCATTTTCATCGCACTGGTGATCTGTTGTGTGGAAATGGTGGAGGTAATTCGGTTTCTTACTTCTTTTAAACTTGGCATAATGCGATTGCAAATTTTAATATGACGCGAAGATAAAAATAAAGTTATAAGTTACAGATTACAAATTGCAGATTATGAAAGCGGGAATGACCGCTTGTTTGAGTGAATCTCTAAGCTGTAACTTGTAATCCGTAACCCGAAAACTTTTAACTTAGCAATCAAAGAAATTGTTATTCTCTCTTGATATATGGGTCCACGACTTCTCGAAGTAAAAAATCTGGTTACTGAATTTCGTACCGAAGATGAAACCGTTCGAGCTGTAAACGGAATCAGTTTCACACTTCATAAGGGCGAAATATTGGGTATCGTGGGCGAATCGGGTACAGGAAAATCCGTTACGGCACTTTCGGTGATGCGTCTTATTAAAAGTCCTCCGGGAAAAATTACCGGCGGGCAAATGATCTATCACAGCAAGCAATACGGAGCAGTTGACTTGGTGAGTATTCCGGAAGATCAGCTTCGCTTGTTTCGCGGAAATGAAATCGGAATGATCTTTCAGGAACCAATGACATCGCTCAATCCTGTTTATTCCTGCGGAGAACAGGTAGCAGAAGCAATTATTTTGCATCAGAAGTGTACAGCAAAATCTGCCAAACAAAAAACCATAGAACTTTTCAAGGAAGTACAATTGCCGCGTCCCGAAATTATGTTCGATACGTTTCCACATCAACTTTCGGGAGGACAGAGGCAGCGCGTAATGATCGCCATGGCGATTTCCTGCAACCCTGCAATTCTCATTGCTGATGAACCCACCACTGCACTGGATGTAACTGTTGAACATACTATTCTGCAACTTTTGAAAAAACTACAGCGAGAACGCGGAATGTCCATCATGTTCATCACCCACGATCTTGGAGTAATTGCCGAATTGGCTGACCGCGTAATGGTGATGTATAAAGGAAGAATTGTTGAAGAAGGAAGCGTTTGGAAAATCTTTGCCAATCCTCAACACCCCTATACAAAAGGTTTGCTTGCTTGCCGACCTCCGCTCAACAGACACTATCATTGGCTGCCAACTATTTCTGATTTCATGATAACACGTGCGGATGGTTCGCTTACCGAAAGCCCGTTTACTATTGAACAAGTTACGAGCAAAATTATTATTTCAAAACGCGAAAGAGAAAACAGACATAAAGAGCTTTATTCCGCAGAACCGATTCTTCAGATAAAAAACTTGAAAAAATATTTTCCCATCCACAAAGGATTGTTCGGATTATCAAAACATTTTATGAAAGCAGTGGATGATGTTTCATTTGATGTTTATCCAGGAGAAACTTTAGGGTTAGTTGGAGAATCGGGATGCGGAAAAACAACATTGGGAAGAACTATCCTTCGTTTGATTGAGCCCACCAGCGGAGAAATCATATATAAAGGAAAGAATATTTTAAACCTATCGGCATCAGAGATGCGGTCTTTGCGCAAACACGTACAAATTATTTTTCAGGATCCTTACTCCTCGCTTAATCCGCGCATTACGGTGGGAGAAGCACTGATGGAACCTATGCGAGTACATAACCTGTATGGTAACGAGGCGCTCCGAAAGAATAAAGCCATTGACCTGCTGCACAAAGTGAATATGGCAGAAGGACATTTTTACCGTTATCCGCATGAATTTTCGGGTGGACAAAGACAACGCATCTGCATTGCCCGCGCACTGGCACTTAATCCTGAATTTATTATTTGCGATGAATCGGTTTCCGCGCTGGATGTTTCCATACAAGCGCAAGTGTTGAATCTGCTCAGACAATTACAAAAAGAATTTGGATTCACTTATATTTTTATTTCTCATGATCTATCGGTCGTAAAATTCATGAGCGACCGAATGATCGTGATGGAAGGCGGAAAAATTGTTGAGATGGGAGAATCAGATGCCATCTACGCCAATCCACAAACCGAATACACAAAAAAACTCATCGGTGCCATCCCCAAAGGCGAACTGGATGATATAAAAAAGAGATTGAAAGAAGCGGATGTAATGCAAAATTAATTTTAAAGTACTCTATCCGTAATATAAAATGAGGATTAAATTTTCGTCTATTGCCATTGGAATAGTTGCCGTTGCCTGCCTATTAATCGATTTCGATTTAAAACTCTGGAAAAAACAAGATCGTGTGATAGAGTGGGACGTACATTCTTATTATGCCTATTTACCCTCGATATTTATTTATCATGATATAAAACTTGAGAAAAGTGATTATCTGTTTGATGAAAATTATTATTTGTTCTGGCCTGTATATACCGATGACGGAAAAAAGGTGGATAAAATGACGATGGGCACAGCGATTTTATATTCTCCATTTTTTTTTGTTGCTCACACTTTTGCTTCTTTAACCGATTATCCCGAAGATGGTTTTTCTGAACCATACAAAATATTTCTTCTGCTTAGTTCTGTTTTTTATCTGATTATTGGATTAGATTTTCTGAGAAAAATATTACACAGATATAATTTTTCTGATAAGCTTGTTGCTTCTGTTATTCTATTAATAGGTTTAGGCACTAACTTGTTGTGTTATTCATCCGAGCAGGCACCCATGAGTCACGTGTATAGTTTTTGTTTGTTTGCAATTTTTATTTATTACACTGTAAAATGGTATGATCTCCAATCACTAAAAAACACATTGATTATAGGTTTATTGTTTGGACTCATCTCTTTAATCCGTCCTACAAACGCAGTTATAATTATATTTTTTATTTTATATGGTATTTCAAATTTTACAGAGCTTAAAGAACGAATATTTTTTTTCTTGAAAAAATATTTTCTATTGCTCGTGATGGCGCTTTGCACTTTCTTAGTTTGGCTTCCTCAATTTCTCTATTGGAAAACCGTAACAGATCATTATCTCTGCTACTCATATACCGATGAAGGGTTCTTTTTTAATCATCCCAGAATACTTGATGGTTTGTTCAGTTGGCGAAAAGGATGGCTGCTTTATACGCCTATGATGGCATTTGCTTTGCTCGGAATATTTTTTCTGAAAGATGAACTAAAAAAATGGCGCTTGCCAATCATTGCTTTTATGATTGTCAATGTATATATAATTTTTTCCTGGTGGTGCTGGTGGTATGGCGGAACATTTGGTCAGCGAAGTTTCATCGAGAGTTATTCCCTATTAGCAATTCCATTTGCTTCATTTCTACAATTTCTATCAGTGAAAAAAATGTTTTACAAGATTTTATTGGGTTGCTTTGTATTATTTCTCATCTGGCTGAATATTTTTCAAACTTATCAGTTTGAATTTCATTCTCTGCACTATGATGGAATGACCAAAGAGCTTTATTTCAAACAATTCGGAAAAATGAATCCAGTCCCCGGATACGATAACATGGCACACTGCCCCAATTATGAAGAGGCAAAAAAAGGAAATGATTGTGAAACACCATATTCTAATAATAGTACAATACAAAACAACGCACCAAAAATCAATAATGTTCCCAATAAAAAAGAAATAGGAAGAAAAATTATTCAACTTAAATCTACAAATGGAAAATATGTTTGTTCTGATGGGGGATTAGGCAATATTGTGATTGCAAACCGCGACAGCGCATTTGGATGGGAAACATTTACGTTGATTTTGTTTGAAAAAAATGAATGTGCAATTCTTGATTATAACAATAAGTTTTTCTGTTCCGACTTGAGTAACCAAAATGAAATT
>PLUL01000016.1 GCA_003164895.1 Bacteroidota bacterium | reverse complement strand
ACACATCAGGGTATCATCTACGCCCATTCGTAGTTAAAAATGTTGCATTCGGAAGTAAGTTAATGACGGATGAATGGAAGGGTTATAAAGGTCTGAAACAATTATTCAATCACAAATCCATTGACCACAGCATCAGCGAATATGTGAATGGTGATGTGCATTGCAACTCAATGGAAAATTTTTGGTCGCACCTGAAAAGAGGTATAGACGGAATTTATCACTCTGTTTCTCCCAAACATTTGCAATCATACATTGACGAATATCAATTTCGTTATAACACTCGAAAGTTTTCAGAATCATTTCGATTTGATGCGATGTTAAATAATATCGGTTCGCATCTGACATACAAACAATTAACGTATAGTCCTCCGAAAGTTGAACAACAAAATATCAATCTATAATTAAAATAAAATCAAAATGGAAAAACAATTTTCAAAACAAGAAGTAAAAGCATTCGTAATTGATATGCTTGAAAAAATGATGCCGAAAAAACAAGAATTTGAAGACTTTAAAAGTAAGGACGTAACCGAAGCAATAGAATGGGGAATGATAAAAAAGGAACAACATGAACGACTTGTATATCTCCGAGCAATATCGGAAATAGATGAAAGGTTAGATGAATTTGTATTGACTGTTTCTCGCTTTTGAAGCCATTGCATATAACAGAATATTTGTAACGCATAAATAATATAAAACACCAATCAAATGTTATTATCACAAAAATTACATCAACTTCAAGATGACACTAATAAAGAAACTGGATTTTCTGATGAAATGATTTCAGGATTCACAGAATGTATTATACACGCAGAGCGACTGGAAAAGGAAATTAGCGGAAAGTGGAATATAGGTATGCCAGATAGAGAGCATACTGTCCTTATGATTGTAAATGTTTATCATCACGATAAATTTTTCGGACACGAATATATTGTCGGACGAATTGATGAAACTGGCAGTATAGTATTTATGAATGACGACAGCGTAGGATGGGAAGAAGATGCAATAGAATGTTGGATGGAATTACCTAATGTTCCAAAAAGCGTTGAACCTATCGAATCAAAATAACATGGAACAAGTAATAATACAATGGAAGTTGAACAGGGTCGTATTAGCATCTAAAATGCAGATGCCGAAAGAAACATTCAATCAGAAGTTACACGGCAAACGAAATTCATTCACCAATCAGGAACGGATGAAGTTGCGGAACGTATTGATTAAACTATTAATAGAATTGGACAACGCAACGGACATTAAAGATTTTAACGATGCGTTGAGAACAGTTTTAGAAGTGGAAGTTTAAAAATTGAAAAAACTAAAAATGACTATCAAAAATGAAACAAAAATCAAGTGTCGTCAAATACATAGTTGCCAAAAATATTCCCTCCATTTACATAATAACACTTATAGGATTCACCGCTGGTTCTTTGGCGATAATAATATGCTTGTTCTTCATTTGTGGGTTTACCCGACTTGTCAAAATATATTTTTTCAGAATTATTTTGAGAAAAGGCAAGAGCGGTTGACAAAATCAAAAAAGCGAAGAGTATTTTTTGCTTCATTTTGAGTTACAATAATTTACAAATGTAATATTTTTCTCTTAGTTACAAATGTAAATAAATGAGAAACAGCTATTTGTTGTCCCATTTTGAAAAAAAATTATTTTTTAAAAAATACTCTTTATGGTTAATTGATAAAATCACGAACAAAATCATCTTTGCAGGTTCAATATCTGAATTGTTCGGTATGAAAATTTAAAATCTTGCCACCGATTTTCTTCTCATCGGACGGATGGTTAAAACAGGAACTTCGGAAAGTTCGACAATCCGTTGTGCGGTGGTTCCTACAAAAATATTTTTCAAATTAAATTCCTTTTGACTCATAATCATGAGCAGGTCAGCTTTTATTTCATGGGCATAGTCAAGAACTAATTGAGCTATATCCTTTCCTTCCAGCGTTTTGCTGAAACATGGAACACCTTTTTCTTTTATAAACTTTTGCACCTGATGTGCATAAGCAATCATCTTTTTTTCATGGCGTTTTTCTTTATGTAAGCGGACAGAAATAATATGAATTGTAGAATTAAAAAATTTGGCAAACTCAATCGCCTTGCTAACTTTTTCTCTTGTTGCTTCGGTGAGGTCTAAAGGCAGCACAATATGTTTGCAACCGTTATGATGGTCTTTTCCTTTTATCGTTATGACAGGGCAGGCAGATCGTTCAATAATTTTCATCATTCCTTTTGAGGAATTGTAACCCATGATAATTACGATTGCATTTATTTTTTCTGCCACCTTAATAATTTGCTCGTGCATTTTTCCTTTTACAATCATCACGTTGGCTTTAAGACCTGATTGAGTGGAAACTTCTTCTGCCAATTTATCCAGTTTGCCCTGAGCATCTTGTTCGGAGCTATCGAAAATGTGCAATAACGTGATTGTTGATCCGGTATATTTTGCCAGATTGTAAGATTGCCCTAATGCAATATGAGATTCTTCCGAAAAATCAATGGGAACAAGAATATTATTTTGAGACATGGGAGGAATTTTTTGAATTAGTTACAAAGTTATATAATTTTTGTAACTATCACATAAAATGAACAAGAGATGAAAATTGTCAATAAGTTTTTTTTCGAACGCTTATCTTTTATCCAGAAGCGAATTTCAATTTTGATAAATTTGTTATTGCATTTTTAATCCGTAATTTGTAACCAGTAATCTGTAATCCAATAATGCCAAAAGATAAATCCATTAAATCCGTACTCATCATCGGCAGCGGTCCAATTATTATCGGGCAAGCATGCGAATTTGATTACTCCGGCTCGCAAGCGTCGCGATCGCTCAAGGAAGAAGGAATTGAAGTAACGCTGATCAATTCCAATCCGGCAACGATCATGACGGATAAGGTTACTGCGGATAATATTTATCTCAAGCCACTCACAAAAAAATCTATTTCAGAAATTTTAAAGAAACATAAAATAGATGCCGTGCTTCCTACGATGGGCGGACAAACTGCGCTCAACCTTGCGCTGGAATGCGAGAAAGCGGGAATCTGGAAAAAACATAATGTAAAAATGATCGGTGTGAATGTAGATGCAATTCACACGACCGAAGACAGAGAAAAATTTCGTTTACGAATGCTGCATCTTGGCATGGGAGTTTGCAAAGGAAAAACAGCGCGTTCATTTCTCGAAGGAAAAGAAATCGCACAGGAAGTTGGGTTTCCTCTCGTGATCCGTCCATCGTTCACACTTGGCGGAACTGGTGGCGGATTTGTAAATACCAAAGAAGAATTTGATGCAGCACTCAATCGAGGTTTGCACGCATCGCCTACTCACGAAGTGCTAATCGAGCAAAGTATTTTCGGATGGAAAGAATTTGAACTGGAACTTTTGCGCGATGCAAACGACAATGTGGTCATAATTTGTTCCATCGAAAATTTTGACCCGATGGGAATTCATACCGGAGATTCTGTCACAGTGGCTCCCGCGATGACACTTTCCGACACTGCGTATCAGCGCATGCGCGACGCAGCGATCAAGTGCATGAACGGCATCGGGCATTTTGCAGGCGGATGTAACATTCAGTTCGCAATGAATCCCGAGAACGAAGATGAATTAATCGTGATCGAGATAAATCCGCGCGTGTCTCGTTCATCGGCTCTTGCATCAAAAGCAACAGGATATCCAATTGCGAAGATTGCGGCAAAACTTGCTATCGGTTACAATTTGGATGAACTGAAAAATCAAATTACAAAATCAACTTCTGCTTTCTTTGAACCAACAATCGATTACGTGATCGTGAAAGTTCCGCGCTGGAACTTCGATAAATTTCAGGGAAGCGACCGTCACCTTGGTTTACAAATGAAATCGGTTGGCGAAGCAATGGGCATCGGCAGAAGTTTTCAAGAAGCGTTGCAGAAAGCTTGCCAGTCATTAGAAATAAAACGAAACGGTTTGGGCGCTGACGGAAGAGAAACTGCGGACCAAAAAACATTGCTTGCTAATCTTGAAAAACCTTTGTGGAACCGATTGTTCCATGTGTACGATGCGTTCAAGATGGGAATTCCGTTCAATACCATTCACAAACTGACGAAGATCGATCCATGGTTTCTTAACCAGATCGAAGAGATGATCGCGCTGGAACGGGAAGTGGAAAAACATACGCTCGAAAATATTCCGAAAGACCTTTTGCTCGAAGCAAAACAAAAAGGTTATGCCGACCGACAAGTTGCGCATTTGCTGAAATGTTTAGAGAGCCAGGTGTTCAAGAAAAGAAAAGAGATGAGCATCAACCGCGTTTACAAATTGGTTGATACCTGTGCGGCAGAGTTCGAAGCGCAAACACCTTACTACTACTCTACGTTTGAAGAAGAGAACGAATCCATTCCATCCAAGAAAAAGAAAGTCGTGATACTCGGCTCAGGTCCCAACCGCATCGGGCAGGGAATTGAAATCGATTACTGCTGCTGCCACGCCGCCTACGCGCTGCGCGAGGATGGCTACGAAACTATCTTGATCAACTGCAATCCGGAGACGGTCTCC
>PLUL01000003.1 GCA_003164895.1 Bacteroidota bacterium | reverse complement strand
CAAAATTATTATCCACTAATTTCTTTCTTTGTTTTGAATTTTTCAATTTACGTTATATCAAAATATCTATTATCTTTGCGTCCCTTTTTAAAAACCTACGAATATGGACTTACTTAAATACGCAGAATCACAATTAATGGTTAAACAAAGCATTCCTGATTTCAAAGCAGGAGATACTGTTACCATCAGCTATAAGATCAAAGAAGGTGACAAAGAACGCGTTCAGCAATTCACTGGCGTTGTCATTCAGCGCAAAGGAGTTGGCAATGTGAAAACCTTTACTGTCAGAAAAATTTCAAACGGCGTGGGTGTTGAGCGTATATTCCCTCTTTATTCTACTTTTATCGAATCTATTACTGTTGATAAGAGAGGTGAAGTTCGCAGAGCGAAACTTTTCTATCTGCGTGGAGCTATCGGCAAGAAAGCAAAGATAGATGAATTGAAAGGTGCAGACATAGTTGCTGCTCAAGAGCCGGAATTAGCTGAAAAATAATTTTTTTCTTTTTTAAGTTTCACAGATATAAAAAACCCCGTTGGATTTCTCCTTCGGGGTTTATTTTTTAATTCTTTTTATCAGTTAATTGTCCAGCTTTCTCTTCCTCTCAGCAGTGTGTCAAGATCGCCTTCGCCTTTTGCTTTTATAGTATCGTTTATCTGTGCAGTAAGTGCGCTTTCGTAAGTCGGACGATCTTCGGTGTAAAATACTCCGAATGGTCTTGGCAAATGCCCTGCTTTTTTAGGATCGTCAAAGAAGCGCGTAAGGATGGTTGCTTTCATTTCTTCGCGCTCATCATGAATCCAAAGATCGTTGACAGAAACATCTGCAACATTTACAATTACTGGTTTAAAGCCGTCAAGTTTCACGCCATGCTCGTTGTTCTGTCCGAAGATAAGCGGCTTGCCCGTCTCCATGAAAAGTGTTTCTTCTTTTTTCGATGCTTTCTCGGTGAACACTTCAAATGCTCCATCATTGAATACATTGCAGTTCTGGTATATCTCTACAAAAGAAGTTCCGATATGCTCGTTCGCTTTTTTCAAAATGCCGCGAAGATGAACAGGATCTCTATCCATGCTTCTCGCAATAAAAGTTGCTCCTGCACCCAGCGTGAGCGCCAGCGGGTTGAACGGATGATCGATCGCACCGTAAGGCGATGATTTAGTTACCTGCCCGATGTGCGAAGTAGGGGAGTATTGTCCTTTTGTTAATCCGTAAATTTCGTTGTTGAATAAAAGAATATTGATATTTATATTTCTTCTCAATAAATGGATCATATGATTTCCTCCTATGGAAAGAGCATCGCCATCGCCTGTAACCAGCCACACGCTAAGGTCAGGTCGGGTTACTTTCAATCCCGAAGCAACTGCAGTGGCGCGTCCGTGAATGCTGTGCATTCCGAATGTTTCCATATAGTATGGAAAACGCGATGAGCATCCGATACCGGAAACGAAAACAATATTCTCTCTGGGAATTCCAAGCTCAGGCATCACGGTCTGAACCTGTTTCAGAATGGAATAATCCCCGCAGCCGGGGCACCAGCGCACTTCCTGATCGCTGGTAAAATCTTTTGATGTTAGTTTTTCAGTTGTTGTGGGGATAGTAGCCGTAGTCATATTTACAAAATTTAAATTGCTGTTTAACTATTTGTTTATTTCTTCGATCTTCTTGCTCAGTTCTCCTGCAGTAAATGGCGCTCCTTTTATTTTGTCGAAGCCGATGGCATCGATCAGAAATTTATCGCGGATAATCCGTGAGAACTGTCCGTTGTTCATTTCAGGCATTAATACTTTATCGAATTTTTTGAGCAAGCTTCCAAGATTTTTTGGCAGCGGATTCATGTACTTAACATGCGCATGCGAAACGTCAATGCCTTTGGCAATGCAGTCTATCACCGCAGTTTTAATGGAACCGTAAGTAGAGCCCCATCCGAGTACAAGTATCTTTCCTTTTTCTTTTCCGTTATCAATTTTTTGTTCGGGGATATAATCGGCAACTTTATCAACCTTCGCTTGTCTCATCTTCACCATGAACTCATGGTTGTCCGGATCGTAGGAGATATTTCCTGTTTCATGTTCTTTTTCAATTCCGCCTACACGGTGCTCCAGTCCTTTTGTTCCCGGAATTGCCCATGGGCGCGAAAGTTTTTCGTCACGCAGGTAAGGAAGATATTTCTCCACTTTTCCTTCTCCATTTTCTTTTAACGAATTTTTCTTTGTCGTAAAACTTACTTTGATCTCAGGAAGATCGGATGCTTTGGGATAGAGCCAGGGTTCAGCTCCGTTTGCAATGTATCCGTCCGTAAGCAGCATAACAGGGGTCATGTGCTGTAAAGAAAGTTTGCATGCTTCGAATGCCATGGTGAAACAATCGGATGGAGAAGAAGCTGCAAGAACGATCAGCGGACATTCGCCATTTCTTCCGTACATCGCCTGCATCAGATCCGCCTGTTCGGTTTTAGTTGGTAATCCTGTTGATGGTCCGCCACGCTGAACATTGATTACTACCAGCGGAAGTTCCATCATCACTGCAAGACCAATGGCTTCTCCTTTCAGAGCAATGCCGGGTCCTGATGAACCGGTTATTCCAAGATTGCCTCCGAAGGAAGCTCCGATGGCAGAACATACTGCTGCAATTTCGTCTTCCGCCTGAAATGTTTTTATTCCGAAGTTCTTGTGCTTTGCAAGTTCGTGCAGAATATCTGAAGCAGGAGTGATTGGATACGTTCCGTAAAAAAGTGTGAGACCTGCTTTCTTTGATGCAGAAATTAATCCGAGCGCAGTTGCCTGATTACCCATGATGCTGCGGTAAGTTCCTTTCGGCATCGGAGCCGCTTTCACTTCGTAACGAGTGGTGAAAGTTTCGGTGGTCTCCCCGTAATTGTATCCCGCTTTAAGGACTTTTGTATTGGTCTCAATCAGTTCAGGACGTTTTTTAAATTGCTCTTTTAAATAGTTGAGCGATGGTTCCATGGAGCGGTTGTACATCCATAAAATGAAACCAAGCACAAACATGTTTTTTGAGCGGTCAATTTCTTTTACGCCAAGACCAGAATTATTTTCCAGACAAGCGCGTGTGAGTTTTGTAATATCTATTTCGTGAACCGTATATCCTTCCAGTGAACCATCCTTCAGCGGATTAACTCCTTTCGGATATTTTGCAAGTTCAAGATTCTTCGGTTCAAAGCCCGAAGTATTTGCAATGATGATCCCGTTTTTCTTCAGGGAACGCAAACTTGCTTTCAAAGCAGCTGCATTCATCACTACCAGCACATCGCTTTGATCTCCTGCCGTGTAAATATTAACGCTGCCGAAGTTCACCTGAAATCCCGATACGCCTGCCAATGTTCCTGCGGGGGCGCGTATCTCTGCCGGATAGTTGGGGAACGTGCTGATGTCGTTTCCGAAAAGTGCGTTGGTGTTGGTGAACTGTGTTCCGGTCAACTGAATACCGTCACCCGAATCGCCTGCAAAGAGAATGACTACTTCTTTTAACTCTTTGTTAGTTTTTTGTTTTGTGATTTCTTCTATGGGGGTTGTCATACATTTTATTTATAATCATTATTGTTACGCAAAAGTAATTAAATAAATCGTAGAAATATATTTTAAAACATAAATGATTTATACAATTTGTTGATAGAAAAGATGCGAATAATGGGTCTAGGGTTGGGCGTGCCCGCGCGAAGCGCGCGGTCGCGCTTTCCGCTTCAAGTCCTCGCTGCGCTGTGGGCTTTCCGCTGCAATCGCTCACGCAAACAACAATCTTATTCTTTAACAATCTTTTTTCCTGTCTTGATTGGAAATCCTAATTTCACTCCTGCGCGAAGTATGGGATAAATATACCATCCGTTATCATGTTTTGTATCGGCATTATACGCTATGACACCAGCAGGTAGGTTATCGAGATATGTTGTTTGGGTATAACGGAAAGCAACTCCAGCTCCAATATACAAATCCATAATACCCAACTTATCCCTCCATCCTTCTTTTATCGTTAACGCAGGAATAATTCTCGATTGTGAAATGTGCGATGGTGTTTGATACCAAATTACTCTATCCATATTCCCGTTGTATTCCAAGTGTAATGAAAATTCCGGTGAAGAATAAAATAAATTTTTTTCAGCAAAATAAAATTTCTCTGCTAACCAGAAAGAAACGCCATATAATTTATAAGTTCCATCACCTGGATTGACGAAAATAGTTTGGTTAATAGGATAAATAAATCCAATACCTTTTTCAATACCTCTACCTCTCTTATTAATATGTTCAACGTGAACTATTATTTCCCCTAAAAGAGGTCTGAAGAGATT
>PLUL01000063.1 GCA_003164895.1 Bacteroidota bacterium | reverse complement strand
GTGAATGTCGGATGTCTGACTGTGAGTGTTTGATGTCCGACTGTGAATGTCGGATGTCCGGCAGTGAATGTTTGATGTCCGATTGTGAATGTTACATGTGTGGCTGTGATAGTTCCATGTGTAACTGAGAAGGTTACATGTGTGGCTGTTAAAGCCCGATATGGTTTAAAGTCGGGAACCCTGAACCTAAACCGCGATTTTATGCGATTTTTAAGGTAATTAACGACTAATCACCAGCTTCTTTGTTGCAACACCCTCGCTTGTTTTGAGTTGAAGGAAATAAATTCCTGCTCACTTTGAATAATATGATATTTAATGTGGTTTGGATGTGTATTGCCAAAGATTAGAAGTGATTTGCCTTGTCTTAAATCCTGCTTGCAAAGGAATAATTTAATACCGCTTTTGTTATAAATAATTTATAATTTTTTTTCCAAAGCAATTAGCACAAGATTTTGCTCAATAACGTAAGGATTAGAACCCATAATAGCATATTGGCTTTTGCTGGCAATATTTGCATCCCCATGAAATTTAATCTTCACTTCCTTTTTCTGATAATTAACCCAAAATTCACCACCATTAAATTGTATATAAAATCCTCCATTCGCTAATTTCTCAAACTTAAGGATATGATGAGTAGTACTGTATTTTGGATTATTTCTTCTAATAGATAACTCGTTATAAGTTATATTTCCGTCAGCACTTGTGAAAGCTGTAATAGTTAATGCTCTAATTGAAAAATCGTAAATATAAAAAACACTATCTGGAACTCCTTCAGTTTTATTTACAGTAAATAACAATCCCTTGCTATTCTGAGAATAAATATTAAAAACAATTGATAAAAAAAGTAAACTCGAAAATATTTTTTTCATTTTGTGTTATGATTATTTGGTTTTGGCTACTATAATAATTTTAATTCATCTTGAATTTGTTTTTTATATGCTTTCGGTGTCACCTTGTTCCTTCTGAATACATATGAGTAATGATAAATTTCAACCGCCTTAATTTCCTTTTCTGCCAAATAAAATAAAAGATGATTATGAACTTTAGTACCCAGAGTAAAGATTAGTCGAGGTTTAACAATAGCAATTTCACGACTCAATATTCTACAATCTTCAAACAAATCATCTGGTAAAGACCCACCTACCTTAGCTATGCTTTTAATTAAATCTGTAAGATGACTCTCTTGCAAATCTAAATCCTTTAATACCCCATAGAATTTTTTCCACGCAACTACTCCTTTTTTTTCAGATGATGGACGTTCTCCTACAAACATTATTTGCTTTTTACCTCCTGTACCCATAAATCCTTGAACTCCATTCTCCGTTTTAAATAACCAATATTTTGTATTCTTATCTTCCTTGTCTTTGATTTCTTTTTCAAGATTTTTAAGTTCTTCAAGTTGGCGTTTCTTGTCTATCATTTCTATACAAGTTAAAATAATATTTCAAAATTTGTAGTACAAATATACTAATCCCTTATTTCTCATTTGATGCGCGTTTAATAATGGCTGTTTGCGTGAGGGATAGCAGCGGAAATCCTTTGCGAAGCAAAGATTGCAGCGAATAGCCCGACCGTGCGCTTCGCGCGGGCACGCCCACACTTCGACTAATCTCAGTGTGACAAAAAACAGAAACCGCCAATAAGGATTTATTTATATTTGCCCGCATTTCAGGATAAACAATAAACAATAAATTATTTTTTATGGCAAAAATAAAAGTTGCAAACCCCGTAGTAGAATTAGATGGCGATGAAATGACACGCATCATCTGGAAATATATTAAAGACAAACTCATTCTGCCGTATCTGGAACTGGATATAAAATATTACGACCTCGGCATTGAATACCGCGACAAGACGGATGATAAAGTAACGGTAGAATCGGCAGAGGCGATAAAAAAATACAACGTGGGCATTAAATGCGCCACCATTACGCCCGATGAAGCGCGCGTAACAGAATTTGGACTGAAACAAATGTGGAAATCTCCGAACGGAACGATTCGGAATATTCTGGACGGAACTGTTTTTCGCGAACCGATCGTTTGCAAAAATGTTCCGCGCCTGGTTCCTAACTGGACGAAACCTATTTGCATTGGTCGTCATGCTTTTGGCGATCAGTACAAAGCGACCGATTTTGTAACGAAAGGAAAAGGAAAACTCACTTTCACTTTTACTCCTGATGGAGGTCAGCCACAAACACACGAGGTTTATAATTTCAAAGGGGATGGAGTTGCTTTGGCAATGTATAATACGGATGAATCCATTCGTGGATTTGCGCAATCGTGCATGAATGTTGCACTGGAGAAAAAATGGCCCCTTTATTTTTCATCCAAGAATACCATCCTTAAAAAATATGATGGACGCTTCAAAGATATTTTTGAAGAAGTATATCAAAAAGAGTTCAAATCAAAATTTGAAGCGGCAGGAATCACTTACGAGCATCGTTTAATTGATGACATGGTTGCATCGGCATTGAAATGGAGCGGAGCATTTGTTTGGGCTTGTAAAAATTATGACGGTGATGTTCAGAGCGACACAGTTGCACAAGGTTTCGGTTCGCTTGGCTTGATGACTTCCGTTCTTGTAACTCCGGATGGAAAAACCATGGAAGCCGAAGCTGCTCACGGAACAGTTACCCGTCACTACCGCGAACATCAAAAAGGAAAACCAACTTCTACAAATCCGATAGCTTCCATCTTTGCATGGACTCGCGGACTTGCTTTCAGAGGTAAATTGGATAACAATCAGGCGCTCATTAATTTCTCAAACACATTGGAACAAGTTTGCGTAGAAACTGTTGAATCGGGCAAGATGACAAAAGATCTGGCGCTGTGCATTCATGGCAGCAATATGGAGCATGGAAAACATTATCTCTATACAGAAGAATTTTTGGATGCGCTGAATGAGAATTTGCAGAAGAAGTTGAAGTGAACAGATTTAGGATTTAGGAATAAGGATTTAGGATTTTTCAATCTTTAATCCTAAATCGAAAATCCTTAATCTTTATGGCTTAATCGCCTCCACACTAAAATTCCCAGGCACTCTTCCCACCACATCTTTATAAAACTCGCGAATGATCTCAAAATCCTTTTCAATGTTTCCTGAAGGTATAAATGATCGATCGATGGTTGCCATTTTTGTTTTGTAATCTATTTTACCAAGCACAATGGGAATATTTGTTTTTAGAGCGAGGTAATAAAAACCGGTTCTCCACTTATCTACTTTTTTTCTCGTTCCTTCAGGGGTCATCAGCACAATAATTTCTTCTTTGTTGTTCACTAGCTCAGCCATTGCATCCACAAGATTGGTGTGCTTGCTTCTGTCTACTGGAATCCCTCCCAATGATCTCATGATTCCCTTGAAAGGGAAACGAAACCACTCCTTCTTAATGAGGTATTTCACATGTAATCCGAAAAGTGTCCAGCCGCAACTACCATAAAGGAAATCCCAGTTACTGGTATGAGGTGCGGCAACAAGCACGCACTTTTTTATCTCGGGTGGAATACCTCCTTGTATTTTCCATCCTGAAAGGAAGTAAATAAATTGGGCTATAAGTTTATACATACATTAAAATGAACGCTAATATACTAATCAAATAAAAACAAATTGCAGTAATTCGTACATTCGTGCACAATAGTATTTTAGTAGAAATGCCAGAAATAAAAACCATAAACTCTCCTACTATTAATTTGATTGATGAATCGTTCGATTCTAAAAAATCAAATGCATATCATCTTTCCATTCTTGTAAGCGAAAAACATTTTTCATTCTGCGTTCTTGATACGGATACAAATAAATATCTGGCACTTCAAGCCCGCCCCATCCCTCCCGAAGGGAGGGAGTTTCTCCCCTTCGGGGAGATGAAAGAGGGGCTTTTAGGATGCCATTTGTTTAAGTCCGTCACGTGCGCGGTTGCTCACAATAAGTTTACGATAGTTCCTTCGTCTTTGTTTGATGAAGAAAATAAAAAATCGCTTCTCGAATTCAATCATCGGGTAGATGGCGAAGAAAAAATCCATTCCGATGCATTACTGAATCTGGATGCTAAAAATATTTTCACAATTCAAAGAAGTCTTGAATCTGAAATCAGAATGCATTTTATCAATGTTCATTTCATTCACAATTCAACTTCATTTATTGAAGGGCTTTTGATTCAGAATAAAAACGCTAAAGGCAAAAAGGTTTTTGCAGATTTTCATTCTTCCTATTTTGAAATTGTAATTCTTGAAAATGGAAAACTTGTTTTTAGTAATGCTTTTAAATACAAAGTTCCTGAAGACATTGCGTATTACATTCTTTTTGTCTATGAGCAATTAAATTTGAATCCGGAAGAAGTTGAATTGGTTTTGTCAGGAGAAATTGAAAAAACAGCAAAAGAACATTCGTTGCTTTACAATTACATTCGCCATGTAAAATTCGCATCGCTCCCTGAAGGATTCAAATACAGTTATAAGTTCCATGAAGTTCAATCGCATAAGTTTTTCAGTTTATTTGCACAATATCTTTGCGTTTCCTGAATTAATTTTTGGTTTAGCATGAGAATCATTAGTGGCACACACAGAAGCAGGCAGTTTCACATTCCTGACAATTTAGGAATCCGCCCCACAACCGATTTCGCAAAAGAAGCATTGTTCAATATTCTTCAGCATAGAATTGTTCTTGAAGGAATGAAAGTGCTCGACCTGTTTGGTGGAAGCGGTTCGATGAGCTATGAATTTGCATCCCGTGGAGCGGCAGAAATAACTTCCATCGAGAAAAATCCTAAATGCGGCAACTTCATCAAGAAGACAGCCACTGAATTTAATTTTCCAAACATTAAAGTAATCACGATGGATGTTTTCAAGTTCCTGCCTTTATGTTCCGATACCTTCGATATTATTTTTGCCGATCCGCCATTTAAACTTGCAAACACTGAACGCATTCCGGCATTGGTATTTGAAAAAAATCTTCTGAAAGAAAATGGCACGTTAATCGTTGAACATCCTGTTGAAACGATTTTTTCAGGAATAAAACAATTGCAGGAAACAAGAGAATATGGCACAGTGAATTTTTCTATCTTCACCTCACAACTCACTCAAAAGAATAATGAACAGAATACAAATGAATAAGGTCGCAGTTTTTCCGGGTTCTTTTGACCCAATCACAACAGGTCACGAATCCATTATCAAAAGAGCATTGCCAATGTTCGATAAGATAATTATTGCCATTGGCGTCAATGCGTTGAAAGATGGATATTTTTCTTTGGAGAAAAGAAAGCAATGGATTGAAAAGGTTTTTTCAGGAGAGAAAAGGATTGAAGTTAAAACATATAAAGGTCTTACCGTAGATTTCTGCAAAAAGGAAAAAGCAAATTATATTTTACGCGGACTTCGCACTTCTGCCGATTTTGAATTTGAAAGAGTAATTGCGCAAATGAATCGTTCGATGAACGAAAGCATTGAAACCATTTTTATTCTTTCCACTCCGGAACTTTCTGCGATTGCATCAACCGTGGTGAGAGATATTCTCCGCAACGAAGGCGATGCCAGTAAATTTGTTCCATCCGCCATCAGAAAGGAATTGAAATAATCATTTCCAAGTGAGAAATTCCATCCTCAAGTTTACATTTATAATTTTTAATTTCTCATTTTTTATTTGCTATTCACAATCCGTCACCATCACAGGTAAAGCTGACACAAGCTATCTTGCTGAAATAAATAAAATTTATGCTTTCACATACGAAGATTTTATTTCTTATAAGGAAAAAGAACTTGCAAATAGCGCCATTGATGCAAAAGGAAATTTCAATCTGCACTTTTCTGCTTCACAAGCGACTTATATTTATCTGATGGTTGACAATGCCAAGGCAGAAATGGTTGTCGAACCAAATAAAAAATATGACATAAATTTTCGCGCCAAAGATTCCGATGCTGTAAATACATTAAGCATTCCCGTATCGGTTGAGATTGAATTCAATAATTCTGAACCAACAGAACTTAATTATCTGATGGCGGATTTCAGCAACCGATACGAAGCATTTTTGGAATATAATCGTCCGTTAATTACTAAAAAAAGTTCTTCCGTTTTTGGAAAGATTGACACCATGAAAACTCTTTGCAGGGAAAAATATTCACCATACAACAATCCTTATCTCAATAATTATGTCACTTACACTTTTGCCTCGCTGGAAGAAAGCATAATACTAAAGGGTGATGAAAAAATATTTAAGAATTATTTTCAAGACAAACCGATTCAGTTGAACAATAATGATTACATGACTTTTTTCAACGAATTCTTTTCAACCACAATAACTTCAATATTAGAATCAACTAAAACTCAAAGCGAAGTCAGCAAGCAGAATTTTTCTTCTCTGATGGAATACTTCAAACAGAATAAATTTTTAAAAAACGATACGCTTTGCGAAGCTGTTGTTCTGAAATCTCTTTCAGAATATTATCGCTATCCTGCGTATAAAGTCAATTCTATTTTAGAAATTCTTGAACAGGCAAGCAAACAATGCAAAACGGAAGAGAACCGAAGCAGCGCAGTGAATCTGAAAAAGAAATTATCGGCAATGAACATTGGTAAACCTGCGCCTAATTTTTATTTTCAGGATAAGAACGGAAAAAATGTTTCGCTTTCTGATTTCAAAGGGAAATATGTGTATGTGAATTTCTGGACAAGTTGGTGTTCTTCGTGTATTCAGGAAATGATGATGATTCCCGAATTAAAAAAGCAATACGGAAGTAAAATTGTTTTCGTCAGCATTTCGGTGGATAAAAAACCTGAAGCAATGAAAAACTTCCTCATGAAAAATCCAAAACTGGACTGGACATTTCTTTATTGCGATAATTACAAAAAAGCGAAAGAAGAATTTAATGTTCTCACCGTCCCCACTTATTTTCTGATTGACACAAAAGGAAATGTTTTAAAATCTCCTGCCGACAAACCTCAGGATATTGAACCGACTTTCAATCAGATAAAAAAGAAAAAATAGTTGGATTACAAATACGTTTTTAGAATTTCCTGAAGAGAAGGATAAACTTTATTAGCTATTTTTTCTACATCTTCCCTGCTCATCCATTTTGCTTCCTTGATTCCTTCCTCTGCCTGCGGAACAGGTATTGAAGAATCATTGCAAGTCATATCAAACCAATAACTGCGTTTCATACATTCTTTATTGTCTTTGAAAAAAATATGGTAAGAAGAATCAAGCTGTTTTTTAATCTTCAGTTTTTTTATTCCGCATTCTTCTTCTACCTCACGAATAGCAGTTTCGTCCGGTGTTTCGCCTTTTTCCATTTTTCCTTTCGGCAAATCCCAATGTTTGTTTCGGTAAATCATCAGCAATTCGTCCTTATCATTTCTCACCAAACCTCCGGCTGCTTTTATATATGAAAACAACGAGCGAAACACTTTCCAAACTCTATCTTCATCGCCAACAATTATTAATGTTTTCAAAACGCGTGAACGGGAAAACTGTTTGTATTCCCTATGAAGTTCTTCCGCAGACTTAAAATAAATCTGCTTCACATTCTTTTCGTCAAGCTGAACTTCGCTGTCAGAAACCATCACACACTTCTCACCTGAAAAAACTTTATACATTTGTACTGTAATAAACCTAAATTTATGATAGTGAGCCAGGACACTGCAATAAAAATTGCGGATTACCTTTTGCAAATTAAAGCAATAAAACTACAACCCAACAAACCATTTATTTGGGCATCGGGCTGGAAGGCTCCGATTTACTGCGATAACAGGCGCACGCTTTCTTATCCTAAAATTCGAAATTATCTGCGCGAACAATTTATAAAAGTGATTCAGGAAAAATGTGGCAAACCCGATGTTATCTGCGGTGTTGCTACAGGAGGAATTGCTCATGGAATGATGATTGCCGATGCACTTAATCTTCCATTCTGCTACGTTCGTGCCGAAGCAAAAGTTCACGGACTTACCAATTTGATTGAAGGTGTGGTTGGTGCCGGACAAAAAGTTGTGATTATTGAAGATTTAATTTCTACAGGCAAAAGCAGTTTGAAAGCGGTTACTTCGCTTCGCAATGCTGGATGTATTGTGCAGGGAATGATTTCCATTTTCACTTATAATTTCAAAGTTTCTGCGGATGCTTTCAAAAAAGAAAAATGTCCCGTGTTTCATCTCTGCGATTATGAAACGCTCACGAAGGAAGCGCTCAAGAAAGAAGTAATCACCAAGGCAGATATTGCCCTGCTGAAATCATGGCGTGAAGCTCCTGAAAAATGGGGACAAGATGGAAAAGAACCAGTTCGCCCGATGGGCGGTGGAATGAAATAATTTTTACCTACTAAAATACTAATCAATACTAATTTACCAATAACTGCCCCGCTCATAAACCACCTTCATCGTATTCATTAGTATATTAGTACACATTCGTAATTTAGTAGATATGAGAATAGAAAGCGTTAAATCCGAAATAAATAAACCGGCTTCCGAAATTTTTTCTTTCCTCACAAACTTTAATAATTTTCAGAAACTGATGCCTCCGCAAGTTACCAACTGGCAGAACACCGAAAACGATTGCTCTTTCACCCTCAGCGGAATGGCAACGATTGGAATGAAGATTGTGGATAAAACTCCGAACTCATTAATTAAAGTTTCTTCAAACGGAAAAGTGCCTTTTGATTTTACGCTCGATATTCTTTTTACCGAAACCTCTCCCACCCAATGCATCGGACAATTTATTTTTGATGCCGACCTTAACCCCATGATGAAAATGATGGTGGAAAAACCGCTTGGAAAATTCTTTAATCTGCTGGCGGAGAAGTTGAAGGAAATATGAATAACGATATTTTTAATCGAAATAAATTAATCACTTTTTTTCTTATTATTCACATATTAATATGGATAATTACTCTTGGACTTCAATTTCCCCCAAACTTTGGGATGATGTGTGCAGGAATTAATGTCCTTGCATTATTTCCAACTATCATTTTCACTATTGTATTGTCTGTATTATTGGGAACAACAAAGGAAAAGCAAAAAGATTATTTAATATTACTTTGTATTGAATTAGTCATTCCTTTTTTATTAGCTCTTATTTTATCACTGATTGGCTACAAAGCCGGATTTTAAAAACTCCACTTCCTTAAAATCACATTCCATTATTTTTTCTTTTTCAGTTTCCAACATTAATTTTCCAAGTTTTGTTATTCCAACAATCTTTGCTTTAAATCTTTTTTCTTTATAGTTGTAGTCAGCCCATTCGTCAAATCGGTAAAGGTTTTTCAAATAATCATTATCTAACAAAGGAAAATGATTTGCTCGCAATTCCAAATATCTGTTTTCAATACAGGAACAAAGTTGAGCGAGACATTCTTTCAGATTAAATTCTTTTCCAGCTTCAATTTTCAGAGATGTTGGATTGGGAAGTTTGGCAGAAAACTTTTCCTGATTTACATTTATTCCGATTCCGATGATGGAATGTTGCAAACTATTTCCACTCACAGAATTTTCAATCAATATACCAGCAACTTTTTTATTGCCGATATAAATATCGTTAGGCCATTTAACACGCACATTTCTATTTTCAATAAATAGAGAGTTCTGAACAAATTCCATCACTCCCAACGAAATTGCTTTATTCAATTGAAATTGTTCATCAGGTCTTAAAAAATTTGGCTGCAACAGAATGCTCAACGTAAGATTTTTGTTCGGTTCGCTTTCCCACGTTGCACCTCGCTGCCCTCTTCCCTGCTCCTGTCGGTTGGTTATGACTACAGTTCCTTCAAATAGCGTCTTTTCTCCCATCAACCTCGATAAATAACTGTTGGTGGAATCAGTTTTTTCAACTTCTATACAATTTTTTCCGATGAAAATCGTCTTCATTAGTATGCAGATAAATAATGCTTACGAAAATACTAATATCAGCCATTCCCACTCTTACTGAGAAGTTGAGGTGAGGCGAAAAAGTATATCTTTGCCACCTTCTTAAACTATGAAAATAAAATCTAAACCCGCAAGAAAAAAACAAACAGATTCATTCCCGTTGGTTGAATGTGTTGTTAAAGGAATCGAAGAAAAGAAAGGAAATGAAATTGTTTGCCTTGATTTGAAAAAAAACGCAAGCTCTCCTTGTGATTATTTTGTGATCTGCGAAGCAAATTCACGCACACAAGTTCAGGCGATTGCGGGAAGCGTTGAAGAATTCATAAAAAAAGAAACAGGAAGCCGTCCATGGCATGTGGAAGGTTTACAAAATGCGGAATGGGTTTTGATGGATTATGTGGATGTGGTGGTACATATTTTTCAGCCGCACATCCGGCAGCATTTCGGATTAGAAGACATGTGGGCAGATGCTGAAAGAAGAGAAATAAAACCAATTCCTGCTCCAGCAAAAAGAAAAGTCGCAGCGAAAACAAAAGCAAAAAAAGTGACTAAGAAAAAAACTGCTTCCGTAAAAAAAATTGTAAAAAGCAAAATCAAACGTAAAAAATAATCGGTGAAATCTGAAATGTATCGGTGTAATCACCTATCAAAATAAATGAGCGAAAATCAAAATATAAATAAAGAAGGAGCAAAACCCGAAGAAAGTAAAAAGGAGTCAGACCCAAAAGCTCAGTTTAAAAAGCTAAAGGATAAACTTCCAAAGGGTTCAGGCAATTTTAATTTCTACTGGATTTACATTGTTATTCTTATTGGCATTGCGTTGATGTGGTTTCCTAATTTTACCGACAACACTCAAAAAATAGAATGGCAAGAGCTTGTAGATTATATTAAGCTTGGCGATGTTCGTAAAATTGTAATTGTGAACGAGCAGTCAGCAGAAATTTTTGTCAAAACCGACCGATTAAAAGAACCCAAGTTTGATAAAGTCCGTGAGCGACCATTGACAAAAGAAATAAATCCGGGTCCACACTTTGTGATGAAGATTGAAAAAGAATCTTTCACACGCCAGTTGGACGAAGTGCAAAAAAATCTTGACACGAAAGACCGCGTTCTTCCCAGCAGCGAAAACAGAACCGGCATGAGTGAATACATGGGATGGATACTTCCGATTCTTGTCATTACTGCAATTTGGTTTTTGCTGATGCGCAGAATGGGCGGTGGCGGTGGCGGCGGTGGTGGAAATATTTTCAGCATCGGAAAATCAAAAGCTGCGCTGTATGACAAAGACACACAGGTTAACATTACGTTCAACGATGTTGCTGGATTGGAAGAAGCAAAAATTGAAATAAAAGAAATAGTTGATTTTCTAAAGAGTCCGAAAAAATATACCGAACTCGGTGCTAAAATTCCAAAAGGCGCACTACTTGTTGGCGCTCCCGGCACAGGAAAAACTTTATTGGCGAAAGCAGTAGCTGGCGAAGCAAAAGTTCCTTTCTTTTCTCTTTCCGGTTCTGATTTTGTGGAAATGTTTGTGGGCGTTGGTGCTTCACGCGTGCGCGACCTTTTCCGTCAGGCGAAAGAAAAAGCTCCGTGTATTGTTTTCATTGATGAGATTGACGGTATCGGCAGAGCGCGTGGAAGAGGAATGGTTCAAGGTGGAAATGATGAACGCGAAAGCACGCTCAACCAACTGCTTACCGAAATGGACGGCTTTGGCACAAACAGTGGGGTGATTCTTCTTGCAGCAACCAATCGTGCTGATATTCTTGACCGCGCCTTGCTTCGTGCAGGGCGTTTTGACCGACAAATTTATGTTGACTTACCTGATGTTCACGAACGCAAAGAAATTTTCATAGTACACATCAAGCCGATAAAAGTTGCAAAAAGTGTGGATGTGGAATTTCTTGCAAAGCAAACTCCAGGATTTTCTGGCGCAGACATTGCAAACATCTGCAACGAAGCAGCTCTTATAGCAGCAAGAAAAAACAAACACGAAGTGGAACGTCAGGATTTTCTGGATGCGGTTGACCGTGTGATAGGAGGACTGGAAAAGAAAAATAAAATCATTTCTTCGGAGGAGAAGAAAGTTATTGCCTATCATGAAGCAGGACATGCCAGTGTGAGTTGGTTGCTTGAACATGCGCATCCGCTTGTGAAAGTAACAATCGTTCCCCGTGGAAAATCTCTTGGTGCTGCTTGGTATCTCCCTGAAGAAAGGCAGATTACTACGAAAGAACAAATGCTGGATGAAGTTTGTGCCGCGCTTGGCGGTCGTGCTGCGGAAGAAGTTGTGTTCGGAAGAATTTCTACCGGTGCGCTGAGCGATTTGGAAAAAGTTACCAAACAGGCATACGCGATGGTGATGTATTACGGTTTGAATGAAAAAATTGGCAACATAAGTTTTTACGATTCTACCGGAAATTCTGAAATGTCATTTCAAAAACCTTTCAGCGAAAAAACCGCAGAGCGGATTGATACGGAAGTAAGTTTGCTTATTGAAACCGCATATACACGCGCAAAAGATGTTTTGACAAAACACAAAGAGCAGTTAACAAAACTTGCACAGTATTTACTGGAGAAAGAAGTCATCTTCAAAGAAAACCTGGAAGAAATTTTTGGCAAGCGTAAATGGGAAACGGAAGAAGAGAAAAAAGCTTCACAACTTCCTCCAACAACAACTGCACAAACTGCTACTGCAGAAAATGGAATCAATCCATCGCAAAATGGGAACAATGGCTCCACAGAAAAAAAATCTGTTGAACCGCAAATAGATACTCAAAAAGATTCAGGAGAACAAAAACAGAAAACATTATTCTAACTTTTAGCGTTTCATATTGTTCGCACAAATTCGTTTTTCGAAGATTTCATGCACGAAGAAACCACCACCAAGGAAAAAATTCTCAAGAAGGTCAGAAAGGCGCTGATTCAACAATCTACCAGTGCAACTAACATTGACTTTGACAGTGATATTTATCAAAAAGCGGAAGAACCGCTGGAAATAATTTTTGCTCAGCAGCTTACCAAACTCAACGGGAAATTTATTTACTGCGAAAATGAAAAAGAACTTGGCGAAAATATTTCCCTGCTGATTGAAGAAAATAAATGGGATAATGTGTTTTGCTTTGAAAAAAAAGCAAAAGATATTCTAAAAAAATCCAAGATTAATTTTTCTGAAAATGAAAAGGAAATTCGTCATCTGAATGTCGGGGTTTCCCTATGTGAATCGCTCGCGGCAAGAACAGGTAGCGTCTTCGTCACTTCAAAACAATTATCAGGAAGAAGATTGCCTGCATTTGCAAATTATCACATCGTTATTGCTTATTCCTCTCAATTAGTTTATACAATCAAAGAATCGTTAAGTGCAATCAAAAAAAAAGATGGGAGTAATCTTCCGTCTATGATTGTAAATATTTCCGGTCCCAGCCGAACTGCTGATATTGAAAAAACATTGGTTCAAGGCGCACATGGTCCAAAAGAAATTTATGTTTTCTTAGTGGATGAGTAAAAAAGCTGTCATTCGCTTCGCCGTCCTTCATAGTCATTCAATTGTTTTTCATTCGTAAATTCGTATTCATTTGATATTCATACCATGAAAGATTGGGTTTGCATTTACACTTCTCGGAAATTACAGGATGCCGAAATGACAAAAGGTTTGCTATCTTTTAATGAAATAAATAGTGTGGTGATTAACAAACGGGATTCATCCTACATGTTCGGATATTTTGAAGTTTATGTAAACCGAGACGATGCTGTGAAAGCAAAATATGTTCTCAAAGAAAATAATAGACCTCTTTCATAATTAAC
>PLUL01000067.1 GCA_003164895.1 Bacteroidota bacterium | reverse complement strand
TTATATCTTTCTAAAGGCTTTTTTGTGTATAGCGATTGTATTTTTTGGCTGAACAAAATAAAATATTTCTCTATCAGTATTCTGCCCAATTTATCGGCAAATCGCAAATGCTGAAATCCATCCTGGATCATTTGCACAGACCATACTACCACTTCGGTGTCCTCCATTGCCTGAATATTATAACTGGACGGACTTTGCTGAAGCAAGCTTCCGTAATCAGAAGCCAAATCATTTTCTTGTGTAAAATAAAAGGTGAGTTCTTCACCATGATTGTCATTAAAATACACTCGCAGCAATCCTTTATTAACAAAAAATACGCTCTGGCATATTTCTCCCTCGCGTAACAACATTTCCTTTTTTTTAATGCTGCGCACTTCAAACATCGGTGAATAATACTCCCATTCACTCTGACTGATCTCAATAGTTGAAGAAATTAATCTGTATATACCTTCTAATTGCGATTTTTTAATCGGGATTCCCATAATATGCAAAGATATATTTTCTGGGTAAGGGTAATTTGATAACAAATGTTATCCTTCTTATCTGTAAATTCCTGTTACTTCGTATATATCAAGTATTGCATTTGCCTCTGTACAGTTTCCAATTATTATCTTTGGTTATGGCTTTAAGGTTCTTTAAATATGAGAATGTATATATATTATTTCTAATCTATAAATTATGAAAAAACGATTACACTTTTTCTCAGTATTGGTATTAACATTTTTTCTTAGCAAATCCTTCTCTCAAACCTTTCAAGTGGGACACGTGTCTACCTCCTTCACCGATCCTTCACGTTCCAATAGAAGCATCACGGCAGAGATTTATTATCCTGCAAATACTGCCGGAAATAATGTACCCATAGCAAGCGGACAATTTCCGGTGGTTGTTTTCGGTCATGGGTTTATAATGGTGTGGAGCTGTTACAATAATATCTGGACTGATGTTGTGCCTTATGGATACATCATGGTTTTTCCAACTACCGAGACCACTATTTCTCCAAGTCATTTGGACTTTGGAAAAGATATTGCTTTTCTTGTAGGCGCTATGAAAGCGCAAGGATTAAATTCTTCATCCACATTTTATGGTGCTGTTACAAATAAATCCGCTGTTATGGGTCACTCAATGGGTGGAGGATCGGCTTTTCTTTCTGTGCAATTTGATTCAAGCATCACTGCACTTGCTTCGCTTGCGGCTGCAAATACTACCCCATCAGCCATTACCGCAGCAAAAAACATTGCTATTCCCTCCATTGTTTTTTCCGGTGGAAATGATTGCGTTGCACCTTCTGCTCAAAATCAAAAACCAATGTACGATTCATTGATCTCCACTTGTAAAACATTTGTGAGCATTACCGGAGGCAGCCACTGCCAATTTGCAAATTCAAATACAAACTGTTCTTTTGGCGAAGCAACGTGTACGCCATCGCCAACTATCACCCCAACCGTTCAACAAGGTATTGTAAATCAACTGTTGGTGCCTTGGCTGAACTATTATCTAAAAAACGATTGCAATTCAGGAACGCAGTTTCAAAGTTTGATCACTGCCTCAAGTGGAATCACTTCTCAGCAGAATTGTACATTATCATGTGCTACAGGTGTAGGCAATATTGTTGAAGATAAATTATCTGCACAAATAATGCCGAACCCCTTCAATTCTGAAACAACCGTTACGATTCAGAATACCAATGGTAAAATTCAAAATTCAAAATTAATTCTCTATGATGTTTATGGAAGAGAAGTTATAAATCTTCCTATTTCTTCTTCAACCATTAAATTAGAAAGAGGAAACTTGCCGTCAGGTATTTATTTCTATAAAATAATGGGAGATAATATTTCGGGCGTATCAGGAAAAATAATAGTTGAGTAATGGTTTATTGAAAGCTCAATTGCCATTTTACTTTCGTACACTGATAAAATTAATCATTAATTTATTGAATTCGTTTGAGTTTGTCTCCATAGAACAATGACCTGCTCCTTCGATGACTTCAAATTTTGCTGAAGGATATTTTTTAATAAAATTTCTCCATGCTTCGATTGGTATCCAAGTGTCCTTACTACCCCAAACCACCAGAATAGGGCCAGTAATATCACTTAATTTAAGAGATTGTATTTCCTTTGAGCGAGATAATTCTAAAATAGCACTTGCAGTGCGTTTTATTTTGAAGGGTTCCAAATATCCCACAATAGCAAGTGAATCGGGTTCTTTTGCGTAGGCAGAAGTTAGTAGTTCTTTGAACTTTTCATAATTGTAAAATTTTTTCTTTGCAATGACTTCCGCCAGACGTTTAACCGGTCCGGTTGATACAAGCCATCCGAGAAAATTTACCTTGTTTGATTTTTCCACATCTCCAAACGTACCATCAACCAAAATGAGTTTTGCAGTTTTGTCAGGATGCATTGCAGCCATCGCACCTGCAATGGAAGCTCCCATAGAATGACCGGCAATAATCCATTGTTTATTATTAAGGCTGTCCGCTAGTTTCCATAATAACAAGGCATTTGCAGATACGGAATGATTCACCTTTTTTTCTCTTGAGCTAAAGCCGAATGGCGGAACATCTACTGCCACCACGTGATATCCTGCATGAACAAGTGTATCGATGTTTTTTCTCCATGAAAAAGTGGAACCTGAAAAGCCATGAATAAGCAACACATTTCCTTTAGCAGAATCCGATGCTGTAATCCACTCGCGGTAATGAATCTTTATACCTTCAATTTTTACAAAATGGCTTTCAGGAAATGGCTTGAAGTTATTCTCAGGTGTAAATTCCTGAATAGAAAATGCATACGGAAGTGTAAAAAGCATTAACAACAAAACCAAGATGCTGTAAAACATTATTTTCAGGAATTTCTTCATTAATTTTAAGTTAGAAAAAGTATTTTAATACTAAGTAAATTGGGTTTAGATAATTTCTGTCATTAATATTTTAAAATTGAATTATCACACCTATTGTTGGAAGCAAAGTACCCGAAACATTATTAATATAATTTGGTTGGTATGCGTTAGGATTTGAAGGATTTACTACCGGATTACCATTGGCATCTCGCACAACAGAAAGATAAGGTTGAAGATTAAATTGCTCATTCAAAACATTTTGAACATCAAAATACAAGTCAAAGCTCCATTTTTTTTCGTAGAACTTTTTATCGATCCTAATGTCAAGCTGATTTACGGTTGGCAACCTTTGTGTGTTAAGCAGATTATAATTTGGAATCCCTTGTCCTGTAATATCCCATACTGTTTTTTCCATTGAAAGATTTACATTATAAGGAGTATAGGGTCCTCCTCCTTGTAATCTCCACTTTGCGCCAACTTCCCAATTCCTTTTAAATTTTTTTCCAACTGTTAATGCTACAATGTTTCGGTAATCCCAAGAAGATGGCACATAGTTTCCGTATTTATCAGTAAACTGGCTAAAGAAAAAAGTGTATGCAACAATTCCATAAAATCCTTTAAAAAGTTTTTGTTGTGCCATAAATTCCAAACCATAGCTTTTCCCTTGAGCGGTGGATATTACAGGAGCATTACCAATTACACCAAAGTCGGAACCTAAGTTTGCCAGCGTAATGGAATCTTGTATTAAAAAAGGATAATGCGCATATAATTTATAGAAACCCTCGATTGTTATTCTCAGATTTTGATTGGGATTATATTCAAATCCGCCCACCAAATGTTTACATTGAATGTATGTCACACCTTCATTTTTATTTACCAGAGTTCCTAGAGAATCTCTATATCCAAGCACTGTAAATGCTGGAAGTTGATAATAAATACCTGTGTTGAAGTTAAATGAAATATTTTCTGCAAGTTGATAGGAGAGAGAAAATCTGGGAGATATTTGTTTTAATGGATTGGAGGTCTGAATAGAATAATCAGAAAAATCAGTTCTGGCACCCAATGATAAAGTTAACCTTTCATCAAAATATTTTTTACTAACCTGAAAAAATCCACCAAATTGATTGAAGGGTAAATTAGAACTAAAGTTGGTTATATAATTACCGTAAGGTAAAGCAAGTTTATCAAAAGTTGAATTTGTATAATAGTCGTTTTCCATTTGCATGCCATAGTTAATTTTAAAGCCATTCACTTTTATGTTATCCTCAACCCTTAACCTTAGTTCATTTTCTGTCGATCTGTAATCCAATATTTTATTTGAGGGATTTGATTCATCGTTATTTAAATATTTATATGACCGATTAAAAAGGCTGCTATTACTTAATACAATTAGAGTATTTCCGTGTTTTCTATAATGGCGGTAGGTTACACCTACTGTATAATTCCACTGTTGATAAACAGGTAGGTTCGACAATAGATATTGCTGTAAAGGTGTCTGATCTGCTTTCAGATTTAGAGGGGAATTATCTATTGCACCTAATCCAATAACAGATAGAATATCTTTATCACTTAATCGTGAAGAGACTTTAAACTGTGCATCATTATAGGTTGGAAGGAAAGGCAATCCGAGCAAGCCGAATAGAAGTTGCAAATACGAACGTCTAACAGAAAAAATATAACTTGTATTATCTGAAATATGTCCATCTGCGGTTACTCCAAAATCTGAAGCACCAACAGTGGCGGTAAATACTTGCTTATCCGGATTGCCATTTTTAAATTTAAAATCGAAAATAGAGCTAAGTGCATTTCCCTTATCAGCAGGGAACGCTCCTGAATAAAAATCTACTGAGTTAATAAAATTCACATTGATCATTCCTACAGGTCCGCCAGATGAACCCTGAGTAGTAAAATGATTGATATTGGGCACCTGAATTCCATCAAGATAAAAAGTGTTTTCACTTGGTGCACCACCTCGTATTATCAAATCATTACGGAATGACACAGCTGATGCCACTCCCGGAAGTGACTGGATGACTTTTGAAATATCTCGGTTACCTCCCGGGTTTTTGTCTATCTCGTTCGAACTAATACTTGTTAAGGATAAGGGACTATCATCGGTTTTGTCAGAACGTTTTGGTCCGATAACAATTTCTTTTAACGTATCCGCAATGGATTCGAGAGCAAAATCAACAATTGAGGATTTAGAGGAAGTAACTTGTATCTCATAAATCGTAATCGGTTTAAATCCAACAATAAATGCCTTGACATTATAAGCTCCTGGTTTAATATTTTTGATTTCATAATATCCTTTGTCATCAGATAATACACCTCTGGTGGAATCCATCATCACAATATTGGCAAATGAAATGGCTTCATTATTCAACGTGTTATAAACTCTCCCTTTAATAACGCCCTCTTGAGAAAATGAAAGAAAGTGACAAAAAAGAAAGTGACAAAAAAGAAATAATGATAAAAATGTTCTCTTTAAATTAATATCAAAAAGGATTCTTAGAAAAAAATATACCATAAGCTTTGGAGAAAAGATAAGTTAATTGAAAGCAAAGGTAAAAATATGTTTTTGATTTGTTTTATCATCGTTTGAGTTTATAAATGGAAAGTTATTAATTGTAAAAACAGTAACTACAAGTGCATGAGAAATTTTTTCCTTAACCTTACAGTCGAGAAATAAATGTAAGGTATAAATGACAGAGGCAGGCAGGTGCGACGCGTGTAAATTGTAAGTCGTCTGAGACAACAAATGATTTTGCATCCTCCCAAAGTGGGACGCGAGCAGGTATAGGGATTGGGAAGCGTATCGAGATGTGCTGCTAATTGTCCCTAAATCTCCTCACGTAAGTTGCATCAGCTACAAAGGACAAGTAAACTTGCTAAGGAAATTAAAGGTGCTGCTATTGTATGCCCAGGGAGCATTGCAAATAGTGATTACCCAAGTAGAAGTACCAGATTTATTTACATACACCGGGGACCCATCATTTAACGCGCCCGAAATAAACCCGGAATAGAAATAAATATATACCTGATTAGGACCGGGCGTATTTGAGGTAGTGGTGGTATAAATTTTTGTAAGAGGACTTTCGCCAAAACTGAAATTAACAGTATTAGAGTTGCTGGTTGCCTGGAAATCCCACGATGAAGGTCCTTGTGCAGGAGCGCCTACACTGATATAGGTTTCTGTTGGATTTCCGCCACCAATATTTACAGAGTTCATAGTGGGCGAGCAAGGAGCAACAACCGGTTGTGTAATTATGCTATCTAATGAAATAATGTTTCCATACGACCATCCATCGCCATTGGTTGCCCATGAACGGAAATAATATTTTGTGCCTGAGTTGAATCCGGAATAAGTAGCGTAAAAATTATTTCCCTGAGTTGAAGTTGACAATGCCTGATTATCTGCCATTTTAGGTGTAGACATTGTACCCATGCAAAAGCCACTGTACTCAATAGGCGAAGTGCCGGAAGAAACAATTGTACCCTGCATGATAACACTTCCATCAGGTTGAACCGTAGCAGAAACGGTGGTTACTTTGGGATAATAATCCATCACATCTTTTTGTACTTTCTTGCAAGTGGTAAGCAAGAATACTGCTGTGAAAATGGATAAAGTGTAAATAAATTTTTTCATGTTTATTATTTAAAATTACAACGCAAACCTAAACCGATAGTATTGTGATTAAGGATTCCCTGCTCCTGAACAAGATAGATGCTTCTGGTTGCCTCTACAAATGCTCTCAACTTATCATTGAATTCATATTCTGCACCTACCCTGAACTTTAGCCCTACAAAAACATCTCCACCGGTAGTAGATCCCTCATTGTATCCAACATAATCGTAAGAGCTGTTTGTACCGCCAATAAGAAGGTCCATTCCGGGATACAGAAAAAAATGATCCTTCTTAAGCAAGTTATAATCAAATCCAAATGAAAGAACGTACATACTATACTGGTGGTAAACTTCGTATCCGGGAATAACAGATGTTCCGGTGCTTCCGCTTATTACTACCGAAGTAACTGGGAAAGTATCGAGCCGTGGCTTAAGTGATACATAACTAAGCCCAATTCTTCCTCTCCAATCCTCATCAAAATCCTGCATAATTAGAATTTCTCCTGTTATAGTTTTTTTCATGATTGCGCCCAGTTGGCCGGTAGGTCTGAATTGCAGCATTTCAAATGCCACCTGCGCTGACGACCGTAATCCAACAAGAATAAAAAATACGAATATTATTTTTTTCATTTATAGAGATTATTAAAAACCCAAAATATCTAATTATAATACTTAGCGCACAAATGTAAAATAAATAGATAAAATAGACATTATTCGGATTAAGTTTTTCTGTAAACTTTAGAACAGCGTGCTTAGAATGAGTTTTTATTTTATACCAGTGAGCAAAATTCCCTGTATGCTGAAGTTGCACTTCGCGTGTGAATAAAATGTAAGCTCAACTTACAGAGAATAAAAATGACAATCATCAGTGTTAATCAATTTAACAATGCCCACCTTTGTCCTGTCTGTTATAAAAACAAATTAAATCTTATACTATGAATTTCTTCAAGATCAAAACAAGCTGGACCAATGCAGAGCTGATTCCTTTAAAAGTATGCATTGCCATGGCATACCTTTTAGTTGGCGCTTACTTTCACGCTTTTGTGCACACCTGGTATGTGCCGGTGCTTATCGTATTTGGCATCACAGTGGTATGGAGCGTTTATTCTTGGCTAAGCAAAATGAAGAACAGCAAGTGGGATTAAAGCCAGCCTGCACAAGTCTGTAACGACAAATGCTTTCGCACCTGTTGCATTCTGATAGCTATCGTCTGCATTAATAAAAGTTCATTAGATCATTTGAAATTTATCATAATTAACAGATACATGTTACAAAATACATCGACATTTATATCTCATTCATCTGCTCATTTGCCATCTTTGTCGAAATACAAAAATTAAGTGTATTGTATTTGGATAAATATCAATAAATTCATACTCTAACTCAAACATTTTTTCTTTAAACTTTCATATGAAAAAGTATTTATTAATTCTCATTGTTATTTTTGCCTTATCGTTTAATCTCGTAAAGGCAAACAATCTTCAAATAGGTGTTCCATCCATAGCGGGTAGCCAAATCAGTTTCACTATACAGTGGGACAACAGTTGGAGTTTGGCTGCGGCACCTGCCAACTGGGATGCTGTTTGGGTTTTTGTAAAATACCAGAATTGTGCAACGAATTTATGGACACATGTCACACTTGCAGCAGCAGGTCATTCTGTTACAGGAGGAGTGCTACAGGTAAATACAGTTACCGATAATTTAGGCGCCTTCATAAACAGAATTGCAAATGGAAGCGGAAATATTGCCAGTGCAACTGTAACGCTCAATATGAGTTTTCCTGATGCAGGATATAATTATCAGGTGTTTGGAATTGAAATGGTAAATGTTCCTCAAGGGAATTTTTATCTTGGCGATGGAACAAGAGGCAGTAGCACATATGGTTTTTCAGATGGGTTGACCTGCGGTGCTGGTCCTTGGAATCCACTACTAATTACTAATGCCATTCAAACAGCAGGGTTGGGTGCTGCATCAAACTATCAGTGTAACAGTTGGGGGTCAACAACTAATTTACCTGCTTCCTTCCCATTAGGATATAACAGATTTTACTGTATGAAGTATGAAATAAGTCAGGAAGAATACATGGCATTTTTGAATACTCTGACTTACGACCAGCAAACGACGAGAACAACCCCCTCTCCTGCCTCTGCAGTGGGTTCACTTGCCATAGCCGGAGCTCCAGCCAGCAGAAACGGAATTAAAATAATAACCAGCGGAACAAATAATAATATTCCGGCAGTATACGGCTGTGATCTGGATGGAAATGGAACACCTAATCAAGCGGATGATGGTCAGAATATAGCTTGCAATTGGCTTGCTTGGTCAGATGTAACAGCATATATGGATTGGGCTGCACTACGTCCCATGACCGAATTTGAATACGAAAAAGTTTGTCGGGGTACTGGAGTAGTACCAACTGCAAATGAAAACGCGTGGAGCACTATCAATTTGACACAGGCGAATTCAGCTGCTTTAAACAATGCAGGTTTGGTAAATGAAACTTCTACCTCTGTGGGTAATGGTTTATGCGCTTACGGAATTAACACTACAGCTGACGGTCCGCTCCGCTGCGGATTTGCTGCAACTGCTTTAACAGGCAGAGTTCAGGCGGGTGGAAGTTATTATGGAGCAATGGATATGTCGGGAAATGTAGATGAACAATGCGTGGGAGGTTATAATTTTAATTATTCCGGTTTTACTAATGCAAGCGGCGATGGAAGTTTATCTGTTTTAGGTGCTGCAAATACTGCGGGCTGGCCTCCATTAGGTGGCGGACAGAATGGCGGCATATCAAAAGGAAGCGATTGGTTCACTCCTACTGTTGCCTATCTTAATATAAGCGATAGGCAGCAAATGGTATTGAACTATAATAATGTCCGCGATTATCGTTGTGGAGGAAGAGGAGTAAGAACATGGTAACATGAGATTTCCTTTTTGTATTCTGCTATTTTTTATTTCCGCGCATTATACTAACACTATGGCGCAGGTAGTTCCGTGGGTTGGAGGCAATTCCGATGGTTATGCATATAACACACTCACTCAAGCAGCTTGTCCTCCATTAGCAAGCACAAACATTTTTTTAGGAGGCAATGCCGATGGGGATAATTATAACACGCTTATTCAATCTGTTTGCCCTCCATTACCAAGCACAAATATTTTTTTAGGAGGTAATGCTGATGGGGATAATTATAACACGCTCACTCAATCGGTTTGTCCACCATTACCAAATACAAATATTAACATAGGAGGCAATTCCGATGGTTATGCATATGGCACACTCACACAATCAGTTTGTCCACCATTACCAAGTACAAATATTTCTTTAGGTGGAATTGCCGATGGGGATAATTATAACACGCTCACCCAATCGGTTTGTCCACCGTTACCGAGTACAAACATTTCTTTGGGTGGTATTGCTGATGGTGATAATTATAACACCCTTACGCAATCGATTTGTCCTCCGAAAGCAAGCACAAACATATCTTTAGGTGGAAATGCAGATGGTTTAGCTTATGGGAAATATATTCCCGGACCATGTCCCTTACCAATTCAACTATTATCATTTACCGCTGATTGTAAAGAGAAAAAAGTTTTCCTGAATTGGATAACGGCAACTGAACAGAACAATGATTTTTTTACTGTGGAAAAATCACACGATGGGAATATTTTTCAGGACGTAGTAAAAGTGCAAGGCGCAGGCAACAGTAGCACTGAGCGAAATTATTCCGCCACCGATAATGAACCATTCCGTGGAGTTTCTTATTACCGAATCAAGCAGACCGATTTTAATGGAGAATATAAATTTTATGATCCAGTGGCAGTGCAATGTTCTTCCTTGGGTATTACCATTTATCCAACCATTTCTTCCGGTATTTTTTACATTACAGGTGGTGATGGAGGTAATTTAGATATAAAAATTTACAATGTGCTTGGCGAGATAATTTATCAGACCCAGAATAACCATTCTTCCGTAATAAATTTGGATGCTCCAAATGGAGTTTATTTTTTGAATGTTAATACGCGAAAAGAATCCATTACTCAAAAAATAATTATTCAGAAATAAGTTCAACTAAATCAAATAAACCCATATTATGCAATAGAACATTCTGAAAGAAGTTTTTAATAGCAGTAGATTTGCAGTTTAAAAACACACAACCAAAATGGTGAAAGAAATCCAAGTAGTATTTACCGATAAAAAAGTAACCGACTGGGGCGGAATGAAGCTGATGAAAGATATGGTTGACAGCATCGGCATAAAAGAATTAATGAGCGGATTAGACCTTCCGCAAAAAGGTTCAAACCGAAGTTATGATTCAATGCAAATCATCGAATGTTTTTGGACAAGCATCTGGATTGGTGCGGGTAGATTTAGTCATTCAGCTTACTTGCGTTACGACAAAGTGCTACAGGAAATATTTGGATGGAAGCAGGCACCATCACAAAGTACCTACAGTAGATTTTTTCAAAAGTTCAGTTGGAAAAGAAATACCGAAGTGTTTGTGCCATTGCAAAAATGGTTCATTGACAATTTGAAAATAAAAAATATCACGCTTGATTTTGACAGCTCTGTCATCACCCGATACGGAGAACAAGAAGGCAGTAAAGTTGGTTACAACGCCAATAAACCCGGCAGAGCATCGCATCATCCACTGATGGCATTTATAGCCGAAACGCGCATGGTAGCCAATGCATGGCTCAGACCCGGCAACACAGCAGCACTCAGCAATTGCAAAGCATTTATGAATGAGACTTTTGAAATACTCCAAGACAAAAAAATAGGACTGATACGAGTCGACAGCGGATTTTATGCCAATGACTTTTTGAATTATTTAGAAACAGAAAAACAAAACAATTACATCATCGCTGTAAAAATGTATTCAACAATCAAACAAGAATTACGCGCACAAAAAACATGGTGGTCATTAAAAGATGGAATGGAAATATGCGAATTTGATTATCAATCGCCCGATTGGGAAAAACCAAGAAGAATGATTGCGGTAAGAAAAAATATTGAAATGCTCACAAAAGCCACAGGTAAACTTTTATTGTTTGATGAACCCATTGGTAAATACCGATACAGTTTGTATGTTACCAATCTGGATTTACCGGCTGAACAAATTTGGCTCAGTTATAAAGACCGTGCAGATGCAGAAAACCGAATCAAAGAACTCAAATATGATTTTGGATTAGACAGTTTTTGTATGGATAAATTTTGGGCAACAGAAGCAGCTTTTAGAACAATAATGATAGCCTATAATCTGGGTTAAACATATCGGCAATTGGTGAAAAACGAAAATGGTTGGATGGTTTATTCGACATCGTCAAACAAAATGACAAATCATTTTATTTTTCTAATGCATAATCTGGGTTTATTACATTATATTAAATAACATCAGTTTCAGTGAATAAAAACTTGAAAATCCGAATGATTTTACACAAGTAGGGTGGGGGACATCCATAAGGAAAAATCTATATGCTCAATTGAAGTCTGTTTTTAACGTGTCTGCTTTCGTTTCTTCTCATGGCGTAATCTGTTAATATTTCGTGTTCCTTTTCTTTCTCTAAAAGTCTGAACCAAGTAATTGCAGGGATGGTTTTATTGGAGTGAATTTCTAAACGTATAATAAATTTATCTGCAGGTTTACGATGTTGATTTAATATTTGGCTCAGTTCCGTTTCGTCTATGTCTATATCACTGGCAAACTCCTTGTTTTTTTTATTCAATGGTTTTAAGTATTCTCTCAGGAAATAACCAAAAGAACGGTTAGTGTCATACGTTGCATTTTTTGAGTAATCCTCTATTTGATATTTCAATTGCAGCAAATGTGATAAAAGTTTCTGCTTAGAAGTTGTTTGCTCCTGTACTCGTTTACGCAACTCATTCAGCGTAATATCAGATTCTTTTTTCTCCTTTGCAGTGAGCTTTGTTCTGAAAACAAAAGATTCTGCCAACTCTTTTGGAGCGTACTTCTTTAATAATTTAGTTGTTTTCATCGTAGTAGTTATTTACTATTTTTAATAAAGATAATCCTGTTAAAAAAATCTGTTTGCCTGCATCCATCATTCCGTACCTATTGATATAGTGTTTTTTTAATTTCGTTTTCGGTACTAAAGAAACGCATCCGTCAATTCCATAATGCTTCAATGCTTCCCTACAAACATATCCTATCAATGTACCTGTAATTCTTTCGTATTGTTTGTTTTTGCCCCTGTTTTCTATTGATACGGATAATAGTTTGATTTCAATACGTTTTTCTTTTTTCTCATTTGTCACGGAAATTAATCCCAAAATAATATCATTATCGTCCCGTCTTAGCTTATAAACATCATACTTCTTTTCCGTTTTCCAGTTAAAAAAATACTTTTTTTTAGTAATCTTTTTGTAATCCTCATTGGCAACAGGTTCTATAATAACCGGATGCTTTTTATTTGTTATCCGTTCGATAATATACACATGCAAATATACAAAAAAACTTTACATAATTTGTAAACTTTACTTATTATTATTTCGATCCGTCATGGATGAAACTGATGAAACAATTTACTCTATTCAGAGCGTGGCGACTTTGCAATAAAAAATAAAGAAAAGATTTTCCGACAGCTTTTTTTTCGCAAAGTGATAAAGCAGATATAAGAGACCTTATAGAAAGCGGAGCGACTAAAGGAGAAAAAAACTTTTGTTCTATAAGGTGTTGCATTATATTAATATTTTCCGCCAGAAGTTGAATTTTAGCCTTTTGACCATCCCTGAAAATAGTACGCTGCGGTTGAACATTAAGAACTTAATTTTCGCGGATGGTGCGCCTCGCAATTTTCAGGGGTGGGCAACGCGTGCCGAAGAAAAATAATAGCAGCTTTGTCTCAAAGGTGCGGGTTATTTTTCTCAGGCAAAATTCACAAAATGTCTGGAACATTGCAAGGGAAATTTAATATAATGGCTACTTATAGAGGGCTTCGGACACAAAAGTTTTTTACTTTGATAACGGGAAATAAAAAGCAATCGGAAAATGGCAAGCTCTTGGCGCACACAAAACTATAAAAGCAAAATTCCACTTGTGCGCCATGTGCTTGTCATTGTGGAGTAGGGGAGTGTAGGGTTTGCAGGAGGTTGTTTCTATATGGCTGGGCGATTTTATTTCAAATCATTTCATTAATCTTATTCTGCCACCCTAACGTTTTGCAAGTTTGCGATGTGCGGGATTTTGAAATACATAATTGTCTGCCATTACAAACATAAAACGAAGATACAATTTTTCAAACTTAAACGTCAGCCCGCATAGCGCAAAATTGCTGTTAGCGGTAGTTTTTTCTGTCGTGGCTGTCCGCGTTGCCACGTGGCTGTCCGCGAGACGGTCACACGAAAAAACTAAAAACTGTCTATGCGAAAAGGTTGTCGTGAGATTATTTATTACGCTGTCAAGTCTGCTAATTTTTTATTTATTCTTGCTTTCACTTTCGGTTTTTCTTCGTTGGCTAATTTGTCTAAACACTTGTTGTAAAGTTGGATTGATTTTTCTTTTAAGTCCCACGAAGAATAAAGTGTCGCAATTTGCTCAATTGTCTTGATGTCCTTACCTGTATAAAGTGAGAGATAAAACTCTAACAAATTTATTGTGCCGTCCGATTTTTCCAATTGAAGTAAGTCGTTGTCGAAAATTTTGTCGAGGTGCTTGTGGAAATCTTCTTTTTTGTATGAATACCATTCGCTTTTTTGCTGTCCATATATTTTTGCTTTAATTTTCCCTTTAGCAAGGTTGTCCAACGTTTCATTTGTCTTTTGAATGAAATATTTAGCTCTGTCGTATTTTTTATTTTGCAATAAAGCGTGAAGCCAATTATAGATTTCTCCTCCGTGAACTGCACTGTCTATGTCGAATTCGTATTCCTGAAATTTTCTTTCAGCGATGTCTATGTTGCCTAATTTAATTTCAACATATTCTTTTAACTTTTTATATTCTTCTATCGGTCGGTTTTGAATTGCCTTTTGTAAAAGCTCAAGAGCTTGCGAATAATTTTTTTTGTCAATTTCTTCTTGAGCAGAAAAAAACAATGGCAAGTCATCCAAGTTGTCAACGAAGTCGTCAATAGCGCAACCTTTCTCCATCAGAAAACTTATATGATACGGGTTTTGAGTTATTTTTTTACCTGTTTCTAAAGAAAGTTTCTCTCTTGGCGAAGGATTTTTTATTTCTTTGAAATAGAAATCTTGTCCTCCTCTTTGAACATAATTCCATTCACCAAATTCGTCTTGTTTTGGTTTGAACCCTAATTGAATCCATTGGTCAACAGTTCTCACAACATCAATATGTTCAATCAATAATTTTGGAAATTCATCGTAGTAGAACATTTCAAGATAAAGTAATGCCGATGAATGAGAAGTTTTCTTTTTTCGTTCCGATGGTGGCAAAAATTGAGCGAGATATTCTAAGTCGTGTGCTTGTCTAAATTGTTCGTATTCCTCTCGAAGTGTTTTTAAATTATTTTCGAGTTTTCCTTTCTCATTAATATTTTTTTGTCTTACGATTTCTATAATTTTAGCATAAGAAAGGTTTGCAAGATTCCAATCTTTTTTTTCGTATGCCTTTTCAAGAGTTTTGATGTGGAAAGGAATAAGGTTAATTCCACTGAATGTTCGCACAATTTTTAAATTATTTATATGAGCAGTTGTATTCTCATTTGTTGAGATAGATTTTTCTTTTTTCTTTCTTGTCGCAAGAAAAATAAAGAATCCCACTATTATTAAAATGATTACTGTGGTCATTTATTTATCAATTTCAACTCGCCAATTAATTCCGTTTTAAAAATTTCAGCAATATTTTTTAATGAGCCAATTTTTAAGACCAAAGGATTCAATGATGCACTGTCGGCATAAATTCTAAATTCTTTTTGATACTCAAATTCATTTGGCTTTTGAAAGAGTGTTATTTGTCCATTGATGGATTTTTTATCATAATATCTAACAAAGTCGTAATGAAATTTTAAGCCAAGTAATTTTAATTTGTCCTCAATGAGTTGAAGAAATTTTGGATTATCCTTGATTAATAAAAAGTGACTGCCGAAACGCTCAACTTTTTTGTCAACGAAGAAATCATTGGGAGTAGCAAAGCCATAAGACGAAATGCAATAAAGACTGTAAATATTTCCTAAAACATTTTTATAATTTTCTCTGAGGTGCATACTTATCTATTTCACCTTATGTCTGATGCTTGGAATTTCAAATTCGCCAGAGGGAAGATTCCAAATTTTATTTATGCCTTCGTATCTGTCGCCCCGCAGTTCATCATCTTCAATTTGTCTGAATTTGTCAATCGGGTTCATATAAATTGTCCCGTTTTCGTACAGGTCTTTTATGTCTGTCTCGCTTCCAAATTTTAGAAACATAAGTATCGTGTAATTGTCCGCCATAATTACCGCTAACTTGTTATATGCGTAAACAAATTTGGCATTGTTAATTAAATTCGGATAAACCTTTCTTTATATTCCTTAATTTTTTATTTCCTAACCATTTTATTTTTTGCAATATTCATTTATGAAATCAATGGCTCGTGAATCACCCAATTCATGCGCCCTGTTTAAATCAGCACATGCACCATTCTTGTCACCCAGCATGCGCTTTGAAGCACCACGAATGAGATATGCATTTGAATAATTCTTGTCCAGTTCAATTGCTTTGTTGCAATAGGCAATTGCTTCCGTATATTTTTCAGAAGCGAGAAATGTTTGTTTAGAATTAAAATAATCATTGCCGAGATAAAAAAATGACATGCTAATATTATTATAGATAGTAGTATTGCCTCCTTTAAGATGGATTGAAATTTGAAAATCGGCAATTGCATTACTGTATCTTTTTAATTTCCCTTTTTCTATCGCTCTTGTAAAATAAAGGACTTCATTATTTTTATTGTGTTCAATTTCGTTGCTTAAATTTTCAATAGTACAATAAGTAATGTAATCTTTCTCTATAGTTTTTAATAACCCTTCCACATACTGTTCCGAAATCATTTTACCATGTATACCAAATTCTCTATTGACTTTAAGCCAATCGTTTTCAACTATATTTTTTCTTGCTTTAATCAAATCTTCTAATGCGCCTTTTAAATTACCTGTGAATTGTTTTGCATGTCCACGAAACAAATAGGCGTAGGCATCTTTAGGTTCTAATTCAATAGCCTTATTGAAATCTTCTATTGCCCCTTCAAAATCCATCAATCCCAACCCCTTGGTTATAGCTCTTCCATAATAAGCCTCATTGAAATCAGGTCTATAATATATTGCTTTATCAAAATCGGCTATTCCATTATAAACTTCACCTATGTTAATATTGGAAAACCCTCTTTTGCAATAAGTGATAGCAAAATCAGATTTATGCTCTATTGCCATTGAATACCATTTAATAGCTTCTCTAAAATCACTTTTATTAAAATAATATTCTCCTTTTTCAAAATATTCCTTTGGTAATTTGTCAACAATAGAGGATAGAATTTTATTTGTAATAGCAATTTCACGGCTCGTCTTCCTCAGAGCGTATTGTTCTTTATTTATTAAGACAATTGCATTCTCCATAAGAAGTTTATTTTTCTTTTGTTTTCAATTCGTGGATTAGTTTTTCTTTTGCAAGTTTAAAATACTCATCCCAATCAGCAATCTTAATAATTGTTTGATAGGTTTCTGAATTTTTCAATTCATTCAAATTATTTTTTAATCCGGTTAATTTATTTCGGAGATTTATCATTTCGGATTTCAATTTCGTTATTACGTTTATTCCCTCCGATTTATGAATAAACATATCACCCTTTTCAAGCTTTTTAAGTATTTCTATTACTTTTTTTAAATCATTTTGTTCGTAAGCTGTTTGAAGTTCTTTAAAAACAATTTCTGCCTGTGCCTTAAATTCGTCCGTCACAACATCAGGATGGCACAGTTTGGATGCCTTACGGTATTTTGTTTTTAATTCCTGTTTTTCTTCCTCCGTTAGTTTAACTTGTTTTTCAGAAATATTTTCTTCGTGTTGCTTGCTGTATTGTTCATACTCATTTTTTGCCTCATCAAATTCTCTTTTCTTTGTTTCTGTGCCGTTTTGTTCGCGTTCTAATTTTTCTTTGCGAACTTTAAGAAGCTTTATAATCAAATCACCTAATTCATTGCTGTTTCTTATTCCAAAATCATGTATTAACTTTTCTACATCTGCTATTTCATCGCTAACAAAATTAATTTCAAGTTCAAGATTTTTGATTGCAACCTTTAGCGTTTCAGCTTCTGGGTCTGCGTATTGCGTTACTTTTTTCATTTTATTTTGATTCGCTATTATATTTAGACAAATATGAGATAAAGATACACTTTATGAAGAAGAAATTCGGTGGTGTTTGTAAATTTTGGGCGGGTCTTTTTGATTCCCGCAAGCCGTTTTACTTTTTTGCGCACGCAGGCACGAGTACGCAAATGTGTAAAACGGGCGGATCAAAAAGCGTGAACAAAATTTGTGCAAGAGTAGAAGTTGAAATCAGGAAACAATTTACTCGTCAGAGCGTGGCGGCTTTGCAATAAAAAAAATAAAAAAAAGATTTTCCGACAGTTTTTTTATTGCAAAGTGATAAAGCAGATATAATAGACCTTATAGACAGCGAAGCGAAACAAAAGGGCAAAAAACTTTTGTTCTATAAGGCGTTGCATTATATTAATATTTTCCGCCAGAAGTTGAATTTTAGACTTTTGACCATCCATGAAAATAGTACGCTGCTGTTGAACATTAAGAACTTAATTTTCGCGGATGGTGCGCCTCGCAATTTTCAGAGATGGGCAACGCGTGCCGAAGAAAAATAATAGCAGCTTTGTCTCAAAGGTGCGGGTTATTTTTCTCAGGCAAAATTCACAAAATGTCTGAATCCTTGCAAGGGAAATTTACTATATAATGGCTACTTATAGAAGCCCTTGCGTACAAAAGTTTTTTACTGTGATAAAGGAAATTAACAGCAATTGAAAAATGGCAAGCTCTTTGCGCACACAAAACCATAATGGAAAAATTCCGCTTGTGCGCCATGTGCTTGACATTGTGGAGTAGGGGAGTGGAAGCATTGAACCACTTATGTTTTGTTGGATAAATTTATATACAGTTCATCACATGAAAAATCATTTTCAATAAGTGCATTATATATGGTCGAAGAAAAACAATATTTGGTCGAAGGGTTCGTGTGTAGTTGGTCTAAAAGTGAGTTATAAATAGAACTTATCAGATATAAATATCTTCCTTTGCCAATACGTTCTTTTAACTTTTATTGATGAAAAAATCCTTGTGAAGAATTTTACCTAAGCTGATTGGTATTTGTTTTTATAATCGGATAATATGGACGGAAATACTTTACATAAAAATAATTCATTTTTACTTTGCTTTTGATTTCAGAAATAATACATTTGTTCTATTCAATACGTTGACTCATTTTATTATTTCCCAATCCGAATGAGAAATATTTCCTTCATATTTTTTACTTTTCTGTTTACTGCCAATTGTTTATTTCCATATAGTATTTTTTCCCAGCATATCACTTTTGAAAAATATTATGACTTTGGGCTTACAAACGCAGAAGAGGGATATTATGTTCAACAAACCACTGACGGAGGATACATTGTTGCAGGCAGACACACCATGGGGATTGGCTCCGAACAAATGCTGCTGCAAAAAGTTGATTCATTAGGACTAACACAGTGGTATAAATTTTATGGCGGACCCGGAGACAGTGAGGCCCACTCTGTACAGCAAACCACAGATGGGGGATACATTATGGTTGGGACCACGCCTGGAGTTATTTCCATGTATTCCATTTATTTAATCAAAACTGATAGTATTGGAGATACTCTTTGGACAAAAATATTTGTAGGAAAAAATAAAACAAATTATTCGGACAATGCTTACTCTGTTAGACAAACATTTGACGGAGGCTATGCCATTGCAGGTGATTTTAATAATACAGATTCAACAGATGTTGCTTACTTGCTTAAAACAAATGCAAATGGAGACAGCATCTGGTCGAAAAGTTTTAGTGGGCTATATGTTGCCGTATTTTATTCGATGCAGGAACTTCCTGACAGAGGATTTATTTTGACGGGATTCACCG
>PLUL01000042.1 GCA_003164895.1 Bacteroidota bacterium | reverse complement strand
CACTTCCTGTTCAATAGCTTTTACATCTTCAGTAAATGTTGCCCATGGTTTAATAATCCGTAATGTTTCCTTTTTTTCTTTATGAAATCCTTCTTCATCGGCATGATATAATTTTGCCAGTATATCGTATTTATCCTTTGTCATACATGCAATAGTAATGGCATCAATACAATGATGAATATGATTTACTCGTTCTTTCTTACCATATTCTTCCTGCAAGCCCCACAGTTTTCTGAATTCTGAAACTGCACTTCCTTTTACGGAATATACTTTAGGGAAAATGGATTTTAAGTAGGAACGAGAGTATTTTGTAATGATGCCTGTATCAACAAGCTGGCTGTTTTTAAAACCTTCGGGGACATCTTTCATTACAAAGCGTTTGTATTTCCCTTTCCAATAATCAAGATGGAGTTTGAAGTAATGCTTGCCGCGGATACGTTTGTCTTTTTGTTCTTTGGTTTCTATTCCCCTTGCCTTTTTTCTTGAATTAAATTGTTTTTCAAAACCATCTATATCTTTTTCCCATTTTGAAAGACGTGATAAAATTTCTTTTTGCTTTTTTTCTTCTAACTCAAAAGGTATTTTATTTTTTTTTATTTCACGATTAAATTTTATTTCACATAATGTAATGTTTTCCTGTGAATTATCATAACTCAAACTTTTAGGAATTGTGTGTTCAATGTCATATTTGGGATTTCCTCCAATGAAATCACAGATACCAATTGTATTTCCTGTGTATAAACAAACATGGTCTTGTTCTTCCCAAAGTTGAAATTTCAATATTTCATCTTCAGTTGGCTCAATATCTTTTCCGCATTCAGCTTTATATAATTCTTTTATTTGTTCTTTATATTTTTCTCGCTCGTCTTTTCTTTCCTTTTGCCAATCTTGAATTGCTTTTCGTTTATTGGCATCGTTTAATTCTCGTGCAAGTTCAATATGAATTTTGGTTTCTTCATCAATGGATCCTTCGCTTATGAGTGTATTCACCAGCTTGCGCAATTGGTGCATGGTGCGCATAGCCATAGGATTTTTAATTGAAGCAATCTTTGGGCTTCCCAGATATAATTTCCCGTCATCTGCACGTTTTGGTGTTTTGAAAGTTTCCATATCAGATGGATGATATAGATTTGAAAGAGCATCGTCTGATAAGCTGAAATTGTCTTTTAGAAACTCAGCAATCTTTTCATCTAATCGTTTTGATTTAATAAATTCACCCCTGTATTTGCGGAGTTGTTCTGTTAATTTTGTTTCAATTAAATTTATTATCCCTGTTTGTTTTTCAGGATTAAAACTTTCAAATCGTATGTTTCCGAAAACTGCGAAAATCTTTTTCTTTACTTCTTTTTTATCCTGCTCGTCTAATTTGTATTCTTTATGTGAGTTGTTGTATTCCTTCTTAAATCCAGCAATCAAATCATTTACAATTTCTTCGCATTGCTTTTCTTCATTGAAATTTTCAATGAGTTGTATTAATGCTTCTCTGATTATTTTTTGGTTTTCCGGTTTGCTCCATATTTCTTTGCCAACTACATTTTCCATATTAGCAAGAAAAACAGCATAGGAATAGATCAACCCTTCACGCAGATAAGGAAGGATTTTATTAATTGCTTTTAAACTTAAACTGGAGTAATCCTGTTTTAGAATTATTGCGCTGAACTTTTTTGCATGCATAGAATCAAGTCCTAATCTTTCTTCTCCCCATTTTTTAATTTCTCCATTCTTATCATCAAATGAAAAAAGAACGTGCCAAATATCAGTTACAACATCTTCAATGGATTTCTTTCCTTTCTTAGTATCCTTGTTTGTGTATTTTTCATAAATAGATTCTTTCCAGCTTTCACCAAAAATATTTATCAGTTGTGCAATAGTAAAACAACCGCTAACAGAAGTAAAATCGGTATAGTTGAAATATCTTGTTTTTCCTTTTGGAGTTAGAACTTTAGATATATCGGAAAAATCAAAATTAGGTTTACTTTTTCTTGTAAACTTATGCCAAATTATTTGTCGTTCTTCTTTGGTGAGAAACTCTTTCTTGACTTTTTCTGTTTCGCCAACCTTGATGCTGTTTATAAACTGTAACGCTCGGTATTCTTCAAATGCCGGATGAGAAACAGGGCAGCGTGGCTTCTTTTTCTCAAATGAACATTTGGCAACAAGTCCTTTTTGAGATCTCAAAGGACGTTGATAGAAAATAGCTTTTTCAAGTTCCTTGCATAATTCTGCTGGCACTTGTTGTGTCTCACATATTTTTTTGAATTCAGCCAAGTAATGTTCATTCCTTGCTGTGTAATGAGTTCTTATTTTTTCTTTTTGCTGATATAGTTTATAAAAATATTGTCCCAATGTTTCACATTGTACCTCATTCATTTTTTGTGAAATATCTGCAATGCCCTTTTTTACAGCACCAAGATTCTCCTTTTTGTTCAGGAATTTTGATAGGGAATCTTTGTACTCATCAAATGATTTGTTATTATTTTCTTTTTGAATTTTCTCAACAGACCGAATAAGTTTCCTGACTGCTTTGTCTTCTTCCTCTTTATTACTATCAAATAATGTCGATAGCATCACATTCAAATCATCGGAGTTACTTTCCGTATCAATTGTTCGAAGTAATTCATTTCTTAATTGTTCTGTCAAGCCCTCATCGCCTTGGTCTAATCGGTTGCTTAAAAAGCCTCTGCGCTGGGCAAGATGGTAAAATGCTCTTCCTAATTGAAAAGGAAGAAGTTTTTCTTTGCTTGCTTTGTCTCGGAAATAATAAGGATTAATACCAGTTCGTTCATCTGTTCTTAACCATTTTATAAATTCGGGATTTGTAGGATAAGCAGTTTTATTTTTTCTCCATTCATTTAATTCCACCATCGTAAGAGGGCACATCTTATTCTCGATAAGCACTTCCAATGTTTTCTGTTTCCTGAGTTTTCTTCTGAATTTAATTCTTCTCGCGCTTCTATATTGTGTACGCTCGGCAGCCTTTGAACTTTCTATGCCTTTTTCAATTTTAACTCCTTCAGAGAAAATATGTACTCCTTTGTCAAGCAGTTCTGTTTTTTCTTTATTGTTATCAATTACTGCCCATCCGATAGAATTTGTTCCCAAGTCAAGCCCAAGTATTTTAGCCATTGAAATAGATTTTTATTATGAAGGGCTAAAGTAAAAAAGAATTACGAGGTGTGAAATGATTTTTATCTTTGCCTTAAGAAATCAACGAGTTATCCCTCTTTGAATTATCTTATCACAATAAGGCTATATGCCGAAGGTGAAAACCTTGAGCCCCGCGTACTCCGTGGGGCTTATTTTTTATAATCACACATGATATAGTAATGTTTTTATAAACTTGCCACGTTTCCAAAAATTACTAAATTTGGTAAAAAAAGGAAACGAATGCAATACCAACATTTTAGAGAACAATTTGAACCGCTCGGAGTTTTCTCGGTAAATGATGTACTGAAAACAGAGAAACACTTTGACAGCAAGCAATTGGTATGGTGGCAAGACAAGGGGTATCTTCGTAAAATTATAAACCGATGGTATTGTTTTGCTGATATTAAACTAAGCGAACAAGAATTATTTTTCATAGCGAATAAAATTTATTCCCCGTCTTATATTTCTTTTGAATCAGCATTGTCACGGCACGGGCTTATACCGGAAGGTGTTTATTCTATCACATCCGCCACTTCGCTGAAAACAAATTCGTTCAAAACCCCTATAGGATCATTCAGCTATCGCCATTTGAAACCGGAACTGATGTTTGGATATAAACTTATTCCTACCGATAATTCACAAGCAAAATTGGCAGAACCGGAAAAAGCGATTCTTGATTACTTGTATCTCAATCAAAAGATAAACACACCGGATGAATTTTTTGAACTGAGAATAAATGTTGATCCATTCGAGACTATCATTACAAAAAAACACTTGTATTCTTATCTCGCACTTTTCAAAAATAAATCATTGGAGAGTAGAGTAGGGGCATTACTTAAATTTATCAAAAATGCTTAGCTTAAAGGAAATAGAAAAATCATACCCGGAAAATTTGCGGCCATTCAAACGGTTCATTCTAAGGGAATACCTCCAGCACAAAATTCTTGAATTGGTTTTTGAAAGCAAATACGCGCAAAAACTTTGCTTTCTTGGAGGCACTTGCCTACGCATCATTCATAATAATACCCGATTTTCGGAAGACCTTGATTTTGATACGCTGAAACTAAGTGAACGATCCTTTGGAAATATATCGGAAGAAATAAAAAAAGGTTTGGAAAGGGAAGGCTATAAGGTGGAATTCAAAATAGTGGCACGCGGGGCATTTCACTGTCATATCAAATTCCCTGGCTTGCTTTTCAACGAGGGACTGTCAGGATACGAGGAAGAAAAAATACTTATTCAGCTTGATGCGGAACCACAGCATTTCAAATTTATACCGGAAACATTTATCCTTAATAAATTTGATGTTTTTACTACAGTGTTGACCACTCCCAAAGACATACTTCTTTCGCAGAAAATATTTGCTTCACTTAATCGTAAACAACCCAAAGGAAGAGATTTCTTTGATATTATGTTTTTGCTTTCAATGACAAAACCGAATTACAAATACTTACAGCAGAAAGCCGGCATAAAGAATGAAAAGCAATTAAAAGAAAAACTTTTGGATCGTTGTAAAAAACTTAATATGAAACAAGTGGCAAATGATGTAAAATCTTTTCTTTTCAATCCAAGCGATATGAAAAAGGTTGAACTTTTTGCAGATTACATCCGCCAGGTTGATTTGAATAATTAATATCCACCGAGTGTACAATTTTATATAAAGTAAATAGGGAAGAGGTGGGATGAATTAACTATGAACGAGCCTACTATAAATTAGTTAAGTGAGTTTTGCCAATTTTATTTATCTGTATATCCTTAACTTTTGTTTGCTCTGCATACACAGACCATTTCTTTACCACCGCTAATACCTTTTCTAAAATCGTTTTCGCATGTTTCACATTCATTTCTTTTCCAACTTTTAAAAGATCATACTTTGTAAAATCTTTTGTCTTTCCATTTACTGATAGATTATGCTGGCGTACCCAGGCGCTATCAGGATTGTAGGAATAAGTTAAGTCAAATGCCGGAGCAAGACTCCATGTACCGGTTTTATCCATTATGAAGGAAATATTTTTAGTATGATCATCTAAATTTCTTGCAATTACGTTAAACACCATGCGTTTGTAAAGCTGCTCTGTTGCTGTAACAGATAATTTCAATGAGCGTATCGTCTGAAACGCCTGCTCATATGCGTAAGCACCTACCATCGAATAATCAAAGTGGCGCATCGCACATAAAGATTGCACATGCAATTTTTCATTTTCATTTACTCGGTCAAAACGCCTGGTCATAAAATGCGCACGATCGTTTTCTTCCAGTAACCGCGATTCACTTATTTCTATTCCGCAATCTAGTGCCATATGATAATAAGCTAACTCAATGCGACCATATCCTGCAGGATCTCCCAATGCCGCATTATTAACTCCGTCAAATTTAATCAGCCAATGACTAAATCCTTTGGGTGCCGCTACCTGACCTGAACGCACTTCTTTTGTTTTTGGATTGTAAGCAATAATCGCCTTGGCTCTTGCTCCTCCTGCCGATGATCCGACTCGTATAATATCTTCAAGTCCCTTTTTTACATTCGGTTTTATATTAACGGTGAACGATTTTCTCTGTCCCAATATCTGCTGGGCCATTTCCACCAAACTTTTTATTTCCACCTTAACAGCGCTTTCATGATTTTTATTCGGTTCAAATTCAAGTGCGCCCATACCTCGCGTACCCATATAACATAAACGTTCGACCGGATTCATGCTTCCTGGCGATCTTCCTTGCGATGCAAGCCACGCGTTTAATAGGGTAGTGCCATATTTATCTGGCAATGCATCTGCTAATAGACCGGGTAATCCATAGAAGGTTTCTTTATTTAGCTGCTTAAACTCGAAAAGAGTGTCCCCTCTTTTTAATTCTGCTATGGGCATCATAAATGGTGCAAGATCTAATCCGTTCTTTACAAACTTAGGTTCAAATTCAAATGTACCCGATTGGCTGCTATCATCCCAAAGTACCGCGCCAACGGGTTGATCCCATATTTTCACTGTAGCTGTTTTCATATCATTTTTTTCGTTTACTTAAAAACGGTATTTTTTTACCTATCATCTGACTTCTCATCTTTTTTCTTATGGACTTTCTTATTGGCGAAGCTCTTTGTCGCTTTTTTGCTTCCAGCTTAGCCATTTGCAGTGGACTTATTATAGTTGGTATCTTGAAAATATTAAGTATTTCAAGTTCATTAAGAGCTCTGAGCAATTGAATAAAAGTGATAAGAGAAACACTGCGTATACCGTGTTCGAATTGGCTTAAAGTAACCCGATGAATTCCTGCCATCTCTGCCAGTTCGCTTTGCTTGTAATTCTTTTTTAACCGTTTTTCTTTTATAAAATCAGCAAGCTCCATGATAATAGCACTTTCGCTCATGCTATACCAATCTCTTTTGTTAGAAATATCTGACATTATAATTCATTTTAATTGTTAATGTAGCGTTTGCGCTACAAATCTACTTAATCAAATGTAATTAAATTTTGAATGCAATCTTATAAATATGTCATAAAAATACTACATTAATGCCTATTATAGCAGTTAATGTAATAAAAATACTACATCATTATAGAGAAGCAATGACGTTTAAATTACAATTTAATATAATGTTTTAGTAGGGAGAGGTGAGTTATATATATGATTTTCAGCAATTTAATATAAGATAACTTATAGAACAAATTAAAACTACTCAACAACCGGTTGGCTTTTGATCAGTTTTCTGGCAAAAGATTTGGAAGGTTTGAATGCCGGAATATTATGAGCAGGAATCATGATCGTAGTATTGCGTGAAATAATTCTCCCGGGTTTTCTTGCCCGTTTTTTTATGTGTAATGTTCCAAAGCCGCGGAGGTAAATATTCTTTCCTTCGTACATATAATTCTTTACAACGCTCATGAATGCCTCAATAATAGCCATAACTTCCTTTTTTTCTACGCCAGTCTTTTCGGAAATATTTGCGACTATTTCAGCTTTTGTCATAAACAAAAATAACTCTTTATTTTGAATTCATGAAATCACAATTCCTGGCACTCAAATCCTGCGGCTTTGATGGTTTTAATTATTTCTTGTGGTGTTACTCCGTAACCATCCACTTGAAGCACATTGTTTTTGCTATCATTATCTATTTTCCATCTTATTCCTTTGTACTGGCTGAGAATATTTCCAATCTTTTCCAGATCAGATTTAAAGATATTTGTTTTAAATCTGAAAATTCTCATAGTCAAAAATAAGAATCTTTAGAACTCATAAATCAATTTTCCCCACTGCTGATTTTCGCTAAGTTGTGTCGGTTCTGTTGTTTAGGTTTTTAAATTATATGCAAAGGTCACAGCATCCTTTCAGGATGATTTGAAAGTGATTTCATACTACAAAATCCCTTTCTGCATCACAGTCTCGGATTCCAAAAGATTTCTCGGCATATCCGCGCGACAGGCTTTGTGTAGCGTCCACCGATAAAGATCGGGGCGCTCACAAACCCGCGTTTGGTATTCCAATTTCCTTTTGGAATTCCTTCAAGTTCTGCTGTATGGCATCGGGCATAAATTTTAAAACCTAAAAATTATGCAACCGAACCTACTGAATTACAACTTAGCAGAAATCCAAGTATCGTACAGAACAACTATAAAAGCTTCTGAGCGCAGAAAGATCACAACTTCAAAAGACGCTGAATCCATATTAAGAGAAATATGGAGCAGCGGAATGGAATTCAAAGAAGAATTCTATATAATTCTTTTAAACCGAGCCAATAAAGTATTAGGATGGTACAAAGTATCTGAAGGAGGAATGAGCGGAACCGTTGTTGATCCAAAGCTTGTTTTCTCCATCGCTTTGAAATCCCTGGCATCAAGCCTGGTTCTCGCACATAATCACCCATCCGGGAATTTAAAACCAAGTAACGAAGACATTAACTTAACCAAAAAACTTAAAGAAGCCGGAGCATTATTGGAAATCCCGGTTCTAGATCACCTGATTCTTACCACCGATGGTTATTTCTCTTTCGGTGATGAAGGGATGATGTAATAGTTCTTACCTTAAAAATGAAAGGGGCATAAAGCCCTCTTATAAAAAAAACCACTTCGTTGTGACATTGCAGACTTCTAAAACATGAATGAAAAACCCTTGCTTTGCTTTTGTGTCTGGCTGATTTGTTCTTCTAAAAACCGGGCATATTCTTTTGCTAAAAAGTTTATGATAGGAGCTGGCGTTTCAGCCTTTCGGCTTTCTTCCAATGCCAAGATGTAGTTTGCCTTTTCATCTTTATGAACGATTCCCATAGGTAAGTTATGCAGAGTTTGCATGAAGTTCATTACGATGCGCGAAGTACGACCATTGCCGTCAGCAAAAGGGTGTATGCTGACAAGATGAAAATGCGCAAGAAAACTGAGCCTAAGTATATCGCTTGTGGACTTAACTGACTTATTCTGATCGCTGATGATAGTACAGAATTTACTTAGCAGATCGGGAACTTTCTTGTATTCAGGGAACATGGCTGAACCTGCCATCACGGAGCCTTTACGCAGTTCACCTCTTGAAGAATCATAGCTGCCTCCCATTTGGTTAACCATGCCCCCTGTGGACTTCATTACATGGGCTGCAATTTCCTGAATGAACTCGGAAGTAATCACCCTTTTCTTTTTCGCTTCATTACAGGCAAAAACTAAGGCATCGTAATGGTCTTTGACCATGTTGCTATGTTCAAGGGGTTTGCCTTTAGCGGGCAGCCCGGATTCGATCAGTACTTCAGCTTCTACCTGAGTAAGGGTAGAGCCTTCGATAGATGTTGAATGAAATGTAATAGCAACTCTGTTAAACAGATCATGGTTGTAAGCATCATCAATGTTTAACGAGCGGTACTCCTTAAGGAGTTGATCTATTTTCTTCCACGTTGGCATAGTACGAAGGTAATATATGTAGTAAATATTCCCCTTAAAATAATTTTATTAATCTGTATCAAAGGTATCAGATTTGCTTTTAGGATGGTTTTATCTCGTGTGCCTCGTGAGGCTAACCACCGATGGTTATTTCTCTTTCGGGGATGAAGGGATGATGTAATAATTCCTTTCTTCATTGAAACCATGATTTGAAAAGATCATGGTTTTTAAATTATTATTTTTCTTTTACATAAGAAAGAGATTCTTTATTTGACATGTGAATTGAAAGTACATCCGCACACTTTGGTCCTTTGGTAAGCCCGCGATTTGTTTTTCCCACCGCTGAATTTACCTCACCAAACTAACATTCCCTTTCCTGTTTATTGCTTTACCATCTGTAAATCCAACGGTTAAATGGTAAGCCAGCACCTGTGTGTTTAATGGTTTGCCAGGGTAAGTTCCATCCCATGAAAAATTCTTATCCGATGTTTCATAAATTAGTTCTCCCCATCTGTCATAAATAATCAAATGCAAAGTTGAAATACAATTCATTTCGTTATAATAAATTTTAAGTGCATCATTTTCTCCATCGTTGTTGGGTGAAAAAGCATTTGGAAAGAAAAAAGTGCCTGCTGTGTCGCATGGTGATTCAACAAACACGGTGACACAAGCTGTATCTGTACAACGATTAATACTGGTATCAGTAACAGTTACACAATATTTTGTTGTCGCATTGGGCATTACAGTAATTATAGAATCTGTATTCCCATTGTTCCATAAATACATATTGCCTCCGCTTGCGTTTAGTATAGCACTCTGTCCTTGAAAGATATTTATGTTGCTGGAAATACTTGCAATTGGATTAGGGTTAACAGTAATAATTGTAGCTATACTATCTTTACAATTGCCATTTGCTGCAACAACAGAATAAGTTGTACTTGTGGAAGGGGACGCCAAAATAGAAGTGTTGGTTTGCCCATTGCTCCACAAATAGGTTGTTCCTCCTCCGGCATTAAGAGTAATAATAGTTCCTTCACAAATAGTTGTATTCGGATTAATCGTAGCAACAGGCATTTGAGTTATCACAATATTTGCATTTGCAGTATCGGCACATCCATTTGTACTTGTTACAGTAACAAAATAATTTGTTGAAGCTGTTGGAGTAATGAAAATCGAATTGTTTGTCTCTCCATTACTCCACAAATAATTTCCTCCTCCCGAGGCAGCGAGTGTTGTGTTTTGTCCTAAACAAAGTTTTGTATTGCCAGAAATAATTGCAATAGGAGACGGATTTACAAGAATTGAAATATTAGTATCGGAAGTACATAAACCATTTGACACGGAAACAGTATAGGTTGTATTAGAAGTTGGACTTACAATAATTTGTGAACTTGTAAAACCATTGCTCCAAGAATAATTTGTACCTCCCGATGCTATTAGTGTCGAATTTTGTCCTGTACAATTATCTGCTTCAATGATTCCTGCAAGTCCTGACATTCCGGGAATTTTGGCAAGAAATTTTGTGTTGCTTTTTAGCAGGGTATCACCTGCCATACCTATGATTTTTCCCCATTGCATGTCTTCGAGGCTGCGTTCTCCTTCTAATTTTTTATTATGGGCGATTATCTTTTCAAAGTCCTTTTCATTTTGCTTTTGTTCTTCCTTCAGTTCCTTGAGTTCTTTTTCCATCTGCTCCTGTTTCCATTTCTGTTCCTGCTGCTCAAGTCGCTGGCTGATCATTTTTTCGACTTCCGTTTCGCCGAGTCCTTTCTCCTGCGCTTTGGGCATATCTTCTTCTTTAAGATGGAAGAGGTATTTGGTGTTTTTTCGGGAAACACCTTCATAAAGCATCACAAGTACACTGCGCGTCTGTTCTGTTATAAAATCCTCGTAGTTATCAAATAGCTCAGGATTGTTTGTGCGCGGAACAACCCTCATACCATCTACCCGGATTTCATAATCCTGTGGGGCTTTTGAGTTCTCCACGCTGTTGGTGAGCAGTTGTTTTATAAAATCCAACCGCTGGCTGTTGTAAAATTCTATGTGCATAGTTTTATAGTTTTATAGTTTTATAGTTTGTAGTTTTAATTTTGATTCGATGAATGATAGAATATTTTCCAGTTTTGCTCCGTCAAAAAATTCAGTGCAATCTTTTAATCAGGTGGAACAGGAATTTTCATGCGAACGGTATTTCCTTCTCCGTTTACATCTGTGATGAGATGTTCAAAATCATTTCCGAGAATGATCCTTACTATGTCCTGCATCACATCGCAGGGAACATCAACGATTTGTTTTTCTTCTGTGCTCATGTTGTTTTGGTTTTTATGGTTTATATGATAGGGTTGTTTTTTGTATTCATCCCAAGTGTTACCGCTATACCTAATGATTGTTCCATACTACCCTCTCATTTCTTTCGCTTTCATTTTCTATATTGTTATTTATATTTATATATATTAATAACATATTGTGTAAAAAAAATATGCTTCTCCCTACTGCCTTTTCTTCGTTTCTTTCTTCTTTTTAGCTGCCTGAGCGTATTTCTGCTCAATTTTTTCTATTGCTTTGATTTTTGCCTCCACAGCGCTGTCTATTAATTTATGAATGCTGCTGATAAACTGCGGCTTGTGTTTAAACACCTTCGTTAAAAATAGACCCAGTTCTTTTTTATAGCTGCCATCCAACCAATCTATGACAGTGGGGAAGTCATATTTGGTTATGCGGGGAAGTAATTCATTTAACTTTTGATATGTTTCTATTTCATCACGCAGATTTTTGTCCAGAACCTTAAAAAAATTATCGAATACCAAGCTCGCTGCCTTATATAAACGCAATACTGTATTATGGTAATAATCAGTATTTAAGTTTAGAGCGTGTTGTAATTCGTTATTGGTCTTTAAAATTGCTGATCTTAACTTGGGTTTCAGATAGGTTTCGAGTACGCTGTGTATAGAGGTGGCGTATACCTCGTATTTGTCTTTCAGTCCTTTCATATCGTACTCGTCTTTACCACGTAAAAGGGAGATTTCGTAACGGATCACCTTTGTAATAAGCTTTTCTTCAAAAGCCATCAGCCCCTTGTCTGTGTCTTCCACATCTTTCATATCCGTATAGAACATACCATAATTGCTTTTGAACTGCATGTTCCTGCGGTTATACGTGATATACAGATAAAGCGGATAGGCAGGTCTTTCTTTTCCGTTTCCAAGCATGGACGCCTCCGGCTGCACTTTCTTTTGCAGAAAGAAACGGACGGTGATTTTCCTGGGCGCACTTATTTTTTTTACTGCTTTCATGACATCAAGATACGGAGATACAAAAATACAAATGTTATTTATCAGCGTGGTGGTAAATAACAACAATCATACCTTGACAGTATTAAGGAACAAATTGTCAGGTATTCATAACACAAAGATACAGATGTTATTTAATTTACATTATATAAATAATAATAATCATACTGTCACAATCCCAAAGAACAAACTGTCAGATATTGATGTATGCTCTATTGTCGAATCTTTTTTCACATTTGCGTGGATATGAGCTGCTGCATTTGCCCATACTGGTATCAGGACTAGACTAAATCATATATATCCCATTAAAGAACTGATAGCCCACCATTAAGAACCAATAGGAACTAATAGGTTACAGTTAAGAACTATTTAAATCCATATCAAAACTGAATTAGTTT